>NZ_CP077076.1:577500-1177500 GCF_019139895.1 Pseudomonas fakonensis | reverse complement strand
CCGATCAGGCACACCGCCGGGGCACGCTCGGCCGCAGCAGTGGCGCTGCCCAGCCAGGCGCCCATGGCCGCCGGCAAGGCATAGCCCAAGGTGCCGTAGCCGGTGGAGGCATTGAACCAGCGGCGCGGGCGGGCCATGTCCAGGGTCAGGTTGCCGGTATACACCGGCTGGGTCGAATCACCTACGAGGATGGCATCTGGCAGCGTTTGTAAAATGCTGGTCAGCAGTTGGGTCTGGCTCAAGGTGGGGGCATCCCAGGTGACGGCGTTGTCCTCACGCAAGCGGGCTGCGCGGGCACTGCCCCAGCCGGCATCACGGGCCGGCGCAGGCAGTGCCTGCAAGGCCTTGAGCAAGGCATCAGCCGCCGTTTCGGCATCGGCCACCAGGGCCAGCTCCGGCAGGTAATTGCGCACGGTCTGGTCGGGGTCGATGTCGATGCGCAGCAAGCTGCCGGGGATCTCGAAACCACCCTTGAAAGTCACGTCGTAGTCGGTCTCGGCAAGCTCGGTACCAATGGCCAGCACCACGTCGGCCTCGGCCACCAGCGCGCGGGTGGCGGGCAGGGTCTGGGTGGAGCCGATCTGTAGCGGGTGGCTGGCCGGCAGCAGGCCTTTGGCGTTGATGGTCAGTGCCACCGGCGCCTGCAGGTGCTCGGCCAGGGCGGCCAGCGGTTCACCGGCGGCCAGCGCACCGCCGCCTGCCAGAATCAACGGCCGGCGCGCAGCTGCAAGGCGCTCGGCCATCTGCCGCACCGCAGCAGGCGCAGCACCTGCACGCAAGGTACGCACCGGGCGGCCTGGCAGCAGGTGATCGGCAGGCTCCACCAGCACATCCAGCGGGATCTCGATATGCACCGGCCGCGGGCGGGCAGCCTCGAACACAGCAAAGGCCCGGGCCAGTACCTGGGGCAGGTCGTCGGCGCTCATCAGCGTCTGCGAGAACGCCGCCACACCGGCCACAAGGCCCGCCTGGTTGGGCAACTCGTGCAGCTTGCCGCGCCCGCCACCAAGCGCGCTGCGCGACTGCACGCTGGAGATCACCAGCATGGGTATCGAGTCGGCATAGGCCTGGCCCATGGCGGTGGTGATGTTGGTCATACCGGGGCCGGTGATGATGAAGCACACCCCCGGCTTGCCACGGGTACGCGAATAGCCGTCGGCCATGAACCCGGCGCCTTGCTCGTGGCGCGGCGTGACGTGGCGGATGCTCGAGGCCGCCAGGCCTCGGTACAGCTCGACGGTATGCACACCAGGAATGCCGAAGACATGGTCAACGCCATAGCCTTCGAGGAGTTTGACCAGCATTTCGCCACAGGTTGCCATTTATCGAGTACCCGATTCTTGTTGAAATCAGGCTTCATGGAACCAATTGGCCGCTGTTGCCACAATGCAAAAAAACACATACTAGGCATGTCCTCACGTCATGGCTTAATCCCAATGAACCGCCTGCCGCCCTTGCCCGCCCTGCACACCTTCCTGGTCACCGCCCGGCATTGCAACTTCACCCGGGCAGCCCAGCAGCTGCATATCACCCAAGGCGCCGTCAGCCGGCAGATTGCAGGGCTTGAGGAACACCTGGGCTACCCGCTGTTCCTGCGTCAGGCGCGGGGGCTTGCGCTTACCCGCGAAGGCCAGGATTGGCTGCCGCGGGTGCAGCAGGTGTTCGCCCTGATCGAACAGGGCGTGCGCGAAGTGGGCGGGCGCAGCGCCGCCTTGCAGCTCAAGGCCCCCACCTGCGTGATGCGCTGGCTGTTGCCGCGGTTGATGGAGTGGCAGGCGCTGCGCCCGGACATACCGGTGGAGCTGACCACCACGGTGCAGCACGGGGTGGATTTTCGCCATGAAGGCTTCGATGCCGCAGTGGTGTATGGCGCCGCGCCCAACCATGGCTTGCAGGTGCGCAAGCTGTTCGACGAGCAACTGACCCCGGTGTGCGCCCCTTCCCTGCTTGCAGGCAAACTGCCCCTGCAGCAGTTGCAGGACCTGGCGCGGCACATGCTGCTGCACCCATCCCGCGACGAGCATGATTGGCGTTTGTGGTTGCAGGCAGCGGGGGCCGGCTTCGAGCCCCAGGGGCCGAGGCAGCATTTCGAGACTCTGGACATGGCCATGGCCATGGCCTCCCAAGGTACCGGCGTGGCCATCGGCGACTGGGCGCTGATCGGCGATGACCTGCGCAGTGGCCGCTTGTGCATGCCGTTCCGGCTGAAGGTAATGACCGGCAAAGGCTATTACCTGGTGAGCCCGGGCAAGGCCATGCCGGCGGGCCTCGGGGAGTTGCTGGACTGGCTGCAAGACCAGGCCCTGTAGGAGCCGGCTTGCCGGCGATGAGGCCGGGCCTGGCAGCGAAAATGTGCGCCATGGCCACTGGCCCTATCGCCGGCAAGCCGGCTCCTACAGTGGATTGCTGATGCCTCAGTAGCCCACGGTGAACCGCGCCCGCGAATGCGCCGGCTTTTCCAGCTCGTCGAGCATGGCGATGGCATAGTCGGCAAAGGTGATCCAGCTCTTGCCGTCGGCACCGATCAACAGGTGGTCCTTGCCCAAGGTGTAGCGCCCGCTGCGCTCACCTTCGACGAACTCCGCCGACGGCGACAGGAAGGTCCAATCCAGGGTCGGCTCCTGGCGCAACGCCTCGAGAAACTTCACCCCCGCGCTAGCCTCGGCCTTGTAGGCCTCGGGGAAGTCCGGGCTGTCGATCACCCGGTGGCCCGACGGCAACAGCAGGCTGCCCGCTCCGCCCACCACCAGCAGGCGTTTCACCCCGGCGCGTTTGACCGGCTCGATGATCGCCTGCGGTGCAAGGGTGGAAAAATGCGCAGCGCTCAGCACCGCATCAACGCCTGCCACGGCAGCTTGCAGGGCGGCGCTGTCCTTGGCGTCCAGGGCTTTGACAGTCACGCCTTCACGCCCTTGCAGTGGCGCGGGATCGCGGGCAATGGCGACCACGCTGTGGCCACGGCGCAGGGCCTCTTCCAGCAGTTGGCTGCCGGCACGCCCGGTGGCGCCGACGATTGCGATCTTGCTCATGGAAAACACTCCAGTCAGGTTAAAGGGGTTACCACTTCATTTCGCCCTTGGCGACCTTGGCTCCCAGTTCCAGCGAGCTTTCATCGGCAAGGTTGGGGTAGCGCTGCTTCATCGCCTGCACCAGCGCAGCAGCATTGCTGGCCTTGGCGGCTTCGGCATCGAAATCACGAATGTAGCCTGCGGTAAAACGCACCGCCTGCAACGAGCGGCTGCTGTCGCCCAGGTAGTGCCCAGGGATCACCGTACGCGGGGCCAGGTGCTCGATACGCTCCAGCGTGCCCAGCCAATCGGCATGGGACTTGGCGCTTTGGGTGTCGGCCATCCACACGTGGATATGCTCGGACACCACCACGCCACCGACCACCGCCTTGATCGATGGAACCCACACAAAACTGCGGTCTGGCTGCGGGCCGTCCAGGCCGATCACTTCAAGGGCCTGGCCTTCCAGCTTCAGGCGGCTACCTTCAAGCACCTGCGGCAGCACCAGTTTGGCTGGTTTGTCAGCGCCCATCCGCGGGCCCCAATAGGCGAGCTTGGCGTCCATGGTCTTGCGAATGTGCGCAACGGTGGCGGCCGAGGCCACTATCCGGGCCTTGGGGAACGCCTGGGTCAGGGTGTCGAGCCCGAAGTAGTAATCCGGGTCGCCATGGCTGATGTAGATGGTAGTCAGTTGCTTACCCGAGGCCCGCAGGCGCTCGACCACCTGCGCAGCCTGGGCCTTGCCGAACTGGGCATCGATCAGGATGGCATCATGCTTGCCGCTGACGATCACCGAGCTGACCGGGAAAATGGCTGCATCGCCCGGGTTGTACACATCGAGGGCCAGGGGTTCGGCGGCCAGTGCCGGGCCTGCCAGGGTGACGCAGGCCAGCAACAGGCTGCGCAAGGGCGTGAACAAGGACATCGGTGAATCCTGCGATGAAGGAAGATACGGCACAGCTTAGTTGCCCGATCCGATACAAAAAATGCGATGCTTCAACATAGTTTGTTTCTGAAATCGGGCAAATCATGGACCGTCTCAACGCCATGCGCGTGTTCGTCACCGTCGTCGACCTGGGCAGCCAGTCTGCCGCCGCGGATCATCTGGAGCTTTCCAGGCCCGTGGTCTCACGCTACCTGGCGGAGCTTGAAGAGTGGGTGGGTGCGCGCCTGATGCAACGCACCACGCGCAAGCTCAGCCTTACCGCCGCAGGCAGTGAGACGCTACCGCGCTGCCGGCAGATGCTGGAGCTGGCCGGCGACCTGCAGGAGGCCGTGCGCCAACCCGACGACGCCCCGCGCGGCGAACTGCGCATCAGCGTCAGCACCTCGTTTGGCCAGGCTCAGTTAGTGGATGCACTGGCCGCTTATGTGAAGCGCTACCCGGGGGTGAAGGTGGAGCTACAGATGCTCGACCGCACCGTCAACCTGGTGGACGAGCGCATCGACCTGGCCATCCGCACCAGCAACGACGTCGACCCCAACCTGATCGCCCGGCGCCTGTGCGTATGCCGCTCGGTGATCTGCGCAAGCCCCGCCTACCTGAATGAACATGGCACGCCGCAACGGGTAGAAGAACTGAGCCTGCACAACTGCCTGACCCACGCCTACTTCGGCCACAGCCTGTGGCACTTCGAAGTGAATGGGGACGAGCTGGCGGTGCCGGTGCAGGGCAACCTCAGCGCCAACGAGGCCCTGACTTTGCAAAAAGCGGCGCTGGCCGGGGTAGGTATCGCCATGCTGCCCAGCTACCAGGCGGCGGTGGCCATTCGCGACGGTGATCTGGTGCGCCTGCTGCCTGAAGCCAAGCCCAGGGAGCTGATGCTGAACGCCGTTTACACCTCGCGCAAACATATGCCGGCGACCTTGCGCAGCATGGTGGACTTTCTTGCAGAGCGGTTCGCCGGGGAGCCGGAGTGGGATCGGGGGTTGCTGGTGTAGCTGAGGGCCCTATCGCCGGCAAGCCGGCTCCTACAAAGGAATGCGGTCGCCTGTAGGAGCCGGCTTGCCGGCGATGATGGCCGTGCAGTTCTGCCAGGCGGGCCTATGCTTGAACGTATCACCTGTTGCAGCAACAGGAGGTCCGTACCATGAGCATCAAGTCCAGGCGTTGCGCCCTTGTCTTCGCCCTTGTCGCCGTCGCCGGCCTGTATGGCTCGGCCTGCTGGCGGGTCGAACTGCTTCGCAGCCAACCCAACAGCGCCGCCAGTTGCGCGCAGGAGCACTGCGTGCCCCACACTGCCACCTTGAGCGCCGTCAGGTAACCTGCGCGGTTACTCCTCGACGCTCATGTATTCCTTGGCCCAGCGGATGTAATCCTCCGGTTGGGTGTAGGTATGCGAGAGCTCGGTAGCGCTGAGGTTTTCCGACTTGTTCTGCTGGCCGCGCTGCAGGCGCAGGCAGTCGTAGGTGGCCTTGATCGCGGCAAAATACGCAGCGTGGCCATCGACCACGATGCGCACGCCCAGGCGCGCCAGGCGCTCGTCATCGCGCAGGTTGGGGTTGGCGTAGGTGACCAGCATCAACGGCACGCTCAGGTGTTCGGCTATCTGCTCCAACTGCTCGAAGTCCTTCACCCCCACCATGCAGATACCATCGGCACCGGCCTTCTGGTAGCTCTGGGTGCGCACGATGATCTCTTCGGTGCTCAGCACCCCGGCGTTGGTCCGGGCGATGATCGCCAGGGCCGAGTCGACCCGGGCTTCGAGCGCCGCGCGGATCTTGCCCACGCCTTCTTCAACCGAAATCAGGTCGGTGGACTTGCGGCCGAACTGGGCCGGCAGCAGGGTATCTTCGATGGTCAGCGCAGCCACGCCGGCGCGCTCCAGCTCGATCACAGTGCGCATCACGTTCAGCGCGTTGCCGTAGCCATGGTCGGCATCGGCCAGCACCGGCAGTTGGGCAACGCGGCCGATGCGGGTGGCCTGCTCGACGAACTCGCTGAGGGTGATCAGCGCAAAGTCGGGGGCGGCCAGCACCTGCAACGAGGCGACTGAGCCGCCGAGAATACCGACTTCAAAGCCCAGGTCCGAGGCGATGCGCGCGGACATGGGGTCGAACACCGACGCGGTGTGATAGCACGAACCTGAGGCAAGCAGCTCGCGGAAGGCAAAACGAAGATCGTGGTGGGAAGCCTTGGGCATGATCACTCCGCTTGTAATAAGAAATGTTGAACGGCTGACAACCGACCCCTGTATCGGGTCCACCTGAGTGTTACAACCGTCGCCATCAGGGCGGTCATGCTCGACATGCAGGTAGAGGAATAAAAGGTGTGGACATACAGCGACCCGAAACCCTGCGGCAAATTGTTGCACCAAGCTGGTGCAGACCACGGGTTTCAGCCTCTGCAGCCTTCGCACGATATCACGCGGCCATGCAGCTAATGGTGAATGTGCTAATGCCGATCTTGCATAGGCGATGCACATAGTACATAGGAAGCTACCTAACTCAGGTTACAATCCGCCCATTGCAAACCAGTTGATCGCAGGGCTTGACCACGCCCGCAAGCCAAAGTCTTGTGCTGGCTGTACGGCTCCTAAAGGCCCCCTGTTAAACGGCGCTTCGACTTGCCCCGCGATCACCACAAAGAAGGTACCCCGTGACCGCCGCCCTGCCCCCCACCGTCCTGCGCAGCGTCCTGACCGCCCTGATGCTGGCGATCTTCCTCGGCGCCCTCGACCAGACCATCGTCGCCGTGTCGATGCCGGCCATCTCTGCCCAATTCAACGATGTCGGCCTGCTGGCCTGGGTCATATCCGGCTACATGGTGGCCATGACCATCGCCGTGCCGATCTACGGCAAGCTGGGCGACCTGTACGGGCGCCGGCGCATGATCCTCACCGGCACTGCGCTGTTCACCCTGGCCTCGGTGGCCTGCGCCCTGGCCCAGGACATGCCGCAACTGGTGCTGGCGCGGGTGCTGCAGGGCATCGGTGCCGGCGGCATGGTGTCGGTCAGCCAGGCGATCATCGGCGACTTCGTGCCACCGCGCGAACGCGGCCGCTATCAGGGCTATTTCAGCAGCATGTATGCCCTGGCCAGTGTCGCCGGGCCGGTACTGGGTGGCTGGCTGACCGAGTACCTGTCGTGGCGCTGGGTGTTCTGGATCAACCTGCCGCTGGGGCTGGTGGCGCTGTGGGTGATCCACCGGGCACTGGACGGGCTGGTGGTGAGCCGGCGCCAGGCGCAGGTGGATTACCTCGGCGCGGTACTGATGATCATCGGCCTGGGCAGCTTGCTGCTGGGCATCACCCTGGTGGGCCAGGGGCACGCCTGGCTGTCGCAGCCGGTGCTGCTGCTGATGGCTTGCGCGCTGCTCGGGCTGCTGGTGTTCGTCGCCCACGAGCGCCGCTGCCATGAGCCGCTGCTGCCCATGAGCCTGTTCGGCAACCGGGTGGCGGTGCTGTGCTGGTGCGTGATCTTCTTCGCAAGCTTTCAGTCCATCTCGCTGACCATGCTCATGCCGCTGCGCTACCAGGGCATCACTGGCGCCGGCGCCGACAGCGCGGCGCTGCACCTGCTGCCGCTGGCCATGGGCCTGCCGTTGGGCGCCTTCACCGGCGGACGCATGACCAGCCGCACCGGGCGCTACAAGCCGCAGATACTTGCAGGCGCCGTGCTGATGCCGCTGGCCATCGCGGCCATGGCCGTGACCCCACCGCAAGCGGGGCTGCTCAGTGCGCTGTTCATGCTGCTGACCGGCATCGCCTGCGGGCTGCAGTTCCCCACCTCGCTGGTGGGCACCCAAAGCGCGGTGCAAGCAAAGGATATCGGCGTGGCCACCAGCACCACCAACCTGTTCCGCTCGCTGGGCGGGGCAATGGGGGTGGCCTGCATGTCCAGCCTGCTGCTGGCATTTCTGCAAATGGGCGGGTTCGAGATGCTCGGCAACCCGTTGCTGGGCAGCCTCAAAGCCGGCGAAGCGGACCTCGTGACCCAGGCGCGCTTGCTGGAGACCTTCAGGCACCTGTTGCTGGGCAGTGCCGGGGTGGCGGTGCTGGGGTTGCTGGCGGCGCTGGCGTTGCCAGACAGGCAACTGCGCGGGCGCTGAGAATGCGGGGCGCCTTTTGCAGGTGCCCGCTTCCCACACAGACCGCCTGGCCTTCAAACCAGCACCTTGACTGCAGGCGCCGGCTTGCCGGCGATGAGGCCGGTACAGAAGGTTGTTAATCCCCGCTTAATAACCAGTGGGCAACACTTCCTCACAATCCTTCACAAAGTGTCATTTGCGCAGCCCGGGGCTCAAGCGCAGCATATCCAGCCCGGTGTCGACCCACTTCTCGGCATCGCGCAGCAAATCGAAACTGTCCGGCAGCAGCAACCAGCGCCCGATCAGGCCGTCGACGTAGGCGAACATCGCCACCGCGGCCCGCTCGCAATCGAGGTCTGCCGGCAACTGTTCGCGGCGCACAGCGTTGGTCAGGGCCAGGGCGATGCCCTCGTGGCAATCCAGCACAGCGCTCTGGCGCTGCTGGCGAATCTCACACATGTCATCGGTGAACTCGCACTTGTGATGCAGGATTTCATTGATACGCCGGGTCCGGGCGTCGAGCACCAGCTCGTTGAACACTTGCAGCAGCAGCTTGCGCATGCAGCCGAGCGGGTCCAGTTCGTCTTCGCTTTCACTGGCCCGCGCCAGGTGGTCATGGGTTTCGTGCAGGCTGTCGAGCAGCGCCTGCACCAGGTCCGCCTTGTTGCTGAAGTGCCAGTAGATCGCGCCGCGAGTCACCCCCGCGAGCTCGGCGATATCGGCCAGGGTGGTACGCGCAACCCCACGTTTATAGAAGGCCCTTTCCGCAGCCTCGATGATCTGGGCGCGGGTTTCCTGGGCTTCTTCTTTGGTTCGACGGACCATGGCAGCACAACCTCATCAGGCCGCCCGGCGCTTATCACGGGCGGGCGGATTTCAGGCCGGGGGCGCCTCTTTCAGGGCATCTCCCGGTAACAATTGATTACTAAGAGGCGGTCTTCCCGGACCCGCCTGCGGTATTTACAAACAACCATGAATGTAAGTATATTCCTTAGCAAGCTATTTATCCACTCGATAGCATTCTTCTGACCAAACACTTCCACTATATTCTTGAGCTCCCCCGCTCCAGCGACCCGAGGATCCTCATGCAATTCAAGCCAGCTGTTACCGCTCTGGTTTCCGCCGTCGCCCTGGCAACTCTGCTCAGCGGCTGTAAGAAAGAAGAAGCCCCGCCTGCAGCGCAGGCTCCTCAGGTCGGCGTCGTCACCCTGCAACCGCAAGCCTTCACCCTGACCTCGGAACTGCCGGGGCGCACCACCGCCTACCGCGTGGCCGAGGTTCGCCCGCAGGTCAACGGCATCATTCTCAAGCGCCTGTTCAAAGAGGGCACCGAGGTCAAGGAAGGGCAGCAGCTCTACCAGATCGACCCGGCCGTCTACGAGGCAACGCTGGCCAACGCCCAGGCCAACCTGCAGGCGACCCGCTCGCTGGCCGAACGCTACAAGCAACTGATCGACGAGCAAGCCGTCTCCAAGCAGGAGTACGACGATGCCAACGCCAAACGATTGCAGGCTGAAGCTTCGCTCAAGAGCGCCCAGATCGACCTGCGCTACACCAAGGTGCTGGCCCCGATCAGCGGCCGCATCGGCCGTTCCTCGTTCACCGAGGGCGCCCTGGTGAGCAACGGCCAGACCAACGCCATGGCCACCATCCAGCAGCTCGACCCGATCTACGTCGATGTCACCCAGTCCACCGCAGAACTGCTCAAGCTGCGCCGTGACCTGGAAAGCGGCCAACTGCAAAAAGCTGGCGACAACGCAGCGCAAGTGCAACTGGTGCTGGAAGACGGCAGCCTGTTCAAGCAGCAGGGCCGCCTGGAGTTCTCCGAAGTGGCGGTGGACGAAACCACCGGTTCCGTCACCCTGCGCGCGATCTTCCCCAACCCCGACCACACCCTGCTGCCAGGCATGTTCGTCCACGCCCGCCTGAAAGCCGGTGTCAACGCCAACGCCATCCTGGCCCCGCAACAGGGCGTTACCCGCGACCTCAAAGGCGCGCCGACCGCCCTGGTGGTCAACAAGGATAACAAGGTCGAACTGCGCCAGCTCAAGGCCAGCCGTACCCTGGGCAGCGACTGGCTGATCGAGGAAGGCCTGAACCCAGGTGACCGCCTGATCACCGAAGGCCTGCAGTACGTGCGCCCGGGCGCCGAGGTCAAGGTCAGCGAAGCCACCAACGTCAAGAAGCCGGGCAGCCCTGATCAGGCCAGCGCAGCGAAAGCAGACGCCAAAGCGGAGTAAACCATGTCGAAGTTCTTTATCGATCGCCCGATCTTCGCCTGGGTGATCGCACTGGTGATCATGCTGGTCGGCGCCTTGTCGATCCTGAAGCTGCCGATCAACCAGTACCCCAGCATCGCGCCGCCGGCCATCGCCATTGCCGTGACCTACCCGGGCGCCTCGGCGCAAACCGTGCAGGACACCGTGGTGCAGGTCATCGAGCAGCAGCTCAACGGTATCGACAACCTGCGTTACGTGTCGTCCGAGAGCAACTCCGACGGCAGCATGACCATCACCGCCACCTTCGAGCAGGGTACCAACGCCGACACCGCCCAGGTGCAGGTGCAGAACAAGCTCAACCTGGCCACCCCGCTGCTGCCGCAAGAAGTGCAGCAGCAGGGTATCCGCGTGACCAAGGCAGTGAAGAACTTCCTGCTGGTGATCGGCCTGGTGTCCGAAGACGGCAGCATGACCAAGGACGACCTGGCCAACTACATCGTCTCCAACATGCAGGACCCGATCTCGCGTACTGCGGGCGTGGGTGACTTCCAGGTGTTCGGTGCCCAGTACGCCATGCGTATCTGGCTGGATCCGGCCAAGCTCAACAAGTTCCAGCTGACCCCGGTTGACGTAAAAACCGCCGTGGCCGCGCAGAACGTGCAGGTGTCTTCCGGCCAGCTCGGCGGCCTGCCCGCCATGCCCGGCACCCAGCTCAACGCAACCATCATCGGCAAGACCCGCCTGCAGACCGCCGAGCAGTTCCAGAAGATCCTGCTCAAGGTCAACAGCGACGGCTCCCAGGTACGCCTGGGCGACGTGGCACAGGTTGGCCTGGGCGGCGAGAACTACGCCATCAGCGCCCAGTTCAACGGCAAGCCGGCCTCCGGCCTTGCGGTAAAACTGGCCACCGGCGCCAACGCCCTGGACACCGCCAAGGCCCTGCGCAAGACCATCAGCGACCTGGAACCGTTCTTCCCGCCAGGGGTGAAAGCGGTATTCCCGTATGACACCACCCCAGTGGTCACCGAATCGATCAGCGGGGTAATCCACACCCTGATCGAAGCCGTGGTACTGGTGTTCCTGGTGATGTACCTGTTCCTGCAGAACTTCCGCGCCACCATCATCACCACCATGACCGTACCGGTGGTATTGCTGGGGACCTTCGGCATCCTTGCCGCCGCAGGCTTCAGCATCAATACCCTGACCATGTTCGCCATGGTGCTGGCCATCGGCTTGCTGGTGGACGATGCCATCGTCGTGGTGGAGAACGTCGAGCGGGTGATGTCCGAAGAGGGGCTACCGCCCAAGGAGGCCACCAAGCGCTCCATGGGGCAGATCCAGGGGGCCCTGGTGGGTATCGCCCTGGTGCTTTCGGCGGTACTGCTGCCGATGGCCTTCTTCGGTGGCTCCACCGGTGTGATCTACCGCCAGTTCTCGATCACCATCGTCTCGGCCATGGGCCTGTCGGTACTGGTCGCGCTGATCTTCACCCCGGCGCTGTGCGCCACCATGCTCAAGCCGTTGAAAAAGGGCGAGCACCATGTGGCCAAGCGCGGCTTCTTCGGCTGGTTCAACCGCAACTTCGACAAGAGCGTGCAAGGTTACGAGCGCAGCGTCGGCACCATCTTGCGCAACAAGGTGCCGTTCCTGCTGGCCTACGCACTGATCGTGGTCGGCATGATCTGGCTGTTCGCCCGCATCCCCACCGCGTTCCTGCCTGAAGAAGACCAGGGCGTACTGTTCGCCCAGGTGCAGACCCCGGCCGGTTCCAGTGCCGAACGCACCCAGGTGGTGGTCGACCAGATGCGCGAGTATCTGCTCAAGGAAGAATCCGACACCGTGTCGTCGGTGTTCACCGTCAACGGTTTCAACTTCGCCGGTCGCGGGCAGAGCTCGGGTATGGCCTTCATCATGCTCAAGCCGTGGGGTGAACGCTCCAAGGAGAACAGCGTGTTCGCCCTGGCGCAGCGCGCCCAGCAGCACTTCTTCACCTTCCGCGACGCCATGGTGTTCGCCTTCGCCCCGCCTGCGGTACTGGAGCTGGGTAACGCCACCGGCTTCGACGTGTTCCTGCAGGACCGTGGCGGTGTCGGCCACGCCAAGCTGATGGAAGCGCGCAACCAGTTCCTTGGGCTTGCCGCACAAAGCAAGATCCTCAGCGCCGTGCGCCCGAACGGCCTGAACGATGAGCCGCAGTACCAGCTGACCATCGATGACGAACGTGCCAGCGCTCTGGGCGTGACCATCGCCGACATCAACAACACCCTGTCGATCGCCCTGGGTGCCAGCTACGTCAACGACTTCATCGACCGTGGCCGGGTCAAGAAGGTGTACATCCAGGGGCAACCCAACTCGCGGATGAGCCCTGAAGACCTGCAGAAGTGGTACGTGCGCAATGGCGCCGGCGAAATGGTGCCGTTCTCCTCGTTCGCCAAGGGTGAATGGACTTACGGCTCGCCAAAGCTTTCGCGCTACAACGGCGTAGAGGCGATGGAAATCCTCGGTGCGCCAGCCCCGGGCTACAGTACCGGTGAAGCCATGGCCGAGGTCGAGCGTATCGTCGGCGAACTGCCTGCGGGCATCGGCTACTCCTGGACCGGCATGTCCTACGAGGAAAAACTCTCCGGCTCGCAAATGCCGGCGCTGTTCGCCCTCTCGGTACTGTTCGTGTTCCTGTGCCTGGCAGCGCTGTACGAAAGCTGGTCGATCCCGATCGCGGTCGTGCTGGTAGTACCGCTGGGTATCATCGGTGCACTGCTCGCCACCAGCCTGCGCGGGCTGTCCAACGACGTGTACTTCCTGGTCGGCTTGCTCACCACCATCGGTTTGGCGGCGAAAAACGCCATCCTGATCGTCGAGTTCGCCAAAGAGCTGCACGAGCAGGGCCGCAGCCTGTACGACGCGGCCATCGAGGCCTGCCGCATGCGTCTGCGCCCGATCATCATGACCTCCCTGGCGTTCATCCTCGGCGTGGTACCGTTGACCATCGCCAGCGGCGCCGGTGCCGGCAGCCAGCACGCCATTGGTACCGGCGTGATCGGCGGCATGATCAGCGCCACCGTACTTGCCATCTTCTGGGTACCGCTGTTCTTCGTCGCCGTGTCGTCGCTGTTCGGCAGCAAAGAGCACGAACCGAAAGAAACTCCTGAAACTCCACGTTATGAGGCTGGGCAATGACCAAGTCTTTGTTGTCCCTGGCGGTTACCGCCTTCATTCTCGGCGGTTGCTCGCTGATCCCCGACTACCAGGCGCCTGAAGCGCCGGTGGCTGCGCAGTGGCCCCAGGGCCCTGCGTACTCGCCGACCGAGTCGGCCAACGTCGCCGCCGCCGAGCAGGGCTGGCGCCAGTTCTTCCACGACCCGGCGCTGCAGCAACTGATCCAGAGCTCGCTGGAGAACAACCGCGACCTGCGCGTGGCAGCGTTGAACATCGACGCCTACCGCGCCCAGTACCGCATCCAGCGCGCCGACCTGTACCCGGCGGTTTCGGCCACCGGCAGCGGCAGCCGCCAGCGGGTGCCGGCCGACCTGTCGCAAACCGGCGAAGCCAACATCACCAGCCAGTACTCGGCCACCCTGGGCGTCAGCGCCTATGAGCTGGACCTGTTCGGCCGGGTGCGCAGCCTCAGCCAGCAAGCCCTGGAAACCTACCTGTCCAGCGAGCAGGCGCGTCGCTCCACGCAAATCAGCCTGGTGGCCAGCGTGGCCAACGCCTACTACACCTGGCAGGCCGACCAGGCGCTGCTGAAGCTGACCGAAGAAACGCTGAAAACCTACGAAGAAAGCTACAACCTCACCCGCCGCAGCAACGAGGTGGGTGTGGCGTCGGCCCTGGACCTGAGCCAGGCGCGCACTGCAGTAGAAGGCGCGCGGGTCAAGCTGTCGCAGTACCAGCGCCTGGTCGCCCAGGACCTGAACAGCCTGACCGTGCTGGTGGGTACCGGTGTCGGCAACCTGCCGGCACCGCTCAAGCTCGACGCTGACCAACTGGCCGAAGTGCCGGCGGGCCTGCCGTCCGAGCTGCTGCAACGCCGCCCGGACATCCAGGAAGCCGAGCACCTGCTCAAGGCCGCCAACGCCAATATCGGCGCCGCCCGCGCAGCGTTCTTCCCAAGCATCAGCCTGACCGCCAATGCCGGCACCTTGAGCCCGACCATGGGCGGGCTGTTCAAGGGCGGTTCGGGCACCTGGCTGTTCCAACCGCAGATCAACCTGCCGATCTTCAACGCCGGCAGCCTGAAGGCCAGCCTGGACTACTCGAAAATCCAGAAGGACATCAACGTCGCCAAGTACGAAAAGACCATCCAGACCGCCTTCCAGGAAGTCGCCGATGGCCTGGCCGCACGCAAGACGTTCGAAGAGCAGTTGCAGGCCCAGCGTGACCTGGTGGCCGCCAACCAGGACTACTACCGCCTGGCCGAGCGCCGCTACCGCATCGGTATCGACAGCAACCTGACCTTCCTCGACGCCCAGCGCAACCTGTTCAGCGCCCAGCAGTCGCTGATCAGCGACCGCCTGTCGCAACTGGTCAGCGAGGTCAACCTGTACAAGGCCCTCGGCGGTGGCTGGTACGAGCAGACCCAGCAGCAGGCGTCGATCGAACAACCCAAGGGCTGATCGAACGAACGCCAGCAACAAGCCCACCCTCGCGGTGGGCTTTTTTGTGGCCAGCGAACTCCGCCCCCTGTAGGAGCGGCCTTGTGTCGCGAAAGGGCCGCAAAGCGGCCCCGGCAATTCGGTATGAATACTCAGATCTTGGGGCTGCTGAGCAGCCCTTTCGCGACACAAGGCCGCTCCTACAAAGCTAGATGCCAGGCCTCAGAACATTGCGTTCGATAATCGCCCCATTCCGCTTGCGACGAATTGCCTCGCCCCCGCCCTGCCCCGCACCATCGCCCACGCAACGTTGCACAAGTTCTCACAAAAAGCGCCCTGCCCCTGCGGCCCGCACCCGCAGCGCACCGGCTCGCCCAATAAAAACAAGAGTCCACACCCATGAGCACTTTGCATCCCGCACGCCAGCTGCTGCCCGGCCTGTTGGCCATGTCCTGCGCCCTGCCCGCCCTGGCCGCCGAAAGCGGTTTCTTCGAGGACGCCAAGGCCAGCATCAACCTGCGCAACTTCTACATCAACCGCAACTTCGTCGACCCGGCCAACCCCCAGGGCAAGGCCGAAGAGTGGACCCAAAGCTTCATCCTCGACGCCCGCTCCGGCTTCACCCAGGGCACCGTCGGCTTTGGCGTGGATGTACTGGGCCTGTACTCGGTCAAGCTCGACGGCGGCAAAGGCACGGCCGGCACCCACCTGCTGCCGGTACACGACGACGGCCGCCCGGCCGACGACTTCGGCCGCCTGGGCGTAGCCCTCAAGGCGCGCCTGTCGCAAACCGAACTGAAAGTCGGCGAATGGATGCCGGTGCTGCCCATCCTGCGTTCGGACGATGGCCGCTCGCTGCCGCAGACCTTCCGCGGTGGCCAGCTCACCTCCAAGGAAATCGACGGCCTGACCGTGTATGCCGGCCAGTTCCGCGGCAACAGCCCGCGCAACGACGCCAGCATGGAAGACATGTTCATGCAGGGCCGCGCTGGCATTACTTCCGACCGCTTCAACTTCGCCGGCGGCGAATACACCTTCAACGACAAGCGCACCATGCTCGGCCTGTGGGATGCGCAACTCAAAGACATCTACCGCCAGCAGTACCTCAACCTGGTGCACAGCCAGCCGCTCGGCGACTGGACCCTGGGCGCCAACCTGGGCTACTTCATCGGCAAGGAAGACGGCAGCGAACGCGCAGGCGAGCTGGACAACCGCACCGCCTCGGCCATGCTCTCGGCACGCTACCAGGGCCACACCTTCTACGTGGGTTTGCAGAAGGTCAGCGGCGATGACGCCTGGATGCGGGTCAACGGCACCAGCGGCGGCACCCTGGCCAACGACAGCTACAACGCCAGCTTCGACAACGCCAAGGAGCGTTCCTGGCAGATCCGGCATGACTTCAACTTCGTCACCGTCGGCATTCCCGGGCTGACCCTGATGAACCGCTACATCAAGGGCGACAACGTGCACACCAGCGCGGTGAACGATGGCAAGGAATGGGCGCGGGAGACCGAGCTTGCCTACGTGGTGCAGTCGGGGACTTTCAAAGACCTGTCGCTGAAGTGGCGTAACTCCACCATGCGCCGGGACTTCAGCACCAATGCCTTCGATGAAAATCGGGTGATCGTGAGTTATCCGCTGAACCTGCTCTAGCAGGCCCGGCCTCTTCGCGGGCAAGCCCGCTCCCACAGGGACCTCATGCCATTCAGGCCTGTGCCGTACCTGTAGGAGCCGGCTTGCCGGCGATAGGGCCAATACAGGCAATCGAGATGCTGCGGCCTGCACCGACCTCATCGCCGGCAAGCCGGCTCCTACAAAGACCAGCTATATAAATCAAAATGGAATATACAAATCAAATAACATTCTTTGACGCTATATGTGACAAAAGCTAAAACCGAGCCCTGCCCCCGCACCAGAGCCCGAGCATGGACCTCCGCCAACTGCGCTACTTCATCGCCCTCACCGAATACCGCAGTTTCGTCCGCGCCGCCGAAGCCATGGGCATCACCCAGCCGGCCTTCAGCCGCGCCATCCAGAACCTCGAACAGGCCTTCGGCTGCACTCTGGTCGACCGTGCCAACAAGGCCCTGCCGCCCACCCCCGAAGGCCAGGTGGTGCTGCAACACGCCCGCCGCCTGGTACAAGGCGCCGCCCAGTTGAACAACGAAGTGCTGCAGATGACCAAGCTCGACGCCGGCGAACTGCACTTCGGCAGCGGCCCGGCCCTGGCCGTGCGCCTGGTGCCCGAAGCCCTGCAACGCTTCATCGCCAGCCACCCCGGCATCCGCACCGCGCTGCGGGTGGACAACGCCGAGCAACTGGGCCAGGCCCTGCGCCGCGAGCAGATCGAATTTTTCGTCGACGACATCCGCCCGTTCGAGGCCGACCCGAACTTTCACACCGAGCCGCTCAACCCGCGCCCGGGGCTGTTCTTCTGCCGCCCCGGCCACCCGCTGCTGGCCAAGGACAGCCTGTCGACCAACGACCTGTTCAGCTACCCGCTGGCCTGCGCCCTGCTCGCCCCCGGCGTGCGCAAGCGCCTGGCCAACCTCAGCGGGCGCAGCGACTTCACCCCGCACCTGCAAACCGAACACCTGGCGGTGCTGCGCAGCGTGGTGCTGGCCAGCGATGCCATCGGCAGCGCCAGCGAGGAAGCGGTGGCCGAAGACCTGGCCGCCGGCCAGCTGGTGCGCCTGCACTGGCGCAACCTGCCGCCGGGGCTGGAGGTGCTGAGCGTGCGTTGCGGCATCGTCAGCCGCAGCGGCTACCGGCTATCCCCGGCAGCGCGGGCGATGATCGACACCCTGGTCAACCTGGATGCTGCGCCAGCGCCCGCAAACGCTGCGCATCGACAATCTCCACCTCGCCATAGCCCAGGCGCACCACGCCGGCCTGCTCGAGGTTCTTCAAGATCTGGTTGATGGTCTGGCGCGACAGCGACAGCATCAGCGCCAACTGCTCTTGCGACAGCTGCAAACGCCACTGGGCGACATCGCGCTCGCCGTAGCCGTCGGCGATCTGCAACAACCGGTGCGCCACCCGGGGGGCTGCGGCCAGCAGGCTTTGCTGCTCCAGGGCAACGAACACCCAGCGCAGCTTGTGGCTCATCAACAAGGCCAGCTCGCGCCAGTATTGCGGCTGTTGCTCCAGCCACTGCAGCAGCGCCGCCTGGGGGATCCATACCAACCGTGTAGGCCCCTCGGCAAACGCATCGTGGGTGCGCGGCTGGCCATCGAACAGGCTGATCTCGCCGAACCAGTGCGGCGCCTCCACCAAAGTCAGCAACGCCTCCTTGCCCTCGCTGCTGACCGCACCCACGCGCATCGCCCCCTCGAGCACCGCATACAACCCGCAGGGCGCATCACCACGCTGAAACAGGCACTGCCCGGCCACCAGTTCGCGCACCCGGGCCAAAGCCAGCAGGCTATCCTGAACCGCATCGGGCAATTGCCGGAACCACTGGCCGTGCAGCAGTTGGGGACGCAGGTCGAGCATGGCACCTCGCTTACGCACTCTGTCGCCCAGGCGACAGACCGCAACGAATGGACGGGGCAAGCTGGGCCTACCCCTGATGGAGGAACAACAATGAAAAACCTCGTCGAACACCTGAGTCAATACGCCACCTACCACCGCGACCCACGCAACATCGCCACGCATTTTGTCGGCATTCCGCTGATCGTGCTGGCGGTGAGCATCCTGCTGTCACGCCCCGGCTGGGAGCTGGCGGGTATCTGGCTGTCGCCGGCGCTGCTGCTGGCGGGCTGGTCGGTGTGGTTCTACCTGCGCCTGGACACCCGCTTCGGGCTGGTCATGGGGCTGCTGCTGGGCCTGTGCCTGTGGGCCGGGCAGGCGCTGGCGGTGCAAGGCACCGGGCTGTGGCTGAGTGCCGGTCTGGGGGCGTTCGTGGTGGGCTGGATCATCCAGTTCGTCGGCCACTGGTACGAAGGGCGCAAGCCGGCGTTCGTCGACGATGTCAGCGGGCTGATCGTCGGGCCGCTGTTCGTGGTGGCGGAGCTGGCGTTCATGCTCGGGCTGTGCGGCGAGCTGAAAAAGGCTGTGGAGGCCAATGCCGGGCCGGTGGCGCTGCGCGAGCGCAAGGCCAACGCATAACCCCTGTAGGAGCCGGCTTGCCGGCGATAAGGCCCGGGCTGGCAACTGCATTGCCTGATCTGGCCTCATCGCCGGCAAGCCGGCTCCTACAGGAGAATCGAACAGCCGGTTACTGTCGCGACTCAACCCCCAGCTCGTCCCACACCGACTCGGCCAGGTGGAAGGTGGCGTTGGCCGCCGGAATGCCGCAATAGATCGCGCTCTGCATCAGCACTTCCTTGATCTCGTCACGGGTCACGCCGTTGTTGGCCGCCGCGCGCAGGTGCAGCTTGAGCTCATCATTGCGGTTCATGCCGATCAGCATGGCGATGGTGATCAGGCTGCGGGTGTGCCGGGGCAGGCCCGGGCGGGTCCAGATATCACCCCAGGCGTGCCGGGTGATCATCTCCTGGAACTCGCCGTTGAAATCGTTGAGCTTCTCCAGGCTGCGGTCCACGTGGGCATCGCCGAGCACCGCGCGGCGTACCTGCATGCCGGCGTCGTAACGTTGTTTCTCATCCATGGGCAGGTTCCTCAGCGGGCCAGCAAAAAGTCGAGCACACGGCTGGTGAAGGCCGCACCGATTTCGACGTTGGACAGGTGCGCCGCCGGGAATTCGGCATAGGTCGCGTTGATGATGCGGCTTTGCATGAAGCGGCCATGCTCGGGGGTGGTGACCACATCCGCGGTACCGGCGACGATCAGCGTCGGCACCTGGATGCTTGCCAACTGCTCGCGGTAGTCGGCATCACGCACCGCCGCGCAGTTGGCGGCGTAACCTTCAGGGCGGGTTTGCGCCAGCATCTGGCAGATGCGCTGGGCTTCGGCGGGTTGGGCCTGGGCGAAGGCTGGGGTAAACCAGCGGGCGATGGAGGCATCACGCAAATCCGCCATGGCCTGCTGGCCACCCTTTAGCACGGTGTCGATGCGGGTGTTCCACACCTCATCGTTGGCAATCTTGGCGGCGGTGTTGCACAGGGTCAGGCTGTGCAGCCGGTGGCCGGCATTGATGCCCAGCCATTGGCCGATCAGGCCGCCCATGGACAGGCCGACAAAGTGCGCGTGTTCGATATCCAGGGCATCGAGCAGCGCCAGCACGTCCTGGCCCAGCTGTTCGATGCGGTACGGGCCAGCGGTGACCAGCGAGGCGCCATGGCCGCGGGTGTCGTAGCGCAGTACGCGAAAGTGCTCGCTCCAGGCCGGGACTTGCGCATCCCACATGCCCAGGTCGGTGCCCAGGGAGTTGGACAGCACCAGCACGGGTGCATCGGCCGGGCCATCGAGTTGGTAGTTCAATACGCCATCGGCCAGTTGCAAGTGCGCCACAGCGGTCTCCTTCAAGCAGTGAAACGTTGATGTTCAGCCACGGCGCGCGCCACCCAGACGCGGGCCTGGCCGAGGTAATGGGCAGGGTCGAGCAGGCGGTCGAGTTCTTCGCCGGTCAGTTCGGCACTGACCTGCGGCTCGTCCCCCAGCACCGCGCGCAGGTGGCGTTGTTCGGCCACCGCGCGCTGGCAGCATTGCTCGAGCAAATGGTGGGCGCGATCTCGGCCCAGGCGCTGGGCCAGCACGATGCTCACCGCTTCCGCCAGCACCAGGCCCTGGGTCAGGTCGAGGTTGCGGCGCATGCGTTCGGCATCCACCTGCATGCCATCGGCGATCAGTTGTGCCTGGTGCAGCGCACCCGAAACCAGGCAGCAGATCTCCGGCAGGGTTTCCCACTCGGCGTGCCACAGGCCCAGGCTGCGTTCGTGCTCCTGGGGCATGGCGGCAAACAGCGTCGACACCAGCCCCGGCACACGGGTGGCGGCGCCGATCAGCACCGCCGCGCCCACCGGGTTGCGCTTGTGCGGCATGGTCGAGGAGCCACCCTTGCCCGGCGCCGACGGCTCGAACAGCTCAGCGGCTTCGGTCTGCATCAGCAGGCTGACATCGCGACCGAACTTGCCCAGGCTGCCGGCGACCATGCCCAGCACCGAGGCGAATTCCACCAGGCGGTCACGCTGGGTGTGCCAGGGCTGCTCGGGCAGGCTCAGTTTGAGTTGTTCGGCCAGCGCCTCGGCCACCGGCAGCGCCTTGCTGCCCAGGGCCGCCAGGCTGCCCGAAGCACCGCCGAACTGCAGCACCAGCAGCCGTGGGCGCAGCTCTTTCAGGCGTTCGCGGTGGCGGGTCAGCGCGCCGAGCATGCCGGCCAGCTTCATGCCCAGGGTCACCGGGGTTGCATGCTGCAACCAGGTGCGCCCCACCATTGGCGTGTCGGCATGCTGCAGGGCCTGGCGGGCCAGGCTGTCGGCCAACTTGCCGAGGGCACCTTCGATCAGCCCCAGGGCATCGCGCAGTTGCAGCACCAACCCGGTGTCCATGGCGTCCTGGCTGGTGGCGCCCAGGTGCACGTAGCGCTCGGCCTCGGGCACACCGCTGGCAATCACCATGCCCAGCGCCTTGACCAGCGGGATCGCCGAGTTGCCGGCCGTGGCGATGGCCGTGGCCAGGGCGCCGGCGTCATAACGTTCGGCCTTGCAGGCCGCCTCGATGGCCGCCACCGCGCTATGCGGCACCAGCCCGGCAGCGGCCTCGGCGCGGGCCAGGGCTGCTTCGAAGTCGAGCATGCCCTGCAACCGGCCGCGGTCGCAGAACACCTCGCGCATGGCGGGCGCGGTGAAGTAGGCGTCGAACAGTTGGTTGCTCATGCAACGTCCTTAATGGTCATGGTGCAGGTACTCGGCCTGTTTCGGCAGGCGCAGGCTGAACAGGAAGGCAATCGCCATCATCGCCGTCACGTACCAGTAGAAGGTGTTCTCCATACCCAGGGTCTTCAGGCCCAGGGCCACGTACTCGGCCGAACCGCCAAAGGCCGCGTTGGCCACCGCGTAGGCCAGGCCCACGCCCAGCGCGCGCACCTGCGGCGGGAACATCTCGGCCTTCACCAGGCCGCTGATCGAGGTGTAGAAACTGACGATGCACAGCGCCAGGCTCACCAGCACGAAGGCCATGAACGGGCTGGTCACGGTTTTCAGCGCCATCAGCAGCGGCACGGTGAACAGCGTACCCAGGGCGCCGAACAACAGCATCGAGTTACGCCGGCCAATGCGGTCGGAGAGCATGCCGAACACCGGCTGCAGAATCATGAACAGGAACAGCGCCCCGGTCATCACGAAACTGGCGCTCTTGGCGTTCATGCCGGCAGTGTTCACCAGGTACTTCTGCATGTAGGTGGTGAAGGTGTAGAAAATCAGCGAACCGCCGGCGGTGTAGCCCAGCACGGTGATGAACGCCGCAGCGTGGTTGCGGAACAGCCCCTTGATGCTGCCGGCGTCCTTGTCCTTGCGGGTTTCGGCGCTGCTGGTCTCGTGCAGCGAACGGCGCAGCATCAGCGAAATCAACGCGGCGATGGCGCCGACCACGAACGGAATGCGCCAACCCCAGGCGCGCAGTTCGTCTTCAGTCAGCAACTGCTGCAGGATCACCACCACCAGCACCGCCAGCAACTGGCCGCCGATCAGGGTCACGTACTGGAACGAGGCAAAGAAGCCGCGCTGGCCACGCAGGGCCACCTCGCTCATGTAGGTGGCGGTGGTGCCGTACTCTCCACCCACCGACAGGCCCTGGATCAGCCGCGCCAGCAACAGCAGCGCCGGGGCCAGGGTGCCGATGCTCGAGTAAGTCGGCAGGCAGGCGATCATCAGCGAGCCGAAACACATCATCAGCACCGAGATCATCAGCGAGTTCTTGCGCCCGTGGCGGTCGGCCAGGCGGCCGAAGATCCAGCCGCCGATCGGGCGCATCAGAAAGCCTGCGGCGAATACACCGGCGGTGTTGAGCAACTGCACGGTGGGGTCGTCGGAGGGGAAGAACGCCGGGGCGAAGTAGATGGCGCAGAAGGCATAGACGTAGAAGTCGAACCATTCCACCAGGTTGCCCGATGAGGCACCGACGATGGCGAAGATGCGTTTGCTGCGTTCTTCGCCGGTGTAATAGCTGGAAGTCATGGTGGGTTTGCTCCTGGAGGGTCCTAGGTAAGTCTAGACATACCTAGTAACACACTCGTTCCGCTTGGGGGGCTGGCCTGTAGGAGCTAGCTTGCCAGCGATGAGGCCGGCAGCCCCGGCACATTCAGGCAGGCCGGGCCCTATCGCCGGCAAGCCGGCTCCTACAGGTTAACAGGCGTTACAGGTCAAACCCGCTCGATGGCCAACGCCAAGCCCTGCCCAACGCCCACGCACATGGTTGCCAGGCCTTTACGCCCGCCAGTTTTCTCCAGCTGGTGCAGCGCCGTCAGCACCAGGCGCGCGCCGCTCATGCCCAGCGGGTGGCCAAGGGCGATGGCACCGCCGTTGGGGTTCACCTGCGGCGCATCATCGGCCACACCCAGCTCGCGCAACACCGCCAGGCCCTGGCTGGCGAAGGCTTCGTTGAGCTCGATCACATCGAAATCGCTCACCGCCACGCCCAGGCGCTCGGTCAGCTTGCGCACCGCAGGCACCGGGCCGATGCCCATCACCCGTGGCGCCACACCGGCGCTGGCCATGCCCAGTACCCGGGCACGCGGGGTCAGGCCGTGCTTTTTCACCGCCTCTGCCGAGGCCAGAATCAGTGCTGCGGCGCCGTCGTTGACGCCCGAGGCGTTGCCGGCGGTGACGGTCTTGTCCGGGCCGTTGACCGGCTTGAGCTTGGCCAGCGCTTCCAGGCTGGTGTCCGGGCGCAGGTGTTCGTCCTGTTCGACCAGGGTCTCGCCCTTCTTGTGGGCGATACGCACCGGCACGATCTCTTCGGCGAAGAAGCCCGCCGCCTGGGCCGCTGCGGCCTTCTGCTGGCTGCGCACGGCGAAGGCGTCCTGGTCGGCGCGCGACACTTTATAGTCGTCGGCCACGTTGTCTGCGGTCTCGGGCATTGAGTCGACGCCGTACTGGCTCTTCATCAGCGGGTTGATGAAGCGCCAGCCAATGGTGGTGTCCTCAAGCTTCATGTTGCGCGAATAACCGCTCTCGGCCTTGCCCATGACGAACGGCGCGCGGGACATCGACTCGACGCCGCCGGCAATCGCCAGCTCCATTTCGCCGCTGGCAATGGCGCGGAACGCGGTGCCGATGGCGTCCATGCCCGAGGCGCACAGGCGGTTGAGGGTCACACCGGGGATGCTCTCGGGCAGGCCGGCCAGCAGCAGGGCCATGCGCGCGACGTTGCGGTTGTCTTCACCGGCCTGGTTGGCGCAGCCAAAGAACACCTCGTCCAGCTGGCCCCACTGCACGCCCGGGTTACGCGCGATCAGCGCCTTGAGCGGCACCGCCGCCAGGTCATCGGCCCGCACGCCGGCCAAGGCGCCACCAAAGCGGCCGATGGGGGTGCGGATGGCATCGCAGATGAATACGTCGCGCATCAGGCTTCTCCTGCCACTTGCCCGTGGGCTGCAGCGGTGCGGGCTTCGAGGTCGCGCAGGGCGGTCAGCTCGACCTCGCTCGGGGCCGTGGTTTGCTGCACGTCGTCGGCGAAGCGGATCGCCCAGCCGGTGGCTGCGACGATTTGCTCGCGGCTCACACCCGGGTGGATCGACGTCACCACGAACTCATGGGTGCCGGCTTCCGGCTCCATGATGCACAGGTCGGTGATGATGCCCACCGGGCCTTCACCGGGCAGGCCGAGGCGCTTGCGCGAATCGCCGCCTTCGCCATGGCCGACCGAGGTGATGAAGTCGAGCTTGTCGACGAAAGCACGCGGCGACTGCTTGAGGATGATCAGCACCTGCTTGGCGGAACCGGCGATTTCCGGCGCGCCACCGGCACCCGGCAGGCGGGTCTTGGGCGCGAAGTAATCGCCCACCACGGTGGTGTTGATGTTGCCGAAGCGGTCCACCTGGGCAGCACCCAGGAAGCCCACGTCGATGCGCCCGCCCTGCAGCCAGTAACGGAAAATCTCGCCGGTCGGCACCACGGTGTCGGCGGTCTCGGCCAGTTCGCCGTCACCGATGGACAGCGGCAGCACGCTCGGCTTGGCACCGATCGGGCCGGACTCGTAGATCAGCACCACATCGGGCGACGAGGTCAGGCGTGCCAGGTTGGCAGCCTTGGACGGCAGGCCGATGCCGACGAAGCACACGGCACCGTTGCGCAGCCGGCGGGCGGCGGCGACGGTCATCATTTCGGAAGTGGAGTAGCTCATTGCGCGGCCTCCGCGGTGCTGGCCAGCTTGGCCTGGAATTCGTTGAAATCGGCGGTGCCACGGATGTAGGTGTCGATCCAAGCAGTGAACGACTCGCGGTTGCGGGCAATCGGGTCCCAGGCCTGGTAGAAGCGGTTGTCGCGTTCGTAGTAGCCATGGGCGTAGGACGGGTGGGCGCCGCCTGGCACCAGGCACACCGCGCTCAGGGCCCAGGTCGGCAGCACGCAGGCGTTCATCGGTGCGTTCAGGTCATCGACGATCTCTTCGACGGTGACGATGCAGCGCTTGGCGGCCAGGGCGGCTTCCTTCTGCACGCCAAGGATGCCCCACAGCAGCACATTGCCCTTGCGGTCGGCCTTTTGTGCGTGGATCACGGTCACGTCCGGGCGTACCGACGGCACTGCGGCGAGCACTTCGCCGGTGAACGGGCAGGTGACGCTCTTGATCAGCGGGTTGACCTTGGGCAGGTCGGAGCCGGCATAAGCGCGCAGCACCGCGAACGGCAGGCCGGACGCGCCGGCCACATAGGCGTTGGCCAGGTCGGCGTGGCTGTGTTCTTCGATTTCCAGGGGCTGCGGCCACTGTTTTTCCACCGCGTCACGCAGGCGGTGCAACGAGCCGACACCGGGGTTGCCGCCCCAGGAGAAGATCAGCTTGCGCGCACAACCTGCACCGATCAGTTGGTCGTAGATCAGGTCCGGGGTCATGCGTACCAGTGTGAGGTCGCGCTTGCCCTGGCGGATGATCTCGTGACCGGCGGCGGTCGGGATCAGGTGGGTGAAGCCTTCGAGGGCGACGGTGTCGCCATCCTGGATGAACTGCTTCACAGCCTCGTGAAGCGAGAGGATTGCTGCCATTGGAGACTCCTGGTCAGGACGAGTCGGTCGGTGAGCAGCGGGCCGATGCGTCGCTGCGATGAGCTCAGATTAAGGAGCCTGGCAGGGTTCATACAATCCGATAATCGCACTTTTGTGCGATTATCGAACCGTTTGTTGCCCTGCTATCCATCTATGCGAACGCCCCACTGTAGGAGCGGCCTTGTGTCGCGAAAGGGCTGCGCAGCAGCCCCAGGATCTTGACCTCATGCAAAATCGCCGGGGCTGCTCTGCAGCCCTTTCGCGACACAAGGCCACTCCTACAGGGGATCGCGCCACCACATGGAGATCAGGTGGCGTCGGCGTGGCTCACCAGGCCTTTCACCACCACCCCGACCGTGGCCAGCGCCGCCGGTACCAGCAGTGCAGTCAGCACTTGCTCGAAGTTCCAGCCCAGCCCCAGCAGGGTAGCCCCGCTCCAGGCCCCGAGAATGGCACCGAAGCGGCCGATGCCGAGCATCCACGACACCCCGGTAGCGCGCGCCTGGGTCGGGTAGAAACGCGCCGCCAGCGACGGCATGGCCGATTGCGCGCCGTTGACGCACATGCCCGCCACCAGCACCAGGGTCGCCAGCACGGTGATGTTACCCAGGCTCTGCCCCACTGCGTAGGCGAATACCCCAGCCAGCAGGTAGAAGATGCCGATCACCTTGTGCGGGTTGAAACGGTCCATCGCCCAGCCCACCGCCACCGCGCTGAGCACCCCGCCAAACTGGAACAGCGCGCCGATGAACGCCGCCTGCTCCATGCTCGCGCCACTGTCGCGCATCAGGGTCGGCAACCAGCTGGTCAGCAGGTAGACGATCACCAGGCCCATGAAGTAGGTCAGCCACAGCAGCACGGTGCCCAGCCCGAAGGTGCCGGAGAAGATCACCGCGAACACATTGCGCGCAGCCACGGCCTTTTGCTCCGGCACGCTGAAGCTCGACGCCTGGGCCACCACTGCCGGGGCGATCGGGGCCAGGGTTTTGCGTACCTTGTCGGTACCGCGGTTGCGCACCACCAGAAAGCGCGCCGACTCCGGCAACCAGGCCAGCAGCACCACCGCCAGCAGCAGCGGCAACACCCCGCCGATCACCAACAGGCTGTGCCAGCCGTAGGCCGGGATCAGCTTGGCGGAAATGAAGCCGCCGCCGGCCATCCCTAGGTTGAAGCCGCAGAACATGCTGGTCACCAGCAGCGACTTGAGACGCTCGGGGGTGTATTCAGACAGCAGCGTGGTGGCATTGGGCATGCCGGCGCCCAGGCCCAGGCCGGTCAGAAAGCGCAGCACCAGCAACTGGTCGACGTTGGTGGCGTAGGCCGAGGCCAGGCTGAAGCCGCCGAATACCAGCACCGCACCCACCAGCACACCTTTGCGCCCGAAGCGGTCGGCCAGCGGGCCGGAGCCCAGGGCGCCGAACACCATGCCGATCAGCGCGGCGCTCATCACCGGGCCCAGGCTTGCGCGGTCGATGCCCCACTCCTGGGACAGTGCCGGGGCGATGAAGCCCATGGCTGCGGTGTCCAGGCCATCGAGGAAGACTATCAGAAAACACAGGATCACCACCCGCCACTGGTAGCGGGACAGCGGCTGGTCGTTGATGAACGACTGGACGTCGAGGCAGTTGCCGACGGTGGATTGCGGTTTGTTCATTGTTGTTATCCGGATGGAAGGCACAGGCAGGCTACTGCGTACGGCTCAGGCGCAGGAACGGGAAATGTCTGAGGATGCGGTGGCCTTGGTCAGCCGGAATGCAGCGGGAGTGTGCGGGTAGTCATGGGGGTGCCCTTTGTGGCCCTGTTGTTATTGTCTGGGTCGGCAAAGCCGACTTGTGCGAAAGACATTAATCAGCGGGCGTGGGCTGCGCAATTCGTCGCAAACGACATTGTGCGTTTATCGAACAGGAAAGTGGCGGCGTGTCCGATCATGGTGCAGGCCATCTCTTTTGCTGCGCCTGTCAGGGCCTCATCGCTGGCAAGCCAGCTTTCATAGAACAAACCGCAACTCATTGATTTAACACGGTCCCTGTGGGAAGCGGCCTTGCCGGGGCGCCGTCCGGTCGAGATGGGCTGCGCAGCAGCCCCGGCAATTTTGTATGAGGCCGAGACCTTGGGGCCGCTTCGCGCCCCATCGCGACACAAGGCCGCTTCCCACGAGACCGTGGCGCATCTGCGAGACCAGTTCTCTGCGCGACAGCGCAGCCCGAAGGGCTGGGTGATCTCCTACAAGGGTTATGCCTCAACCAAACAGCTGATGGCACAGGTCGCGGCTGGCCGCCAGCAAGATCGGCAAAAAGCGCTGCTCCAGCTCCGTGCGGCTGACCCGGCCCACATGGGTGCTGACATTCAGCGCCGCCAGCACCTGCCCGGAAGCATCGTAGATCGGCACGGCGATCGAACGCAGGCCCTGCTCCAGCTCCTGGTCCACCACGCACCAGCCCTGCTCGCGCACCTGCTGAATACAGGCAAACAATGAGTCGTGGTCATGCAGGGTGCGGCTGGTACGGGCCTTGAGGTCAGCGCGCTCGAGGTATTCGTGCAGGCTGGCGTCATCCAGCGCCGCCAGCAGAATACGGCCCATCGAGGTGCAATAGGCCGGCAAGCGCCCGCCCACCGACAGGTCAACCGAGATCAGCCGCTCGACCGTTGCCGAACGAGCTATATAAAGAATGTCGTCGCCTTCGAGGGTGGCCATGTTGGCCGCCTCGTGCAGTTGGTCGCTGATGCGGTCCAGGTACGGCTGTGCCGACACCGCCAGCGGCGTCGACGAAAGGTAGGCATGGCCCAGGGTCAGTACCTTGGGCAGCAGCGAATAGGTGCGCCCGTCGGTAGTGGCGTAGCCCAGCTTGATCAGCGTGTGTAGGCAACGGCGCACGGCGGCGCGGGGGATTTCGGTGCGGTGGCTGATCTGGGCGATGGTCAGGTGGCGCTTGCGCTCCTGAAACGCCTGGATCACCGCCAGGCCGCGGGCCAGGGAGGTCATGAAATCCGGATCGCCGGTAAACGCCTGGATACGCTTGGCCGGCGACGCCACGATTGGCGGGGCCAACGCCGCGCTGGTGCCACGTGGCGGCTCGATGGCCATCGGGCTGCTGGTTTCGTCATTCATGGGCATGCCTCAAAAAATCGGGAGCTTGTGCGATTATCGAACGAACGGCCGATAATCGCAATTGACCGCCGACACTTTTACTTATACCTTTCCCCTGCCACATGTGGCTTCTTTGGAGAGACTGGTCAGGTACCCACCGTAGAAGTCCCAGGCAACGGCCTCGCCCAACCGCGAGGCCGTTTTCATTTCCGCCCTCGGTTTTCATTTCCGCGCTCGGCAAGTGAAATTTCCGATAAAAGCCGTTTGAACTTCCGCTGTTGCGCAAGGACCAATCGGTTAACGATCTCGTACAACTTCACAGCCCGGTACACTACCCGTGGCCTTGGCCGTGAGCATTGCTATAATCGGCGTGCTGGGCCCGGTATTCGAAAACTGGCTGCAAAGCACCCTGCTCCTCGCCTGACAACCCGCCGCCAATCCAAGGCTTGCGGCTGCCATGGCGAACTTACCCTGGTGTTGTATCCGCACAATCACCCTGTGCACTAACGCCAGCACCCAACTTCAACCAGTTCAGGTATTACTGTGACGAAAGATGAACTGCGCGCAGAGCTCGAGCGCCAGGCAGAACGTTACAAGGATGTTTACGGTGGCGAAGTGACCACCTATGCCGCACAACCCGACCCCGAACGCAAACCCTGGCGCAAACGGGCCACCGTGCACGACCAGGCGTTTGCCCAGGAGCTTGAGAAGATGGAAAAGGAACTGCGCCCGGCGGAAGACTGAGGCCAGGACGATATCACCGTGCCATCGGTCGGCAGGCGCTGGCACGGGTCCATCTTTACCGAAACGCCGTGGATGAAATGGAATTACACAAATTTCATACATGCGTTTGAAATAAGCCAAAACCACAACTTAAGCGCCAATTCCTTGAAATTGCTGAGTTTTTCAGAATTTTCAGGGCAAACTTGCGCGTTCAGGCAACGCTCTTGCCGCCCCGCACGCGCATCGGGTACCTGCCATCGGTCTGTGGCAGGTGCATCGATTGCCATGGTTTTCTGGCATAATCCCGCCCCCCTAAGACCGCCAGAAAACCCTTCATGATCGATTTATTCAGCGGACTGGATGCCTGGGTCGTCGTGAGCCTGATGCTCGCCCTGACCTTCGTGCTCGCATTCGAGTTCATCAATGGCTTTCATGACACCGCCAACGCGGTAGCCACTGTCATCTATACCAAAGCCATGCCACCGCAACTGGCCGTGTTCTTCTCCGGCGTGTTCAACTTCCTCGGGGTTCTGCTCGGCGGTGTCGGGGTGGCCTACGCCATCGTCCACCTGCTGCCGGTCGAGCTGCTGATCAACGTGAACACCGGCCACGGCCTGGCCATGGTCTTCTCGCTGCTGGCTGCGGCCATCACCTGGAACCTCGGCACCTGGTACTTCGGCATCCCGGCCTCGAGCTCGCATACCCTGATCGGCTCGATCCTTGGCGTGGGTCTGGCCAATGCCATGATCAACGACATCCCGCTGGGTGATGGCGTCAACTGGCAGAAGGCGATCGACATCGCCATGTCGCTGGTGGTCTCCCCCATGGCCGGCTTCGCCGTGGCTGCCCTGGTGCTGCTGGGCCTGAAGTGGTGGCGCCCGCTGTCGAAGATGCATAAAACCCCCGACCAGCGCCGCAAGCTCGACGACAAGAAGCACCCGCCGTTCTGGAACCGCCTGGTACTGGTGGTTTCGGCCATGGGCGTAAGCTTCGTGCACGGCTCCAACGACGGCCAGAAGGGTATCGGCCTGATCATGCTGGTGCTGATCGGCATCGTGCCGGCCAAGTTCGTACTGGACCTGAACAGCACCACCTACCAGATCGAACGCACCCGCGACGCCACCCTGCACATGAGCCAGTTCTACCAGCGCAACGCCGCCACCCTCGGCGAGTTCCTGGCATTGGGCAAGGCCAAGTCCAACGACCTGCCGGAGCAGTTCAGCTGCAACCCGCAGCAGACCGAGCCGACCATCGCCGCGCTGCAGACCTCGCTGAACGGCGTGACCGACTACCGCGACCTGAGCGCCGAGAAGCGCGTCGAAGTGCGCCGCTACCTGCTGTGCCTGGACGACACCGCCAAGAAAGTCGGCAAGCTGCCGGGCCTTGAAGCCCGTGAGAAGGCCGACCTCGACAAGCTGCGCAAGGACCTCACCGCCACCACCGAATATGCCCCGTTCTGGGTCATCGTCGCGGTCGCCCTGGCCCTGGGCCTGGGCACCATGGTCGGCTGGAAGCGCGTGGTGCTGACCGTCGGCGAGAAGATCGGCAAGCAGGGCATGACCTATGCCCAGGGTATGTCGGCGCAAATCACCGCCGCCTGCGCCATCGGCATGGCCAACGTGTTCAGCCTGCCGGTGTCGACCACCCACGTACTCTCGTCTGGCGTGGCCGGTACCATGGTCGCCAACAAGAGCGGCCTGCAAGGCGGTACGGTGAAGACCATCCTGCTGGCCTGGGTGCTGACCCTGCCGGCCTCGATGGGCCTGGCTGCCGGCCTGTTCTGGCTGGCGTCCAAAGCCATCGGCTGAGTGCAGTCGCTGCACTGAAAAGGCGCCTTCGCAGGGCGCCTTTTTTGTGTCTGGCATTCGGGCCTCATCGCCGGCAAGCCGGCTCCTACAGGCAGAGCGCCGTTCATGTAGGAGCCGGCTTGCCGGCGATGAGGCCGCCACAGGCCTACCTTTTCTTGCCCCCCAACAACGACCCCATCAACCCGCGCACCAACTGCCGCCCCAGCTGGTTGGCCGCCTGGCGCACCGCCGACTTGATCGCCTGCCCTGCCGCGCTCTGCAAAAAATCACCGGCTTTATCGGCCAGGCTCTCTTCGTCAGCCTTGGGCTGCGGCGCCGGCTCCACCGGCTCGCCCTTGCGCCGGGTGAGCATTTCATAGGCCGACTCACGGTCGAACGGCTTGTCATAGCGCCCGGCCAGGGGCGAGGCGGCCACCAGCGCGCTGCGCTCGGCCGCAGTCAACGGCCCGATGCGCGACTGCGGCGGCGCAATCAGCACCCGCTGCACCATGGCCGGGGTGCCCTTGTCTTCCAGAGTACCCACCAGCGCCTCGCCGATACCCAGCTCGGTCAGCACCGCCAGGCTGTCGAATGCAGGGTTGGGGCGAAAGCCGTCGGCCACCGCCCGCAGCGACTTCTGCTCCTTGGCGGTGAACGCGCGCAAGCCGTGCTGGATGCGCAACCCCAACTGGGCCAGCACGGCGTCGGGCAGATCGCCCGGCGACTGGGTGACGAAATACACCCCCACACCCTTGGAGCGGATCAGCCGCACCACCTGCTCCAGGCGGTCCTGCAAGGCTTTCGGGGTGTCGTTGAACAGCAGGTGCGCCTCGTCGAAAAACAACGCCAGCACCGGTTTGTCGGCATCGCCGCGCTCGGGCAACTGCTCGAACAGCTCGGCCAGCAGCCACAGCAAAAAGGTCGCGTACACCTTGGGCGCCTCGTGCACCAGGCGGCTGGCATCGAGCAGGTGGATACGCCCGCGCCCGTCTGCAGCCGGGTGCAACAGGTCTTCGAGCTGCAGGGCCGGCTCGCCGAACAGCGCCTCGGCGCCCTGCTGCTCCAAGGTGGCCAGGCGCCGCAACAACGCCTGGGTAGAGGCGCTGGTCATCAGCGCGCTGTCCTCGCCCAGCAATTGCGGGTTGTCCTTCAAGTGGGCCAGCAACGCCTTGAGGTCTTTCAAATCGAGCAGCAGCAGGCCTTCGCGGTCAGCCACCTTGAACGCGGCATACAAGGCCGCTTGCTGGCTGTCGGTCAGCTCCAGCAGGTTGCCCAGCAACAACGGCCCCATCTCGCTCAAGGTGGTGCGCAGCGGGTGGCCGGAAAGCCCTGCGACATCCCACAGGGTCACCGGGTAGGCCTTGGGCTGATGCGCGAGCCACGGCATGCTGGCAATCCGCTCGGCCACCTTGCCCTGGGGCGAGCCCGCCGCCCCCAGGCCGCACAAATCGCCCTTCACATCGGCAGCGAACACCGCCACGCCGGCATCGCTGAACAACTCGGCCAGGTGCTGCAGGGTGACGGTCTTGCCGGTACCGGTTGCCCCCGCCACCAGGCCGTGGCGGTTGGCCAGGCGCAGGCTTTGCGATAGAGGCTGGCCATCTGGGCACATTCCTACAATCATTTTTGAATTATCCGACATGACGCACCACCCTCCGCTCAAGTTCTGCCCGATGACTGCCGATAGTTCGTAGTGATTAATTCCTGCATTTCAGTAGCCCCCGTAAGGATTCACGGGACCAGTTGCACTGATTTTCTACCGTGCTTTGTGCGAACGACCCGATAAAAAACCTTAGCGGACGCGATCACGTCATGAATAAAAGCCTTCGTTTCAGCCACAAGATTCTCCTGGCAGCATCACTGATCGTGATCCTCGCCTTCAGCCTGTTCACCCTCTACAACGACTACCTCCAGCGTAATGCCATTCGCGCCGACCTGGAGAACTACCTCGGCGAGATGGGCGATTCCACCTCCACCAACATCCGCAACCTGTTCGAAGGGCGCATCAAGCTGGTGGAGAACGTCGCCCAGAACCTGGCGCAGAACCCGCAGAACATCGGCACTCAACTGGGCATGAACGCCCTGACCTCGAGCTTTCTGACCATCTACCTGGGCCAGCCCGACGGTACCTTCACCGTGCGCCCCGACGCCAAGATGCCCGACGGCTACGACCCGCGGGTGCGCCCCTGGTACAAGGACGGCATGAACGCCAGCGGCCCGATGCTCACCGAGCCGTACATCGACATGGCCACCAACAAGATGGTCATCTCGATCATCAGCACCGCTTCGCGCTCGGTCGGCGTGGTCGGCGGCGACCTGGCCCTGGACGGCCTGGTGGAGATCGTCAACTCGCTGAACTTCGGCGGCATGGGCTATGCCTTCCTGGTCAACGATCAAGGCAAGATCCTGGTGCACCCGGACAAGAACCTGGTGATGAAGTCGCTGTCGGACCTGTTCCCGCAGCACACGCCGAAACTGTCCCGCGAGCTGACCGAGGTCGAAGTGGACGGTAAAACCCGCCTGCTGACCTTCACCAAGGTGCAGGGCCTGCCGTCGGCCAACTGGTACATCGGCCTGTCGGTGGACAAGGACAAAGCCTTCAGCATGCTCAGCAAGTTCCGCACCTCGGCGGTGATCGCCACCCTGGTGGCGGTGGTGATCATCATCGCCCTGCTCGGCCTGTTGATCCGCGTGCTGCTGCAGCCGCTGCACACCATGACCCGCGCCATGGAGAACATCGCCGAAGGCGAAGGCGACCTGACCCGCCGCCTGGACATCCATACCCACGACGAATTCGGCACCCTGGGTACCGCCTTCAACCGCTTCGTCGAGCGTATTCACGGCTCGATCCGTGAAGTGTCGTCGGCCACCGAGCAGGTCAACGAAGTGGCCCTGCGTGTGATCAGCGCCTCCAACTCGTCGATGAGCAACTCCGACGAGCAGTCCAATCGCACCAGCAGCGTCGCCGCGGCCATCAACCAGCTTGGCGCCGCCGCCCAGGAGATCGCCGGCAACGCCGCCCAGGCCTCGCAGCACGCCAGCTCCGCGCGCCTGCTGGCTGAAGAAGGCCAGCAAGTGGTGCAGCGCAACATCGAGGCGATGAACCGCCTGTCGGACCTGATCGTCAGCTCCAGCGGCCATATCGAGACGCTCAACAGCAAGACCGTCAACATCGGCCAGATCCTCGAGGTGATCACCAGCATCTCCCAGCAGACCAACCTGCTGGCGCTCAACGCCGCCATCGAAGCCGCCCGCGCCGGCGAGGCAGGGCGTGGTTTCGCCGTTGTAGCCGACGAAGTGCGCAACCTGGCGCACCGCACCCAGGAGTCGGCGCAGCAGGTGCAGACCATGATCGAGGAGCTGCAGGTCGGTGCCCGCGCCTCGGTCGACACCATGGACCAGAGCCAGCGCCACAGCCAGGACAGCATGGACATCGCCAACCAGGCCGGCGAGCGCCTGGGCAGCGTGACCCAGCGCATCGGCGAGATCGACGGCATGAACCAGTCGGTGGCCACGGCGACCGAAGAGCAGACCTCAGTGGTCGACTCGATCAACATGGACATCAACGAAATCAACATGCTCAACCAGGAAGGCGTGGAAAACCTGCAGGCCACCCTGCGCGCCTGCTCGGACCTTGAGCAGCAGGCCGGGCGCCTCAAGCAACTGGTCGGCAGCTTCCGTATCTGACCTGAAAACATCCCCGGGCCTGCTTGCTCCCACGCACTTTGCGTGGGAGCAAGCAGGCCCGGGGAAAGGCCCTCCCGGCCAACCCCGATAGAACAAACTATCCTTCCACAAGGTCAACCTTCAGGCGAGTCATCGTCGGCCATTACCGGCAGATGACAGACCCCGAAGACGATCCCGGAGGGATGCTGATCGTGCACATCGCCGACATCACCATGTTCTACGCCCCGGCCAGTGGCGGCGTACGAACCTATCTTGATGCCAAGCACCGCCGCCTCGACGCCATGCCCGGCGTACGCCACAGCCTGTTGATCCCCGGTGCCAATGCCGGCCATACCGACGGTATCTACCAGGTGCCTGCCCCACCCCTGCCATTCGGCAACGGTTATCGCTTTCCGCTGCGCCTGGCGCCCTGGTGCAAGGAACTGCGCCGCCTGCAACCCGACCTGATCGAAGTCGGCGACCCCTACCTCACCGCCTGGGCAGCGCTCGAGGCGCGGCGCAAACTCGACGTGCCGGTGATCGGCTTCTACCACTCCGACCTGCCGCTGCTGGTGAGCAACCGCATGGGCAACTGGTTCACCCCCAACGTCGAGGCCTATGTCAGCAAGCTGTACGGCAACTTCGACCGGGTGCTGGCACCCAGCCAGGTGATGGCCGACAAGCTGCGCCGCCTGGGGGTAAAAGACGTGCACGTGCAACGCCTGGGGGTGGACCTGGCGCTGTTCAACCCCGCCCGGCGCGACCCCGGCCTGCGCGCCGAGCTGGGTATTCCCGACAGCCGCCGCCTGCTGGTGTTCGCCGGGCGCGGCTCACGGGAAAAGAACCTGCCGGTGCTGCTGGACTGCATGCGCGCCCTGGGGCAGGGCTACCATCTGCTGCTGGTGGGTTCGAACATGCCTACCAGCGTCGCTGACAACGTCAGCGTGATCGACCAGTTCTGCCCGCCCCACGAAGTCGCCCGGCTGCTGGCCAGCGCCGACCTGCTGATGCACGCCGGCGATCAGGAAACCTTCGGCCTGGTGATCCTCGAAGCCATGGCCAGTGCCACCCCGGTGGTGGCCGTGCGCGCCGGCGCCTTTGGCGAACTCGTCCACCCGCAGTGCGGCCGCCTGTGCCTGCCCAACGACGGCCAGGCCATGGCCACGGCGGTGCGCGAAGCCTTCGAAGAAGGCGTGCGCAGCCTCGGCGCCCGGGCCCGCCGCCACGTCGAGCAGTACTACAGCTGGGACAACGTGGTCAGCGGCCTGCTGTCGCATTATCAGGCAGTGCTCGGCCACACGCCGCAGGCCCGCGCCCATGCCTGACGACAACGCAGCCCGCCCCAGCCTGATGCTGGTGCTGCACGACGTAGCCCCGCAAACCTGGCCGGACTACCAACCGTTGGTCGAGGCCATCGATGCGCTTGGCGGCGTGCCCATGACCTGGCTGGTGGTGCCGGACTTCCACCACCGCAACGCACTCAGCCGCTCGCCGGCCTTCTGCCACCTGCTCGAACGGCGCCTGGCCCAGGGCGATGAACTGGCCCTGCATGGCTACTACCATGCCGACGACGGCCCGCCGCCGCGCAGCCCGGGCGAGTACTTCATGCGCAGGCTCTACACCCACGAAGGCGAGTTCTACAGCCTTGACCAGGCCGCCGCGTTGCAGCGCCTGCAGGCCGGGCTGCAGCTGTTCGAGCGGCAAGGCTGGCCGGTTGCAGGTTTCGTCGCCCCGGCCTGGCTGATGAGCGAAGGCACCCGCCAGGCCTTGCGCCAACTGCCCCTGCGCTACACCAGTACCCCGCAGCACCTGTACCGCCTGCCGGACTTCACCGCCATCGAGGCCCCGGGGCTGGTGTGGAGTGCCCGCAGCGCCTGGCGCCGCAGCCTGTCCAGGCTAGTCAGCGACTGGCAATGCCGGCGCTGGCGGCACGCCAGCACCCTGCGTCTGGGCTTGCACCCGGTCGATATGCGCCACCCCAGCGCCCGCAACTACTGGCTCGACACCTTGCAGACGCTGCTCGCCCAGGGCCGCGAGCCGTTGACCAAGTCAGCCTGGCTGGACCGCCAGGTCGCCCCATGAACCGCTTCGCCTGGCTGGGCCTGGCCCTGCTGCTGGCGGTGCTGGTACCGGCCCTGCTCGGCGGTGGCGAACTGTTGCCGCGCCTGCGCAGCTTCGACCCCGGGCTGATGCTGCAACTGCTGGGCATGATCCTGCTGTGCTGGGTCATCAACGCCGCGCGCCTGCGCCTGTTGCTCGGCCAGCAAGGCGCAAGACTCGGCCGGGTGCGCAGCCTGGGGGTGGTGATGGCCACCGAATTCGCCATCTGCACCACCCCCGGCGGCAGCGGCGGGCCGCTGGCGCTGATGGCGTTGCTTGGCCGCGAGCGTATCCCGGCCTCGCGCAGCGGCGCGGTGTTCGCCATGGACCAGCTCAACGACCTGCTGTTCTTCTTCTGCGCCATGCTCGCGATCGCCGCCTACGCGCTGTTCCACCGCCTCGGCCACAGCCAGCAGAGCATGCTGCTGGGCAGCGCGCTGATGCTGTGCGCCGCGCTTGCTGGCGTGCTGGCACTGCTGCGCTATCGGCGCGGGGTGATAAAGACTTGTGGCCGGCTATTGCGGCGCCTGGGTGTAGCCGCGCCACAGCGGCGGCGCTGGGCACGCAAGCTGCTGCGCTTCGTGCATGCCCTGGCCGACACCTGGCGCCTGCCCAAGCGCACCCTGGCCCTGGTGTTCAGCCTCACCTGCGCGCACTGGTGCCTGCGCTACAGCGTGCTGTACCTGGTGTTGCAGGGGTTGGGGGCGAACATTGCGTGGGTGCCGAGCTTTCTGGTGCAGATGCTCGCGCTCAGCGCTGGCCAGTTCAGCCTGCTGCCGGGCGGTGCCGGGGCGGCAGAGCTGACTTCGGCGACCTTGCTGGCGCCGTTGGTGGGGAGTTCGACGGCGGCCGCGGCGATCCTGATCTGGCGCGCGGTTACCTACTACTTTTACCTGCTGGCGGGGGGGCCGGTGTTTCTGTGCCTGCTGGCGCGCCCGTTGCTTGCGCGCTGGCGGCGTCAGGCGGGTTGAGCGCTTGCCACAAGGCGGCGGCACCGGGGAACTCGGTGCCATCCTCCTCGCCCAGCGCGTCCGGGTCGAAGCGCGCCAGGCAGCCCTCGCCCAAGGTCGGTGGCGCCGAGGCGCCGGCCTTGTCGCGAGGGTCGGCCATGCTCAGTCGAACACCACGGTCTTGTTGCCGTGCACCAGCACGCGGTCTTCGAGGTGATAGCGCAGGCCACGGGCCAGCACCATCTTCTCGACGTCACGGCCGAAGCGCACCATGTCTTCGATGCTGTCGGCGTGGCTGACACGCACCACGTCCTGCTCGATGATCGGGCCGGCGTCCAGCTCCTCGGTGACGTAGTGGCAGGTCGCACCGATCAGCTTCACCCCGCGCAGGGAGGCCTGGTGGTATGGCTTGGCACCGACGAACGACGGCAGGAAGCTGTGGTGGATGTTGATGACCTTTTCGGCGTAGTCGCGGCACAGCTGCGGCGGCAGGATTTGCATGTAGCGGGCCAGTACCACCACGTCGGCGCCGTGCGCCTCGACCAGGCGCGACACTTCGGCGAAGGCCGGGGCCTTGTCCTTGGGGTCGACCGGTACATGGAAGAACGGAATGCCGTGCCACTCGACCATGCTGCGCAGGTCGTCGTGGTTGGAGATCACGCAAGGAATCTCGCAGTCCAGCTCGTCGGTGTGGAAGCGGTGCAGCAGGTCGGCCAGGCAGTGCGACTCGCGACTGGCCATCAGCACCACGCGCTTTTTCTGCGCCGAGTCGGTGATGCGCCAGGTCATGGAGAACTCTTCGGCAATCGGCGCGAAGGCTTCACGGAACGCCTCGATACCGAACGGCAGCGATTCGGCGCGGATCTCATGACGCATGAAGAACCAGCCGCTCTGCTCGTCGGAGTGGTGGCTGGCTTCATTGATCCAGCCATTGTAGAGGGCCAGGAAATTACTGACTTTCGCCACGATACCGACACGGTCGGGGCAGGCAATCACCAGTCGATAGGTGCGCATGGGACAAGCTCCAGAACTTCGCAAAGGGGCACATTCTAGCGGCCCGCCGGGAAAAACGCAGTAATGTTCGACGGCAGGAAGCCATTAAGCTGTGCGCGCAATCCTACCGGGCATTTCCCTGCGCCCCACGGGGAAATGGCCATTAGCCTCGACACTAAGTAAATTTTTCTTAACCAAACAGCAATCCGGCCAATTCAAAGCAGCTAATTGATTCAATACTTTTTTAATTGTTTACTTGAGAGTATCGGCTGTCTATTATTGCCGGCACTGCCTTCCCGAACATGCACTCAAGGAACTCTCCATGTCCCTGATCAACGAATACCGCGCTACCGAAGAAGCCATCAAGGAACTTCAGGCCCGCCTGACCAACCTGCAGCAAGATGGCAAACTGCAGAAAGAACTCGACTTCGAAAAGAAGCTGCGCGAGCTGATGGCCGAAAACGGCAAGTCGCTGCGTGACGTCATTGCCCTGCTCGACCCGGAAAGCAAACTGAGCAAGGCCCCACGTGGCGCCGCCAAGCCAGTTGCCACCAAGCGTGCGCGCAAGGTCAAGCAATACAAGAACCCGCACAATGGCGAGGTTATTGAAACCAAGGGCGGCAACCACAAAACCCTGAAAGAGTGGAAAGCCAAGTGGGGCGGTGACACCGTCGAAAGCTGGGCCACCCTGCTGGACTGATTCGGGCCTGTACCGTTTCGGTTTCACCCTGAAAAACGCCGGCACTTGCCGGCGTTTTTTATTGGCGCGCTGTAGAACATATCGCAACTCGCCGGATTATTACGGCCCCCTGTAGGAGCGGCCTTGCCGGGGCGCCGGACCGGCAAGGCCGCTCCTACAACGGGTTCGCGGCGCGGCTTATGGCTCACAAGGCAAAGCGCCCCTTCAATTGCGCAACATGCTCAAGCCAGGCCTGCAATACCTGCCGCCCGGCCTCGTCGGCCTCTGGCAAACGCGCCTGGCAAGCCAACTCAAAGTCAGCCACGGTATTCGGTGCGCCCAGCTGCGGGCTACTCAAACGTTGCTGGCAGAACGCATGCCAGCGCGCCAACTCCTCAGCATTCAGGGTATCGGCAAAGTTGCGCGCCCGATAACGGAACAACAGCTCCGGCAAGCGCGGGTCATCGAACATCCAGTTGGCCCCGCTCAATTGCGCAGGTTCCGCATTGCGCACTTGCTCACACAAACGCCGGTCACGGTCGCCGATGAAACCGTCATACAACTGCTGCTCCGGATCTTCGCTGGCGGCAAAGCCTTCTTCTTCAAAGATGATCTCCAGCTTGTCACGCCAGAGCGCCTGCTGATTGGCCAGTTGTTCGGCGCTGCGCTGCAAGGCTGACATATCCAGCCCCAACCGCTGTTGATCGGCAGGTCGCACCACCGACAAGGGCGCCAGTACCGGGCAGCGGTTAATGTGGACCAACTTCAGCGGTACCGGTAATTGTCCGACAGGCATGTCTTCGCGACGCGTGTACAAACGCTGACGCAGTACTTCGGCACTTTCCTGCAACAACGGCGCGCTGTCCTGGCCCAGGTCACACACAATCAGGGCATTGCGATTGCGCGGGTGCCAGGCCAGTGGCAGCACCACGCCGATGTAATTGCGCTCGGCAGAAAAGCGCCCGGAAATATGCACCAAAGGCTGCAACAGGCGAATCTGCTCCATCACCTTGTGCTTGCTGCGCAACTGGAACAACCAGTCATACAACTTGGGTTGTTTCTGGCGAATCAGGCGCGCCAGGCCAATGGTCGCCCGTACGTCGGAAAGCGCCTCGTGGGCATGGCCATGCTCCAGGCCGTTGGCCTTGCTCAAGAGCTCCAGGCGCAGGCTGGTGCGGCCGTCCTGCTGCGGCCACACGATGCCCTCAGGGCGCAGGGCATAGGCAGTGCGTACCACGTCGATCAGGTCCCAGCGGCTGTTGCCGCCCTGCCACTCGCGGGCATAAGGGTCGAAGAAGTTGCGGTACAGGCTGTAGCGGGTGACCTCATCATCGAAGCGCAGGGTATTGTAGCCCGCGCCACAGGTGCCAGGGCGCGCCAACTCGGCATGCACCCGGGTCATGAAGTCGGCTTCGCACAGGCCCTGGCGTGCCAACTGCTGCGGGGTGATGCCAGTCACCAGGCAGGCCGCCGGGTGCGGCAGAATATCGTCGCTGGGGTTGCAGAAAAGGTTGATCGGCGCCTCGATCTCGTTGAGGTCGAGGTCGGTGCGCACACCGGCCATCTGCAACGGGCGGTCGCTGCGCGGGTTGATGCCGGTGGTTTCGTAGTCGTGCCAGAAGATGCTGGTGCTCACGGGGTCTTCCTGTATCAAGGTCGACCAGAGTCTAGCGGCCCACGCCAGGCCGCGGCCAGCCTTCAGACAGGGGCGTTCTGCGGGCGGAAGCTGAAGAACTCGCGCAGAGAGCGTACGAAGGCGTCGTACTCGGGCGGTGCCTGCAACAGCATGAAGCCGGCATCAAAATGCCCAGGGGTCTGGTCTTCACGGCACCACAGGCAACTGGCGGTGAGGTTGATGAACTGCAGCCCGCCGCCAGCCAGCGGCACGCGCAGTTGCAGCTCGAAGTCAGGCCCCACCAGCACCGGCAGGTGGCTGATGAGCATCAGGCCGTCTTCGGAGGCATTGCCCAGGTGGCCGAGCTGCTGGTCGGTAAAGCGGTTGTAGACCTTGAGCACGCAAGGCAACTGGTGACGTTCTATATGGCGTTCGACAAACATGGTCGTATGCGCGGTCCTGTACCGGGGCCAGGAATACACGGTACTGGCAATGAAGGTGACTACACAATTGCAAGATTAGCCCAGTCAAAGCCAGCCTTTAAATGAAATCAACGACACCTTGGGATTATCGCCAAGGTGTGGCATTGGCCGGGTTGGCCACCGCCGCCTCGCTGCCGCGCAGGTGGCCCAGCTTGTCGAGGGTCTGCAGGCGCGCCTGGGCGCGGTAGGCGTACTCGTTGCCCGGGTACTGCTGAATCATGTACTGGTAAGTTTGCGCCGCATCCACGTAGAGCTTCTGGCGCTCCAGGCACTGGCCGCGCAGCAGCGACACCTCAGGGTGGATGAACGGCCGCGAACGGCTGGTGCGATCGACCTGCGAAAGCTCCAGCATCACCCGCGAGCAATCGCCACGGTCGTAGGCGCGGTAGGCGTTGTTCAGGTGGTGGTCCATCGACCAGCGGGTGCAGCCGACGACACTGGCCGCCATGGTCAAAACGATCAGGGTGCGCATGGGAATTCTCCTTTGATGGGCAGAGTATCGGCCTTTTGCGTCAAATCTTCACAGGCTTTTGCAAGCATACGCCCACCGTTCAAACGCTACCTTGGTTCAGGTGCAGGTAGTGCAACGGAACAATGACTACAGCGTAATTGAGGAGTAGCCTTTCGCTGCGCTTCACTATAGGAGTCTGTGCATGACCATCCGCCGTACCAAAATCGTCGCCACCCTTGGCCCCGCCAGCAATTCGCCGGAAGTGATCGAACAGCTGATCCTCGCCGGCCTGGACGTGGCACGCCTGAACTTCTCCCACGGCACCCCGGACGAGCACAAGGCCCGCGCCCGCCTGATCCGCGACATCGCCGCCAAGAACGGCCGCCATGTCGCGCTGCTGGGCGACCTGCAGGGTCCGAAGATTCGCATCGCCAAGTTCGCCAACAAGCGCATCGAACTGAAAGTCGGTGACAAGTTCACCTTCTCCACCGCCCACCCGCTCACCGAAGGCAACCAGGATATCGTCGGCATCGACTACCCCGACCTGGTCAAGGACTGCGGCGTTGGCGACGAACTGCTGCTCGACGACGGCCGTGTGGTGATGCGCGTCGAGACCGCCACCAGCGATGCCCTGCACTGCGTGGTGATCATCGGTGGCCCGCTGTCCGACCACAAAGGCATCAACCGCAAAGGTGGCGGCCTGACCGCACCGGCCCTGACCGAAAAAGACAAGGCCGACATCAAGCTGGCCGCGGAAATGGACCTGGACTACCTGGCCGTGTCGTTCCCGCGTGACGCCAGCGACATGGAATACGCCCGCAAGCTGCGTGACGAAGCCGGCGGCAGCGCCTGGCTGGTGGCCAAGATCGAACGCGCCGAAGCGGTAGCCGACGACGAGACCCTCGACCAGCTGATCCTCGCCTCCGACGCCGTCATGGTTGCCCGTGGCGACCTGGGCGTGGAAATCGGCGACGCCGAGCTGATCGCCATCCAGAAGAAGATCATCCAGCACGCCCGCCGCAACAACAAAGCGGTGATCGTGGCGACCCAGATGATGGAGTCGATGATCCAGAACCCGATGCCGACTCGCGCCGAAGTGTCCGACGTGGCCAACGCCGTGCTCGACAACACCGACGCGGTGATGCTGTCGGCCGAAAGCGCCGCCGGCAGCTACCCGATCGAAGCGGTGCAGGCCATGGCCCGTATCTGCTCGGGCGCCGAAAAGCACCCTACCAGCCAGAAGTCCAGCCACCGCCTGCACACCACCTTCGAGCGCTGCGACGAGTCCATCGCCCTGGCGGCGATGTACACCGCCAACCACTTCCCCGGCGTCAAGGCGATCATCGCCCTCACCGAAAGTGGCTACACCCCGCTGATCATGTCGCGCCTGCGCTCGCATGTGCCGATCTTCGCGCTGTCGCCGCACCGCGCCACCCAGGCCCGTGCCAACATGTTCCGTGGCGTCTACCCGATTGCCTTCGACCCGGCCTCGCTGCCGGCCGACAAGGTCAGCCAGGCAGCCGTCGACGAGCTGCTCAAGCGCGGCTTGGTGGAGCAAGGCGACTGGGTCATCCTGACCAAGGGTGACAGCTACCACACCATCGGTGGCACCAACGGCATGAAGATCCTCCACGTGGGTGACCCACTGGTCGGTTGATTCACGCGCTGTAACCATCGCGGGGCAAGCCCGCTCCCACGCATCAGGCATCACCTGCGTGGGAGCGGGCTTGCCCCGCGATCGTTTCAGCGCCTAGGCATGCTCGGTAAACACATCCGCCAGCACCTGATTACGCGGCACCCCGGCGATGAACAGCCGCCGGGCAAAGCGTTCGACACTCCCCGGCGCCCCGCACAGCAATGCCATGGTCTGGCGCGACGCCAGACGCAACCCGGCCAGCGCCTCATCCAGTTGCTCGGCCAGTACCAACTCCACACTCACCCCCGGCATTGCCTGCAATGCCTCGGCCAGGTAATGCCCGGCTGGCGTGCGCGCCACATGCACCACCCGAATCTCCCCTTGGTGCCCCTGGCGCAGCGCCTCGCGAAGAATGCCCCACAAAGGTGCCAGCCCGGTGCCCGCCGCCAGTAACCAGAGCGGGCGCACCTGCCAGTCAGGGTCGTAGTGCAGCGCCCCGCCGCGCAATTCGCCCAGCCTCAGCTCATCGCCCACCTGCAGTTGCCGGGCGCGGTCGCAAAATGCCCCGGGGCGGCTGCAATCAAGGTGAAACTCCAGCATGTCGTCCTCCCCCGGCAGGCTCGCCAACGAGTACGGGCGGGCAACATCGGCGCACCACAGCACCAGGTGCTGGCCGGCCTGGTAACGCAGTGCCCGCCCGGGGCGCAGGCGCAGGCGCAGAACGTCGTCGAACCAGTCAAGCGCAGCCACCGTGGCCGGCAGGCCATCTTGCAGCGGGTCGAACAGCGCAAGCTCAAGGTCGCCGGCCACCGTGCACTGGCAGGCCAGGCGCCAGCCCTGGTCGCGCTGGGCCGCGCTCAGGGCCTCGGGTTTGGCGTCCACAGGCTGGCCGTCGAGGCAGCGCACCAGGCAGGCGTGGCAGCTGCCGGCGCGGCAACTGTAGGGCACGGCGCAGCCGGCGCCGTTGAGCGCATCGAGCAGGTTGCTGGCGGGCGGCACCGTGAAACGGCGCTCGCCCACGCACAGTTCGGGCATGGTTGGCGGGTCTCCGAATATGGGGATCTACTCTGGGGGCGCTTTGCGCCCCCAGGACTCTAAGGCTAACAGCAAAAAGGATGCCCGCCCCGCAGCCGACCATGGTCCAGACCACCCGCAGGTGTTTCCCGCGCCGGGGCGCGGTATACTGCCGCGCCTTTTTGCCCCGGCCCGACCAGCCGGAGCCTTGCCAGGCATGCCCGACATACCGGTGTGCGTTGTCGGTGTGCCTTTACGAATGTTCCCGTCTTTAAGAGGAGCGCGCTGCATGACCGTGATCAAGCAAGACGACCTGATTCAGAGCGTTGCCGACGCCCTGCAATTCATCTCGTACTACCACCCCGTCGACTTCATCCAGGCGATGCACGAAGCCTACCTGCGTGAAGAGTCGCCAGCCGCGCGTGACTCGATCGCCCAGATCCTGATCAACTCGCGCATGTGCGCCACCGGCCACCGCCCGATCTGCCAGGACACCGGCATCGTCACCGTGTTCATCCGCGTCGGTATGGACGTACGCTGGGACGGCGCCACCATGAGCGTCGACGACATGATCAACGAAGGTGTGCGCCGCGCCTACAACCTGCCCGAGAACGTCCTGCGCGCCTCGATCCTGGCCGACCCGGCCGGTGCCCGCAAGAACACCAAGGACAACACCCCGGCAGTCATCCACTACTCCATCGTGCCCGGCGACAAGGTCGAGGTCGATGTCGCAGCCAAAGGCGGCGGTTCGGAGAACAAGTCGAAGATGGCCATGCTCAACCCGTCCGACTCGATCGTCGACTGGGTGCTGAAAACCGTGCCGACCATGGGCGCTGGCTGGTGCCCGCCTGGCATGCTGGGTATCGGCATCGGCGGCACCGCAGAAAAAGCGGCGGTAATGGCCAAGGAAGTGTTGATGGAGTCCATCGACATCCATGAGCTCAAGGCCCGTGGCCCGCAAAACCGCCTCGAAGAGATCCGCCTGGAGCTGTTCGAGAAGGTCAACCAGCTGGGCATCGGCGCCCAGGGCCTGGGCGGCCTGACCACCGTGCTCGACGTCAAGATCATGGACTACCCGACCCACGCCGCCTCCCTGCCGGTGTGCATGATCCCCAACTGCGCCGCCACCCGCCACGCCCACTTCGTGCTTGACGGCAACGGCCCGGCCGAGCTCGAAGCGCCGTCGCTGGACGCCTACCCGGAAATCGTCTGGGAAGCCGGCCCGAGCGCGCGCCGGGTGAACCTGGACGACATCACCCCGGAAGAAGTGGCCAGCTGGAAGCCGGGCGAGACCATCCTGCTCAACGGCAAAATGCTCACCGGCCGCGACGCCGCGCACAAGCGCATGGTCGAGATGCTCAACCGCGGCGAACAGCTGCCGGTCGACCTCAAAGGCCGCTTCATCTACTACGTAGGCCCGGTCGACCCGGTCGGTGACGAAGTGGTAGGCCCTGCCGGCCCGACCACCGCCACCCGCATGGACAAGTTCACCCGCCAGATCCTCGAGCAAACCGGCCTGTTGGGCATGATCGGCAAGTCCGAGCGCGGCCCGACCGCCATCGAGGCGATCAAGGACAACAAGGCCGTGTACCTGATGGCCGTCGGCGGCGCTGCGTACCTGGTGGCCCAGGCCATCCGCAAGTCGAAGGTCCTGGCCTTCGCCGAGCTGGGTATGGAAGCAATCTACGAGTTCGAAGTCAAAGACATGCCGGTCACCGTTGCGGTGGACAGCAATGGTGAGTCGGTGCACATCACCGGCCCCGCGCTGTGGCAGAGCAAGATCGCCCAGAGCCTGGCTGTTGAAGTGAAGTAAACCCCTGCTGTAACTGTGGCGGCCCCGCGATGGGACCGCCGCTGTTTACAACACCCTGTCAAACTGCTCCGGCCAGTCCCTGCGGGTAAACACCTGCCCTTCCTGCCTCACCCGCCGCACCTCATCCAGGTCAATATTACAGACCAGCCAGCGGCTCGCTGCCGGCGTCAAGCACTCGCTTTCAGCCACCACCCCATCCCCCGGCATGCCATGGTCCGGCGGCACGAACAGCCCCGCCTTGCCGACATTCTCGTCCAGCGCCGGCGACCAGGGTGCCAGCCCCACGGTCGGGCTCTGCAACACGGCAATCTGGTTTTCCAGCGCCCGCGCTTGGGCGCCGATGCGTACCCGGTGGTAACCGGCCACGGTGTCGGTGCAACTGGGGGCAAGAATCAGGTCGGCGCCGCCTTCGGCCAGCGTGCGGGCCAGCAGCGGGAATTCGTTGTCATAGCAGATCAAGATGCCCAGCCGGCCCAGCGTCGTGTCGAACACCCACAACCCTTGCCCCGGCGCAATGTCCCACTGCTCGCGCTCGAAGCGGGTCATGATCAGCTTGTCCTGGTGGCCCAGCAGCCCGTCAGGGCCGAACAGCCAGGCACGGTTGCGATAGCGGCCATCGGCGTCCAGCACCGGTACGCTGCCCGGCTGCAGGTAGATGCCCCAGCGTCGGGCGATGCTTTCGCACAGCGTAAGCCAGGGTTCGATCAGCGGCTGAATGCCGGCGATCGAGCCCTTCAGGTCACCACGCTGCCCGGCCGGCAACTGACCACTGAGCACCAGCCCAGCGTACTCGGGCAGCAGCAGCAACTGCGCGCCTTCGGCCACCGCTTCGGCACACAGGCCTTGCAGGTGGTCGGCGTAGGCCTCCCAGCTTTCATGCAACTCGATGGCGTACTGGCAGGCGGCAACGCGGATCATACCGGGAGGGCCTTGAGCCAGAACGACATGATCTTCGCCGACTGCTCCTGCTCATCGAGGTCGCGCCAGCTGTAGCTGGTGCGCAGTGAAGGCTCATGCAAAAAGCCTCGGTTGCGCCAGAAACCATGCAACGGTTTGTAGTCCCCTGGCCGGCGCGGGTGCCCGGCCGGGCGCTCCACCGCGCAAAAGGCGCAGTAGTCGAATTCGGCCAGCTTATGGGCGTAGGACTCGCGCTCGATGAAAAAGCGCACCCCCAGGCCCTGGCCACGGTAGGCCGGCAGAAGCACCGATTCGCCGAAGTAATAGACCGAGGCCGGGTCGCGGCCCTGGGCCAGGAACGGCTGCTGGAACTCGGAGGTTTCATCCACCAGCGGCAGGCCGGTGGAGGCGCCCACCACCTGGCCGCCATCCAGCGCCAGCACCACCAGGCTGCGCCCGGAGCGGGCATAGGTGGAGAGGTATTCGGCTTCGTAGTCCAGGTTGCCGTCGTAGAGGTAGGGAAACTCGCGGAACACCGTCAGGCGCAAACGAGCAAGCTCATCGATGTAAGGCGCGATGGCAGCGCCGTGCAGCAGGCGTATTTCCATGCGGGGCGGTCGTTTTGTCGATGTGGATGACGCGCTCGGCTAAGCCGGGCCTGAGCACAAACCCTATCATCGGCCCAGTACCCTTCCCTTTCCCCTGCGCGACAGGTATTTCTCCATGACCGCTACCGAACTCGTCACCGCCTACTACAACGCCTTCAATGCCGGCGACATGCCCGCCTTCCTCGCGCTGCTGAGCGAAGACGTGATTCACGACATCAACCAGGGCGAACGGCAAATGGGCAAGGCCCGCTTTGCCGCGTTCATGGACAAGATGAACCGCTGCTACCGCGAACGCCTGGCCGACATCGTGGTGATGCAGAACGCCGAGGGCAACCGCGCCGCCGCCGAGTTCACCGTGCACGGCGAATACCTGGCTGACGACCAAGGGTTGCCGCCGGCCAACGGGCAGAAGTACGTGTTGGCAGCCGGGGCGTTTTTCTACATCCACTGCGGCAAGATCGCCCGGGTGAGCAACTACTACAACCTCAATGACTGGGTCGAGCAGGTGGGCTGACCTTCAGGCCCTCATCGCCGGCAAGCCGGCTCCTGCAGTATTGGCGCAAATTTGAAGGTTATGCGATCCCTGTGGGAAGCGGCCTTGTGTCGCGATGGGCTGCGGAGCAGCCCCGGCGACTCTGCATGATGCCAAGATACTGGGGCCGCTACGCGCCCCATCGCGGCCGGACGGCGCCCCGGCAAGGCCGCTCCCACAGAGGGCCGTGTTGAATCAACGGTTCGTGTTCTTTTGCGGCCAGGTCAGGAAATTCGCGTCCCCAACACCTTCAAGAACGCCGCCAGCCACGCCGGGTGCGCAGGCCAGGCTGGCGCCGTCACCAGGTTGCCATCGACATGGGCCTGGTCCACTGCAATGTCGACAAACTTGCCCCCGGCCAGACGCACCTCCGGCGCACAGGCCGGGTAGGCGCTGCATTCACGCCCCTCCAGCACCCCCGCCGCCGCCAGCAGTTGCGCACCGTGGCACACCGCCGCAATCGGCTTGCCGGCCTGATCGAAATCGCGCACCAGCTCCAGCACCTTTTCGTTCAGGCGCAGGTACTCCGGTGCCCGCCCACCCGGAATCAGCAGCGCGTCGTAGCTCTCGGCACGCACCCGGACGAAGTCGTAGTTCAGGGCAAAGTTGTGCCCAGGCTTTTCGCTGTAGGTCTGCTCGCCCTCAAAGTCGTGGATCGCCGTGCGCACCGTCTGCCCCGCGACTTTCTCCGGGCACACCGAGTGCACGGTGTGGCCGACCATGCTCAAGGCCTGGAACGGCACCATCGCCTCGTAGTCCTCGACGTAATCGCCCACCAGCATGAGAATCTTCTTCGCCGTCATCGCATCCACTCCTTCCATTGCAGGGACATTCACCATAGTTCGCTTTTACCGCCGGCGACATGCTGCACTAGTCGCGGCGGTCCAGCAGGTTGGCCACCAACCGATCCAGCCAGCCCCACACCCGCTGCTTCACGCGCCGCCACAAGGGCCGCGCATGCCAGTGGGCCAGGTCGACTTCTTCGCTCAAGGCAAAATCCCGCTCGAAACTGGCCGCCACTGCCGCCGTCAGCGGCGGGTCCAGCGCTTCGACGTTGGCCTCGAGGTTGAAGCGCAGGTTCCAGTGATCGAAGTTGCACGAGCCCACGCTCACCCAGTCATCCACCAGCACCATCTTCAGGTGCAAAAAGCACGGCTGGTATTCGAAGATCCGCACCCCGGCGCGCAAAAGGCGCGGGTAGTAGCGGTGGCCAGCGTAGCGCACCGCCGGGTGGTCGGTGCGCGGGCCGGTGAGCAGCAGGCGCACGTCCAGGCCTTTTTGCGCGGCGCGCCGCAGCGAGCGGCGCACGCTGAAGGTGGGCAAAAAATACGGCGTGGCCAGCCAGATGCGCCGCTGGCCGCTGTTCAGCGCGCGCACCAAGGCATGCAGAATGTCCTTGTGCTGGCGGGCGTCGGCATAGGCCACCCGGCCCATGCCCTCGCCCTGGGCCGGTACCTTGGGCAGGCGCGGCAGGCCGAAGTTTTCTGGCGGGCGCCAGGCGGTACGGCGCTGGTTGGCATGCCACTGGCGGTCGAACAGCAACTGCCAGTCGCTGACGATCGGCCCATGCATATGCACCATCACCTCGTGCCATTCGCTCACCGGCTGCTCAGGCTGCCAGAACTCGTCGGTTACCCCGGTCCCCCCCACCACGGCCCAGCGCTCGTCCACCAGCAGCAGCTTGCGGTGGTCGCGGTACAGGTTGCGCAAGCCCCGGCGCCAGCGCAGGCGGTTGTACCAGCGCAGGTACACGCCGGCCGCCAGCAGGCGCTCGCGCAGCACGCTGGGGAAAGCCAGCGAGCCGTAGTCATCGAACAGGCAGCGCACCCGCACGCCGCGCCGCGCGGCCTGCTCCAGGGCCTCGACCACGGCTTCGGCGCAGGCGCCGCCTTCGACCAGGTACAGCTCCAGGTCCACCTGGAACTCGGCACGCACGATCGCCAGGAGCATGCGCGGAAAGAACTCGGGGCCGTCGATCAGCAGTTCGAACTGGTTGCCATCCCGCCAGGGGAAGACCGGCCCCGGCATGTCAGCGGGCGTTGAAAATCAGCACCGCGCTCACCGGCACCGACGGGTTGATCGACTTGAGCCCGGCGGCCTTGCGCAGGGTTTCCAGGCCCGGCAACAGGCCGAAGTCCTCGGCGCGCAGCACCAGTGGCTCCAGGGTCACCACCTGGAAGCGCCGCTCGTCCAGGCGAGTGGCCAGCAACAACGTGTTGTAGTTGTGGGTCTGCCCATGCAGGGTGACGCTCACCGGCAGGCGCAGTTCCAGCTGCGCGCCGTCGGCCAGGTCGTTGATCGGGCGCAGGTCTATCTGCGCCTGCACCTTGCCTTCGGCGAAGCGCTCAACCTCGAACAGGCTCTCGCGCATGCGCTCGTCACGCAGCGGGATGCCGCTGCTGACCGAGTCCATCTCGATGCGGACCTCGGCCGCGCCCTTGCGGTCGACCGTGCCATGCAGCACCAAAAAGCGGCTGACCTCGGCGATGTTGCCGTTCTTGCCGGTGACGAAGGACAACCGCGATGACTCGCCGTCCAGGTGCCAGTTGGCCAAGGCAGGCGAACCTGCGCCGATGAACAGGGGGAGCAGCAATGCGGGCAGCAGGCGGGACGGTTTGAACATGAGAATTCCTGTCAATCAAGGCCGCCAACATTACCCGCCCGGTTTCATGGCAGCAAGCGGCAGCCCTCCCGCGCGCCCTGCCAGGCGGCCTGGCTGCGTACCCCCAGGCCTTCTGCGCTCACCCGCCGCTGCGTGGCGTCTTCTGCAAGCAGCCCCAGCGGCAGGTACTGCTTCACATAGCCACGGCAGTAGGCTTCGTCCAGGCCCATGACAAAGCGGCACGAGCAATACTCCTTGGCCGAATAGGCCGACAGGATACCGGGGAAATCGCCCAGCGCCTGGCGCTCGTGCCAGGCCCAGGCCAGCAGCGCCAATGCCAGTAGCAGCAGTACCCGCTTCATGCGCCACCCTCCCCGGCCAGCACGGCCAGTACCCGCTTGAGCAGCTCGTCGTGGCTGAAGCTGCCATCGCGGTCGTCGGCATAGCGCACGATCACCAGCTTTTGCGCCGGCAGCACGTACAGCGCCTGGCCCCAGTGCCCCAGGGCGGCGAAGGTGTCAGCTGGCGCTGCGGGCCAGGGCCGCGCCTGGCCGGGCAACGGCTGGTTGAGCCACCAGTGCCCGCCTGGGTTGGCCTCACCGGGGATGGCTTGGGCGCGCTCGAACAGGGTGCGGTTGAACGCCACCCAGTCGGCTGGCAGCAACTGCCGGCCCTGCCAGCGCCCTCCGCGTTGCATCAGCAGGCCGATGCGCGCCAGGTCGCGGGCGCTGAGGTACAGGTACGACGAACCCACAAAGGTACCGGCGCCGTCGCGCTCCCACACCGCGCTGTGGATGCCCAGCGGGGTGAACAACGCCTGCCAGGGGTAGTCGGCGTATTGCCCGGGCTCGAGCATGCCGCGCAGGGCGGCGGCCAAAAGGTTGCTGTCGCCGCTGGAATAGACGAAATGCTCGCCCGGTGCGCTGGCGGCAGGCATGCCGGCGGTATAGGCGGCCATGTCGGTGCGGCCACGGGTGTAGAGCATGGCCACCACCGAAGACTTGAGCGGCGCGTATTCGTAATCCTCTTGCCAGGCCAAGCCGCTGGCCCAGTGCAGCAGGTCGCGCAGGCGCAGGTTCGGGTGTTGCTTGAGCGCTGGGTAGTAGCGGGCGGCGGGGTCGTCCAGGTTGAAGCGCTGCTCGGCCTGGGCCACACCCAGCACGGTGGCCAGTACGCTCTTGCTCACCGACCAGCTCAGGTGCGGGGTGTCGGCGCGGGTGGGGGCGGCGTAGCGCTCGTGGAGAATGCGGCCGTCGCGGATGATCAGCAGGGCGTCGCTGCGCACACCAGTGCGTTCCGCCGTGCGCTCGGGGAAGGCGTAATGGTCGACGCTTTGCCAGTCGAGGGGGCTGTCGTCGGTTGACCAGTCAGGGGTGGGCCAGTCCTCGGCCCAAGTGGGGCTGGTAGCCAATACAAGGAACAACCAGAGTGCCTTCATCGAAGTCGCTTTCCATTGGGCCGCCTTGCGGCCCTTCGCGGGCAAGCCCGCTCCCACAGGGATCGCGCTGGCATTGAAGATCGCTCAGCCTCTCAGGCTTTCATGACAATCCTGCAGCCCCCCAGGCCTTGGCCAGGCGCTTGTCCCGCGCAGCCTGTGCCAGCACCAGTACACCCTGGTCACGCTGCCAAAGCTGCGCCCACGGCTCGGGCCCGGCAGCCAGGGCCTTGTCGAGCTCACCGCGCAGCCCTTCGAACTGGGCGAACAACCCGCCCAGCAGCAGGTGGCAACCCACACTGTCGGCACACTGCCGGCTACCCTCGGCGCAACCGGCCAGCAGGCTCAGCAAGCGCAGGCGCAAGGCCTGCGGCCAGGCGCACTCCTGCCCGACGCCATACAGCCAGGCCACCAGCGCGGCCAGTACATAAAGGTCTTCAAGGGTGCGAAAGGGTTTGACGTAGGCATCCCAGCCATCCCCGGCCAGCAACTCGCAGGCTGCGCCTTGCAGTTGCACGCGGCCATGGCCGACTTCGGGCATCAACGGCAGGGTTGGCAGGGCTTGCAGCGTCACCCCCGGCTCGCCCGGGTAAACCACTGCCAGCTGCAAGCGCGGATCTTCGCCCTGCCCTTCGCAGCGCGCCGCCACCAGCAACCACTCGGCCTCAAGCCCTGCCGTGACGAAATCCTTGTCGCCGGTCAGGCGCAGGCCGTCCAGGCGGGTGTGCATGTCGGCCGGGCGCACGCTGCGCCGCTCGGTGGCGCACAGCGCGCCGAGGCCGGCCGGGGCGCTGGGCCACAGCACCCGCAACGCCGCCTGGTAGCCCAGCAGAAAAGCCAGCCCAGGGGTGGCCATGGCGCGCCCGCCGAGCACCGCCAGTTCGAACGGCGCAGCACTGGCAAAACGCTCCAGCACCGTGGCGCAGGTTTCGCCAAGGGTCGCTTGCAAGGGGTGGCGCAAAGGGTCGTTGAGTTGTTGCAACCAGGCCATCGAGGTCCTCCCGTGGGGCTGTCACGCAAGCATCACCAAAGATTCATGGGGGTGACACCGGCCATACCTAGGCTGACTTTGCACAACAAAGCCGACCGGCCGCAACCCTTTGGCTGGCTTATGGAGACTCGCAATGACTCGGATCGCTCGCTCTGGCGACAACAGCCCTGAACGCCGTCTGCAAGCCGAACGCCTGGTCGGCGCTGCCGCCCTGCAGGAAGCACAGGCGCTGCGTTTCAAGGTGTTCAGTGGTGAATTCAAGGCCAAGCTCAAGGGCGCAGAACACGGCCTGGACATGGACGACTACGACAGCCACTGCCGCCACATCGGCGTGCGCGACCTGGCCACCGGCGAGCTGGTAGCCACCACCCGCCTGCTCGATCACCAGGCCGCCAGCAGCCTGGGGCGCTTCTACAGCGAAGAAGAATTCAGCCTGCATGGCCTGCTGCAGTTGCAGGGCCCGATCCTCGAGCTGGGCCGCACCTGCGTGGCCCCCGACTACCGCAACGGCGGCACCATCGCGGTGCTCTGGAGCGAGCTGGCCGAAGTGCTCAACGAAGGCCGCTACAGCTACCTGATGGGCTGCGCCAGCATCCCCATGCAGGACGGCGGCGTGCAGGCCCATGCGGTCATGCAGCGCCTGCGCGAACGCTACCTGTGCACCGAGCACCTGCGCGCCGAACCGAAAAACCCGCTGCCGACCCTGGCCCTGCCAGGCAATGTCATCGCCGAGATGCCGCCGCTGCTCAAGGCCTACATGCGCCTGGGCGCGAAGATCTGCGGCGAGCCGTGCTGGGACGAGGACTTCCAGGTAGCCGACGTGTTCATCCTGCTCAAGCGCGACGACCTCTGCCCGCGCTACGCCCGCCACTTCAAGGCGGCGGTCTGATGCCGGGGCTGCGGGCCAGTGCCCGCCTGCTGCGGCTGTTTATGGTGCTGGGCCTGGGCCTGCTGATGGCCGCCTGCATCGCCCTGGCCGAGCGCCTGGGCCTGAACACCCCGCTGGAACGCCGGCAACGCTGGACGCGCCTGTTCATGCAGCGCCTGGTCGCCGCCCTGCCCTTCGAGGTGAAGGTGCAGGGCGAGCTGCCGCAACAGCCGATGCTGTGGGTGTGCAACCACGTGTCGTGGACCGACATCCCGCTGCTGGGCATGCTCACCCCGCTGTCGTTCTTGTCCAAGGCCGAGGTACGCCACTGGCCGCTGGCCGGCTGGCTGGCAGAAAAGGCCGGCACGCTGTTCATCCGCCGCGGCGGCGGTGACGCCCAGCGCCTGCGTGAGCAGATCAGCACCCAACTCGGCCAGCAACGCCCGTTGTTGATCTTCCCCGAAGGCACCACCACCGACGGGCGCAGCCTGCGCACCTTCCATGGCCGCCTGCTGGCCGGGGCCATCGACCAGGGCATACCTGTACAACCGGTTGCCATTCGATACATTCGCAACGGCGAGATCGACCCAATTGCGCCGTTCGTCGGCAACGATGACCTGGTCTCGCACCTGCTGCGCCTGTTCGGCCAAGACCGTGGCCAGGTACATATCGAGCTGCTGCCGACCATCGCCAGCGCAGGCAAAGAGCGCGCCGTGCTTGCCCTGCAGGCGCAACAGGCGGTTCATATGGCGCTGTTCGGCGTGGTCGAAAGCGAACTGCCGGCACGCCGCCACGCCCGCGCAGCCTGAGGTTAGAGCAATCGCTCAAACTTGTACAAAGTGATCGCCTTGTAGAACTTTAAAGCGCTGCCTCCAGTCGGAAAAGGTGATCGCCGCCCCTGGCGAGAACGTCGGCCCCGGCACCTTGCTGATGCGCCTTGAGCGCAGCGGCCCGGCGCAGTTGTGGGTGTACCTGGACCCCAAGGATGTCGAGCACGCCACCCCGGGCTCGCGCCTGGAAGTGCGCCTGCCCGACGGCAGCGCCACCGGCGCCACGGTGATCAACCCGGCCGAAAGCGCCAACCCGCTGCCCAGCGACCTGCGCGAGCCGTTCAGCAGCCCGACCCGCGGGCTGATGGTGCCGGCGCGCTTCGACCAGCCGCTGGCCGATACCTGGCGGGTGGACTCGTTGCCGGTGAGCGTGAGGTTTGCGCGTAGCGGGTGGCAGTGGTTCGGGTTGAAGGATTGAGCGGTAGGTTCACGACTGCCGGGGGCGCTTTGCGCCCCCATCGCGACACAAGGCCGCTTCCCACAGGGATCGCCTAACCTCCAGGCCAGTGCTGTACCTGTAGGAGCCGGCTTGCCGGCGATGAGGCCCGCACAGGATATATGCTGGCACCGGCTGTGCCGGTGATCGCCGGCAAGCCGGCTCCTACAAGGACGGCGCTGGGCTCAGGCCTTGCGCGGGCCTGTGGGAGCGGGCTTGGGCGGCAAACCCCTGCAACTGCGGGTAGAACTCGCGAAAATCCGCCAGCAGCGGTTCGTACAGGCGTTCAAGCTCACCCATCACCCCGGCCATGCCTTCAGGCCGCGACAAGCGCCGGGCGATGCCGTTGAACACCTGCTCCAACGTGGCGAAATCGCCATAGGCCCCCAGCCAGTCATCCGCCGCCATGTAGGGCGCAATCCGCGCCAGCCGCCCGGGCAACTCGGGCTCGGCCAGCAGCACCCGGTAAAAGGCCCCGGTGAACTGCGCAAGCGGCTGGTCGGCGTAGTCGGTCCAGTGCCGCGCCAGGCAATGGTCGAAGAACACATCCAGCACAATCCCGGCAAAACGCCGGCGCTCCTTGGGGAAACGCGCCAGCGCCGCCAGCACCAGCGGGTGGCTGTCGGTGTAGCTGTCGATATGCCGGTGCAGGCGAATAGCGGCCTCCAACTCAGGCGCAAAGCGCCCCTCCAGCGAGCCTTTGACGAAATCGCCATACAGGCTGCCGAGCAGTTGCTGCGGCGCCGAGCCGCCCAGATGCAGGTGTGCGAGGTAGTTCATGGGCGCAGTCTAGCACCGCCAGCGCCTATATCGTTATAACGCGATATACCGATTCGAGCTGACCTCAGAACCTCTTCATATTTGTATATCGCGAAATACCGATTTAAATTTCGCCCTATCGCGATACACAACGAGCCTCACCCATGCCACTCGATCTGGACGAAATCATAAAAGCGCTGGCCCACCCGGTCAGGCGAGAAATCCTCAGCTGGCTGAAAGACCCGGCAGCGCAATTCCCCGACCAGTACCACAGCACCGAAAACGGCGTGTGTGCCGGGCAGATCGACCAACGCTGCGGCCTTTCGCAGTCGACCGTCTCTGCCCACCTGGCCACCTTGCAGCGCGCCGGGCTGATCAGCAGCCAGAAGATCGGCCAATGGCACTTTTTCAAACGTGACGAAGCCACTATCCAGGCGTTCCTCGAACAACTGCGCCAAGCGCTTTGAACAGGCAGGTAACCCTTATGACCACGCTTTTCGATCCAATCACCCTGGGCGATGTGCAACTGCCCAACCGCATCATCATGGCCCCGCTGACCCGTTGCCGCGCCGACGAAGGCCGCATCCCCAACGCGCTGATGGCCGAGTACTACGTGCAGCGCGCCAGTGCCGGGCTGATTCTCAGCGAAGCGACCTCGGTGACCGCCATGGGCGTCGGCTACCCCGACACCCCCGGCATCTGGAACGACCAGCAGGTGCGCGGCTGGCACAACGTCACCCAGGCCGTGCATGGCGCCGGCGGGCGGATATTCCTGCAACTGTGGCATGTGGGGCGCATCTCCCACCCGTCGTACCTGAACGGCGAACTGCCGGTGGCGCCCAGCGCCATCCAGGCCAAGGGCCATGTCAGCCTGGTGCGCCCGCTGAGCGACTACCCAACGCCACGCGCCCTGGAAACCGAAGAGATCGCCGACATCGTCGAGGCCTACCGCAGCGGCGCCGAGAACGCCAAGGCTGCCGGCTTCGACGGCGTGGAGATTCACGGTGCCAACGGCTACCTGCTCGACCAGTTCCTGCAAAGCAGTACCAACCAGCGCACCGACCGCTACGGCGGCTCGCTGGAAAACCGGGCCCGGCTGCTGCTGGAGGTGACCGACGCGGCCATCGAGGTGTGGGGCGCCGGCCGTGTGGGCGTGCACCTGGCGCCGCGCGCCGATGCCCACGACATGGGCGATGCCGACCGCGCCGAGACCTTCACCTATGTGGCCCGGGAGCTGGGCAAGCGCGGCATCGCGTTCATCTGCTCGCGGGAAAAAGAGGCCGACGACAGCCTCGGGCCGTTGATCAAGGCAGCCTTCGGCGGGCCGTACATCGTCAACGAGCGCTTCGACAAGGCTAGCGCCAATGCGGCGCTGGCGGCGGGCAAGGCCGATGCGGTGGCGTTTGGCGTGCCGTTCATCGCCAACCCTGACCTGCCGGCGCGGCTGGCGGCAGATGCGCCGTTGAACCCGGCGCATCCGGAGACTTTCTATGGCCGGGGGCCGGTGGGTTACATCGACTATCCGCGCCTGTAACCGATCGCCGGCAAGCCGGCTCCTACAGAGATCCTTGTAGGAGCCGGCTTGCCGGCGATGAAGGCCAAGGAAATCTCAGGGCCGCGCGTTGATCTGCTGCTGCAGGTTCTGGATCTGGCTCTGCAGGGTGCTGATGTTGCGCGTGGTCTGCCCGCGGAAGGCGTCGAACTCCTGCACCGAGGCGCCGCTCGACGCCGCCGCCGGACGGTTGTCCATCTGCGTCTTGAGCACCAGTACATCCTGCTCCAGGCTGTCGATGGCGGCTTTCTGATTACCCTGCTTCTTCAGCGCAGCCACCTCATCGTTGAGGTTCTTCAACTGGCCATCGAGCTTGCCGCCATCCAGCTGGCCCGACTTCAACGCCGCAAGCTCAGCATTCACCGCCTTCAACTGCGCCTGCAACTGGGTTTGCAGGTCGGTCACGGCTTTTTGCTGAGCGCGGGTATCGGCCAACACCTGCTCCAGGCGCTTACCCAGGTCGCCCGCCTGGCCGGCGACGCCCTGCTGCTGCTTGCCCTGCTCGGCCAGGCTGGCCTGCAGCTGGCGAATCTGCAGTTTCAGCGCCTCGCTGCCGGTGCTGCTGGAGGACTCGCTGGCATCGACCTTGCCACTGATTGCCTGCAGGCGCCCGGCCGCTTCCTCGCTGATGCGGGCAAAGCTTTCTTGTGTGGCCACCAGTTGCTGCTCCATCAGCGAAATTTGCTGAAAGCTCCACCAGCCAAGCCCGGCCAGGGCAATGAACGATGCCCCCAACAAAGCCCACAGCGGGCCGTTGCTGCGTGGCCGTACGGCCTTCTGGCGGCTGCGCGCCACGTGGGCGGGCAACAGTTCGTCGTCATCGGGGGTGCCGGCGCGCAGCGGGGGCACGTCGTCAAAATCGTCATGGGCGTCGTTACGCATGGGCATTCAACCACGGTGATAGCAAAGAGGTATGAGTATAAACCGCCACGGCGGCGCACTTATGAACATCTCTTTAGCCGGTGGTTCAGCAGTTGCCTTGCTGGGCCTGCCACCAGGTGCAGAATTCATCCAGCGCAGCCCACACATCGGTCTTGGGCCGGTAGTCCAGGTACTGGCGGGCGCGGCTGATGTCCAGGGTGAAATCCTGGCTCATCACCTGCATCGCGGTGCGGCTCAGGGTCGGCTGCGGGCGCCCGGGCCACAGCAGGCAGGCGGCCTCGTTGAGCGCCGCCAGGCTGTAGGCCAGGCCGAAGCTGCGGTAGCGGGTGACCTGCGGCAAGTTCATGCGGCGCATCACATAGTTGACCACGTCCCACAGCGGCAACGGGTGGCCGTTGCTGATGTTGTAGGCTTGGCCAAGCGCCGCATCGTCCGCGAACAAGGCACTGAGCAAGGCGTCGTTGAGGTTGTGCACGCTGGTGAAGTCGACCTTGTTCAGGCCGTTGCCGATGATCGCCACCCGCCCCTTGCGCTGCATCTGCATCAGCCGCGGAAAAATGCTCGCATCCCCTGCACCGGTGACGAAGCGCGGGCGCAGCGCCAGCACCTCCAGGCCGAATTCCTGGGCGCCGAACACCTTCTGCTCGGCCAGGTGCTTGGTCAGTGCGTAGTGGTCGTGAAAGCGCCGTGGCAACTGGTCTTCGCGGATATCCAGGCGCGAGCGGCCGGTGAAGTACACCGACGGCGACGACAGGTGCACCAGGCGCCGCACGTGCTCCTTGATACAGCCTTCGACCACGTTCTCGGTCAGCACCACGTTGCCTTGGTGGAAGTCCTGGTAGCGCCCCCAGGTGCCCACGGCGCCGGCGCAATGCACTACCGCATCAACCCCCTGGCACAGGCGCCGGGCCAGCTCCGCATCGCCCAGGTCACCGGGGATGAACTGCGCGCCACGCTTGACCAGGTGCTCGACGCCCTCGGCCCGGCGGCCGTTGACCCGCACGTCCAGGCCCTGCTCCAGGGCAAAGCGCGCAAAGCGCCCGCCGATGAAGCCACTCGCGCCGGTGACCAGAATTCGCATGTAACACTCCGCCTTGCCAGATTTCAGATGCAACTGACGCCGGCCGGCCCTACAAGGGCACCAGCCAGTCGCGCGCCGAGTGGCGCAGGTGTTCGGTCAGCTGGGCGAGCAGTTGCCCGCCGTTGCGCCAATGATGCCAGTACAGCGGCACATCGATAGGGGTATCGGCGCAGATTTCCACCAGGTGTCCGCCGGCCAATTGTTCGCGGGCCTGCAACTCGGGCACCAGGCCCCAGCCAAGGCCGGCTTCGGTCATGCGCAAAAAGCCTTCGGACGAGGGGCACAGGTGGTGCAAGAAACCGTCCTCGATGCCCAATGACGCCAGGTAACGATGCTGCAGGAAATCGTCCGGGCCATAGACGATGGCCGGTGTGCGGGCCAGGCGCGCCACCTCGAAACCTTGGGGGAAGTGCCGGGCCATGAACGCGGGGCTTGCCAGCGCGCGGTAGCGCATGGCCCCCAGCCCCAGGCTGCGTGCCCCGGCCACCGGCCGCTCGCTGCCGCACAGGCAGGCCGCCACTTCGCCGGCGCGCATACGTTTCAGGCCGACCTCCTGGTCTTCCACCACCAGCTCCGTGAGCAGGCGCTGCTCAGCACAGAACGCCCCCACCGCGCCGGCCCACCAGGTGGCCAGGCTGTCGGCGTTGAGGGCGATGCGCAGGCGCTCGGGGGCGCCCTCCTCGTCCAGTGCCGGTACCTGGCGCTGCAGGTCACGCTCGAGCAAGCGCACCTGCTGCACGTGGTTGAGCAACTGGCGGCCAACGTCGGTGGGGCTGGGCGGCGTGGCGCGCACCAACACCGGTTGGCCGACCCGCGCCTCGAGCAGCTTGATGCGCTGGGAGATCGCCGACTGCGACAGCCCCAGCACCTGGGCGGCGCGCTCGAAGCCGCCCTGTTCGATCACCGCGGCCAGGGCGGCGAGCAGTTTGTAGTCGAACATCAGTTCCTCTAATGCCAGATCAGCTCTATTTGTTTTTCTTATACCGCCAGCCTCGCCACAATGGCCAGCATCTTTTGTGGAGTAATCGCCATGTGGCAAAGCTATTTGAACGGCATGTTGGTGGCCTTCGGCCTGATCATGGCCATCGGCGCGCAGAACGCCTTTGTACTGGCCCAGAGCCTGCGCCGTGAACACCACCTGCCGGTGGCGGCATTGTGCATCGTCTGTGATGCGATCCTGGTGGCCGCCGGGGTGTTCGGCCTGGCCACGGTGCTGGCGCACAACCCGACGCTGCTGGCCATTGCGCGCTGGGGAGGCGCGGTGTTCCTGCTGTGGTATGGCGCCAAGGCGCTGCGCAGCGCCTGCTCCAAACAGAGCCTGCAGCACCAGCAAGGCCAGGGCACGCGCTCGCGCCGGGCAGTGCTGCTGAGCGCCCTGGCGGTGACCCTGCTCAACCCGCATGTGTACCTGGACACCGTGCTGCTGATCGGCTCGCTCGGCGCCCAACAGAGCGTGCCCGGTGCTTACGTGGCCGGTGCCGCCAGCGCTTCGCTGCTATGGTTCACCACCCTGGCCCTGGGCGCGGCCTGGCTGGCCCCCTGGCTGGCCCGCCCGGCGACCTGGCGGATGCTCGACCTGATGGTGGCGGTGATGATGTTCGCGGTGGCGGCGCAGTTGATTCTCGGTTGAGTGCAAGACAGAAGTTGCTGCGTGGGGGCGCACAACCCAGGTGCCATCGCCTGCCCCGCCCGTCACCTGCGCCAACCGCTCTGGAACCTCTATTCCCTATAGTTGTTGCGTGGTTATGCGCCGGCCCCGGTGCTATGATCCTGCCCCTGCGTCGCAAAGAGTACAAACTCGCCGACGCTCATACAGGCCACCCGTGAGGCCTGGCGCAAACCGCAAACAGACCTGAATCAGGAGATACACCATGGCTTTTGAATTGCCGCCGCTGCCGTACGCCCACGATGCCCTGCAGCCGCACATCTCCAAGGAAACCCTGGAGTTCCACCACGACAAGCACCACAACACCTATGTCGTGAACCTGAACAACCTGGTCCCGGGCACCGAATTCGAAGGCAAGACCCTGGAAGAGATCATCAAGACCTCTTCGGGTGGCGTCTTCAACAACGCCGCGCAAATCTGGAACCACTCGTTCTACTGGGAATGCTTGTCGCCAAACGGCGGCGGCCAACCGACCGGTGCCCTGGCTGACGCCATCACCGCCGCCTTCGGTTCCTTCGACAAGTTCAAGGAAGAGTTCACCAAGACTTCGGTCGGCACCTTCGGCTCCGGCTGGGGCTGGCTGGTGAAGAAGGCCGACGGCTCCCTGGCCCTGGCCAGCACCATCGGCGCCGGCTGCCCGCTGACCAGCGGCGACACCCCGCTGCTGACCTGCGACGTCTGGGAACACGCCTACTACATCGACTACCGCAACGTGCGTCCGAAGTACGTCGAGGCGTTCTGGAACCTGGTCAACTGGGCCTTCGTTGCCGAGCAGTTCGAAGGCAAGACCTTCAAGGCCTGATCCACAAGCCTTGTGAAAAACCCGGCCCTGGCCGGGTTTTTTTTCGCCTGCCATCCGCCGCCTGGGCCTTGCTCGCAGCCCATAGCACGCTAACATCAATTTTCTGGAAAGCTGACGCTGCGCACTCAAGTCGCATGGCCGCCCGACCGATACAGAGCCAAGGGTAAATCCGCCGACGGGCGGCTTGCCGGACAGGGCGATCGGTCGATACTCTGTCGCCAGAGTTAATGGCAAAATAATGGCATGCGCATGGATTAAGGAATCCCCTTTGAAGCTGGAATTTCGCAACAGCTTGTCGGTGAAGTTGCTCAGGGTGGTGCTGCTTTCGGCGTTGGCTGTCGGCGTCGTGCTCAGCTGCGCGCAAATCGTCTATGACGCCTACAAGACCCGCCAGGCGGTGAACAACGACGCCCAGCGGATCCTCGACATGTTCCGCGACCCGTCCACCCAGGCGGTGTACAGCCTCGACCGGGAAATGGGCATGCAGGTGATGGAAGGCCTGTTCCAGGACGGATCGGTGCGCATGGCCTCCATCGGCCACCCCAACGAAACCATGCTGGCAGAGAAAAGCCGGCCGCTGCAGGACATGTCCATGCGCTGGCTCACCGACCCGATCCTCGGCCAGGAGCGCACCTACACCACGCAATTGGTCGGCCGCGGCCCCTACAGCGAATACTACGGCGACCTCAGCATCACCCTCGACACCTCCAGCTACGGCGAGGGCTTTCTGGTCAACGCGGTGATCATCTTCATCTCCGGCGTGCTGCGCGCCCTGGCCATGGGCCTGGTGCTGTACCTGGTGTACCACTGGCTGCTGACCAAGCCGCTGTCGAAGATCATCGAGCACCTGACGCAAATCAACCCCGACCGCCCCAGCCAGCACCAGATCCCCCAGCTCAAGGGCCACGAGCGCAACGAACTGGGCATCTGGGTCAACACTGCCAACCAGCTGCTGGCCTCGATCGAGCGCAACACCCACCTGCGCCACGAAGCCGAAAACAGCCTGCAGCGCATGGCCCAGTACGATTTTCTTACCGGCCTGCCCAACCGCCAGCAGTTGCAGCAGCAACTGGACAAGATCCTGGTCGACGGCGGCCGCCTGCAGCACCGGGTGGCGGTGCTGTGCGTGGGCCTGGACGACTTCAAGGGCATCAACGAGCAGTTCACCTACCAGGTGGGCGACCAGTTGCTGCTGGCCCTGGCCGACCGCCTGCGCGCCCACAGCGGCCGCCTGGGGGCACTGGCGCGCCTGGGCGGCGACCAGTTCGCCCTGGTGCAGGCCAACATCGAGCAACCCTACGAGGCCGCCGAGCTTGCGCAGAGCATTCTCGACGACCTTGAAGCACCGTTCGACCTCGACCACCAGCAGATCCGCCTGCGTGCCACCATCGGCATCACCCTGTTCCCCGAGGACGGCGACAGCACCGAGAAACTGCTGCAAAAGGCCGAGCAGACCATGACCCTGGCCAAGGCCCGCTCGCGCAACCGCTACCAGTTCTACATCGCCAGCGTCGACAGCGAGATGCGCCGGCGCCGCGAGCTTGAAAAGGACCTGCGCGAGGCACTGCCGCGCAACCAGCTGTACCTGGTGTACCAGCCACAAATCAGCTACCGCGACCACCGCGTGGTCGGCGTCGAGGCGCTGCTGCGCTGGCAGCACCCGGAGCTGGGCATGGTCCCGCCCGACCAATTCATCCCCTTGGCCGAGCAGAACGGCAACATCATCGCCATCGGCGAATGGGTACTGGACCAAGCCTGTCGCCAACTGCGCGAATGGCACGACCTGGGCTTCAGCGAACTGCGCATGGCGGTCAACCTGTCCACCGTGCAACTGCATCACAACGAACTGCCGCGGGTGGTCAACAACCTGCTGCAGGCCTACCGCCTGCCGCCGCGCAGCCTGGAGCTGGAAGTCACCGAAACCGGCCTGATGGAAGACATCAGCACCGCCGCCCAGCATCTGCTGAGCCTGCGCCGCTCCGGCGCGCTGATCGCCATCGACGACTTTGGCACCGGCTATTCGTCGCTGAGCTACCTCAAGTCGCTGCCGCTGGACAAGATCAAGATCGACAAGAGCTTCGTCCAGGACCTGATGGACGACGATGACGACGCCACCATCGTTCGCGCCATCATCCAGCTGGGCAAAAGCTTAGGCATGCAGGTGATCGCCGAAGGCGTCGAAACCAGCGAGCAGGAAAGCTACATCATCGCCCAGGGCTGCCACGAGGGTCAGGGCTACCACTACAGCAAGCCGCTGCCGGCGCGCGAGCTGACCACCTTCCTCAAGCAGGCGCAACGCAACCAGGTCTCGGCGCTGTAACCCCCCGCGAACATTGACCCTACCCCCCAAACGGGCGTTTGCATGAAATGCGCAAGCGCCTCTTTACAGCAAATGCAAATCTTTCGCATGATGTTGCGGTTTCGCGTGCCACGGTGCACGGCTAACCCTCTGGTCCAACCACACGACGCAGGAAACCAACAATGATTCGAATGCCTCTGGCCTCCGCCAGTCTGCTGGCCATCGCCATCGCCCTCGCCGGTTGCGGCGAAAAGGACGGCAAGGCTGGCGCCCCGCAAGCCCAGGCACCTGCTGCCGCCAGCACCGCCGCAGCCCCTGCCGGCGCTGTCGATGAAGCCGCCGGCAAGGCCGTGGTCAAGCATTACACCGAGATGGTCTACGCCGTGTACAGCGACTCGCTGAGCACCGCCAAGCAGCTGCAGACCGCCGTCGACGCTTTCCTCGCCAAGCCTAGCGACGAGACGCTCAAGGCAGCCAAAGAGGCCTGGGCCGCTGCCCGCGTTCCGTACCTGCAAAGCGAGGCGTTCCGCTTCGGCAATACCATCATCGACGACTGGGAAGGCCAGGTGAACGCCTGGCCCCTGGACGAAGGCCTGATCGACTACGTCGACAAGAGCTACGAGCACGCCCTGGGCAACCCGGCGGCCAGCGCCAACATCATCGCCAACACCGAGATCCAGGTGGGCGAGGAAAAGGTCGACGTCAAGGACATCACCCCTGAGAAACTGGCCAGCCTGAACGAGCTGGGCGGCTCCGAAGCCAACGTCGCCACCGGCTACCACGCCATCGAGTTCCTGCTCTGGGGCCAGGACCTCAACGGCACCGGCCCGGGCGCAGGTGCCCGCCCTGTCTCCGACTACCTCGAAGGCAAAGGCGCCACTGGCGGCCACAACGACCGTCGCCGCGCCTACCTGAAAGCGGTCACCGACCTGCTGGTCAAAGACCTCGAAGAGATGGTCGGCAACTGGGCACCGAACGTGGCCGACAACTACCGCGCCACGCTGGAAGCGGAGCCGGTCAACGACGGCCTGCGCAAGATGCTGTTCGGCATGGGCAGCCTGTCGCTGGGCGAACTGGCCGGCGAGCGCATGAAGGTCTCGCTGGAAGCCAACTCGCCGGAAGACGAGCAGGACTGCTTCAGCGACAACACCCACTACTCGCACTTCTACGACGCCAAGGGTATCCGCAACGTCTACCTGGGCGAGTACACCCGTGTCGACGGCACCAAGCTGACCGGCCCGAGCCTGTCGTCGCTGGTGGCCAAGGCTGACCCGGCCACCGACGCCACCCTCAAGGCCGACCTTGAAGCCACCGAAGCCAAGATCCAGGTAATGGTCGACCATGCGCTGAAAGGCGAGCACTACGACCAGCTGATCGCCGCCGACAACGCTGCCGGCAACCAGATCGTGCGCGACGCCATCGCCTCGCTGGTCAAGCAGACCGGTGCCATCGAGCAGGCCGCCGGCAAGCTGGGCATCGACAACCTGAACCCGGACACCGCCGATCACGAGTTCTGATCAGCGTTGTAACGGTTCACACAAAGAGGCGGCCTTCGGGTCGCCTTTTTGCTTTGAGGGCCCTATCGCCTGTAGGAGCCGGCTTGCCGGCGATAGGGCCCTGTAAAATCAAAAAACCTGCTGGCAAATGACATCCTTTTCACCTCGGTAATTGCAAATTGCTCTTATTCAAATACCCCCGGCCTGATAAGCTTGCACGCCGGTTTTTCGCCCACGCCCAGGATTGTCGATGTCCTTGCTCCGCCTAAGCCCCCTGCTGCTGGCCCTCACCCTCGCTGCCTGTGACGACGCCCCGCGTTTCACCCAGGCCGAGCCCGGTGAAGCCCTCTCCGGTGGCAAGGCAACCGTGCAACGCAGCGACCGCAACGCCTACTCGCTGCCCTCGGCCAACCTTTCGCCCGAGCGGCGCCTGGACTTTTCGGTGGGCAACAGCTTCTTCCGCAGCCCCTGGGTGATCGCCCCCAGCACCACCACCGCCCGCGATGGCCTAGGCCCGCTGTTCAACACCAACGCCTGCCAGAACTGCCATGTGCGCGACGGCCGCGGCCACCCGCCCGAGCCTGGTGACAGCAACGCGGTGTCGATGCTGGTACGCCTGTCGATCCCCGACCAGCCCTACCTGGCCCGTGAAATCGAGCGCATCGGCGTGGTGCCCGAGCCCACCTACGGCACGCAGTTGCAGGACATGGCCATCCCCGGCGTAGCGCCGGAGGGCAAGGTGCGGGTGAGCTACGACAGCCACACCGTCGCTTTCAAAGATGGCCACCAGGTCGAACTGCAGCGCCCGACCTTGCAGATCACCCAACTCGGCTACGGCCCGATGCACCCCGACACGCGCTTCTCGGCGCGCATCGCCCCGCCGATGATCGGCCTGGGCCTGCTCGAAGCCATCGCCGAAACCGACATCCTGGCCAACGAAGACCCCGACGACCGCAACCGCGACGGCATCCGTGGCCGCGCCAACCGGGTATGGGACGACGCCCAGGGCAAGACCGTGCTCGGGCGCTTCGGCTGGAAAGCCGGCCAGCCCAACGTCAACCAGCAGAACGTGCACGCTTTTGCCGGCGACATGGGCCTGACCAGTACCCTGCAACCCAAGGACGACTGCACCGCGGCGCAAACCGACTGCCTGGCCGCGCCCAACGGCGACGGCCAAGGCGGCGAAAAGGAAGTCAGCGACAACATCCTGCGCCTGGTCACCTTCTACACCCGCAACCTCGGCGTACCGGCCCGCCGTAACGTCGATGCCCCGCAAGTGCTGGCCGGCAAGAACCTGTTCTTCCAGGCCGGCTGCCAGGGCTGCCACACCCCGCAGTTCACCACCAGCGCCAACGCCAAGGAGCCGGAGCTGGCCAACCAGGTCATCCGCCCCTACAGCGACCTGCTGCTGCACGACATGGGCCCCGGCCTGAGTGACGAACGCACCGAATTTGCCGCCAACGGCCAGGACTGGCGCACCCCACCACTGTGGGGCGTCGGCCTGTCCGAGACGGTCAGCGGCCACAGCCGCTTCCTGCACGACGGCCGCGCCCGCAACCTGCTCGAGGCCGTGCTCTGGCACGGCGGCGAAGCCCAGGCGGCGCGCGACCAGGTACTGACCTTCAATGCCGAGCAGCGCGCCGCGCTGCTGGCGTTTCTGAATTCACTTTAAAACGCACAAGGAGCCGGGCATGTTCCGACCCAAACTGTTGTTCACCAGCCTCGCCGCCCTCGCCCTCGGCGCCTGCTCGCCGCAGGACCCGCAGGCCGTCACCTCTGCCGCCATCGCCAAGCAGGTGATCCTGCCGACCTACAGCCGCTGGGTCGAAGCCGACCGCGCCCTGGCTGCCAGCGCCCTGGCCTACTGCGAAGGCAAGGCCTCGCTGGACACCGCCCGCGCCGACTTCCTCAACGCGCAAAAAGCCTGGGCCGAGCTGCAGCCGCTGCTGGTCGGCCCGCTGGCCGAAGGCAACCGCGCCTGGCAAGTACAGTTCTGGCCCGACAAGAAGAACCTGGTCGGCCGCCAGGTCGAACAACTGGTCAATGGCGACAAGCCGGTAGACAAGGAATCGCTGGGCAAATCCAGCGTGGTGGTGCGCGGCCTGTCGGCCTACGAGTACATCCTGTTCGACAGCAAGCCGGACGTCGCCACGGCCGAACAGAAGGCCCGCTACTGCCCGCTGCTGGTAGCCATCGCCGAGCACCAGCAGGCCCTGGCCGAAGAGATTCTGAAGGGCTGGAACAGCACCGACGGCATGCTCTCGCAGATGACCAAGTTCCCCAACCAGCGCTACGCCGACTCCCACGAGGCGATCGCCGACCTGCTGCGTGCCCAGGTCACCGCCCTGGACACCCTGAAGAAAAAACTCGGCGCGCCCATGGGCCGCCAGAGCAAGGGCATCCCGCAGCCGCTGCAGGCCGAAGCCTGGCGCAGCCACTCCTCACTGAAGAGCCTGGAAGCTTCGCTCAAGGCCGCCGAAGCGGTGTGGGTAGGTGTCGACAACCAAGGCCTGCGCGGCCTGCTGGGCAAGGACCAGGCACCACTGGCGCAGAAGATCGACGACGCCTACGCTACCTCGCTCAAGCTGCTGGCCGGCAACCAGCAGAGCCTCGGCGAACTGCTGGCCGACCAAGCCGGCCAGCAGAAGCTGAACCAGATCTACGACAGCCTCAACGTCGTCCACCGCCTGCACGAAGGCGAGCTGGCCAAGGCGTTGAACATCCAATTGGGCTTCAATGCCAACGACGGTGACTGATCATGCTGCGACGCCAGGCCATCAAACTCGGTAGCGTATTGCTCAGCGCCCTGACCCTGGGCGGCTGGAGCCTGTTTCGCAACAAAGGCAGCGAACCCTTGCTGCTCTCGGCGCGCGACGACGGCGACGGCAAGCACTACGCCGTCGGGTTTCGCCTGGACGGCAGCGAGGTGTTCAGCACCCAGGTAGCCCAGCGCTGCCACGCCATCATCAACCACCCAGCGCTGCCCATCGCGCTGTTCGTCGCCCGCAGGCCCGGTACCGAAAGCTACCTGATCGACCTGCGCGACGGCCGCCTGCTGCAAACCATCGCCTCGCAGCCCAACCGCCACTTCTATGGCCATGCCGTGATTCACAAGGATGGCGAGTGGCTGTACGCCACCGAGAACGACACCACCGACCCGGGGCGTGGCGTGCTCGGTGTGTACCGTTTCGAGGGCGAGCGCCTGGTGCACAGCGGCGAGATCCCGACCCACGGCATCGGCCCCCACGAAGTGGCCTGGCTGCCCGACGGCGAAACCCTGGTGGTGGCCAACGGCGGCATCCGCACCGAGGCCGAAAGCCGGGTGGAGATGAACCTCGACGCGATGCAGCCAAGCCTGGTGCTGATGCAGCGCGACGGCACCCTGCTGAGCAAGGAAACCCTCGCCCAGCAGATGAACAGCGTGCGCCATCTGGCGGTGGGCAGCGATGGCACCATCGCCGCCTGCCAGCAGTTCATGGGGGGCTCGCAGGAAACCGCCGAGCTGCTAGCGATCAAGCGCCCGGGCGAGCCGTTCAAGGCCTTCCCGGTACCCGAGCGGCAGTTGCAGTCGATGGCCCAGTACACCGCCAGTGTCGCCATCCACAGCGACCTGCGCCTGGTGGCGCTGACCGCGCCAAGGGCCAACCGGCTGTTCATCTGGGACCTGGACAGCGGCGCGGTGAAGCTGGATGCGCCGATGCCCGATTGCGCCGGGGTCGGGGCGGTGAAAGACGGGTTTGTCGTCACCTCCGGGCAGGGGCGTTGCCGCTTCTATGATTGCCGCAAGCAGGAGCTGATCGGCCAGCCGATGAACCTGCCGTCCGGGTTCTGGGACAACCACCTGCATCTGGTCTGAGGGCTCCATCGCCGGCTCCTGCAGGGTTCGTTGACTCAACGCGGCCCCTGTGGGAGCGGCCTTGTGTCGCGATGGGCTGCAGAGCAGCCCCGGCGTTATTGTATGATGCCCAAAATCTGGGGGTGCGCTTGATCGACGACCTTTCATTGCGATGGAGTCTGACCTGCCCACCTCCCCCTCCCCTTTTCAGAAAACTCGACAATACTTTCCTCCAACGCACGTAGGCAGGATCGCCCTTGACCGTGCGTAATCCATAACCCATTACGCATCCAGGGAACCGGACCATGTTGCGCCGCCGCATGCTGATCATGTTGGCCATCGTCTTGCTGATCGTGCTGATTCTGGGGGGCATCAAGGGCTTCTCGATCTACCAGCAGGTGCAGATGTTTTCCAAGCCCAAGCCGCCGGTCAGCGTCGCCGCGGCCGAGGCCCAGCTGCGCCAGTGGCAGGAACGCCTGCCGGCGGTGGGCAGCCTCAAGGCCTTCCAGGGCGTGGAGCTGAGCCTGGAGGTGGCCGGCACGGTCAAGTCACTGCATTTTGAGTCCGGCCAGCAGGTCAAGGCCGGGCAACTGCTGCTGCAACTGGACAACGACCAGGAAACCGCACTGCTAGGTACCGCCCAGGCCGACCTGGGGCTGGCCAAGGTGGACTTTGGCCGTGGCAGCCAACTGGTCGGCGACTCGGCGATTTCCCGCGGCGAGTACGACCGCCTGACCTCGCAGTACCGGCGCAACCAGGCGGTGGTCGAGCAGCTCAAGGCGTCATTGGCGAAAAAGAGCATCAGCGCGCCGTTCAGCGGCACCATCGGCATCCGCCAGGTGGATGTCGGCGCTTATCTGGCCAGCGGCACGGTGATCGCCACCCTGCAGGACCTGTCCAGCCTCTATGTCGACTTCAACGTGCCCGAGCAGGCGCTGCCGCACCTGAGCCTGGGCCAGCAGGTGCTGGTGCAGGTGGCCGCCTACCCTGGCCAGACCTTCCCCGCCAGCCTCAGCGCGATCAACCCCAAGGTCGAGGAAAGCACCCGCAACCTGCTGGTGCGCGCCACCCTGGCCAACCCCGACGGCAAGTTGTTGCCCGGCATGTTCGCCAGCCTGCAACTGCTGCTGCCCGACCCGCACCCGCAGGTGGTGGTGCCGGAAAACGCCATCACCTACACCCTGTACGGCAACTCGGTGTACGTCATCGGCCCGAAGAAGGGTAAGGACGGCCAGCCGGAAAACACTGCAGAAGGCCAACCACAGCTGGCGGTCGAGCAGCGCACCGTGCAAACCGGCGAGCGCCGCGACGGCTGGGTGGTGGTGAGCAAGGGCCTGCAGGCCGGTGACCAGGTGGTGACCGCCGGCCAGCTCAAGCTGAGCCCCGGCGCCTCTGTACGCATCAGCGACGACGCGGCCCTCAAACCTGCCGCGCCCGGCGCCGACTGAGGGGGCCGGCATGGCATTCACCGACCCGTTCATCCGCCGCCCGGTACTGGCCAGCGTGGTCAGCCTGCTGATTCTGCTGTTGGGTTTGCAGGCCTGGAGCAAGCTGCAGATCCGTCAGTACCCGCAAATGGAAAACGCCCTGATCACCGTCACCACCGCCTACCCCGGGGCCAACGCCGAAACCATCCAGGGCTACATCACCCAGCCGCTGCAACAGAGCCTGGCCAGTGCCGACGGTATCGACTACATGACCTCGGTGAGCCGGCAGAACTTCTCGGTGATTTCGGTCTACGCGCGCATCGGCGCCGACAGCGACCGGCTGTTCACGCAACTGCTGGCCAAGGCCAACGAGGTACGCAACAAACTGCCCCAGGACTCCGAGGACCCGGTGCTGAGCAAAGAGGCGGCCGACGCCTCGGCGCTGATGTACATCAGCTTCTACAGCACCGAAATGAGCAACCCGCAGATCACCGACTACCTGTCGCGGGTGATCCAGCCCAAGCTGGCCACACTACCCGGCATGGCCGAGGCCGAGATTCTCGGCAACCAGGTGTTCGCCATGCGCCTGTGGATCGACCCGGTCAAGCTCGCAGGCTTCGGTTTGTCTGCCAGCGACGTGACCAGCGCCGTGCGCCGCTACAACTTCCTCGCCGCCGCCGGCGAAGTGAAGGGCGAGTACGTGGTCACCAGCATCAACGCCACCACCGAGCTGAAATCTGCCGAGGCCTTCGCCGCCCTGCCGGTCAAGACCGACGGCGACAGCCGGGTGCTGCTGGGGGATGTCGCGCGCATCGAGATGGGCGCCGAAAACTACGACACAGTCAGCTCATTCGACGGCACGCCGTCGGTGTACATCGGCATCAAGGCCACCCCGGCGGCCAACCCGCTGGAGGTGATCAAGGAGGTGCGGCGAATCATGCCGCAGCTCGAGGAACAGCTGCCATCGAGCCTGAAGGTGTCGATTGCCTACGATGCCACGCTGTTCATCCAGGCGTCGATTGACGAGGTGATCAAGACCCTCGGCGAGGCGGTGCTGATCGTCATCGTGGTGGTATTCCTGTTCCTCGGCGCGTTGCGCTCGGTGCTGATTCCTGTGGTGACCATTCCGCTGTCGATGATCGGCGTGCTGTTTTTCATGCAGATGATGGGCTACTCGCTGAACCTGCTGACGCTGCTGGCCATGGTGCTGGCCATCGGCCTGGTGGTGGACGACGCCATCGTGGTGGTGGAGAACATCCACCGGCATATCGAGGAAGGCAAGTCACCGTTCGAGGCGGCGCTGGAGGGGGCCCGGGAAATCGCCTTGCCGGTGGTATCGATGACCATCACCCTGGCGGCGGTGTATGCCCCGATCGGCTTTCTCACCGGGCTGACCGGCGCGCTGTTCAAGGAGTTCGCCTTGACCTTGGCCGGGGCGGTGATCATCTCTGGGGTGGTGGCGCTGACACTGTCGCCGATGATGTGCGCCCTGCTGCTGCGCCGCGAGCAGAACCCCGGCGGCCTGGCCCATCGCCTGGACCTGATTTTCGACAAGCTCAAGCAACGCTACCAGCGCCTGCTGCACGGCACCCTGGACAGCCGCCCGGTGGTGCTGGTGTTCGCCGTGCTGATTCTGTGCCTGATCCCGGTGCTGTTGATGTTCACCCGCAACGAACTGGCCCCGGACGAGGACCAGGGGGTGATCTTCATGATGAGCAGCTCGCCGCAGACCGCCAACCTGGATTACCTGAACGCCTACACCGACCAGTTCACGCCGATTTTCAAGCGCTTCCCGGAGTACTACTCGTCGTTCCAGATCAACGGTTTCAATGGCGTGCAAAGCGGCATAGGCGGCTTTCTGCTCAAGCCGTGGAACGAGCGCGAGCGCACGCAGATGCAATTGCTGCCGCTGGTGCAGGCAGAGCTTGAGAAGATTGGCGGGCTGCAGATTTTCGGCTTCAACCTGCCGTCGCTGCCGGGCACCGGCGAGGGCCTGCCGTTCCAGTTCGTGATCAACACCGCAGGCGACTATCCGGCCTTGCTGGAGGTGGCCCAGCGGGTCAAGGAACGCGCCCAGGCTTCGGGCAAGTTCGCCTTCCTCGACATTGACCTGGCCTTCGACAAGCCGGAGGTCATGGTCGATGTGGACCGCGCCAAGGCTGCGCAGATGGGGGTGTCGATGGACACCCTCGGCAGCACCCTGGCGACGCTGCTGGGCGAGGCCGAGATCAACCGCTTCACCCTGGAGGGGCGCAGCTACAAGGTCATCGCCCAGGTGGAGCGCCCCTACCGGGCCAACCCGGGCTGGCTGAACAACTACTACGTGAAGAACGAGCAGGGCCAGTTACTGCCGCTGTCGACCCTGATCACCCTCAGCGACCGCGCCCGGCCGCGCCAGCTGAACCAGTTCCAGCAGCTCAATTCGGCGATCATCCAGGGCTTCCCGTTGGTGAGCATGGGCGAGGCCCTGGACACGGTGCGCGCCATTGCCCGCGAAGAGGCGCCCGAGGGCTTCTCCATCGACTACGCGGGTACTGCACGGCAGTTCGTGCAGGAGGGTAGCGCGCTGTGGATGACCTTCGGGCTGGCCCTGGCGATCATCTTCCTGGTGCTGGCGGCGCAGTTCGAAAGCTTCCGTGACCCCTTGGTGATTCTGGTGACGGTGCCGCTGTCCATTTGCGGGGCGTTGTTGCCGCTGTTTCTGGGGGTGTCGAGCATGAACATCTACACCCAGGTGGGGTTGGTGACCTTGATCGGGCTGATTACCAAGCACGGGATTCTGATTGTCGAGTTTGCCAACCAGTTGCGTGAGGAGAAGGGGCTGGGGGTGCGCGAGGCGATCGAGGAAGCGGCGGCGATACGCTTGCGGCCGGTGCTGATGACCACGGCGGCCATGGTGTTTGGCATGGTGCCGTTGATTTTGGCTACGGGGGCTGGGGCGGTGAGTCGGTTTGATATCGGGGTGGTGATTGCTACCGGGATGTCAGTGGGGACCTTGTTTACGTTGTTTGTTTTGCCTTGTGTTTATATGGTTTTGGGGCATCGGGAGGGTTCGGGTTCGTAAGTCAGGGTGATTGCCTGTGGAGATGTATGCGCATTCATTGACGATGGCGGCTTTTCGTCACCTTTCCGCCCTTACGGCGGGTTACTTTGGTCTTGGCCAAAGTAACCAAAGCCGCCTGCTCCCATCATCCGGCCCCCTACGCTGCGCTTCGGGGGTTCCCTCGCTCCGGGCTTGCTCCGGAGGTACGCGCCGACGGGCCGTCCCTGGCCCGATCGGCGCTCGACCGGCATCCATGCCGGTCGCCCTCCTACGCAAGCCCTACGCTCGGCCTCCTGAAGTCGCGATTTGTGTTGCCTGGGCTATTGCGCGCTTAGAAGCAAGATCAACAGCCGGATCAACAGCCAGATCAACAGCCAGATCAATAGCTGGGATGTTGGTTTGATTGTTATTGATGTGTTGTTTGTTCGGGCCCTATCGCCGGCTCCTACAGGGTTACGCATTATTTAAATTAATGCGTTCCACTGTAGGAGCCGGCTTGCCGGCGATTGCAATCCTGAGGTCCCTCAAATGCAACTAGCGGTTAGCTGCGCCAGTGCAGGCGCCGCCCCTAACTTCGCGACTTCAGGAGGCCGAACGCAGGGATTGCGCAGGGGGGCGACCGGCATGGATGCCGGTCGAGCGCCGATCGGGCCAGGGACGGCCCGTCGGCGCGTACCCCCGGAGCAAGCCCGGAGTGAGGGAACCCCGGAGCGCAGCGCAGGGGCCGGATGATAGGAGCAGGCGGTTTTTGGTTACTTTTTTCCAAGAAAAAAAGTAACCCGCCGTAAGGGCGGAAAGGTGAATAAGCGTCAATACAAATAATGAATGCGCATAAAACTCTAAAAACCAACCAACAAACAAACCCCAAAAACACAAACGCCAGAAGCCCGAATCAAACCTAAGCCCCTGGCGCCCAATCAGCAGAAAAGCCAATCAGCCAAACGGCCGCAACCCCTGCCTCATCCCAAACAAAAACAACAAAATATCGTGATCAGGCTCAACCCGCGCCTGCTGCTCAACCCTGGCCACCCGCGGCAACGGGCAAGCGCCAGCAACCTCCCCCTGGCTGAACACATTCATTCTCGGCTGCTCCCAGGCCGCAAAGGCCATCGTCGTGACGCCTAGCGCCGCGACCAGAAACAAACCTCGAGCTATTTCTAGTTTCATTGCTCTAACCCTTTGACAGCGCTGCCAAACGCCATCTGGTAAAAATAGAGCAAGCTCTGCCACTGCGCGTCATCGAACGACGAATGGCGGCGCAACTGACGCAAATCGTTATAGGCCGCCCGCTGGCAACTGATGCGCCGACGGCATTTCTCCAGGTCCAGCAAGGCCACCTCGACCCGCGCCTGTTCGCCCTCGCCCAGCACCTTGACGAACACATGCTTGCCGTACAGGCAGCCATGCTGCCAATGCCCCAGGTGCATGCGCGCCAGGTTGTCCGCCAGGTCCTTGAGCATGCGCTCATGCACCACCTGCGGGTATCGCTCCCGGGCGCCTTTGGCAAACCAGGTATCGAGGTCGACGAAACCGTCCAGCGCCTCGCTCACCAGCAAGGCATGCCACTGGTGGTCGTCGGTGCGCTCGGCGCCGGCAAAGACGATGCGCGGTACCCGCACACCAAGCTGTTCGAAACTGTTCAGCGCGTCCAGCTCGCGCAGCACGGTGGGCCGCCCGAACGGGTGCAGCAGGCTGCGGTAGGTATGGCCAACCTGACGCTTGGCATACAACAACTGGCCGCTGGCGTCGCACAGGCGCTGCACGCCGCTCTCGCCGCCACGGCGCTGGTTGGGCTCCTCGACCCACTCCCCCTGCTGCTGCCAGTAAAACTCGAACTGCTCGGATCCGCTCTGCGCTACCGCCATCGGTCTTTACCCCTTACGCAATACGTAAACACGCCACATGGCATAGAACGGCAGGAAGTCCAGACGTTCCTGAATTCTGAAACCGGCTGCCACAAATTCTTCTTCAACTGTTTCAGCGGGTAACACAAAGCGGTTCTGATAACTGCCCTGCTCGCTTTTGGCGCTGCGTCGCGCTTCCAGCTTGCGCCGCCGCCAGGCCTTGAAGTTACCGTCCACCCACAGCGACACGATCACACTGTCACGGCTAACCCGTTGAAATTCTGAAAGAATTTTCTGTCGATGAGCGGCGTCACCAATGTGGTGGAACAGCCGCATGCAGAAAATGCTGTCCACCGCGTTGTCGGGCAGGTCGATGGCGAAAGCAGACGTTTGCAAAGGGCGTACCCGCGCCACCACTTCTGGCGGTTGTGCCGCACAGGCTGTCTCGATCATCGCGGCGGAGTTGTCGGCACCGATGATCACGCGGTTGGGCTTTTCGGCCAGCAGCGGCCAGAAACGCCCAGCGCCGCACGGCAGGTCGAGCACCAAACCCGGCTCGCCGGCCAGCATCAGGGCACGCCGGGCCAGTTGTTCATCGCGCTTGTGAGACAGGCGTCGGGCCAGGCCATCCTGGTGCTTGAGGAAGTACTCCCGGGCATGATCGCGGTCGTACTTTTCGGAAAATTCGAGTTTGATGGGGCTACGCATGAGCATCTCCTGACTCCAAGTGCGCCCACCTTAGTCAGGCAGGCGTTGGAATCAGGTCATGCCAATGTGAAAAATCCGTCACGCGATGCGAAGAATGCTACAGAACGTTAATCCGTTTCCGACAACGTACTGCCGCTTTCCCCCTCCAGAAACGCCCCGCGACCTCGCGTCAGGCTGACCTGGAAACGGCAACCATGGGGCAAGGTGGTGGTCAGGGTGACCTGCCAGCCCTGGTCATCGCAGATCCGCTGCACCAGCGACAAGCCCAGCCCCAAGCCTTCGCCACGGCGCTCATCGCCACGCACGAAGGGCCGGAACATCGCCTCGCGCTGCTCCTCGGGAATGCCCACACCACTGTCCTCGACGCTGAAACCGTCGCTTTGCAGGCTCAGGCGGATATAGCCGCTGTCGGTGTAGTGGGCGGCGTTGCGCAGCAGGTTGCCCATCACCGATTGCAGGAAGGTGGCGTTGTACAGCACCGGGCTGGCACTGACGCGGCCGTCGTAGTACAGCGCCAGGCCCTTCTGCTCAATGGTGTCGCGCCAAACGCCGGTGAGGTCATCGGCTACCTCGCGCAGGGTCGCCTGGGAAGCCACCGCCCCCTCGTCGCGCTGGGCGCGCGCCAGCATCAGGAAGGTCTTGACCAGCTCGCGCATCTCTTCGGTGGCCCGGGCGATGCGCTCCACCTGGCTGCGCGAGCGGGTGTCGAGGTTGGGGTTCTCGATCAACAGCTCGCAGGAGGTGGCCAGCACCATCAAGGGCGTACGCAACTCGTGGCTGACGTCGCTGGTAAACAGCCGCTCACGGGTCAGGGCATCGCGCAGGCGGCCCAGGGTGTCGTCGAAAGCCACTGCCAGCTGGCCCACTTCGTCCGCCGCGTAGTCCGGTGCCAGCGGCGGCGCCAGGCCCAGCAACTGGTCGCGGTGGCGTACCTGGCGGGCCAGGCGGATCACCGGCGCCATCACCCGCCGTGCCAGCAACCAGCCAAGCAGCGTCGCCAATGCCAGGCTGAGCACGAAGCCCACCACCACCACGGCGAACAGCACCCGCTCGCGCTCCTCGAAATCGCTTTGGTCCTGCAGCAGCACGTAGCGGCGCCCGTCGACCACCTCGACCATGGCGTGATACGACAGCTGGTCGCGGAACACTTCGTGAAAGCCCGGGTCCAGGTGACGCAGATCGCGCGGCATCTCGAACTCGTCGCGCCCGCCACTGAAGTAGAACAATTGGTCGGGGCGCGGACGGTGGCTCCAGTCGCTGACGCTGTCCATGCGCAGCAGGCGCTGCAAGTCGCCGCCAAGCACCGAGGAAATCAGCCGCTCCTCGACCAGGTGCACGGTAGCGACAATGCCGAAGGCGAAGGCCCCAGCCACCAGTGCGCTCATCAATGCGAAGGCGATGATGATGCGCTGGGCAAGGCTTTGCTTAAACTCCATCGCGACCCTCGGCGAGGCGATAGCCGACGCCATGGACGGTATGCAGCAGCGGTTTGTCGAACGGTTTGTCGATCACCTGTCGCAACTGGTGTACATGGCTGCGCAGGCTGTCGCTGTCGGGGCAGTCATCGCCCCACAGGGCCTCTTCCAGCACTTCGCGGCGCAGCACGTGGGGGCTTTTCTGCATCAATACCGCCAGCAGCTTGAGGCCCACCGGGTTGAGCTTGAGCAGGCGGCCCTGGCGGGTCACCTCGAGGGTGTCGAGGTCGTAGCTCAGGTCTGCCACTTGCAAGGTGCGGCGCCCGCCGCCCTGGGCCCGGCGCAGCACCGCTTCGATGCGCGCGGCAAGTTCGGACAAGGCGAACGGCTTGAGCAGGTAGTCGTCGGCGCCGGAGCGGAAGCCTTGCAGGCGGTCGTCCAGCTGGTCGCGGGCGGTGAGCATGATCACCGGGGTATCACGCCGGGCGTCTTCGCGCAGGCGCTTGCACAGCGTGTAGCCGTCGATACCCGGCAGCATGATGTCGAGCACGATCAGGTCATAGTGTTCGGTGGCGGCCAGGTGCAGGCCCGACAGGCCATCCTGGGCGCAATCGACGGTGTAGCCTTTCATGCCGAGGTAGTCGGCCAGGTTGGCGAGGATATCGCGGTTGTCTTCAACCAAAAGAATGCGCATCGGGGTCTCCTGTGCGGCCCTTCGCGGGGCGCGGCAGGCGCAGCTTAAGGCCATTGCCTGCACTGTGCCAGCCCTGGGGAAATATCGCCGCAGTTGACGGATTTTTCACTGATCCTTCACGGACACAGGATAGCGGCCAGCCGACAATGCCCGGTCTTTTTCTGTCCCTCCTTTGAGCCCTGGAGTCGCCATGCTGCAACCCATCCGCCCTCGCCCACTCAATCTGTGGCTGTACCTGGGCATCCCGTTCGCCACCATCGTGGCCCTGCTGCTGCTCGAATCGACCTCCCTGGACATGAACATCGCCGACCTGTTCTTTGACCAGACAGCCGGGCAATTCATCGGCCGGCACAGCTACCTGCTGGAGAACATCCTGCATGACCGGGTCAAGCAGGGGGTGATCCTGTTCAGCCTGCTGGCGGTGGTCGGCTTCATCGCCAGCTTCTTCTGGAGCAGGCTGTTCAACTGGCGCCGCGAACTGGGCTACCTGGTGCTGGCGCTGAGCTTGTCGACCGCATTCGTCACCCCGCTCAAGCAACTGACCCAGGTGCAATGCCCGTGGAGCCTGACCCAGTTCGGCGGCAAGGAAACCTATAGCAAGCTGCTCGAACCGCGCCCGCCCACCGACAAACCAGGCCTGTGCTGGCCAGGCGGCCACGCGGCCACCGGGTTCTGCCTTTTCGCGCTGTTCTTTGGCCTGCGTGACCGCAAACCGCGCCTGGCCAAGGCGGCGCTGGGGCTGGCGTTCGTTGCAGGTTCGGTACTGGGCCTGGGCAGGATGATGCAGGGCGCGCACTTCTTGTCGCACAACATCTGGACGGCGGTGTTCTGCTGGCTGATCGGGCTGGGGTGCTATTACCTGGTGTTGTATCGCCGGGGGGTGGCGCAAGCGCCAGCCGTCGAGCGCAGCGTCGCCTGAAGAGCCCAGCCCTTGTAGGAGCCGGCTTGCCGGCGATGGGGTCAGGCCTGCATTAACACGCTGAAGGCCCTATCGCCGGCAAGGCTCCTACAGGGAATCTGCAAAGACATAAAAAAGCCCCGCACTAGGCGGGGCTTCTTGTTACAGCTTGGGGGTAAGGCTGGCTTACATCATGCCGCCCATGCCACCCATGCCGCCCATGTCTGGCATGCCGCCAGCTGGCTTGTCTTCCGGCAGGTCGGCAACCATGGCTTCGGTGGTGATCATCAGACCGCCGATCGAAGCTGCAGCTTGCAGGGCCGAGCGGGTGACCTTGGCTGGGTCCAGGATGCCCATCTCGATCATGTCGCCGTATTCGCCGGTAGCGGCGTTGTAGCCGTAGTTGCCCGAACCTTGCTTGACCTTGTCGGCAACAACGCTTGGCTCGTCGCCGGCGTTGGCAGTGATCTGGCGCAGCGGGGCTTCTACTGCGCGGCGCAGCAGGGCGATACCGACGTTCTGGTCTTCGTTGTCGCCTTTGAGGTCAACGATGGCAGCCAGGGCGCGAACCAGGGCCACACCACCGCCAGGCACCACGCCTTCTTCGACGGCTGCACGGGTAGCGTGCAGGGCGTCTTCAACGCGGGCTTTCTTCTCTTTCATTTCAACTTCGGTGCCGGCACCGACCTTGATCACGGCAACACCACCGGCCAGCTTGGCCAGGCGCTCTTGCAGCTTCTCACGGTCGTAGTCCGAGGAAGTCTCTTCGATCTGGGCACGGATCTGCTTGACGCGTGCTTCGATGTCGGCGTCAACGCCAGCACCGTCGATGATGGTGGTGTTTTCCTTGGACAGGATGACGCGCTTGGCGTTACCCAGGTGCTCCAGGGTAGCGGTTTCCAGGGACAGGCCGATTTCTTCGGAGATGACCTGGCCGCCGGTCAGGACGGCGATGTCCTGCAGCATGGCCTTGCGGCGATCGCCAAAGCCCGGGGCCTTGACCGCAGCAACCTTGACGATGCCGCGCATGTTGTTGACCACCAGAGTCGCCAGGGCTTCGCCTTCGACGTCTTCGGCAACGATCAGCAGTGGGCGGCCGGCCTTGGCAACGGCTTCCAGAACTGGCAGCAGTTCACGGATGTTGGAGATCTTCTTGTCGACCAGCAGCAGCAGCGGGCCTTCGAGCTCGGCAACCATGGTGTCCGGCTTGTTGACGAAGTACGGCGACAGGTAACCGCGGTCGAACTGCATGCCTTCTACGACGGACAGTTCGTTTTCCAGGCCCGAGCCTTCTTCAACGGTGATCACGCCTTCTTTACCGACCTTTTCCATGGCTTCGGCGATGATTTCACCGATGGAGTTGTCGGAGTTGGCGGAGATGGTGCCTACCTGGGCGATGGCCTTGGAGTCGGCGCATGGCTTGGAGAGGTTTTTCAGCTCGGCGACGACGGCGGCGGTGGCCTTGTCGATGCCGCGCTTGAGGTCCATCGGGTTCATGCCGGCAGCGACGGCTTTCAGGCCTTCGTTGACGATGGCCTGGGCCAGGACGGTAGCGGTGGTGGTGCCGTCACCGGCAGCATCGTTGGCCTTGGAAGCAACTTCCTTGACCAGCTGGGCGCCCATGTTTTCGAAGGCGTCCTTGAGCTCGATTTCTTTGGCGACGGAAACGCCGTCCTTGGTGATGGTCGGCGCGCCGAAGCTCTTGGCCAGGACCACGTTGCGGCCTTTCGGGCCGAGGGTCGCTTTGACGGCGTCAGCCAGTACGTTTACACCAACCAGCATTTTCTTGCGGGCGGAATCGCCGAATTTTACGTCTTTAGCAGCCATGATCGTTTAATCCTTGGAATTCTTTGGAGTAACGGGAAGTCGGAGAAATCAGCCTTCGATAACGGCGAGGATTTCGTTCTCGGCCATGACCAGCAGGTCTTCGCCATCGACTTTCACGGTGTTGCTGCCCGAGTAAGGGCCGAAAACCACTTTGTCACCGACTTTAACGGCCAGCGCACGCACTTCGCCGTTGTCCAGGATGCGACCGGTGCCGACGGCGACGATTTCACCGCGGTTTGGCTTTTCAGCAGCCGAACCTGGCAGGACGATACCGCCAGCGGTTTTCGATTCTTCTTCGCTGCGACGGATAACGACGCGGTCATGCAGAGGACGAAGCTTCATTGTCGATCTCTCCCAAATTGTGGTTTTCATCGGCCGGTATCGACACCGGCGGGTTGATTCGGTCCGGCGTTGCCGGGAGTGGCCCGCCTTGGGCGAACCACCTGTGTAAAGACTGGTGCAAACACCAGAAACCTTGCGGTGACCACATACATGAGGCCGGGAGTTTCGATTACAAGGCTTGCTACAGAAAATTTTTCATACGGTGTGAAAATGCATCGTGGGAGCGGGCTTGCCACGCGATCAGAGCGACGCGCCCCTTCGCGGGGCAAGCCCGTCCCCACCCATGACCAGGCCTTACTTGTCGCGGCGCTCGTACTCACCCTCGATCACGTTCGGGCGGTGGCCGCCGTCGCGCGGCTGGGCCTGGAACGGGTCGTCCTGGAATGTACGCTGGCGCATGGCCTGCTGCTCGGCGCGCTGGCGCAGTTTGCTGGCCACCAGGCGGCGACTGAACGGCAGCAGGCACAGCAGGCCGATCACGTCGCTGATGAAGCCCGGGATCAGCAGCAGGCCGCCACCGACCGCCAGCATCAGGCCCTGGAACATGTCCTCGGCGGGCAGCTCGCCGCGTTGCAGGCTCTCGCGGGCACGCAGGGCGGTGGCAAGGCCTGCCACGCGCATCACCAGCAGGCCCAGGGCCGAGCCGGCGATGATCAGCAGCAGCGCCGGAAAGAAACCGATGGCCCCGGCGACCTTGACGAACACGAACAGCTCGAGCACAGGGAAAACCAGGAACAGCAATAGAAAGGCACGCATCAAAAATTCCTCTACGGAAGAAAATCTTCCTGTAAGACCTTCAGATGGATGCGCGCCGCGCTTTTTTCAACCCTCGGCCGCCACCGCAACCGGCCACTGATCGGCGCGGGCCAGCAGTACCAAGGCTTCGCGCACTTGTGTCGGGTTATTACAAGTTTGCGGGAAGGCCAGCCAGTACACCCCCTGGCCGATGCGCAGGTGCATGCCTTCGCTGTCGATGCCGACCAGCTCGGCCGGGGCCGTGCGCGGCAGGCCGGTGAGTTCGACGTAGTGGGCGATGGCGTTGGCGTGGTCGCTGTTCATGTGCTCGATCATGCTGGCCTCGGCCTTGCCGGCGAACGGGTTGGCCAACGTCACCTGGTCGAGCCAGTGGATGGCACCGAAACCGCCGATGTAGCGGTGGCGTACCGGTTGCAGCACCCAGAAGTCGAAGTCGTGGGCCTTGTGGTAGTTGGCCGACTCGGGGAAGTAGCGGTAGTAACGCGCCGCAGCAGCCTCGATGGCGGCTTCGTCGGTGAGCTTGCGGGCTTCGGCCATGACCGTCAGGCGGCCCACCGCTTGCACGTCCTCGGCGTCGCGCTCACCCACCAGCAACGAGCACTTGGGGTCTTTTTGCAGGTTGTGGGTGTGCTGGGCGATGCGGCTGATGAGGATCACCGGGTGGCCCTCGGCGTCCAGGCAGTAGGGCACCACCGAGCCGAACGGGTAGCCAGGCATGGACTTGGAGTGGGTCGACAGCACGCCGCGGAACTCCTTGAGCAGCAGTTCCCGGGCGGGGCGAAGGGCGTTGGTACTCACGGCAAGAACCTCGAATAAGAATCAGCTGCAAGTTATACGCTACAAGCCCCAGGGGCCGCTATGCGGCCAATCGCGGCCGGAGTCTGTAGGCTTACCAGGTCACGCCGAAGCCTGCGGTGTAGCGGGTCTTGTCCAGATCGCTGTCGCTGGTGCCCCTGATCAGGTCCTTCTCGGCCTTGAGGTTCAGCGAGGCCCATTCGGTGACCTTGTAGCGCAGGCCCATCTCGGCATCCAGGGTGTAGTCGGCGACACCGCCGAACGGCTTGCCGACCTCACCGTTGGTGAAGAACTCGACCTTCTTGCCGATCAGATAGCGGTTGTAGTCCCACTTCACCGACGCCGAATAGAAGTTATCCTTGCCGCCGTCGCGGTACTCGAAGTCGCTGCGGTTGATCAGCGAGCTCAGCGAGAACGCGCCCAGTTCGTCATCCCAGAACTGGTAACCCGGGCCGGTACCCACCGTGCGCTGGCGGGCCAGGTCTTCGATCTGGTCGCGCTTGTACTCTGCGCGGCCCTGCCAGAACCACTTCTCGGTGATGAAGCGGTCCAGGGCGTACTCGGCGCTCCAGTTGTTGGTGGTGGTGACGTCGTCCTTGCTCTCGCGGTTGTACTCACCCTCGGCGTTGTGCCGCCAGCGGCCGTGGCGGGCGGTGGTCTTGAAGCTGACGTCGTAGTCGTCGGTGTCGTTCTCGGCGCGCTTGTAGTCCATCGCCACATCGACGTTGCCCTTCCACATCAGATCTTCGACCACCGGGCGCGGCTTCATGATCTGCTCGATGCTGGCCAAATCGACGGTCTTCGGCGCCTCGCCGTTGGCCAGAGTGACCTTGCCGGGCTCTGCCGCCTTCAGCGACTTGGCCTTCTCGCCGCTGTAGGCGTCCTGCTTGACCAGCAACTCCTGGTCACTCTCCAGGGTCTGCACCTGCTTCCAGTCCAGGGCGATGGAGCCGCCGTAAGGGGTTTCGAGCAACAGCTTGCCGCCGTCGAACACCTTGATCTTGCCGCTCAAGCGGTCGCCGTTCTTCATCCAGACGGTATCGGCGAAGGCCGGGGTGCAAAGGGTGGCAGCGATGAGGCACAGCAGGGTTTTTGAATACATAAGCAGACTATGGAATCGATTCGATGAAAAAAGCCGGGCATTATCCGCATACGCCGACCCTGAGCAACGACAGACCCAGCCCATGCCGATGAGTTCCGCTCTCATTCACCACAGCCGCCTGTCCGGTTTCATCCGCAGGCCAGGAACGCTCTGATGCCCGCCCTCACTCCGCCACCCCCGGAAAGCGCCGAAGCCCGACGGATGGCGCTGTATTCGGTCCTGGGCCAAGTGCCCGAAGGCAAGGTGGTCAGCTACGGCCAGTTGGCCGAACTGGCCGGCCTTGGCCGCGCCGCGCGCTGGGTCGGGCGCACCCTCGGGCAGTTGCCCCACGACACCCGCCTGCCCTGGCACCGGGTGCTGGGTGCCGGCGGGCGGCTGAGCCTGGCGCTGGGCACGCCGTCCGGCGACGAACAGCGCGCGCGGCTGCGCGCAGAGGGAGTGAATGTAGCCAATAATCGTGTGGATATGGCGCGCCATGGCTGGCGCCCAATGGAGCACAGCGGTTAGAGTGCGCGCTTTGTTTTCGAAAACTTGAGGCAGATGTTGGCCCATGCCCCGTAAAACCTGGCGCGCTGCGCTCGCTGCCTATGCCAGCCCGTCAACCTTGGTGTTGTTGTTGCTCGGCTTTGCTGCCGGCTTGCCCTACATGCTGGTGTTCTCCACGCTTTCGGTCTGGTTGCGCGAGGCTGGTGTTGCCCGCGAAACCATCGGCTACGCCAGCCTGATCGGCCTGGCGTATGCGTTCAAGTGGGTGTGGTCGCCGCTGCTCGACCAATGGCGCCTGCCGCTGCTTGGCGGCATGGGCCGGCGCCGCTCGTGGCTGCTGCTTTCACAGCTTCTGGTGGTGGTGGGCCTGCTGGGCATGGGCTTCTGCGACCCGCAAAAGCACCTGTCGTGGCTGATTGCCCTGGCGGTGCTGGTGGCTTTCGCCTCGGCCACCCAGGACATCGCCGTCGACGCCTACCGCCTGGAAATCGCCGACGACCAACGCCAGGCCGCCCTGGCAGCCAGCTACATGGCCGGCTACCGGGTCGCCGCGCTGCTGGCCACCGCCGGTGCGCTGTTCTTCGCAGAATGGTTCGGTTCTACCGGCTTCAGCTACCTGCACAAGGCCTGGGCCAGCACCTACGTGCTGTTCGGCGTGCTGATGCTGCCGGCGCTGTTCACCACCTTGGTGATGCGCGAACCACCGGTACCGCTGCGCACCCAGCTGTCGGCAGCGCGCTACGGGCTGATGCACCAGATGGCTTCGGTGTTCGTGCTGATCATCCTGCTGGTGTCGGTACCGGCCAGCTTCACCCAGATGTTCAACACCGGCTGGTCAACCGTGGTTTCCGGTGAGGCCACACCGCTGGACCTGCTGCTCGAGGACCGCGCCTTCCTGCGCCTGATCCTCTATGTGCTGCTGACCTGGGCCTGCCTGTCGAGCCTCGGCCGCCGCGGCCTGGCGCCAGTGCTCACGCCAATCAACGACTTCATCGCCCGCTACCGCTGGCAGGCCCTGCTGCTGCTCGGGCTGATCGCCACCTACCGCATGTCCGACACGGTCATGGGGGTGATGGCCAACGTGTTCTACATCGACATGGGCTTCACCAAGGACCAGATCGCCAGCGTCAGCAAGATCTTCGGCCTGATCATGACTCTGGTCGGTGCCGGTGCCGGCGGCCTGCTGATCGTGCGCTTCGGTATCCTGCCGATCCTGTTCATCGGCGGCCTGGCTTCGGCGGGCACCAACATCCTGTTCGTGATGCTGGCCGACATGGGCCCGAACCTGGAAATGCTGGTGGTGACCATCTCGTTGGACAACTTCAGCTCAGGCATGGCTACTTCGGCGTTCGTCGCCTACCTGTCGAGCCTGACCAACCTGAAGTTCTCGGCCACGCAATATGCCCTGCTGAGCTCGATCATGCTGCTGTTGCCGCGGTTGATTGGCGGGTATTCGGGGGTGATGGTGGAGAAGTTCGGCTACCACAACTTCTTCATGATCACCGCCCTGCTGGGCGTGCCGACGCTGATCCTGATCGCCCTGCACTGGCGCCAGGAAGCCGGGCGCGGCAAGCCTGCACCGGTTGCTGATTCGGCCACCGAACAGCCCTGAGAATTATCGTCATCCTGCACCGGCCCTATCGCCGGCAAGCCGGCTCCTACAGGTACCGCGTAACCTGTAGGAGCCGGCTTGCCGGCGATAGGGCCGGTACAGGCAATTACGCCTGCAGCGCCTGCCAGGGCCTCATCGCTGGCAAGCCAGCTCCTACAGGTGATCGGCGCCCAGGCTATTGGGCCGTCCGCCCACCACGAACCACAGAGGCCACAACGCCATAGCCCCGGCGATACCTGCGCCCAGGGCAAAGTGCAGCAGGCTCGCCCCCGCGCCCAGCATCGCCAGCACCGCGCCGCCCAAACCCAACAGCGCGATGGTGATCATGCCCAGCATGGCCGACACCAACCCCTTGCTCTGCTCGCTGGCAAACAGCGTCATGCGGTACAGCACCGCGTTGGCCACCCCCAGCCCCAGCGCGTACAGCGACATGCCGGCCACCACACTGGTTACCGACGGCCACAGCCAGGTCGCCAGCACCATCAGGCACAGGCCGGCCAGGTACGGCGCCAGCGCGCCACGCACCAACGCTGGCAACGGGTAGCGGTCGGCAATGCGGTTGATGATCAGATTGCCGAGGATCAGCCCGCCGAACACCGGCAACTGCCACAGGGCGTATTCCATTGTGCTCAGGCCCTCGTCGTGAATCAGCAGCACTGGCGACAGGCCGATCCAGCCGATCAACGGCAGGCCCACCAGCCCCAGCGCCGCGCTGCCGGCGACGAACTTGCGATTGGCCAGCAGTTGGCCGTAACCGGCCAGCAGCGGCAGCAGGTGGATGGGCGTGAACGCCAGACGCGAGCCGTCGCGGCGCTCCACCCCCAAGGTCTCGGGCATCAGGCGGTACAGCAGCAGCCAGCAAGCCACCGCGCCCACGGCGAAGGCGACGAACAGCCAGCGCCAGTCGAGCCACTGCAGCATCAGGGTGCCCACCAGCGGCCCGAGCAGCGGCGACAGCAGCGCGATGTTGGCCAGCAAGGCCATCATGCGTACCGCGTCGGCCTCGCTGAACGCCTCGTTGAGCGCCGGGTAGCTGACCGTCACCACAAAGCCCAGGCCAATACCCTGCAGCAGGCGCAGCAGGTTGAACAGGCCAATATCGTGCACCCAGAAGGTCGCCAGGCAAGCGCCGCCGAAGAACACGCAGCCGGCCAGCAGCAGCGGGCGCCTGCCATAACGGTCGGCCAGCGGGCCGATCAGCCACTGCAGCACCACCCCGCCCAGCAGGTACAGGTTGAGGGCGTGGGGGATGAATTCGGGGCTGGCCTTCAGGTCGTCGACCACCACCGGCATGGCCGGCATGACCGCGTCGCTGGCCAGGTAGGTGAGCAGCTCGAACAGCGCCAGGGTCAGGCCGAACAGCAAAGCACGCAGGGGAGTGATGTACAGCAGTGGTTTCATGGTGGCTATCAGGTGCAGGCAGGTGGGGGCAGGTTATATGCCAGAAATGGCAGGGATTGGCTGTGAACAAGTGTAAGGGGGTAAAAGCATCGCGGGGCAAGCCCGCTCCTACGCCATAGACGTGGGAGCGGGCTTGCCCCGCGATGGCTGCTGAAGCGGGTTACTGCGGTGCAGCCTCCTGCACCACGCGAATCACCCGCTGCGGAAACGGGATGTCGATACCCTCGGCCTTGAGCCGGTCGCGGGCATGCTCGTTGAGCATGAACATCACATCCCAGTAGTCCGAGGTCTTGGTCCACAGGCGCAGCGACACGGTGATCGAGCTGTCGCCCAGTGTGGCCACTACTGCCTGCGGCGCCGGGTCAGCCAATACCCGGGGGTCTTTGGCCAGCTCCAGCAGTACGTTGCGGGCCTTCTGCAGGTCAGCCTCGTAGTCTACGCCCACATCGAACACCACCTTGCGCGTCGGCTGGCGGTTGGTGTTGGTGATGATGCCGTTGGACAGGCTGCCGTTGGGCATGATCACCGTCTTGTTGTCGCCGGTACGCAGCACAGTGTGGAAGATCTGGATGCTGTCCACGGTGCCGCTCACGCCCTGCGCCTCGATCCAGTCGCCGATGCGGAACGGGCGGAACATCAAGATCAGTACACCGCCGGCGAAGTTCGCAAGGCTGCCCTGCAGCGCCAGGCCAATGGCCAGGCCCGCAGCACCGATGGCGGCGACGAACGAGGTGGTCTCGATGCCGATCATCGACGCCACACTGACGAACAGCAGGATCTTCAGCACGATGTTGGCCAGGGTGCTGATGAAGCCCTGCAGGGCCACGTCGGTGTTGCGCATGCCCACCAGCTTGCCCAGGTGCGCACTCAACCTGTTCACTACCCACCAGCCGATGGCCAGGGTCAGCAGTGCCAGCAGCACCCGGCTGCCGTACTCCATGATCAGCGGAATCCAGGTTTGCGACTGGCGTACCAGCTGGTCGACCTCTGCGTTCAAATCCATAGTCATCTCCTGAAACCGGGCCGCCTCGGACTCAGCGGCCCTGAACCCACATGGACATCATTGCGCCAGCTGGGTTCAGGCATCGCTCCAATCAGTCGCGGAAGTTGTTGAACTGCAGCGGCATGTCGAATTCCTTGGTGCGCAGCAGGGCAATGGCTTCCTGCAGGTCGTCGCGCTTCTTGCCGGTGACCCGTACCTGCTCGCCCTGGATGGCGGCCTGCACCTTGAGCTTGCCATCCTTGATGGTGGCGACGATCTTCTTGGCCAGGTCCTTGTCGATGCCTTCGCGGAACTTGGCTTCCTGCTTTTTCTCCTTACCCGAGGCGTACGGGTCCTGGGTTTCCAGGCACTTGACGTCGATCTTGCGCTTGACCAGCGCCAGGCGCAGGATCTCCAGCATGGCTTCGAGCTGGAACTCCTCCTCGGCGGTCAGCAGTACGGTCTGCTCCTTGTCCTTGAACTCGAAGGTGCCCTTGCCCTTGAGGTCGTAGCGGCGGTCGAGGTCCTTGATGGCGTTGTCGACGGCGTTCTGCACTTCGTGCTTGTCCAGTTCCGATACCACGTCGAACGAAGGCATGGGGTGTTCTCCATAAAATGAACGCGCGCTCGGCCTGAAGATGGAGCGCGTCTGCGTTGGATGGTTAAAATGCGGGCTCATTATAACGGGTTGCGAAACGCAGATGAGCAGCACCTGGCATATTCTCGGCGCCGGTAGCCTCGGCAGCCTCTGGGCCTGCCGCCTGGCCCGTACCGGCAAGGCGGTGCGCCTGATCCTGCGCGACGAGCGGCGCCTGGCCGACTATCAGGCCGCAGGCCGGCTGACTTTGGTCGAGCAGGCGCACACCAGCCATTTCGCGATCCCCGCCGAAACCGCTGGCGCCGCCGGCCCCATCCATCGCCTGCTGGTAGCCTGCAAGGCCTACGACGCCGCCCCTGGCGTTGCGCAGTTGCTGCCCCGGCTGGCCCCAGGCGCCGAGCTGGTGCTGCTGCAAAACGGCCTGGGCAGCCAGGACGAGGTGGCCGAAGTGGCCCCCCACGCCCGCTGCATCTTCGCCTCCAGCACCGAGGGCGCGTTCCGTGAAGACGACTGGCAGGTGCGCTTTGCCGGCCACGGTTTCAACTGGCTGGGCGACCCGGCCAACCCCGCCCTGCCCGCCTGGTTCGACGACCTGCACGATGCCGGCATCCCGGCGCAGTGGAGCCTGGACATCCTCACCCGCCTGTGGCGCAAGCTGGCGCTGAACTGCGCGATCAACCCGCTGACCGTGCTGCACGGCTGCCAGAACGGCGGCCTGCTGGGGCACCTGGGCGAAGTCGAAGCGCTGGGCGCCGAGCTTGCCGAACTGCTGCGACGTTGCGGCCAGCCCGAGGCTGCGCTGGAGCTGGACGAAGAAATACAGCGGGTGATCCTCGCCACCGCCGCCAACTACTCTTCCATGTATCAGGATGTGCGCGCCAGCCGGCGCACCGAGATCCACTACCTGCTCGGCCACGCCTGCCGCACCGCCGCCCGCCATGGCGTGGCAGTGCCTGGGCTTGAACAGTTGCACCGACGCCTGGTCGATAGCCTGACGGCGCGCGGCCTGCCAAGCGCCTGAGCCCCTTTCAACGGACACGGAAGCTGTATTGCCCATGACCCTGCGCCAACGCCTGGAAAACCTCCCGGTCGGGCAAAAGCTGCTGGCGGCCCTGCTGGTGCTGCTGGTGACCATTTTGCTGGTGGCCAACCTGGCCTTCATCAGCGCCGCCTACTGGATCACCCAGGAGAGCATGGCGCCCCAGGCCCTGCAGACCATCGGCAAGCTGGTGTCCAACCCGCAGCTGTCAGCCCGCGCCGGCGACAACCCAGGCACTGCCACGGCGCTGCTCAAGGAGCTGGACAGCTACTCGCCCCTTCGCGCCGCAGCCCTGTACGGCAGCGACGGGCGCATGCTGGCGCAGTTGCAGCACGGCGAGCCACTGGCCCTGCCCAAGCGCTTTCGCAACATCGATGGCTGGCGGCTCATGGAGTTTCGCAGCACCCAGCTGATTCGCCTGCCCCGCGAAGGCAGCCCGCCGGCGCACCTGCTGCTGGTAGCCAGCAGCGAGCTGCCTACGGCGTTCTACACCGGCACCCTGTCGGCCAGCCTGGCCATCCTGGTGTTCAGCATCGTGCTGTGGATGATCATCGCCCGGCAGATCAAGCGCCTGATCACCCTGCCGATCAACCGGCTGGAAGAGCTCACCCGCCAGGTCACCCGCGAAGAAAGCTACGCCCTGCGTGCCCAACGCGGCAACGACGACGAGATCGGCAGCCTGGCCCAGGCGTTCAACACCATGCTGTCGCGCATCGAGGCCCGCGAGCAGCAGCTCAAGCGCACCCGTGACGAGTTCCAGAGTGCCTACGACCAGGCCCAGGGCCTGGCTGAAGAAACCCGCCACACCAACCGCAAGCTGGAGCTGGAAGTCCAGGTGCGCAGCAAGATCGAAAAAAAGCTCACCGGCTTTCAGAACTACCTCAACAGCATCATCGACTCGATGCCCTCGGCACTGATCGCCCTCGACGAGCAGCTTTACGTCACCCAGTGGAACCACGAAGCCACGGTGCTCTCCGGCACGCCCCTGGACGAGGCGCTGAACCAGCCGATCTTCCTCGCCTTCGAGCCGCTCAAGCCGTTTTTGCCGCAGCTCAAGGAAAGCGTCGAGAAGCACCGGGTGGCGAAGATCGAACGGGTCACCTGGCCCAAGGGCGACGACGCCCGCCACTACGCCCTGACCTTCTACCCGCTGACCGGCGGCGGCGGGCGCGGGGTGGTGATCCGCATCGACGACATCACCCAGCGCCTGTCGCTGGAAGAAATGATGGTGCAGTCGGAAAAGATGCTCTCGGTCGGCGGCCTGGCTGCGGGCATGGCCCACGAGATCAACAACCCGCTGGGGGCGATCCTGCACAACGTGCAGAACATCCGCCGTCGCCTGTCGCCGGAGCTGCCACGCAACCAGGAACAGGCCGACGAGCTGGGCATAAACCTCGCCAACGTCAACCAGTACCTCGCCAGCCGCGAGGTGCCTCAGTTGCTGGACGGCATTCAGCAGGCCGGCGCGCGGGCGGCAAAAATCGTCACCCACATGCTCAGCTTCAGCCGGCGCAGCAACCGCCAGCTGGCGCCCTGTGACCTGCCGGCGCTGATCGACCAGGCGGTGGACATCGCCGGCAACGACTTCGACCTGACCATTGGCTTCGACTTCAAGGGCCAGGCCATCGTGCGCCAGTTCGACCCGCAGCTGGGCCCGGTGCCGTGCACCGCCAACGAACTGGAACAGGTGCTGCTGAACCTGTTGAAGAACGCCGCCCAGGCCATCCACCAGCGCCCGCAACCGAGCGAGCCGGGGCGCATCACCCTGCGCACCCGGCTCAACCCGCCGTGGGCGGAAATCCAGATCGAGGACAACGGCATCGGCATGCCGGAGGCTGTGCGCAAACGCACCTTCGAGCCGTTCTTCACCACCAAGGAAATCGGCCAGGGCACAGGCCTTGGGCTTTCGGTGTCGTACTTCATCATCACCAACAACCACAAAGGGCAGATGGAGGTGCACTCCACCCCCGGCCAGGGCACCTGCTTCACCCTGCGCCTGCCCCTGGGCACGGCCCAACCGGCCCGTACGGAGACCTGACATGGGCAACCGCCTGACGAAAATCTACACCCGCACCGGTGACAAGGGCGAAACCGGCCTGGGCGATGGCCGCCGCGTGCCCAAGGACCATCCGCGCGTCGAAGCCATGGGCGAGGTGGACACCCTCAACAGCCAGCTCGGGGTGTTGCTGGCCGGGTTGGCCGAGGCCGGCATCAGCGAGGTGAGCGAGGTACTTGCGCCGTGCCAGCACCGACTGTTCGACCTGGGCGGCGAGCTGGCCATGCCCAGTTACCGGGCGTTGAATGCGCAGGAGGTGGAGCGCCTGGAACGGGCTATCGATGTGTGGAACGAAGAGCTCGGGCCGCTGAAGAACTTCATTTTGCCTGGCGGTTCGGCGCTGGTGGCCCAGGCCCATGTGTGCCGCAGCGTCGCGCGGGCGGCGGAGCGCCGGTGCCAGCAGTTGAATGCGGTCGAGCCGCTGGAGGGGGTTGGCCTGGCTTACATCAACCGGCTGTCTGACCTGTTGTTCGTGGCCGCCAGGATCATCGGGCGGCGCCAGGGGGTGGATGAGGTGTTGTGGCAGGCGGCAGTGAAACCTGCCTGACAGCATCGCGGGGCAAGCCCGCTCCCACGCCAGTCACATACAGCGTGGGAGCGGGCTTGCCCCGCGATGGGCTTGAGCTCAGACCTCGGGCCAGAACGCCCGAATACCTGCCACACCCTGCGCCCCGGCCTGCCAGGCCTGCTCGCGCTGACCCGGCCCGACCCCACCCAGCAGGTACACCGGCTGCTTGACCGTAGCGATCAACTGCTGCGCCTCATCCCACCCCAGCGGCACTGCCTCGGGGTGGGTCTGGGTGGCCTGCACCGGCGACAGGGTGACGAAATCCACGCCCATCTGCTCGGCCAGCGCCAGCTCCTCGGCGTTGTGGCAGGACGCTGCCAACCAGCGCTCTTTCGGGAACGGCCGGCCCTTGGCCGCGTACTTGCGCAACTGCGCGGCAGTCAGGTGCCAGCCGGCGGCGGGGAAATCACCCAGCCACTCCAGCGGGCCCTTGAGCATCAGCTGCGCCTTGCCGGCGCACAGGCCTACCGCGTCCACCGCCACATCGCGGTACTTGGGGTCGTACATGTCCGGCGCACGCAGCTGGATCAGGCGAATGCCATTGGCCACGGCCTTCTGGATGCCCTTGAGCATCTGCGGCACTTCCAGTCCGTCGGGGGTGATCAGGTACTGGTCGGGCAGGCGCGCGGCGGCAACGATCGGCTTGTTGGCCTCGGGGAATTCGTACTGGCCCAGGTCGCGCGGCGCCACCCAGGCCAGAGGTTGGCCTTCGGCGCCATGGGGCTCGCCGGTGAAGGCATCGACCTCGCGCACGTCCAGCAACACCTGCTTGTCCGGGTAGTCATGGCTGACCTTGATCAGCGGGCGCGAGCGGCTGACCTCGATGCCCAGCTCCTCGCGCAGCTCACGGGCCAAGGCGGCTTCAACGCCCTCGCCCTGCTCCACCTTGCCGCCGGGGAACTCCCACAGGCCGCCCTGGTGCTGGGTGTCGGCGCGGCGGGCGATGAGAATGCGCCCGTCGGCGCCGCGAATGACCGCTGCTACAACATGAATCCGTTTCACCCTTCACGCTCCGCGAGGCCAGCTTGCTGCCAGGCCTGGAAGGCCGGCCACTGGTAGATGGTTTCGATATAGGCCGCCGCCTCTGCCGGCACTGCCACCCGGTAGCTGCGCAGGCGCACCGCCACCGGGGCGAAGAAGGCGTCAGCAAGCGTCGCCCGGCCGAACAGGAACGGGCCGCTGTCCTTGGCCAGCAGGCGGCATTCGGCCCACAGCGCGACGATGCGGTCGATGTCCACCTGCACGTCCAGGGGGATGCATTCCAGCGCCTGGTCGCGGGACAGGTCGAACGGCATGGCGCCGCGCAGGGCGAAGAAGCCGCTGTGCATCTGCGCGCAGGCCGAACGGGCCTGGGCCCGGGCTGCCACGTCTTGCGGCCACAGTTGTGCGTCAGGGTGTTGTTCGTTGAGGTATTCGGCGATGGCCAGGGAGTCGGCGATCACGCCGTGCCCGGTCTTGAGCAGCGGCACCTTGCCGGTGGCGGAGAACGCCAGCAGGCGTTGGCGGGTGTCGGGCTGGTTGAGTTTGACCAGGGTTTCGTCGTACGCCACGCCGGCCAGTTCGAGGGCCAGGGCGCCGCGTAGCGACCAGGAGGAATACAGCTTGTCGCCGATGATCAGGTGGTAGCTCATGGGTCGGCTCCATGTTCGATTCAAGGCAGAAAAGTCGCGGGGCAAGCCCGCTCCCACGCACCGTTTACCGGCACCGTGGGAGCGGGTTTGCCCCGCGATGGATCAGGTACGGTATTCGGCGTTGATCTTCACGTACTCGTGGGACAGGTCGGTGGTCCAGATGGTTTCGCTGCACTGGCCACGGCCCAGCTCGATACGGATGGTGATCTCTTCCTGGGCCATCACCTTGGAGCCTTGCTCTTCGGTGTAGCTCGGGCTGCGCCCGCCTTGGCTTGCGATGCACACGTCACCCAGGAACACGTCGATCAGGCTGACATCCAGTTCGGGCACGCCGGCACGGCCAACGGCGGCAAGGATGCGGCCCCAGTTGGGGTCGGAGGCGAACAGCGCGGTCTTGATCAGCGGCGAGTGGGCCACGGCGTAGCCGACGTCCAGGCATTCCTGGTGATTGGCGCCGCCGTTGACCTGCACGGTGACGAACTTGGTGGCGCCTTCGCCGTCGCGCACGATGGCCTGGGCCACTTCCATGCACACTTCGAACACGGCCTTTTTCAGCGCTTCGAACAGCGCGCCGCGGGCTTCGGTGACTTCCGGCAGGTTGGCCTTGCCGGTGGCGATCAGCATGCAGCAGTCGTTGGTCGAGGTGTCACCGTCGATGGTGATGCGGTTGAACGACTTGTTGGCACCGTCGAGCATCAAATCCTTGAGCACAGCAGGTGCGACCTTGGCGTCGGTGGCGATGTAGCCGAGCATGGTGGCCATGTTCGGGCGGATCATGCCGGCGCCCTTGCTGATACCGGTCACGGTGACGGTCACGCCGTCATGCTGGAACTGGCGGCTGGCACCCTTGGGCAGGGTGTCGGTGGTCATGATGCCGGTGGCCGCTTCAGCCCAGTGGTTTTCCGACAGGTTGTCCAGGGCGGCCTGCAGGGCACCTTCGATCTTCTCGACCGGCAGTGGCTCGCCGATCACGCCGGTGGAGAACGGCAGTACCGATTCGGCCGGCACGCCGGCAAGCTCCGCCAGCTTGGCGCAGGTGCGCTCGGCGGCAGCCAGGCCCGGGGCGCCGGTGCCGGCGTTGGCATTGCCGGTGTTGGTCAACAGGTAACGCACGGTGCCCTGCACACGCTGCTTGCTGAGGATCACCGGGGCGGCGCAGAAGGCGTTCAAGGTGAACACGCCGGCCACGCTGGAGCCTTCGGCACAGCGCATCACTACCACGTCCTTGCGCCCAGGGCGCTTGATGCCGGCCGAGGCAATGCCGAGTTCGAAACCGGGAACCGGGTGCAGGGTGGGCAGGGGACCAAGACCAACAGCCATTAGAGCGCTCCTAGAAATTTTGTGGGAATTGAAGGGGCCGCTTTGCGGCCCTTTCGCGGCACAAGGCCGCTCCTACAGTGTCTGGCGTGGTGCCATGTAGGAGCGGCCTTGTGTCGCGATGGGCTGCAAAGCAGCCCCGGGATCTCAAGCCAGGGGTAAGGTCAGATCACTCGATCTGCCCGTGGCAGTGCTTGAACTTCTTGCCCGAACCACACCAGCACGGCTCGTTGCGGCCCAGCTTCATGTCGTTGCGCACCGGGGCAGAGGCTACGGCGACTTCGGCGCCCTCCTCGGCCAGCTGCTCACCTTCAAGGCCTGGGGCAGCCGCATGCTGGAACTGCATGCGGCTGGCCAGCTCTTCGGCTTCGCGACGCAGGCGGGCTTCCTCTTCGACCGGGTCTTCGCGGCGTACCTGAACGTGCGAAAGCACGCGGATGGTGTCGCGCTTGATCGACTCCAGCAGCTCCTGGAACAGGGTGAACGACTCGCGCTTGTACTCCTGCTTCGGGTTCTTCTGGGCGTAGCCGCGCAGGTGGATACCGTGGCGCAAGTGGTCCATGGTCGACAGGTGGTCTTTCCACAGGTCGTCCAGCACGCGCAGCAGGATCTGCTTCTCGAAGGTACGCAGGGCGTCGAGGCCGGCCTGGTCTTCCTTCTCGTTGTAGGCGTCGGTGATTTCCTTGAGCAGCTTCTCGCGCAGGGTTTCCTCGTAGAGGTGGTCGTCCTCGTCGAGCCACTGCTGAATCGGCAGCTTCAGGGCGAAATCGCTGGCCAGAGAGGCCTCCAGGCCGGCCACATCCCACTGCTCGGGCAGCGACTGCGGCGGGATGTGCTGGCTGATGGTGGCGTCGAGCACTTCCTGGCGGAACTCGGCGATGGTGTCGCCGATGTTTTCTGCGGCCAGCAGGCTGTTGCGCATGTGGTAGATCACCTTGCGCTGTTCGTTGGCCACATCGTCGTATTCGAGCAGCTGTTTACGAATGTCGAAGTTGCGGCCTTCGACCTTGCGCTGGGCCTTCTCGATGGCGTTGGTGACCATGCGGTGCTCGATGGCCTCGCCGGACTGCATGCCCAGGGCCTTCATGAAGTTCTTCACCCGGTCAGAGGCGAAGATGCGCATCAGGCTGTCTTCCAGCGACAGGTAGAAGCGGCTGGAGCCGGCATCCCCCTGGCGGCCGGCACGGCCACGCAGCTGGTTGTCGATACGCCGCGATTCGTGGCGCTCGGAGGCGATCACGTGCAGGCCACCGGCCTCCAGCACTTGCTGGTGACGCTTCTGCCAGTCGGCCTTGATCTGGGCGATCTGCTCGGTGGTGGGGTTTTCCAGGGCGGCGACTTCGGCCTCCCAGTTACCACCCAGCAGAATGTCGGTACCACGGCCGGCCATGTTGGTAGCGATGGTCAGTGCGCCCGGGGCACCGGCCTGGGCGATGATCTCGGCTTCTTTTTCGTGGTACTTGGCGTTCAGTACCTTGTGGTCGATACCTTCCTTCTTGAGCAGGTTGGACATGTGCTCGGAGGTTTCGATGGTCGCGGTACCGACCAGCACCGGGCGGCCCTGGCCCATGCTTTCCTTGATGTCGGCGACGATCGCGGCGTACTTCTCATCGGCGGTCAGGTACACCAGGTCGTTGAAATCCTTGCGCGCCAGCGGCTTGTTCGGCGGAATCACCATCACGTTGAGGGCGTAGATCGACTGGAACTCGAACGCCTCGGTGTCGGCGGTACCGGTCATGCCGGACAGCTTGGTGTACAGGCGGAAGTAGTTCTGGAAGGTGGTCGAGGCCAGGGTCTGGCTCTCGGCCTGGATGTTCAGGTTTTCTTTCGCTTCGATGGCCTGGTGCAGGCCCTCGGACAGGCGACGGCCCGGCATGGTACGGCCGGTGTGCTCGTCGATCAGCAGGATCTGGCCTTCCTGGACGATGTACTCGACGTTGCGGTGGAACAGCTTGTGGGCACGCAGGCCGGCGTAGACGTGGGTCAGCAGGCCGAGGTTGTGCGCCGAGTACAGGCTCTCGCCTTCGGCCAACAGGCCCGATTGGGTGAGCATGTCCTCGATGAACTGGTGACCGGCTTCGTTGAGCTCGACCTGGCGGCTCTTCTCGTCGATGGTGAAGTGGCCTTCTTGCGTGACCTGGCCTTCGACTTCTTCGATGTGTTGGGTGAGGCGCGGGATCAGGCGGTTGATCTCGATGTACAGTTTGCTGCTGTCCTCGGCCTGGCCGGAGATGATCAGCGGGGTGCGCGCTTCGTCGATGAGGATGGAGTCGACTTCGTCGATCACGGCGAAGTTCAGCTCACGCTGGAACTTCTCGTCCTGGCTGAACGCCATGTTGTCGCGCAGGTAGTCGAAACCGAATTCGTTGTTGGTGCCGTAGGTGATGTCGGCGGCGTAGGCGGCGCGTTTTTCTTCCGGCGGCTGGAACGCCGAGACGATACCCACGTTCAGGCCGAGGAATTCGTACAGCGGGCGCATCCAGTTGGCGTCGCGGCGGGCCAGGTAGTCGTTGACCGTGACCACGTGCACGCCCTTGCCGGACAGCGCGTTCAGGTACACGGCCAGGGTACCGACCAAGGTCTTGCCTTCACCGGTACGCATTTCTGCGATCATGCCTTCGTGCAAGGTCATGCCGCCGATCAGCTGGACGTCGAAGTGGCGCATGCCCATGACACGCTTGCCGGCCTCACGGGCCACGGCAAAGGCTTCGGGCAACAGCTGGTCGAGGGTTTCGCCTTTGGCCAGGCGCTCTTTGAACTCTGCGGTCTTGCCCCGCAGCTGCTCATCCGAGAGGGCCACCATCTTCTCTTCGAAGGCATTGACGGCACTTACCGTCTTGAGCATGCGTTTGATTTCACGCTCGTTCTTGCTTCCAAAAAGTTTTTTTAACAAAGGCGCAAACATATCGGCAGGATCTTCCACACGTAGGGATGGAGGGCGGCCCCATGAGTCGCCCGTGCAGCCCTGAGGCCGCATGCGAACGAGCATTCTACCCGGAAACGATGGTGAGGAAAGTGGTGGATTTCCACGATGCTGGCACAGCGCTTTTAGGGGGCCTGACTAACATAGGGGCTTTTTCTGCAAGTTCAAGGTGCGCGCGCATGAAACGTATCGAGAATGACTTGCATCAAGTTTCGACCTTGAGGGCCCTATCGCCGGCAAGCCGGCTGCTACAGGGATCGCGCGTGCCCTGCCGGCGCTGGGGACTGGGCATCTGTTAGACTGCCGGTCTTGTAACCTGTCGCGAACCTCCATGGCCTACAAACCCTCCTCCGCCCACCTGCCCTCGGCCCTGCTGCGCAAGGCCCGGCCGCTGCGCCTGCTGCTGAACCAGGCCGAGCGCCTGGAACACCTGCAGCGCTTGCTGGAAAGCCAGCTACAGCCGGCGGCGCGGGAGCACTGCCATGTGGCGTCGTGGAAAGAAGGCACCTTGTTGCTGGTGGTGACCGATGGCCACTGGGCCACCCGCTTGCGCTACCAGCAAAAGCGCCTGCAACGCCAGTTGCAGGCCATGGAAGCGTTCGCCAACCTGAGCCGCATCCTGTTCAAGGTGCAGCCGCCGCTGGTGCCGGCCAAGCGCAGCGGGCACGGGCCTGAACTCTCGGAAAACGCCGCGCAGGGCATTCGCGGCTCGGCCGAAGGCATCAGCGACCCGAAGCTCAAGGCAGCGCTGGAGCGCCTGGCGGCGCATGCTCAAGCCAAGAACTGACCCCTCACCCTGGACTCAACGCAATCCCTGTAGGAGCGGCCTTGTGCCGCGATGGGCTGCGCAGCAGCCCCGGCAATTTTGCATGATGTCGAGATCCTGGGGCTGCTGCGCAGCCCATCTCGACCGGACGGCGCCCCGGCAAGGCCGCTCCTACAGGGGGATTGCGGTAGGCATAAAAAAGGCCACCCGAAGGTGGCCTCAATGAACTAGAGAGTGTTCGAACCTTACACGGCCGCAACAGGACGCATGTACGAGATCGGTGCCGTGCTGGCATCTTCGAAGGTGACCACTTCCCAGGCGTCGGTTTCTGCGATCAGCTTGCGCAGCAGCTGGTTGTTCAGCGCGTGCCCGGACTTGTAGCCCTTGAACTCGCCGATCAGGCTGTTGCCCAGCAGATAAAGGTCGCCAATGGCGTCGAGGATCTTGTGCTTGACGAATTCGTCATCGGAACGAAGGCCGTCTTCGTTGAGCACACCGGTTTCGTCGACCACGATGGCGTTCTCGACACTGCCGCCCAACGCAAGGTTGTGCTTGCGCAGGTACTCGATGTCACGCATGAAGCCGAACGTACGGGCACGGCTGACTTCCTTCACGAACGAGGTGCTGGAGAAGTCGACGACCGCGCTTTGGGTCTGGCCCTTGAGGACCGGGTGATCGAAGTCGATCTCGAAGCTCACCTTGAACCCGTCGAAAGGCAGGAAAGTGGCGCGCTTGTCGCCCTCTTCCACTGTCACTTCGCGCAGGATGCGGATGAACTTCTTCGCAGCGCCCTGCTCTTCCAGGCCTGCCGATTGAATCAGGAATACGAAGGGACCGGCGCTGCCATCCATGATCGGCACTTCCGAGGCGGAGAGCTCGACGTAGGCGTTATCGATGCCCAGGCCCGCCATGGCGGAGAGCAGATGCTCGACCGTATCGACTTTCACGTCACCGTTGACCAGCGTGGTGGACATGGTGGTCTCGCCAACATTGGCCGCGCGCGCCGGGATTTCGACCACAGGGTCGAGGTCGGCGCGACGGAAGACGATGCCGGTGTCGACAGGCGCAGGCTTGAGGGTCAGGTAGACCTTCTCCCCGGAGTGCAGGCCGACACCTGTGGCACGGATGGTATTCTTCAGGGTGCGTTGTCTAATCATGGCATTGGCCGCTTCAGCGCAAATAATGCGAACAGGTATCAACAAAGGCTGGGGATGATAACAGACCCGGCCTTTGCTGAACACCAATCACCCCTATACCCCTGATAAATTCCATCAATCGGCCTGACGGCGCAGGAAGGCTGGGATATCGAGGTAGTCCAGGTCGTCCTGAGGGTTGAGTTTAGCGGCTGCCGCAGCACCTGCATGGGCCTGGTTGCGCATCACGGTCGGGCGCTCCAGGTCACGGTAGTTGACGGCTGGCTGCTCCTGGCGCGCCGGCGCCGGATTGGACGCCTCGTAAGCCTGCTGAGCGGTCTGCAGGGTGTTGTCGACCACCTTGACCGGCTTCTCGATGCGCGCACCCAGGCCAGTAGCCACGACGGTGACGTGCAGCTCGTCGCGCATGTCCGGGTCGATCACGGTGCCGACCTTGACCATGGCGTGGTCGGAGGCGAAGGCTTCGATGATGCTACCCACGTCGGAGTACTCACCCAGCGACAGGTCCGGGCCTGCGGTGATGTTCACCAGGATGCCGCGGGCGCCCTGCAGGTTGACGTCTTCGAGCAGCGGGTTGCGGATCGCTGCCTCGGTGGCTTCGCGTGCACGGTTCGGGCCGCTGGCGCAACCGGTACCCATCATCGCCATGCCCATTTCGCTCATCACGGTACGCACGTCGGCAAAGTCGACGTTGATCATGCCTGGGCGCTTGATGATGTCGGAGATACCGCGAACGGCACCGGCCAGTACATCGTCGGCCTTGGCAAAGGCGGACAGCAGGCTTGCATCCTTGCCCAGGATGGTCAGCAGCTTCTCGTTGGGGATGGTGATCAGCGAGTCGACGCTGTCAGCCAGCATGCGGATGCCTTCATCGGCAATCTGCATGCGCTTGCGGCCCTCGAACGGGAACGGACGGGTCACCACCGCAACGGTGAGGATACCCATCTCCTTCGCCACTTCGGCGATGATCGGCGCAGCACCGGTACCGGTACCGCCGCCCATGCCGGTGGTGATGAACACCATGTTGGTGCCTTGCAGCACTTCGGCGATGCGCTCACGGTCTTCCAGCGCGGCCTGACGGCCGACTTCCGGATTCGCGCCGGCACCCAGGCCTTTGGTCACGCCGGTACCCAGCTGCAGAATGGTGCGAGCACCAATGTTCTTCAGCGCCTGGGCATCGGTGTTGGCGCAGATGAACTCGACGCCTTCGATGTTGCTTTTGACCATGTGGTTGACGGCGTTGCCGCCACCACCGCCGACACCGATCACCTTGATGACCGGGCTTTGCGGGACGTTGTCTACGAGCTCGAACATTTTCCCTCTCCTTACAGTTCTCTAGTTGTCGCGCCTACCACTACTGCTTTGAAACTCAGAAGTTGCTCTGGACCCAACGCTTGAGTCGTTCAAGCACTGGCCCCTTGGGTTCATCGCCATAGCTGTTGTTGCTGTTGCTGCTGTTGCTGATACCGGTCATGGACAGGTCCTCGGACTGCTTTTGCAGGCCGTAGGTGAGCAAGCCCACGCCGGTGGAATAGATCGGGTTGCGCACTACATCGCTCAGGCCCCGAACGCTGTGCGGCACGCCCAGGCGTACCGGCATGTGGAAGATTTCCTCGGCCAGTTCGACCGCGCCTTCCATCTTCGAGGTGCCGCCGGTCAGGACGATGCCGGCCGGCACCAGGTCCTCATAGCCGCTGCGGCGCAGTTCGGCCTGGATCAGGGTGAAGAGCTCGTCGTAACGCGGCTCCACCACTTCGGCCAGGGCCTGGCGCGACAGCTCGCGCGGTGGGCGGTCGCCCACGCTCGGCACCTTGATGGTCTCGCCGGCACCAGCCAGTTTGGCCAGGGCGCAGGCGTAGCGGATCTTGATCTCTTCGGCGTACTGCGTGGGGGTGCGCAGGGCCATGGCGATGTCGTTGGTGACCTGGTCGCCGGCGATCGGGATCACCGCGGTGTGACGGATTGCGCCTTCGGTGAAGATGGCGATGTCGGTGGTGCCGCCACCGATGTCCACCAGGCAAACGCCCAGCTCCTTCTCGTCGTCGGTCAGCACCGAGTAGGCCGAGGCCAGCTGCTCGAGGATGATGTCGTCGATTTCCAGGCCGCAGCGGCGCACGCATTTTTCGATGTTCTGCGCCGCGTTGACCGCGCAGGTGACCACGTGGACCTTGGCTTCCAGGCGCACGCCCGACATGCCCAGTGGCTCGCGCACGCCTTCCTGGTTGTCGATCACGTAGTCCTGCGGCAGGGTGTGCAGCACGCGCTGGTCGGCAGGAATGGCCACGGCCTGGGCGGCGTCGAGCACGCGCTCGAGGTCGGCCATGCTCACTTCACGGTCGCGGATGGCGACGATGCCGTGGGAGTTCAGGCTGCGGATGTGGTTGCCGGCAACGCCGACGAACGCCGAGTGGATACGGCAGCCCGCCATCAGCTGGGCCTCTTCGACGGCGCGCTGGATCGACTGCACGGTCGACTCGATGTTCACCACCACGCCCTTCTTCAGGCCGCGCGACGGGTGGGTGCCGATGCCGACGATCTCCAGGGTGCCGTCTTCGCCGACTTCGCCCACCAGCGCCACTACTTTGGATGTGCCGATGTCCAGCCCGACGATCATTTTGCCGCTATGCGCGTTTGCCATGGTCCTGCCTCTCTCTAATTCTTCGCAACGGCGGGTTGGGCCGTCGTCGGTGCATTCGGTTCCCGCCAGCCAACGGCCAGGCCATTGGAGTAACGCAGATCGATGCGGGCGATATTGGTGATCTGGTCTTTAAGCGATTTGTCGTAAATGGCAATGAAACGGCGCATCTTCTCCACCAGGTGGTCGCGCCCCAACAGCAGTTCGATGCCTGGCCCGGCGCTGCCTGCGCCAGTGGTCAGGAACCAGCTGCCACGCTCGCGCAGCTCCAGGCGAGCGATGGAAAAACCCATGGGGCGCAGCATCTGGCTCAGTACCTGATACTGCTGCATGACTTGTTGCTGCGCCCGCTGCGGCCCGAACAACTGCGGCAGGTGCTCGTAGTTGGCAAGCTCGCGCGGGGTGAAGGCCTGGCCCTGGTTGTTGAGCAAGGCCTCATCGCCCCAGCGCGCCACCGGCAGTTGTTCTTCGAGGCGGATCACCACCTCGTCCGGCCACACCCGGCGCACTTCGGCGTGGGCGATCCAGGGCATCTGCTCCAGCTCCACGCGCATGGCGGTCAGGTCGACGGTGAAGAAGCTCGCCGCCACATAGGGCGCGATACGCTGCTGCACCGCCTGCTGGCTGATGTAGCTCAAGTCGCCCTGCACGGCGATCTTGGTGATCGGCCGGTCAGCGTACGGCATCAGCCGCACCGCGCCCTCGTAGGCGCCAAAACCTGCCGCCACCAGCAGCACCGGCCACAGCAGGCGCTTGAGGCCGCCCAGGCTCGGTTTCGGCAGGCGCGCCGATACGGGCTCGTCGGCCACCAGTCGGCTGGCACCACGCGGCACCGGCTTGCTACGGCCGGTAACGGGTTGCTGCTGACGTATCATCGCGCCTTGCATGGCTGCTTAACCTCGCGTCGCTACGCTGTCGGCCAGGATCGCCAGCACCAGTTGCTGGAAGTCCAAACCGGCCGCGCGGGCCGCCATGGGCACCAGGCTATGGTCGGTCATGCCCGGTGCGGTGTTGACTTCGAGCAGCCAGAACCGGCCCTGCTCGTCCTGCATCACGTCCAGCCGCCCCCAGCCTTCGATGCCAACGGCATCGCAGGCACGCGCGGTCAGGTCGATCAGCTCTTGTTCCTTGGCACTGTCCAGGCCGCACGGGATGCGGTACTGGGTGTCATTGGCGATGTACTTGGCGTCGTAGTCGTAGAACACGTGCGGGGTACCCAGCGCGATCGGCGGCAGCACCTGGCCCCGCAGTACGGCGATGGTGAACTCCGGGCCGTGAATCCATTGCTCGACCAGAACTTGCGAATCGTAATTGGCGGCGTCTTTCCAGGCGGCGATCAGTTCCTGTTCGCTGTTCACCTTGGCCATGCCGATGCTGGAACCTTCATGGGCAGGTTTGACGATCAACGGGAAGCCCAGTTCCGTGCTGGCGGTCACACAATCGTGCTCGCTGGCCAGTACTGCGTGGCGCGGGGTCGGAATGCCCAGGCTCTGCCACACCTGCTTGGTGCGCAGCTTGTCCATGGCCAGTGCAGACGCGAGGATGCCGCTGCCGGTGTAGGGGATGCCGAGGCACTCGAGCAGGCCCTGCATGCTGCCGTCTTCACCGCCACGGCCGTGGAGGATGATGAAGGCGCGGTCGATCTTCTCGCTTTGCAGGCGGGCCAGCAGGTCATCGCCCACATCGATGCCGACCACGTCGACACCGGCGCTGGTCAGCGCGTCGATTACCGCCGCGCCGGATTTCAGCGAAACCTCACGCTCGGCGCTCTTGCCGCCGTACAGCACGGCAACGCGGCCGAAGGCCTTGACGTCGAGGGTAGAGTGCAGCTTGTCGTAGGCGCCGTTCATTGCGGCTTCTCCTGCTTGGCGCCTGCGAACAGCGGGCTTTTCATCAGTTGCGGGGCCAGCCCGCCGACATCACCGGCACCCTGGCAAATCAGGATGTCGCCGGCGCGCAGCAGTGGCTTGACCACCGGGGCGAGCTCGGTGCCACGCTCGATGTAGATCGGGTCGAGCTTGCCGCGCTGGCGGATGCTGTGGCACAGCTGGCGGCTGTCGGCACCGGGGATCGGCTCTTCGCCGGCCGGGTAGACCTCCATCAGCAGCAGCACGTTGGCATCGCCCAGCACTTGCACGAAGTCGTCGTACAGGTCGCGGGTGCGGCTGTAGCGGTGCGGCTGGTAGACGATCACCAGGCGCCGGCTCGGCCAGCCGCCACGCACGGCCTTGATCACCGCGGCCACTTCGGTCGGGTGGTGGCCGTAGTCGTCCACCAGCATCACGCTGCCGCCTTCGACTGGCAGCTCGCCGTACACCTGGAAGCGTCGACCGACGCCCTGGAAACCCGACAGGCCCTGGACGATGGCCTCGTCGCTGATGCCTTCGTCAGTGGCGATGGCGATGGTGGCCAGGGCGTTGAGCACGTTGTGGTTGCCGGGCATGTTCACCGACACTTCCAGCGGCTCGCAGTCGCGGCGCAGCACGGTGAAGTGGGTCTGCATGCCCTGCTGGCGCACGTTGATGGCGCGGATGTCGGCCTCTTCGCTGAAGCCATAGGTGACCGTCGGGCGCTTGACCTGCGGCAGGATCTCGCGCACCACAGGGTCGTCCAGGCACATCACCGCAAGGCCGTAGAACGGCAGGTTGTGCAGGAACTCGACGAAGGTCTTCTTCAGCTTGTTGAAGTCACCTTCATAGGTGGCCATGTGGTCGGCGTCGATATTGGTGACCACGGCCACCATCGGCTGCAGGTGCAGGAAGCTGGCGTCGCTTTCGTCGGCTTCGGCGATCAGGTAGCGGCTGGTACCCAGCTGAGCGTTGGTGCCAGCCGCAGTCAGGCGCCCGCCGATGACGAAGGTCGGGTCCAGGCCACCGGCGGCGAACACCGAGGCCAGCAGGCTGGTGGTGGTGGTCTTGCCGTGGGTACCGGCCACGGCCACGCCGTGGCGGTAGCGCATCAGCTCGGCGAGCATCTCGGCGCGCGGTACCACCGGGATGCGGCGCTCCAGGGCGGTGGCGACTTCCGGGTTGGCCGGGTTGATCGCGCTGGACACCACCAACACGTCGGCGGTGGCGGCGTTCTCGGCGCGGTGGCCAACGTAGATCTCGGCGCCGAAGGATTCCAGGCGCTCGGTGACCGGCGAGGCTTTAAGGTCGGAGCCGGACACTTCATAGCCCAGGTTCAGCAGCACTTCGGCGATACCGCACATGCCCACGCCGCCGATACCGACGAAGTGGATGCGGCGGATGCGGCCCATCTTGGGTTGCGGCATGGCTTTCTGGCTTTCAACCATGGGCCACCTCCAGGCAGATATCGACCACGGTGCTGGTTGCATCAGGTTTGGCCAGGCGGCGAGCAGTGCCGGCCATGGCGTTGAGTTTCTCGGGTTGCATCAGCACCTCGTTCAGGCGTTCAGCTAGCTGCGCTGCGCCAGTTGTCGCTTGTGGCATCAGGAAGGCGGCGCCTTCACGAGCCAGGTATTGGGCGTTGTGGGTCTGGTGGTCGTCGATGGCATGGGGCAAAGGCACCAGCATCGAGGGCAGGCCTGCCGCCGCCAGCTCGCTGACGGTCAGCGCACCGGCCCGGCACACCACCATGTCGGCCCAGCCATAGGCGTGGGCCATGTCCTTGATGAACGGTTCGACCTGGGCCTCGACACCGGCTTCGCGGTAACGCTCGGCGGTGGCCGGGCCGTGGTTCTTGCCAGCCTGGTGAAACACCTCGGGGCGCAGGTTGGCCGGCACTTCGGACAGGGCCTTAGGCAACAATTTGTTCAATGGTTCCGCCCCCAGGCTGCCGCCCATCACCAGCAGGCGCGCACGGCGCTCGGCCAGGGGCGCACGCTGGGCGTCCATGAACAGTTCCGCGCGCACCGGGTTGCCGGTGGCGCGCAGTTTTTCGCTGCTGGCGAAGGTGCCGGGGAAGGCCTCGCACACCCGCGCCGCCAGCGGCAGCAGCAGGCGGTTGGTGGTGCCGGCACGGGCATTCTGCTCGTGGATCACCAGCGGTACGCCGCACAGGCGCGCGGCCACGCCGCCGGGGCCTGTGACGTAACCGCCGAAGCCGACCACGCACACCGGCTTGAGCTCGCGCACGATGCGCCGCGCCTGCAGCACGGCCTTGACCAGGGTGAACGGCGCCTTGAGCAGCGACAGCTTGCCCTTGCCACGCAAGCCGCTGACCTGGATCAGGTGCAGTGGCAGGCCGGCCTGGGGCACCAGTTCGTTCTCGATGCCGCGCGGGGTGCCGAGCCAGTGCACACTGTAGCCACGGGCCTGGAACTCGCGGGCGCAGGCCAGGGCCGGGAACACGTGGCCCCCGGTGCCGCCGGCCATGATCAGTACGTTCTTGCCGTCAGCGGCCATGACTGGTCTCCTCGGCAAAATCGCTTTCGTTGAATTCGTGTTCCTCGCTGCCCAGGTGCGTGCGGCTCTCCCACTCGATGCGCAGCAACAAGCCCACGCAGGCGCAGCAGATCACCAGCGAACTGCCCCCGTAGCTCAAGAACGGCAAGGTCAGACCCTTGGTCGGCAGCAGGCCGACGTTCACCCCGATGTTGATCAGGAACTGGCCGATCCACAGGAACGCCAGGCCAAAGGCCATGTAGGCGGCGAAGAACTGCTTGGCCTTCTCGGCCCACAGGCCGATGTACAGCGCGCGCACGGTGACGAACACGAACAGCGCGATGGTCAGCAGCGAGCCGACCACGCCGAGTTCTTCGGCCAATACCGAGAACACGAAGTCGGTGTGCGCCTCGGGCAGGTAGAACTGCTTCTGCACGCTGTTGCCCAGGCCCACGCCCAGCCACTCGCCGCGGCCGAAGGCGATCAGCGCCTGGGTCAGCTGGTAGCCGGAGCCGAACTGGTCGGACCAGGGGTCGGTGAAGGTAATCAAGCGCGCCATCCGGTACGGCTGGGCCTGAACCAGGATCACCACCGAGACCACCGCCAACACCACCATCAGCGAGAAGCGGAACAACCCCACCCCGCCGAGGAACAGCATCGCCGCAGCGGCGCCCATCATCACCACGGTGGCGCCGAAGTCCGGCTCCATCAGCAGCAGGCCGGCCATCGGCAACAGCACGATGAACGGCTTGAAGAAGCCCATCCAGCTTTCGCGCACCTCGGTCTGCCGGCGTACCAGGTAGCCGGCCAGGTAAATCACCACGAAGACCTTGGCGATCTCCGAAGGCTGCACGTTGAAGAAGCTGAAGCCGATCCAGCGCATCGAACCGTTCACTTCGCGGCCAATGCCGGGGATCAGCACCATCACCAGCAGGCCGAAGGCACCGATCAGCATCAGGTAGCCCATGCGCTGCCAGGTGGCGATCGGCACCAGCATGGTCATCGCACCGGCGCCCAGGCCCAATGCCACATACACCAAGTGGCGGAACATGTGGTACAGCGGGTTGCCCGACTGCACGGCGGCCACTTCCGAGGACGCCGAGGTGATCATCACCAGGCCCAGGCCGAGCAGTGCCAGGCAACCGGCCAGCAGCGGGAAGTCGACGTCGACGCCACGGCCGCTGATCAGCGGCGAGGGGTATGGCTTGAGGATGCCGAAGATCATGCCAGCCCCTCCGCTGCCTGGGCGAACAGACGCCCGCGTTCTTCGAAGTTCTTGAACATGTCCAGGCTGGCGCAGGCCGGCGACAGCAGCACGGCATCGCCTGGCTGGGCCAGTTCGGCGCAGCGCTGCACGGCTTCATCGAGGGTTTGCACGCGCACCAGCGGCACGGCGCCGTCGAGGGTGGCAGCCAGGCGCTCGGCATCGCGGCCGAGCAGCACCACGGCGCGGCAGTGCTTGCCGGCAGGCTCGCGCAGGGCGGCGAAGTCGGCGCCCTTGCCGTCGCCGCCGGCGATCAGCACCAGTTGGCCTTCGATATCGGCGCCCAGGCCTTCGATGGCGGCCAGGGCCGCGCCGACGTTGGTGGCCTTGGAATCGTCATACCAGTTGACGCCATTGCGCTCGCGCACCCACTGGCAGCGATGGGCCAGGCCCTTGAACTCGCGCAAGGCTTCGAGCATTGGTTCGAACGCAAGGCCGGCGGCATAACCCAGGGCCAGGGCGGCCAGGGCGTTGCTCTGGTTGTGGGCACCGCGGATTTTCAGCTCACGCACCGGCATCAGCGCCTGGAATTCGTAGGCCAGGTATTTTTCGCCATCCACTTCACGCAGGCCGAAGGCCTTGAAGTCGGGCGGGTTGAGGCCAAAGCTGAAGCACGGGCGGCCTTCGACCGGCAGCGGCCGGCTGAGGGCGTCCTGGCGGTTCACCACCACCTGGCGGGCGCCGCGGAAAATGCGGTGCTTGGCCAGGTGATAGGCCGGCAGGCCGCTGTAGCGGTCCATGTGGTCTTCGCTGATGTTCAGCACGGTGGCCACTTCGGCATTGAGCTGGTCGGTGGTTTCCAGCTGGAAGCTCGACAGCTCCAGCACGTACAACTCGACCTCGTCGCTGAGCAGGTCCAGCGCCGGGGTGCCGAGGTTGCCGCCCACCGCCACGCGTTTGCCGGCCTTGGTGGCCATGTCGCCCACCAGGGTGGTGACGGTGCTCTTGGCGTTGGAGCCGCTGATCGCCACGATCGGCGCCTTGGCATGGCGGGCGAACAGCTCGATATCGCCGGACAGCGTCACGCCGCGCGCGGCGGCCTGCTGCAGGGCGGGTGTGGCCAGGGCCAGGCCCGGGCTCACGTACAGCTCGTTGGCACGACACAGGAAGTCGACGTCCAGCTCACCACAGCGCACTTCCACCTGCGGGTAATCACGGCGCAGGGTTTCCAGTTCCGGCGGCTGCTCGCGGGTGTCGGCGACCGCAAAGGCAATGCCCCGGCTCGCCAGGAAGCGAACCAGGGACATGCCGCTCTTGCCGAGGCCGACAACGATGCGGAATTGGTCGGAAGCGATCAGTGACACGCTCGTCTACCTCAGTTTCAGGGTGGCAAGGCCGATCAGCACCAGGATCACGGTGATGATCCAGAAGCGGACGATCACCCGTGGCTCGGGCCAGCCCTTGAGTTCGAAGTGGTGGTGGATCGGCGCCATGCGGAACACCCGCTTGCCGGTGAGCTTGAACGACGCCACCTGGATGACCACCGACAGGGTTTCCATCACGAACACGCCGCCCATGATGAACAGCACGATTTCCTGGCGCACGATCACCGCGATGGTGCCCAGGGCAGCACCCAGCGCCAGTGCGCCGACGTCGCCCATGAACACCTGGGCCGGGTAGGTGTTGAACCACAGGAAACCAAGCCCCGCGCCTATCAGTGCGCCGCAGAACACGATCAGCTCGCCCGAGCCCGGCACGTAAGGGATCAGCAGGTATTCGGCGAACTTCACGTTACCCGACAGGTAGCAGAAGATGCCCAGCGCACCGCCAACCATGACGGTGGGCATGATCGCCAGGCCGTCGAGGCCGTCGGTGAGGTTGACCGCATTGCTGGAGCCGACGATGACGAAGTAGGTGAGCACGATGAAGCCTGCGCCCAGCGGGATGGTGAAGTCCTTGAGCATCGGCACGATCAGCGTGGTTTCGACGCTGGTGGGGGCGGTCTTGTACAGGAAGATCGCCGCGCCCAGGCCGAACACCGACTGCCAGAAGTACTTCCAGCGGCTCGGCAGGCCACGGGAGTTCTTCTCGATCACCTTGCGGTAGTCGTCGACCCAGCCGATGGCACCGAACAGCAAGGTGACGATCAGCACCGTCCACACGTAGCGGTTGGACAGGTCGGCCCACAGCAGGGTACTGATGGCGATGGCAGACAAGATCAGCGCGCCACCCATGGTCGGGGTGCCGGACTTGGACAGGTGCGATTGCGGGCCGTCGTTACGCACGGCCTGACCGATCTGGCGGATCTGCAGGGTACGGATCATCCACGGGCCCAGCCAAAGGGCCAGCGAGAGCGCGGTCAGTACCCCCAGGATGCCGCGCAGCGACAGGTACTGGAAGACCGCGAAGCCCTTGTGGAACTGTTGCAGATACTCAGCCAACAGCAGCAGCATTAATGTTTCTCCCCGCTGGCTTCGCACAGTGCGGCCACGACGTTTTCCATCGCAGCGCTGCGCGAGCCCTTGATCAAGATAGTGGTATCACCGGCGGATTCGGCCTTCACGGCGTCGATCAGCTCGGCTTGAGTAGTGAAATGATGGCCATTGGCGCCGAACGCCTGCACCGCGTGGGCCATGTTGCTGCCCACCGCGTACAGCGCGTCGACCTTGCCACGGGCGTAGTCGCCAACCTGGCGATGGCCCTCTTCGGCCCATTGCCCCAGCTCGCCGATGTCGCCAAGCACCAGAACGGTGCGCCCGGAAAAGCCGGCGAGTATATCAATGGCCGCGCACATCGAGGTGGGATTTGCGTTGTAGCTGTCATCGATCACCCGCACACCATTCGGCGCAATTTGCGCCACGGTGCGGCCCTTGACCGGTTGCACGGCATTCAGCCCGGCGGCGATACCGCTCAGGCTCAGACCAACGGCATGGGCGGCAGCGGCGGCGGCCAGGGCGTTGCTGACGTTGTGGGTGCCGAGCACGTTCAATTGCACCTGCACACTGCCATCAGGGCCGTGCAGGGTGAACGACGGGCAGCCACGGGCATCGCGGCCGATGTCGCTGGCATGGAAGTCGGCCTGCGGGTTGTCCAGGGCGAAGCTGATCACCTTGTGCTCGCCAGCACGCTTGCGCCAGGTGTCGAAGGCTTTGTCAGCCAGGTTGAGGATGGCGGTGCCACCCTCGCCCAGGCCCTCGAGAATTTCGCCTTTTGCCTCGACGATTTTCTCCGGCCCACCGAACTCGCCTACGTGGGCGGTGCCGGCGTTGTTGATGATCACCACCTGCGGCTGGGTCAGCCCCACGGTGTAACGAATCTCGCCGATGCGCGAAGCGCCCAGCTCGATCACCGCGGCGCTGTGCTCCGGGGCGATTTCCAGCAGGGTCAGTGGCGCGCCAAGGTCGTTGTTCAGGTTGCCGCGGGTGGCGTGCACCAGGCCACGGGTGCGCAGGATGCTGGCGAGCATCTCCTTGACCGTGGTCTTGCCGCTGGAGCCGGTGATGGCCACCACCGGCTTGTCGAAGCCGGCGCGGTTCAGTGCCCCCAACTGGCCGAGAGCCACGCGGCAATCGGCGACCAGCAACTGCGGCAGGTCGACATCGGCGACCTCGCGCTCCACCAGCGCTGCGACCGCGCCCTTGGCTTTGACATCGGCCAGGTAGTCATGGCCGTCGAAACGCGGCCCGGTCAGGGCGACGAACAGCTGGCCGGTGGCCACGCTGCGGCTGTCGATGCTGACGCCGGTAAAGCTGGCGTCGGCACCTGCCAGGCGGGCACCCAGTGCTGTGGTCAGCTGGCTGAGTGTCATAGGCTTAAGCATGTGGAGCCTCCCAGGCTGCAAGTGCCTTGTCGGCTTCGATCAGGTCGGAGAATTCATGGCGCTGGCCGTTGATCTCCTGGTAGTCCTCGTGCCCTTTGCCGGCCAGCACGATCACATCGTTGGCGTTGGCGCTGGCAATCAGGCGGGCGATGGCTTCGCCACGGCCGGCGACGAACTCGACGGCGGCAGGTTGGGTGAAACCTGGGCGAATGTCGTCGAAGATGCGCTGCGGGTCTTCGCTGCGCGGGTTGTCGTCGGTGACCAGCACGCGGTCGGCCAGGCGCTCGGCCACTTCGGCCATGAGCGGGCGCTTGCCGGCATCACGGTCGCCGCCACAGCCGAACAGGCACAGCAGTTGGCCATGGGCGTGCGGGCGCAGGGCCTCCAGGACCTTGTCCAGGGCATCCGGGGTGTGCGCGTAGTCGACCACCACCAGCGGCTTGTCACCGCCACCCAGGCGCTGCATGCGACCAACCGGCCCCTGCAACTGCGGGGTGACCTTGAGAATTTCTTCCAGCGAATAGTCCAGCGCCAGCAGCGTGGCCACGGCGGCCAGCATGTTGCTCAGGTTGAAGCGCCCGAGCAGTTGGCTGCGCAGGGTGCGTTCGCCCTGGGCGGTGACGAGGGTGGCACGTACGCCATCGTCATCGAAGTGGGCTTCGCGGCAATACAGCGACGCGTCCGGGTTTTCCAGGCTGTAGCTGAGCAGCCGGGTCTCGATATGATCGGCTACAGGGCGGCGGGCATAGCCGTCGGCCAGGCGGCAGCCGAACGCATCGTCCAGGTTCACCACCTGGCAGCGCAGGCTCGGCCAGGCGAACAGCTTGGCCTTGGCGGCCTCGTAGGCCTCCATGCTGCCGTGGTAGTCGAGGTGATCGCGGGACAGGTTGGTCATCACCGCGATGTCGAATTCCAGTGCGGCCACCCGGCCCTGCTCGAGGGCGTGGGAGGACACCTCCATGGCCACGGCCTTGGCACCGCCCTTCTTAAGGTCGTTCAAGGTGGACTGCACGGCGATCGGGTCAGGGGTGGTCAGGCGGCCGCTCTGCAGCTCACCGTAAAAACCGGTGCCCAGGGTACCGATCAGGCCACAACGCTGGCCTAGCGCATCGAGCGCCTGGGCCACCAGCTGGGTGACGCTGGTCTTGCCGTTGGTACCGGTAACCCCGACCAGATTGAGCTGGCGGCTGGGCTCGCCATAGAAGCGCCCGGCAATCTGCGACAGCTGGCCAATCAGGCCTTTCACTGGAATCAGCGGCACATCGGTCAGCGGCAGCACGGTGGCGCCCTGCTCTTCATAAGCCACGGCAGCGGCGCCACGGGACAGCGCATCGGCGATGTGCTCGCGGCCGTCGACCTTGGCACCGGGCACGGCGAGGAACAGGTCCCCCTGGCGCACCTGACGGCTGTCCAGGGTGATTTCGCGAATCAGCGGGTCGCGGCTGGCATGGGCGAACAGCTTGCTCAATGGCATCGTCATTATCCACGCCCTCCATTGGCGGGTGCTACGGTGGCTTGCTGGGTCGACGGCGGCGGCAGGTTGTCCGGCGGCACGTTCATCAGGCGCAGGGTGCCCGACATGACCTTGCTGAACACCGGGGCCGAAACCAAGCCACCGAAGTAGCCGCCCTTGCCCGGTTCGTCGATGACCACGACGATCGCATAGCGCGGATCGCTCATCGGGCCGAAGCCTGCGAACAACGAACGGTAGGCGTTTTCGGTGTAGCCCTTGGAACCGACGGTGGCTTTACGCGCGGTACCGGACTTGCCGGCCACGTGATAGAACGGCACCTGGGCACGGAACACCCCGCGCGGCGCCTCGATCACCTGCTGCAGCATGCCCTGCACGGTTTCGGCGGTTTCTTTCGGAATCGCCTGCACCGCCTCAGGGGCCTTGTCGACCTTGAGAATCGACAGCGGCACCATCTTGCCGTCGTTGGCCAGGGCGGCGTAGGCATGCACCAGCTGCAGGGCGGTCACCGACACGCCATAGCCATACGACAGCGTGGCCGTTTCGGCCTTGCGCCATTCGCGATGGTTGGGCAGGTTGCCGACCCGCTCACCCGGGAACCCCAGGCCGGTGTACTGGCCCAGGCCCACCTGGGACATCACCCGGTAAATGGCTTCGCCGCCGATATCGAAGGCGATCTTGCTCATGCCGACGTTACTGGAGTTGATCAGGATGCCGGTCAGGTCGAGGATCGGGCCTTCGCTTCTGGACACGTCTTTAATGGTGTAACGGCCGATCTGCAGGCTGCCGGGGTATACCTCGACCTTGTCGGTGGGCTTCCAGCGACCGCTCTGCAACGCCGCGCTCATGGAGATCGGCTTGACCGTGGAGCCTGGCTCGAACACGTCGATGATCGCCCGGTTGCGCATGGCCGCCGGGAACATGCTGCGGCGGTTGTTCGGGTTGTAGGTTGGCTGGTTGACCATGGCCAGCACTTCGCCGGTTTTCACGTCCATGATCACCAGGCTGCCGGCCTTGGCGTCCTGTTCGGCGATGGCGTTGCGCAGCTCGCGGGTGGCCAGGTACTGCAGGCGCAGGTCTATCGACAACGCCAAGGTCTTCCCGGCCTTGGCGTTCTTGGTAACCTGAATGTCCTTGATCAGCCGGCCACGCCGGTCCTTGATCACCTGGCGCTTGCCCGGCACACCGGCCAGCCATTCGTCGTAGGCCAGCTCTACCCCTTCGCGACCGTGGTCGTCGAGGTCGGTGAAGCCGACCATGTGCGCGGTGACATCACCGGCCGGGTAGAAGCGGCGGAATTCTTCCAGGCCGTATACGCCCGGAACTTTCAGGTCGAGCACATGCTGGCCCTGCTCCGGCGTAAGGCCGCGGACCAGGTAGATGAACTCCTTGTTGGCCTGCTGGGTGAGGCGCTCGATCAACTGCTGGGGCGGCTGCCCCAGGGCTGCGGCCAGTTGCGGCCAGCGCTCTTTCGAGGCCTGCATTTCCTTGGGGTTGGCCCACAGGGTGGTCACCGGGGTACTGACCGCCAGCGGCTCGCCGTTGCGGTCGGTGATCAGCCCGCGGTGCGCGGGAATGGGGATGTGCCGCAGGCTGCGGGCATCGCCCTGGCCCTTGAGGAAGTCGCGGTCGACCACCTGCAGGTCGATGATGCGCCAGCAGATGGCGCCGACCATCAGCGCCAGCAAACCGATCACCACCCGGAAGCGCCAGGGGTAGAGTGCGCCCTCAAGCTTCATCATGGCGCCACCATCCGCACTTCGTCAGCGGCGGGTACGCGCATCTTCAGCTGTTCGGAGGCCAGGTTCTCGATACGGCTGGAAGCGGTCCAGGTGCTTTGCTCGAGAATCAGCCGGCCCCACTCGGCCTGGGCCTTGTCGCGCTCGTTGAGCTCGCCGTACAGCGTGTTCAGCAACTGGCGGTTCCAGTGCGCGCTGTAGGATACAGCGATGGCCGAAACCAGCACGCCGACAAACAGCAGAAGCATCAGGAAGCTTCCGCCTGGCAGGGGCTTGGCAAAAAGCCGACTCACCGAAGCTTCTCCGCCACCCGCATGACGGCGCTGCGCGCCCGCGGGTTGGCCTTGAGCTCTGCGTCAGAGGCGAACTGCGCCTTGCCGATGAGCTTGATCTTCGGCTCGAACACCTTGTGCTGCACCGGCAGGTTGCGCGGCAGGTTGTCCGCCTCGCCCTTGACCAGCTTGCGCATGAACAGCTTGACGATGCGGTCTTCCAGCGAGTGGAAGCTGATCACCGCCAGGCGGCCGCCGACTTCGAGCGCATCGAGCGCGGCTTCAAGGCCGGCTTCGAGGTCGCCCAGTTCGTTGTTGACGTGGATGCGCAAGCCCTGGAAGGCGCGAGTGGCCGGGTTCTTGCCTTTTTCCCAGGCCGGGTTGGCGACCTTGAGCACCTCGGCCAGGTCAGCCGTACGGGTGAAAGGCTGCTTTTCGCGGCGCTCGACCACGGCACGCGCCATGCGCCCGGCAAAACGCTCCTCGCCGTACTCTTTGAACACGCGGGCGATTTCTTCAACCGGTGCGGTGGCGATGAACTCGGCAGCGCTGACGCCCTGATCAGGGTTCATACGCATGTCCAGCGGGCCGTCGTTGAGAAAGCTGAAGCCGCGCTCAGGGTCGTCCAGCTGCGGCGAAGACACGCCCAGGTCGAGCAAAACGCCGCTGACCTTGCCGTCCAGGCCGCGCTCGGCCACTTCGCTGCCCAGCTCGGCAAAGCTGCGCTGCACAATGACAAAGCGGCCGTCTTCGGCCGCCAGCGCTTGCCCCGTGGCAATCGCCTGTGGGTCCTTGTCGAACCCCAGCAGCCGCCCTTGCGGGCCGAGCTTGCTGAGGATCAGGCGGCTGTGGCCGCCGCGCCCGAAGGTGCCGTCCAGATAGCAACCGTCGGCGCGCAGGGCCAATGCCTCGACAGCTTCGTCGAGCAGGACGGTGATGTGGTTGAAGCCGCTATCTATGGTCACAGGATCAGGTCACGCAATTCATCAGGCATGGCGCCCGGTTGTTGAATAGCTGCAAGGTCGGCTGCCGAAACCGCGTTCCAGGCATCCTCATCCCACAGCTGGAATTTGTTCAGTTGCCCCACCAGCATCGCCTTCTTGTCCAGCTTGGCGTACTCGCGCAGTCGGGGCGGTACCAGAAAACGCCCGCTGCCATCGAGCTCCAGGTCAACCGCGTTGCCGATCAGCAAGCGCTGCAGGCGGCGGTTTTCCTCGCGCAACGACGGCAAGGCACGCAACTTGGCTTCTATCTGCTCCCACTCATCGAGGGGGTAAACACACAAGCAGGGGTCCACCGCGTCGATGGTCACGATCAGTTGACCATTGCAACGCGAATCGAGCTCGTCACGGTACCGGCTCGGCATGGCGAGACGGCCCTTGGCATCGAGGCTGACGGCGTTGGCTCCGCGGAACACGGCTGCGATTCCCCACAATGTTAGCTTTTTTGTGTCAGAAAACCCACTTCATCCCACTTTCTGCCACTTGCGCACACTATAGGAATCCGCCCGCTACACCGTCAAGGCGCGTTCATAAGGAAAACCCTTACAGGACGGCGATTTAGCGCAACAAAGGAAGGTGGAACGACGACCGGGCGAGAAAACTGGCGGGAAAAATCAAACGCACTCAAGCGGATAGAGTGTGAAGTTAAAGTGATTTATTAAGAGTAAGAATTTTTCGGTATTACGAAGGGGCATCTGCTGTCGATTCAAGCAGGGGAAGGAGAGGTGGAGAGTCGATCTGTAAGCCGGGTTTTGTCGAGGACAGTCATTCCTCTACGACGGCCATCACTGGACGCCTCTAGCAACCTACCCGGTTCCGACGCGGGCCACGCCGTATGGAACCCTATTTGGTCTTGCTCCGAGTGGGGTTTACCTAGCCACGGACTGTTGCCAGCCGCGCGGTGCGCTCTTACCGCACCTTTTCACCCTTACCGGCACCGAAGTGCTTAGGCGGTTATTTTCTGTGGCACTTTCCGTAGGCTCGCGCCTCCCAGGCGTTACCTGGCACTCTGCCCTGCGGAGCCCGGACTTTCCTCCCCCGCCTTTTGCGGAACAAAAGGTGGCAGCGACTGTCCGATCGACTCTCCGCCGACAAGGTTACCGACAGCGGCGCCCAAGAACAAGCGAGACGGCAAAGATTGTAGCGCCCGGTCGACCCTGCCCCTGTAGGAGCCGGCTTGCCGGCGATCACCGGCACAGCCGGTGCCGTGCATTCCTGTTGAGGCCAATCGCCGGCAAGCCGGCTCCTACAAAGGAGCACCGCCAGCCTTCATTCGGCCTTCTGCTTCTCCAGCGCCAGCTGGTACAGCAGGTTCTTGCGCACCCCGGTGATCTCCGCCGCCAGCGCCGCCGCGCGCTTGAGCGGCAGCTCTGCCAGCAGCAGGTCGAGCACGCGCTGCGCCTCGCTGCTGACAGCCTGATCGTCCTGCGGCGCGCTCCAGCCCGACACCAGCACCACGCACTCACCGCGCTGCTGGTTGCTGTCGTCCTGCACGAAAGCGCGCAGTTCGCTCAGCGGCAAGCCCTTGAGCGTTTCGAAGGTCTTGGTGATTTCTCGCGCCAGCACCGCCGGCCGCTCGCCACCGAACACCAGCTCCATGTCCTCGAGGCATTCGAGAATGCGGTGCGGCGCCTCATAGAAGATCAAGGTGCGCGGTTCTTCCTTCACCTGCTCCAGGCGCGCCCGGCGCCCGGCAGCCTTGGCCGGCAAGAAACCCTCGAAGATGAAGCGGTCGGACGGCAGGCCCGCCGCCGACAGCGCGGCGATCAAGGCACAGGCACCCGGCACCGGCACCACTTGCACACCAGCGGCACGCGCCTGACGCACCAGGTGATAGCCCGGGTCGGAAATCAACGGCGTGCCGGCGTCGGACACCAGCGCCACATCGTCACCGGCCAGCAGCCGGGTGATGAAACGCCCGCCTTCGTCGCGCTCGTTGTGCTCGTGGCAGGCCGCCAGCGGCGTGTCGATGCCGAAGTGCTGCAACAGGCGCACCGAGTGGCGGGTGTCTTCGGCCGCAATCAGGCTGACGCCGGCCAGCACCTTGAGCGCCCGGGCGCTCATGTCGTCGAGGTTGCCGATGGGCGTGGCCACCACATACAACTTGCCCGTTTTCGAAACCCCTGCAACATCGGTCACTGCGCGCACCTGCTTTCACGATCAAAGGTCGCCATTGTAGCCCGAGCGCCGGCAACAGGGCGCAAAGAACTTCGCCACCGGTACAGCCAGCGCCACCTATAGTGAAGGTTCGTCGTCGCCAACATCGCCTCGGGCCCGGCGCTTCGGTACAATCGCCGGCCAACTTGATCGAGTAACAGGACTTTTACATGATCGCTTGTCTGCGGCTGCTCTCAGCCCTCTGCCTCGCTGCCCTGCTGGCAGCCTGCGCCAGCTCGCCCTCATCCAGCCTGGGCGAGCTGCCACGCACCCCGGACGCCAGCATCGAGCAACTGCTCGACAAGGCTGCCTCCAGCAAGTCTGCCGAGGACGCAGCCCTGCTGCACCTGAGCGCCGCCGACCTGGCCTACAAGCAAAAGGACTACCCGCGTTCGGCGCGCATCCTCGAACAGGTGCCGCTGGACTCGCTCAAGCCGGCCCAACAGGTGTTTGCCTCGACCCTGGCCGCCGAACTGGCCATGAGCCGCAACCAGCCCAAGGCCGCGCTGAGCGCCCTCGCCCACCCAAGCCTGCAACGCGCCGGCGAACTGCCAGCCGAGCAGCAGGTACGCACCTACAGCGTCCACGCTGCCGCCCTGGAGGCCGACGGCCAGGCCCTGGCCGCCGCCCAGCAGCGCGCGCTGCTGACCCCGCTGCTCAGCGGCCAGGCAGCCACCACCAACAACGACGCAATCTGGGCACTGGTCGCTGCACTGCCGGCCGAGCAACTGCAACAGCCAGCCGCCGACAACACCCTGGCCGGCTGGACCAGCCTGGCCTTTGCGGTGAAAAGCGCCGGCACCCTGGAACAGCAACAGGCGGCCATCGACGCGTGGCACAACCAGCACCCGGACCACCCGGCCGCCAAGCAGCTGCCCACCGCCCTGGTCAAGCTCAAGGAGCTGGCCAGCCAGCCCCTGACCAAGATTGCCCTGCTGCTGCCCCAGGAAGGGCCTCTGGCAGGGGTTGCCCGCGCCCTGCGTGACGGCTTCATGGCCGCGCACTTCCAGGCGCAGAAAGGCGGCCAGCCGGCCCCGGCCGTGCAGGTGTTCGACAGCTCGCGTATCACCTCGCTGGACGACTTCTACCGCCAGGCCCAGGCTGCCGGCGTGCAACTGGTGGTCGGCCCGCTGGAAAAACCGCTGGTGAAGAAGCTCGCCGCCTACCCGCAGCTGCCCATCACCACCCTCGCCCTGAACTACGCCGACGCCGGCCAGAAAGCCCCGCCGCAGCTGTTCCAGTTCGGCCTGGCTGCCGAGGACGAAGCCCGTGAAGTGGCCCGTCGCGCCCGCGCCGATGGCAAGGTTCGCGCCGTCGCCCTGGTGCCGAGCGGCGAATGGGGTGACCGCGTGCTGGCCGCCTTCCGCCAGGACTGGCAAGCCAATGGCGGCACCTTGTTGGCCGCCGAGCGCATCGCCCAGCCGGTCGCCCTGGCCCAGCAAATCGCCGATCTGTTCCAGCTGCGCCAGAGCGAAGGCCGCGCCAAGAGCCTGCAAAGCACCGTCGGCGGCAGCATCGCCGCACAACCGTCGCGCCGCCAGGACATCGACTTCATCTTCCTCGCCGCCACCCCGCAGCAGGCCCAGCAGATCAAGCCGACCCTGAACTTCCAGTACGCCGGCGACGTACCGGTGTACGCCACCTCCAACCTGTACAGCGCCAGCGGTGACGTCAACCAGTACAACGACATGAACGGCATCCGCTTCTGCGAAACCCCGTGGCTGCTGGACACCACCAACAGCCTGCGCCAGCAGGTGGTGCAGCAATGGCCGCAGGCCGCCGGCAGCCTCGGCCGCCTGTACGCCATGGGCGTCGACGCCTACAGCCTGGCTCCGCGCCTGGGCCAGTTGAAGGCACTGCCGGACAACCGCGTCGAAGGCCTGTCGGGCAGCCTGAGCATCAACGCCAGCCAGCGCGTCGAGCGCCAGCTGCCGTGGGCCGAGTTCGCCGGTGGCCAGGTCAAGCGCCTGCCGGACACCCCGCGCTGATGCCCCACGCATCGCCCACACGCGCCGGCAACGCCGCCGAAGACCAGGCCCTGGGGCATCTCCAGGGCCATGGCCTGGCACTGCTGGCACGCAACTGGCGATGCAAGGGCGGCGAGCTTGATCTGGTCATGCTCGACGCCGATACAGTAGTATTCGTCGAAGTCCGCTACCGGCTACACGCGGGCTTTGGTGGCGCGCTCGGCAGCATCGACGGGCGCAAGCAGAAGCGACTGGCGCTGGCCGCCAACCTTTTCCTGCAGCAACACCCCCGCTGGGCCGCTCACCCCTGCCGTTTCGACGTAGTCGCACTGCAGGGCCAGGGGCATGCTGGGCAACCGCTTCTTTGGCTGAAAAACGCCTTCGAGTGCTGAACCCTTACCGAATTTTTTGCTCTATGTTTCGCGGGCTGGTCGCTGTTGCGCACAGCAAAGGCCACCGCCCCACTTAAGGTCACACCAGATGGACATGCAATCCCGAATTCGCCGGCTGTTCCAGGCCAGCATCGACACCAAGCAACAGGCAATGGACATCCTGGCACCTCACATCGAGCAGGCCAGCCTGGTCATGGTCAACGCCCTGCTCAGCGACGGCAAGATGCTCGCCTGCGGCAACGGCGGCTCGGCCGGCGACGCCCAGCATTTCTCTTCGGAACTGCTCAACCGCTTCGAGCGCGAGCGCCCGAGCCTGCCAGCCATCGCCCTGACCACCGACAGCTCGACGATCACCTCGATCGCCAACGACTACAGCTACAACGAAGTATTCTCCAAGCAGATCCGCGCCCTGGGCCAACCCGGCGACGTACTGCTGGCGATCTCCACCAGCGGCAACTCGGCCAACGTGATCCAGGCGATCCAGGCCGCACACGACCGCGAAATGATTGTCGTAGCCTTGACCGGGCGCGACGGTGGCGGCATGGCTTCGCTGCTGCTGCCCGAAGACGTGGAAATCCGCGTGCCTTCGACGGTCACCGCTCGTATCCAGGAAGTCCACCTGCTGGCGATCCACTGTCTGTGCGACCTGATCGACAGCCAACTGTTCGGGAGTGAAGAATGATCCCCAAGCGCCTCGGCCTGATGGCCCTCACCCTGTGCCTCGGCATCACCGGCTGCAGCTCGGTGCTGACCTCGGCCCGCAACTCGCCCATCGAGGATGACCGCGGCACCCGCACCATCGGCAGCAAGATCGACGACTCGCTGATCGAAACCAAGGCGGCGGTCAACATCTCCAAGGCCAACCCGGACCTGGACCAGGGCTCGCACATCGTCGTCAGCAGCTACAACGGTGTCGTGCTGCTGGCCGGCCAGACCCCGCGCGCCGACCTCAAAGCCCTGGCCGAGCAAACCGCCAGCCAGGTGCAGCGGGTCAAGAAGGTGCATAACGAAATCCAGGTCATGCAGCCTTCGTCCATCCTCGCGCGCAACAACGACGCCTGGCTGACCACCAAGATCAAGACCCAGATGCTGACCGACGCCAACGTGCCGGGCTCGCGGGTCAAGGTGATCACCGAGAACGGTATCGTCTACCTGCTGGGCCTGGTGACGCAGCAAGAAGGCAACGCCGCCACCAGCGTGGTGCAGGGCGTTTCCGGCGTGCAGAAGATCGTGCGCCTGTTCGAATACATCGATTGATTCCCCCTGTCGCCGGCAAACCGCGCCCCTGTAGGAGCCGGCTTGCCGGCGATAGCGCCGGTACTACCTACCCGTTTTCTCAGGATTTACGCATGAACAAGCTCCTGCCCGCCCTGCTGCTCGGCACCATCGCCACCCTGGCCGGCTGCGCCAACCCCAACGTGATCACCCTCAACGACGGCCGCGAACTGCAGACCCTCGACACCCCGCACTACGATCGCACCTCGGGCTTCTACGAGTTCGAACAGCTCGACGGCAAGCGCAACCGGGTGAACAAGGATCAGGTGCAAACCATCAAGGAGCTCTGAGGCTCCGGCGGCAAGCACAAAAAAAGGCGATCCGGTTGGATCGCCTTTTTTGTTACTTGACCACTTTCAGGCTAGGTCGGCCGCTGGGGCGTGGTGGCTGGCCGCCTTCCGGCGGGCCATCGTCATCCGGCTCGACACTGTCGTCGTCCAGCTCGAGGTCGTCGTCCTGCGGCGGCTCCAGCTCGAAGACCATGCCCTGGCCGTTCTCACGGGCGTAGATACCCATGATTGCGCCGGCCGGCACATACAGCGAATGGGCTACACCGCCGAAGCGGCCTTCGAAGCTCACCGCGTCGTTATCCATGTGCAGGCTGCGCACGGCACTTGGGGAGATGTTCAGCACGATCTGGCCATCACTGGCAAAACCGGCAGGTACCTGGACTGCCGGAAATTCGGCATTGACCAGCATGTGGGGCGTGCAATCGTTGTCGACGATCCACTCGTACAGCGCTCGAACCAGGTAGGGGCGACTGGAGTTCATCAACGGCTCCTTAAAGCTTGCGCATTTCACGTTCTGCAGCAGACAGGCTCGCCTGGAAAGGCTCGCGGGCGAACTGTCGCTCCATGTAATCAAGCAGCGGCTTGGCTTGCCGCGGCAATTCGATACCCATCACCGGCAAACGCCAGAGGATGGGCAGTAGACAGCAATCCACCAGGCTTTGCTCCTCACTCATGAAGCAAGGCATTTCGCCGAACAGCGGCGCCACACCGGTGAGGCTTTCGCGCAGCTCCTTGCGCGCCTGGGTACGCGCGGCATCGGTGCTGCGCTTGTCCAGCAGGGTGTCGGCCAGCGAGCACCAGTCGCGCTGGATGCGGTGCATCAGCAGGCGGCTGTTGCCACGGGCCACCGGGTATACCGGCATCAGCGGCGGGTGCGGGTAACGCTCCTCGAGATACTCCATGACCACGCTCGACTCGTACAGCGCCAGGTCGCGGTCGACCAGGGTCGGCACGCTGCCGTACGGGTTTACCTCGACCAGCTTGGGCGGCAGACGACTGGCATCGACATCGATGATCTGTACCGCCACGCCCTTCTCGGCGAGCACCAGGCGCACGCGGTGGGAGTAGTGATCAGCGGGGTCGGAATAGCAGGCTAACCTGTTGGTTGCGCCCATGTAGCGCCTCCTCGCACGGGATGCTTGTTGAAACTCTAAATGAAAACGCGCCCGGGCTGACCTAACAGTTTTGCTAGGCCGGCCCGGGCGCGTTCAACTACCAGAAATTACTGCGTGATCAGTGCACGTCCTTCCAGTATTCGCGCTTGAGCAAGTAGGCGAACACGAAGAAGAAAGCCAGGTACAGCAACACGTAAGTACCGATGCGCTGGCTTTCCAGTTTGACCGGGTTGGCCGAATAGGCCAGGAAGGTCACCAGGTTCTTGACCTTCTCGTCGAACTGCTCGGTGGTCAGGGTACCGGATTTCTCCTCCACGGTCAGCTGGTCGCACGCTTCATGGGTCAGCGGGCTGCCGGTCAGCGGGTCGTATTGCTTCTTGCCGTCGACCACGGTCTGGATCTGCTTGCAACCGATCACCTGGTTGCCCTGCAGGCCCGCCAGCACGTTAGGCATGCCAACGTTGGGGAAGACCTTGTTGTTCACCCCCCAAGGGCGCGACTTGTCCTCGTAGAAGCTGCGCAGGTAGCTGTACAGCCAGTCGTTGCCACGCACCCGGGCGACCAGGGTGAGGTCGGGCGGCGCTGCGCCGAACCAGGTCTTGGCATCGTTGGGCTGCATGCCGATCTGCATGTGGTCGCCGATCTTGGCACCGGTGAACACCAGGTTTTCCAGCATCAGCTCGTGGGGGATGCCCAGGTCGTCGGCAACCCGCTCATAACGCTGGAACTTGGCGCTGTGGCAACCCATGCAATAGTTGGCGAAGGTGCGCGCACCGTCCTGCATGGCGGCCTTGTCAGTCAGGTCGATGTCGACCTTGTCCAGCTCCAGGCCATGTTCGGCAGCGAAGGAAAGGCCAGGCATCAGTGCCAGCAAAAATACTGCAATCAACTTTTTCATCAGCCAGTCACCCTTTCCGGAACCGGTTTGGTCTTCTCGAGCCTTGTGTAGAACGGCATCAGCAGGAAGTAGGCGAAGTACAGCACCGTGCACACCTGCGACAGCAAGGTACGCCCCGGGGTTGGCGCCAGCACGCCCAGCACACCGAGGATGACGAAGGCCACGCAGAACACCAGCAGCCAGACTTTGCTCAGCCAGCCCTTGTAGCGCATGGAGCGCACCGGGCTGCGGTCGAGCCAGGGCAGCACGAACAGCACGGCGATTGCCGCGCCCATGGCGATCACGCCGAACAGCTTGTCGGGCACCGCGCGCAGGATTGCGTAGAACGGCGTGAAGTACCACACCGGGGCAATGTGCTCAGGGGTCTTGAAGGCATTGGCCTGCTCGAAGTTCGGTTTTTCCAGGAAGTAACCGCCCATTTCCGGGAAGAAGAACACCACGGCGCAGAACACGAAGAGGAACACCACCACCCCGACAATGTCCTTGACGGTGTAGTACGGGTGGAACGGAATGCCGTCCAGCGGGATGCCGTTTTCGTCCTTTTTCTTCTTGATATCGACGCCATCAGGGTTGTTCGACCCCACTTCGTGCAGCGCCAAGATGTGCAGCACCACAAGGCCCAGAATCACGATCGGCAGGGCTACCACATGCAGGGCGAAGAAGCGGTTCAGGGTGATGCCGGAGATCAGGTAGTCACCGCGGATCCACTGCGTCAGGTCGCCGCCGATCACCGGGATGGCGCCGAACAGCGAGATGATCACCTGGGCGCCCCAGTACGACATCTGGCCCCACGGCAGCAGGTAACCCATGAACGCCTCGGCCATCAGCGCCAGGTAGATCAGCATGCCGAACAGCCACACCAGTTCACGCGGCTTCTGGTACGAGCCGTACAGCAGGCCGCGGAACATGTGCAGGTAGACCACGATGAAGAACGCCGAGGCGCCGGTGGAGTGCAGGTAGCGCAGGATCCAGCCGTACTCGACATCGCGCATGATGTACTCGACCGAGGCGAAGGCCTCTTCTGCCGAGGGGGTGAAGCTCATGGTCAGCCACACGCCGGTGACGATCTGGTTGACCAGCACCAGCAGCGCCAGCGATCCGAAGAAGTACAGGAAGTTGAAGTTCTTGGGCGCGTAATACTTGCTCAGATGGTCTTCCCACATTTTTGTGGCGGGGAAGCGCGCATCGATCCAATCCATGAACTTGCTCATCATGCCTTCTCCTGATCGACGCCGATGACGATGACTTCGTCGGTCTCGTACGAGTGCGGGGGCACTGGCAGGTTGAGAGGCGCTGGCTGGGATTTGTAGACGCGCCCGGCCAGGTCGTAGTGCGAACCGTGGCAGGGGCAGAAGTAACCGCCGACCCACTTCGGCCCAAGGTCTGCCGGGGCGACTTCAGGGCGGAAGGTTGGCGAGCACCCAAGGTGCGTGCACAGGCCGACCAGGATGAGGATCTCGGGCTTGATCGAGCGAACCTCGGGGTCGACGTAGGTGGGCTGCACCGACGCCTTGGACTGCGGGTCGGACAGGTCACCCTCGATCTTCTTCAGGTTGGCGAGAATCTCCTGCGTTCGCCGGACGATGAACACCGGCTGCCCCCGCCACTCGGCAACCATCTGCTGCCCAGGCTCGACCTTGGCGATATTGACCTTCACCGGTGCGCCGGCAGCCTTCGCCTTGGCACTGGGAAACCATGACCCCACGAACGGTACCGCTGCCCCCACTGCCCCCGCCGCCCCGACCACGGATGTCGCGGCTACGAGGAAGCGGCGCCGGCCTGCGTTGACGCCGTCATTGCTCATTCAGTCCTCTCCCATCAGCTTGCTTGGCCTGTTAGAACAGGCATCTACTTAGGTATATCGGTGGCACCCAAATTTGCTCGCAATGGTAAGAAACATACCCACACAGTGACAAGGTGATTACCCGCCCGGCGGGCCAGAACCTGCGCATTGCTTGATCTGCGTCTATGCGACAAACGGCCACGGATAGCTGACAAGGTTAGTTCAAGACATAAAAAAAGCCCGGTTCGAAGAACCGGGCTTTTCGGACTGCCGAAGCGGTATTAACGCTTGGAGTACTGAGGACGCTTACGTGCTTTACGCAGGCCCACTTTCTTACGCTCGACTTCACGAGCGTCGCGGGTAACGTAGCCAGCACGACGCAGGGCGCCACGCAGGGTTTCGTCGTATTCCATCAGGGCGCGGGTGATGCCGTGGCGGATTGCACCGGCCTGACCGCTGACACCACCACCGGAAACGGTGACGTAGATGTCGAACTTGGCAACGGTCTCGGTCAGTTCCAGCGGCTGGCGAACAACCATGCGAGCGGTTTCGCGGCCGAAGAACACGTCCAGAGAACGGTTGTTGATGGAGATGTTACCGGTGCCCGGACGCAGGAAGACGCGAGCGGTTGCGGTCTTGCGACGGCCAGTGCCGTAGTTTTGAGTCGCCGACATAATGAACTATCCCGTTAGATCTTCAGTTCTTGAGGCTGCTGAGCAGTGTGTGGGTGAGCTGCACCCGCGTACACTTTCAGCTTGCGGTACATGTCGCGACCCAGCGGGTTCTTCGGCAGCATGCCTTTGACCGCGGTTTCGATGACACGCTCAGGGGCCTTGGCGATCAACTTCTCGAAGTTGATTTCCTTGATGCCGCCCGGGAAGCCGGAGTGGGAGTAGTACATCTTGTCGGAAGACTTGGCGCCAGTTACACGGATTTGCTCGGCGTTGATGACGACGATGTAGTCGCCGGTGTCAACGTGAGGGGTGTATTCTGGTTTGTGCTTGCCACGCAGGCGGCTAGCGATTTCGGTAGCCAGACGACCCAGGGTCTGGCCAGCGGCGTCGACTACGAACCACTCGCGCTTTACTGTTTCCGGTTTAGCAGTAAAAGTTTTCATTCTCTAAAGCCTCAGAGGCCGCCCAGCGAAAAATAGACGGCGAATCTTACTGGATAGTGCACGGATTGCCAAGGGCAAACGCGCAGCCGAACGCTGACGCTTTTGGGGGCTCGGGTCGGGCACGCCAATGTTCGACAAAGGTTCTTGCATCGTGGTGGTGCATCACTTCCGCCACGCGAAGAGCTGCAGAATTATCCAGATTGCACAGAAAATTTCAACCTGCTTTTATGGGCATCTTTGCCAAGGAGCGTCTTCCCGATGGAATACCGCAAGCTCGGTCGTACCGACCTCGACGTCAGCGCCCTGTGCCTGGGCACCATGACCTGGGGTGAGCAGAACACCCAGGACGAGGCTTTCGAGCAGATCAAACTGGCCAAGGCCAGCGGCATCAACTTCATCGACACCGCCGAAATGTACCCGGTGCCGCCCCGCCCCGAGACCTACGCCGCCACCGAGCGCATCATCGGCAACTGGTTCCGCGAGCACGGCGACCGTGACGACTGGGTACTGGCCAGCAAGGTCGCCGGCCCCGGCAACGGCATCAGCCACATCCGCGACGGCCAGCTCAAGCACAACCGCCAGCACATCGTCGCGGCGCTGGACGAGAGCCTCAAGCGCCTGCACACCGACCGCATCGACCTGTACCAGCTGCACTGGCCCGAGCGCAGCACCAACTTCTTCGGCAAGCTGGGCTACCAGCACCTGCCCCACGACCTGTTCACCCCGCTGGAAGAAACCCTGGAGGTGCTGGACGAGCAAGTGCGCGCCGGCAAGATCCGCCACATCGGCCTGTCCAACGAAACCCCGTGGGGCACCATGAAGTTCCTGCACCTGGCCGAAAGCCGCGGCTGGCCGCGGGCGGTGTCGATCCAGAACCCCTACAACCTGCTCAACCGCAGCTTCGAGGTGGGCCTGGCAGAAGTAGCGATCCGCGAGCAATGCGGCCTGCTGGCCTACTCGCCGTTGGCCTTCGGCATGCTCTCGGGCAAGTACGAAAACGGCGCCCGCCCGGAAAAGGGCCGCCTGACCCTGTTCAGCCGCTTCGCCCGCTACTCCAACCCGCAGACCGTGGCCGCCTGCAGCCGCTACGTGCAACTGGCCCGGGCTCATGGCCTGGACCCGGCGCAGATGGCCCTGGCCTTCGTCACCCGCCAGCCGTTCGTGACCAGCAACATCATTGGCGCCACCTCGGTGGAGCAACTGCAGAGCAACATCGACAGCCAGGCGCTTGTCCTCAGCGACGAGCTGCTGGCCGCGATCGAGGCCATTCACCAGGAGCAGCCGAACCCGGCGCCTTGAGTGCGAACCCTGTCGCGGGGCCCGTGGGAGCGGGCTTGCCCCGCGATAGGGAATGCGGGCTAGACACAATCGCCAAAAAATAAGACGATCCAGCCGGTGATTGACCACTCTACCCTATAAGAACAATGACAATGATGTTTACCCAACCCCCCGCGTCGCTGCGGCGCGTCAGCATCCTGGCCATTGATAAAGTGTTCGCTTCGACACTGATGCAGGCCAAGGACTTCTTCCACCTGGCCAGCCTGCGCTACAGCAAGCAGCTGGGCCTGGGCCTGCAACCGATGTTCGAAATCGGCCTGGTGAGCCCGGACGGCCTGCCCGTGGACAGTTTCAGCAACGTACAGCTACCGGTCGACGGCGGCCTGGACGACGCCGACGTGATCATCCTCCCGGCGTTCTGGGACGACTTTGACAACTTGTTGCAACGCTACCCGCAAGTGCTGCCCTGGCTGCGCGCGCAACACGCCCGCGGCGCGGTGCTGTGCGCCGAGGCCAGCGGGGTGTTCTGGCTGGCCGAGTCCGGCCTGCTGGACGGCAAGGAGGCGACCACCTACTGGCGTTTCTTCGCCAGTTTCGAGGAGCGTTTCCCCAAAGTGCGGCTGAACCAGGACAAGCACCTGACCGACGCCGACAACCTGTACTGCGCCGGCGGCACCACCTCGGCCTGTGACCTGTACATCTACCTGATCGAGCGCTTCTGCGGGGCCAACGTGGCCCGCGCCGTGGCCCGCGACATCCTCTACGAGGTGCAGCGCAGCTACACCCCGGGGCGCATGGGCTTCGGCGGGCAGAAGCTGCACCAGGACCTGATCATCCTGCAGATCCAGCACTGGCTCGAAGAGCACTTCGCCGACAAGTTCCGTTTCGAGGACGTGGCCCGCAACCACGGCATGAGCATTCGCAATTTCATGCGCCGCTTCCAGAGCGCCACTGGCGACAAGCCGCTGCACTACCTGCAGCGCTTGCGTATCGAGACCGCCAAGGGCCTGCTGTCGAGCACGCGCAAGAGCATCAAGACCATCAGCTACGAGGTGGGCTACGACGATGCGAGCTTCTTTGCGCGGTTGTTCCGCCAGCACACGGAGCTGTCGCCGAACCAGTATCGGCAGCAGTTCATGCAGGAGGCTTGAGGGCCATGGGGCTGCCTTGCAGCCCCATCGCGACACAAGGCCGCTTCCCACAGGTAATGCATGAACTTCAGGTCAGCGCCTTACCTGTAGGAGATGACCCAGCCCTTTCGGGCTGCGCTGTCGCGCAGAGAACTGGCCTCGCAGATGCGCCACGGTCTCTGTGGGAAGCGGCCTTGCCGGCGATGAGGCCGGAACAGGCAGCACAAGACAGTTGCCCCCACAAAGGCCCTGCAAACACAGGTCAATGTGGGAAGCGGCCTTGTGTCGCGATGGGGCCGCAAAGCGGCCCCAATTTGTTAAGGCTTGTGCGCGCGCGACAGGAACTCGTGGGACTGCATCTCCAGCAAGCGGCTCAGCGTACGCTGGAACTCGAAGCTCAGGCGCCCACCGGTATACAGGTCCTTCAACTCGACCTCGGCCGAGATGATCAGCTTGACGTTGCGGTCGTAGAACTCGTCTACCATGTTGATGAAACGGCGGGCAATGTCGTCGGTGGTCACGCCCATCTGCTCGACGTTGCTCAGCAGCACGGCATGGAAGATCTTGCCCAGCTCGATGTAGTCGTTCTGGCTGCGCGGCCCGTCGCACAGGGCACGGAAGTCGAACCAGGCAACGTCGTCGCAGGTACGCAGGGCGTTGATCGGGCGGTTCTCGATCATCAGCACGTCGTTCTCGACCGCCTGGGTGCACTCCGGGGTCAGCGCCTTGAAGCTGGCACGCATGCTCTGGTGGGCGGCGTCGTTGAGCGGGAAGTGGAACAGTTCGGCCTGCTCCAGGTGGCGCAGGCGGTAGTCAACGCCGCTGTCGACGTTCACCACGTCGGTGTACTGCTTGATCATGGCGATGGCCGGCAGGAAGCGCGCGCGTTGCAGGCCGTCCTTGTACAGGCCGTCCGGCACGATGTTGGAGGTGGCCACCAGCGACACGCCGTTCTTGAACAGCTCTTCCATCAGGGTGCCGAGGATCATCGCGTCGGTAATGTCCGAGACGAAGAACTCGTCGAAGCAGATCACCTTGGCCTCTTCGCTGAAGCGCTTGGCAATGATGGTCAGCGGGTTCTTCTCGCCCTTGAGGGTTTTCATTTCTTCGTGCACACGCTTCATGAAGCGGTGGAAGTGCGTGCGCATCTTCTGCTTGAACGGCAGCGCTTCATAGAAGGTGTCGACCAGGTAGGTCTTGCCTCGCCCTACCCCGCCCCAGAAGTACAGGCCCTTGACCGGGGTCTGCTCCTTCTTGCCGAACAGCTTGCCGAACATACCCGGCTTGTTGTTCTGCGCGTGTACCAGGTCGTCGTACAGGCGCTGCAGGTGACGCACCGCAGTTTCCTGCGCCGCGTCATGGAAGAAGTCGGGACGTTTCAGATCTGCTTGATAGCGTTCTAAGGGAGTCATGATTCGTTAGCGAGGCAACAAAAAACGGGCCGTCACTGTAGCGACCGGCCCGCTTGATGGCAATGATACATGCGGCCATTTGACTCATTGGACGCAATACACATGCCCCTGTAGGAGCGGCCTTGTGTCGCGAATGGGCCGCAAAGCGGCCCCGGCCATATCAGCTTGATGCACAAATCGTGGGGCCGCGTTGCGGCCCTTTCGCGACACAAGGCCGCTCCTACAGGTGAGGGGGCTTACTCCTGAGCGGGCTGCAGGGCTTCGCGCAGGCTCTGCACCGCAGCGTCACGTGCATCGCTATTGGCGAACTGCGGCCCCTCGGCCACTTGCTCGCCGGCCAGCCACAGGCTGAAGCCCAGGCCTTCGACCCGCACATCGGCCTCACCGCCCTGCTGCAGTTGCTTGCTCACCGCACCTGCGCTCTTGCCATCGGCGAAGCTGCGCGACAGCAGCAGTTGCTCGCCATCGGCGGCCAGCAGGCGGAAGCGGAAGCTGCCGTCCTCGTCGCGGAAGCTGACGAAGCGCGCGCTCTTGGCGGCTTTCTTCTTCACCTCGGTACTGGCCTGCACGTTGCTGCGGAACGAACGCAGGCCAACCGCCTCGCGCAGTTGCTCGAGGAACGGGGTGGCGGTCTTGCGGGCCTTGGCGGCGCCAGCCAGCAGGATGTCTTCGAGGTCCGAAGGGCGCGAAATCAGCTGGTGGTAGTGCTCGCGCTTTTCTGCCAATTGGCCGTCCAGCAGCTGGAACAGGCGCTGCTTGGCCTCGCCCCAGCCCAGGCCCTGCAGCAGCTCATCGCGAAACTCCGCACACTGCGCCGGCGTAGAGAACGCCTGGAACAGGGTGAACAGGTGCGAGTTGTCCGGATCCTTCGCCTCACCCGGCGCGCGGGAGTCGGTGACGATGCGCGAGATCGCGTCTTTCATCTCTTTGGCGCTGGTGAACAGCGGGATGGTGTTGTCGTAGCTCTTGGACATCTTGCGACCGTCCAGGCCTGGCAAGGTCGCCACGCTCTCCTCGATCACCGCCTCCGGCAGGGCGAAGAAGTCCCGGCCCTGGCCGAACAGGTGGTTGAAGCGCTGGCCAATGTCGCGGGCCATTTCCACGTGCTGGATCTGGTCACGGCCCACCGGCACCTTGTTGGCGTTGAACATCAGGATGTCCGCAGCCATCAGCACCGGGTAGCTGAACAGGCCCATGCTCACGCCGGCGTCCGGGTCTTCACCGGCTTCGACGTTCTTGTCCACCGAGGCCTTGTAGGCGTGGGCGCGGTTGAGCAGGCCCTTGGCGGCGACGCAGGTCAGCAGCCAGGTCAGCTCGGGGATCTCGGGGATGTCGGACTGACGGTAGAAGGTCACCTTGGCCGGGTCCAGGCCACCGGCCAACCAGGTGGCCGCGATTTCCAGGCGCGAGCGCTGGATACGCAGCGGGTCGTCGCACTTGATCAGGGCGTGGTAGTCGGCCAGGAAATAGAACGAGTCGACGCCCGGCTGCTGGCTGGCGAGGATCGCCGGGCGAATGGCACCGGCGTAGTTGCCCAGGTGCGGGGTGCCGGTGGTGGTGATACCGGTGAGAATGCGCGTGGTCATGGTGTTCGCTTATTCAGGCTTGGCTCAGTTCGAAAGGCGCGGCAGCAGCAGATCCTTCAGATCGGTCAGCTTGCCATGGAAGAAGTGTCCGCATTCTGCCACTTTCAGCAGCTCATGGGGGCGCGGCAGGGCCTCGGACCAGTCGTAGACCAGCTGCGGCTCGACCACTTCGTCGCTGTCTGGCTGCACCAGGGTGATCGGGCAACGCTGTGGCAACGGGAAGTCCGCCGTCAGGCGCATCACGGCCGGGGCGATCATGAACAGGTGCTGCAGGGTTGCCCCAGCGGCTTCCAGGCGGCCAGCCAGGCTGGTGGCGACAAAGCCGCCGAACGAGAAGCCCATCAGCACCAACGGCAGCTCAGGGTGCTTGGTACGCAGCCAGGCTGCCGCAGCCTCGGCATCGGCCACCTCGCCTGCGCCCATGTCGTGGCTGCCGGCGCTCTGGCCGACGCCGCGGTAGTTGAAGCGCAGGGTCACATAACCCGCGTCACGGGCCGTGCGCTGCAGGGTCGAAACCACCTTGTTGAGCATGGTGCCGCCCTGTACCGGGTTGGGGTGGCAGATCAGCACCACGCCACGGGCATCGGCCACGTCCAGGTACAAGGCTTCCAGCGGGCCGCTCGGGCCATCGATGAACAAGGGGGTTTCGCGGATAAGCAAGGCACTACTCCGTGACCTCGGGGAGGGTCGACTCGTCTAGCTGAGGAATTCTGTTCTGATTTGCGATCGCTCGCGGTATACAGCGCAGGTCTGAGCCGTTAACGTAAAGCAAAGCCGTTTATAGAGGAAGGACTCGTGGAACACTCGCTCCTTGTTTGGTTGCTGCCGACCCTGGCCCTGGTCATTGGTGTGGTTGCAGGTTTCGCGCTGGCCCGCCTGCTGCCCAATGCGGCGCCCAGCAATACACAGCGCCAGCTGGATGACATCCAGCAGCGTTTCGATACTTATCAGAATGAAGTGGTCACCCACTTCAACAGCACCGCTTCGCTGGTGCGTAAACTGACCCAGAGCTACCAGGACGTCCAGGACCACCTGGCCGATGGCGCCAACCGCCTGGCCCTGGACGAACTGACCCGCCAGCGCCTGCTGGCCGCGCTGCACTCCGAAGCCAGCCAAGGCCCGCGCGACCGCCTGACGCCGCCGAAGGACACCGCCGAAGTGCCACGCGACTACGCGCCGAAAACCCCGAACTCGCCGGGCATGCTCGACGAGAGCTACGGGCTCAAGCGTTGATTCGACCGACATGAAAAAGGCCGCGCAAGCGGCCTTTTTTGTGCCCTGTCGCCAGCAATGGCCTGCGCTCCCCTGTAGGAGCCGGCTTGCCGGCGATAGGGCCCGAACGGTTCAACACACCTGCAACGCCTGGCGCGCATCCGCAATCAAGTCCTCGATATCCTCCAGCCCCACCGACAAGCGCACCAGCCCTTCCGAAATGCCATGCTCGGCGCGCTCCTGCGGCGTATAGCTGGAATGGGTCATGCTCGCCGGGTGCTGGGCCAGCGATTCGGCATCCCCCAGGCTCACGGCCCGGGCAAACAACCCCAGGGCGTTCATGAAACGTCGCCCGGCCTCGATGCCGCCCTTGAGCTCAAAGGCAATCATGCCGCCCGGCAAGCGCATCTGCCGCTTCGCCAGGCCATGCTGCGCGAAGCTCGCCAGGCCCGGGTAGCGAATCAGCTCCACCTGCGGCTGACGCGCCAGGTACTCGGCCAGTTGCTGGGCATTGGCGCAGTGGCGGTCCATGCGCAGGGCCAGGGTCTTGATGCCGCGCATCAGCAGCGACGCATCATGGGGCGAGAGCACCGCGCCGGTCATGTCCTTGAGCCCCTCGAGGCGAATGCGATCCACCAGCGCCTTGCGCCCCACCACCAGTCCGGCGGTGATATCACCGTGGCCCGACAGGTACTTGGTGGCCGAATGCACCACCAGGTCGGCGCCCAGTTCCAGCGGCCGCTGCAGGTAAGGGGTGCAGTAGGTGTTGTCGACCACGATGCTCAGGTCATGGTCATGGGCGGCCTCGGCCACCGCGGCGATATCCACCAGTTGCATGTTGGGGTTGGCCGGCGTTTCGAAGTAGATCATCCGGGTTTTCGCGGTGATCGCCGCCTTGAGTGCCGCGATGTCGTTAAGGTCGACGTGGCGGATCTTCACCCCGAACTCGCCGATGCCATGGTGCAGGTAGGCGAACGTGCAGCCGTACAAGGTGCCGCCGACGATCAGCTCATCGCCTGGGCGTAGCAGCGTCCACAGCGTGGAAGTGATGGCCCCCATGCCCGAGGCCAGCGCCAACCCCGCCTCGCCGCCCTCCAGCGACGCCATGCGCTGCTCCAGCAGGGCCAGGGTGGGGTTGGAAATGCGGCTGTAGAAGTGCCCGGGCTCTTCGCCGGCAAAGCACGCAGCGCCGAATTCGACGGTGGGGAAGGCGTAGGTGGCGGTCTGGTACACCGGCGGCACCAACGCACCGCCGTGGCTCAGCGGGTCGTAGCCGTGGTGGATGGCGCGGGTAGCAAAACCTGTGTGTCGGGAGTCGTCCATGGCAACAGCCTCTTGGGGTTTATTATAAGCTTATGCCACCGGCCAGCTGCGATTTTTCCAATCTTGCCCAGCAATTCGCGGCAGTTCGGCAACAAAAACAACAAAAACCAACGCAGGAGGGCAAAGCATGCCTTCGACCCTTGACCGCACCGACCGCGCCCTGCTCGCTGCCCTGCAGGACAACGCCCGCCTGACCATCGCCGAGCTTGCCGACCAGGTCGCCCTGACCACCTCCCCCTGCTGGCGGCGGGTCAAGCTGCTGGAAGAAAACGGCTACATCACCGGCTACCAGGCCACCCTCTCGCCCAAGGCACTGGGCTTTGGCATTACCGCGTTCGTCAGCATCATGATGGAGTCGCACACCAAGGACATGGCCCTGGCCTTCGAGCAGCGGCTGATGCAAATCCCCGAGATCGTCGCCTGCCACAACATCTCCGGGCGCTATGACTTCTTGCTGGAGATTCTGGCGCGGGACTTGGAGTCGTTTGGCGAATTCACCCGCGAGGTGCTGCAGCGTTTGCCGGGGGTGAAGGAGATCTATTCGAGTTTTTCTTACAAGGCGGTGAAGGAGCGGCGGGTGATACCCGTATCTAAGCAACATATATGACGCAGCACAGGAGCAGCGTCGCCGCTCCTGGCTGAACGACGGCTCAGGGCATCAATGCACTCGGGTTTTCTCCAAAGCCTCGATGCGCAGGTTCAGTTGGCGTACAGACTCAATCAACGGCGCCACCAGCTTCTGATAGTCGACGCTCAACGCCCCCTCTTTCTCGTGAACCAGTTGCGGGTATACCGCCTGGACATCCTGGGCCACCAGGCCGATGTCGCTGCGCCCGGTATCTTTCCAATTGAAGTGCACACCCTGGAGCTTGAGCAACTGGCTGGTCGAGTCGGTCAGCGGCTCGATGGACGATTTCAGGCGCGCATCGCTGAACGGGCAGCAGGGGGCGCCTATGTCGTGATTGTGCGCCAGAACTGTGCCTGGCAATGCGGCGAAGACAATAGCGGCGATAGCGGTACGCAGGTTTGCAGAGTTCATCAATTTTCCTCAACGGGTCATTCATGCCCCTCAAGCATGCAGAAACGCCCACCGCACATCTGTCAGGAGGGCTCGCTGAAACAGGAGCGAAAAACCCGAAAGAGCAAAAGATGGGCAGCAAACTGCCCACGCAATTCATCAGCTCGCAACTACAGCGAATCAAGAAAGGCTGGCCCCACGCGCGCCTTATGCCGAAAACGCCAACGGATTGCGCTTCTAGCAGACCTGTCACTTGCTGCCACCCAAGCTGGGCGGCGGTGTTTACGATGTGGATAACATGCGGATCATAAGCGCCGTGCAGTACGCGCTTTCATCGGAGCTGCTGAGTGAACACCTTCAAGTCCAACTTTGCGCTCTACAGACGGGCAGAGTTCGAGTGGTGGTAGAGCTGTTGCAGACGGCCTCGGCCTGGCAAGGCCGCCTGCTGGAGCATTTCATTGTATTGGTGGAGCACCCGACAATCCGCGCAACCGCACAAACAAAAAACCCCGCCGAAGCGGGGTTTTTCACATCACATCAGGCAACCCGATCAGATCGCCCCACGCTGGCGCAGCACATCCAGCACCCGCTTCACGCCTTCATCGACGCTGACAGCCTGGGTGTCGATCACCAGGTCCGCATCCAGCGGCACGTCGAACGGGAAGCTTTCGCCCGGGATGTTGTCGCCAGCGGCGGCATACAGGCCCTGCGGGTCGCGTTCGCGGCACACCAGCGGCGAGGCTTGCACGTACACGGTCACCAGGCGCTCCTTGCCGATCAGCGCCTTGGCCTGCTCGCGGCCTTCGGCATCAGGGGCAACGAAGGCGGCCAGGGTCAGCAGGCCGGCTTCGTTGAACTGGCGCGCCACATGGGCGGCGCGGCGCCAGTTCTCGGTACGCCCGGCACGGTCCTGGGGCAGGCCCTTGTTCAGGTCGTGGCGCAGGTTCTGGCCGTCGAGCACGTACACCGCACGGCCCATGTCGAACAGCTTGCGCTCCACGGCATAGGCCAGGGTGCTCTTGCCAGCGCCGGACAGGCCGCTGAACAGCACGGTGGCCGGCTGCTGGCCGAAGCGCAGGGCGCGCTCCTCGGTGGCCACGTGGGCCAGCTTGCCATGCTGGCCGCCGCTGCCATGCGGCAGTACCGGCGGGGCGATGATCATGCCGGCGCCGACGGTGCCGTTGGTCAGGCGGTCGATGACGATGAACGCACCGGTGGTGCGGTTGCTGTCGTAGCCGTCCAGGGCGATGGCGCTGTCCAGGGCGACCTTGACCCGGCCGATCTCGTTCAGCTGCAGCGCGCTGGCGACGCCCTGCTCGAGGGTGTTCACATCGACCTTGTGGGTGATGCTGGCAATCGAGCCCGGCACATAGCTCGTGGCGCGCTTGATGTCGTACTTCTTGCCCGGGAGCATCGGCTCTTCGGCCATCCATACCAGCATGGCGTCGAACTGGTCGGTCACCTGCGGTACGTTGTCGGCGTGCACCAGCAGGTCGCCACGGGAGATGTCGATCTCGTCTTCCATGGTCAGGGTCACGGCCTGGCCGGGGCCGGCGTTTTCCAGCTCACCTTCGAAGGTGACGATGGACTTGACCCGGCTGCTCTTGCCCGACGGCAGCACGACGATCTCGTCGCCCTTGTGCACCACGCCACCGGCGATGGTGCCGGCAAAGCCGCGGAAGTTCAGGTTCGGGCGGTTGACGTACTGCACCGGGAAACGCAGGTCGGTGACGTTGCGGTCGGCGGCAATCTCGACGCTTTCGAGGATTTCCATCAGCACGGGGCCGGTGTACCACGGCGACTGCTCGCTGCGGTTGACCACGTTGTCGCCCTTGAGCGCCGACATCGGCACGAAGTGCAGGCTCGACGGCTTGAGGTTGATGCTCTCGGCAAACTTCAGGTAGTCGGCCTTGATCGACTCGAACACCTGCTCGTCGAAGCCCTTGAGGTCCATCTTGTTGACCGCAACGACGATGTGCTTGATGCCCAGCAGGGAGGCAATGTAGCTGTGCCGGCGGGTCTGGGTCTGCACGCCGTAACGGGCATCGACCAGGATGATCGCCAGGTCGCAGGTGGACGCACCGGTGGCCATGTTGCGGGTGTACTGCTCGTGGCCCGGGGTGTCGGCGATGATGAACTTGCGCTTGGCGGTGGAGAAGTAGCGGTAGGCGACATCGATGGTGATGCCCTGCTCGCGCTCGGCCTGCAGGCCGTCCACCAGCAGTGCCAGGTCGACTTCTTCACCGGTGGTGCCGGACTTTTTCGAGTCGCGGGTGATGGCCTCGAGGTGGTCCTCGTAGATCATCTTGGAGTCGTGCAGCAGGCGCCCGATCAGGGTGCTCTTGCCGTCATCCACGTTGCCGCAGGTGAGGAAGCGCAGCAGCTCTTTGCGCTCATGCTGGGCCAGGTAGGCGAGGATGTCCTCGCTGATCAGATCAGATTGGTGCGACATGACGAAACCCTGAAATTAGAAGTAGCCTTGGCGTTTTTTGTCTTCCATCGAGCCTGCACCATCGTGGTCGATGACGCGGCCCTGGCGCTCGGACGTCCGGGTCAGGAGCATTTCCTGAATGATGTCGGTCAGGGTCTCGGCTTCGGACTCGACAGCGCCCGTCAACGGGTAGCAGCCCAGGGTACGGAAACGCACTTTCTTCTTGACGATGCGCGCCTTCTCTTCATCGCTCAGATGCTCGAGGATGCGCTCGTCGTCGATCATGATCAGGGTGCCGTTCTTCTCGATCACTTCACGCTCGGCGGCGAAGTACAGCGGCACGATCGGGATGCCTTCGAGGTAGATGTACTGCCAGATGTCCAGCTCGGTCCAGTTCGACAGCGGGAAGACGCGGATCGACTCGCCCTTGTTGACCTTGCCGTTGTAGATGTTCCACAGCTCCGGGCGCTGGTTCTTCGGGTCCCAGCGGTGCTTGCTGTCACGGAACGAGTACACGCGCTCTTTCGCGCGGGACTTCTCTTCGTCGCGGCGCGCGCCACCGAAGGCGGCATCGAAACCATGCTTGTCCAGCGCCTGCTTGAGGCCCTGGGTCTTCATGATGTCGGTGTGCTTGGAGCTGCCATGGGTGAACGGGTTGATGCCCTGCGCCACACCCTCAGGGTTGACGTGGGTGATCAGCTCCAGGCCCATTTCCTCGACCATCTTGTCGCGGAAACTGTACATCTCCTGGAATTTCCACTGGGTGTCGACGTGCATCACCGGGAACGGCAGCTTGCCCGGGAAGAACGCCTTGCGCGCCAGGTGCAGCATGACCGCGGAATCCTTGCCGATCGAGTACAGCATCACCGGGTTGTCGAACTCGGCGGCCACCTCGCGGATGATGTGGATGCTCTCCGCCTCCAGCTGTTTCAAGTGCGTCAGATTGTCGACCATGGCTACTCACGAAAAACGATCTTATGGACGGCCTGCGGGCCGTGTTCGAGCGAGCCACTTTATCACAGCACCTGATTCTATTTAGGCGGCGGGCTAGATCGAAACAATCTAACGATATGACTGGGGGTTTGGGGGCACACGATCCCTGTAAGAGCCGGCTTGCCGGCAATGGGGCCCTGAGCCCTGGCACAAGGCCTGGCGGTTGCAGGCCAGGCCTCATCGCCGGCAAGCCGGCTCCTACAGAGGGCGGTAATTGCCTGTGGCAAGGCGATCAGATCGGGTTGGGGCAATCGATGAACAGGTGCTCCAGGGCAAAGCGCCGCGCCAGGTAATCGCCCAGCGCCTGCACCCCATAACGCTCGGTGGCATGGTGCCCGGCGGCGATGAAGCTGATGCCGTTCTCGCGGGCGCTGTGGAAGGTCTGCTCGGAGGCCTCGCCACTGAGGAACAAATCGACCCCGGCGGCAATCGCGGTATCGATGTAACCCTGCCCGCCGCCGGTGCACCAGCCCACCCGGCGGATCATCTGCTCGCCCTCGATGACCAGCGGCTCGCGGCCCATGGCCTCCTGCACCCGGCGGGCGAAGTCGCGCGCCGACACAGGTTCCGCCAGCGAGCCGACCAGCCCGACCACCTTGGGGTTGTTTGGGTCCAGCGGGCCTTCGACGGTGATATCCAGTTGCCGCGCCAACTGCACGTTGTTGCCCACTTCGGAGTGCACGTCCAGCGGCAGGTGGTAGGCCAGCAGGCTGATGTCGTGCTTGAGCAAGGTTTTCAGGCGGCGCTGCTTCATGCCGGTGATGCAGGGGTTTTCGCCTTTCCAGAAATAGCCGTGGTGCACCAGCACCAGGTCGGCGTCGGCCTCCACCGCTGCATCCAGCAACGCCTGGCTTGCGGTCACACCGGTGACGATGCGGCTGACCTGCGGCCGGCCCTCGACCTGCAGGCCGTTGGGGCAGTAGTCCTGGATCTTCGCGCTGGCCAGGTAGCGCTCGGCTTCCTCGACCAGGGTATTGAGGGCGACGGCCATGAAAATCTCCTCGAAATCTGCATTTTTGCGGGTTTCAACACCCGTATAATGGCCGCCATTATGGGCCGTCGCCGGCGCCGGGGGAACCGCTGTCAGGTCTGCCCTGTCGCGGGGCAAGCCCGCTCCCACGCCATACGGCAACGACCTTGTGGGGGCGGGTTTGCTCCACGGTACTCAACCGTCGCTGAGCGACTTTTTCAGGTGTATGATCGCGCGCGCTTGCGCCCCGGGCTGCACTGAAGTGGCCCCTGCCCCATTTCCAGGACTCGTTCATGTTCAAGGCTCTGCGTTACTTCGGCTGGCCCCTGCTTACTGGCGTACTGATCGCCATGCTGATCATCCAGCGTTTCCCGCAATGGGTCGGCTTGCCGAGCCAGGACGTCAACCTGCAGCAGGCGCCGCAGACCTCGCGCATCATGCAGGGCCCGGTCTCCTATGCCGACGCTGTGACCCTCGCCGCCCCGGCAGTGGTCAACCTGTACACCACCAAGGTGGTCAACAAGAGCGCCCACCCGCTGTTCGAAGACCCGCAGTTCCGCCGTTTCTTCGGCGACAACCTGCCCAAGCAGAAACGCTGGGAGTCGAGCCTGGGCTCGGCGGTGATCATGAGCCCCGAGGGCTACCTGCTGACCAACAACCACGTCACCAGCGGCGCCGACCAGATCGTCGTGGCCCTGAAGGACGGCCGCGAAACCCTGGCCCGGGTCATCGGCAGCGACCCGGAAACCGACCTCGCGGTGCTCAAGATCGACCTGAAGAACCTGCCGTCGATGACCATCGGCCGCTCCGACAACATCCACATCGGCGACGTGACCCTGGCCATTGGCAACCCGTTCGGTGTCGGCCAGACCGTGACCATGGGCATCATCAGCGCCACCGGCCGCAACCAGCTGGGCCTGAACAACTACGAAGATTTCATCCAGACCGACGCTGCGATCAACCCGGGCAACTCCGGCGGCGCGCTGGTGGATGCCAACGGCAACCTGGTGGGTATCAACACGGCGATCTTCTCCAAGTCCGGCGGCTCGCAGGGCATCGGCTTCGCCATCCCGGTCAAGCTGGCACTGGAGGTGATGAAGTCGATCGTCGAGCACGGCCAGGTAATCCGTGGCTGGCTGGGCATCGAGGTGCAGCCGCTGAGCCAGGAGCTGGCAGAGTCGTTCGGCATGCAGGGCCGCCCGGGCATCGTGGTGGCGGGGATCTTCCGCGACGGGCCGGCGGCACGTGCGGGGCTGCAACTGGGTGACGTGATCCTGAGCATCAACGGCGAGCCGGCCGGTGACGGGCGCAAGTCGATGAACCAGGTGGCGCGGATCAAGCCGACCGACAAGATCAGCATCGAAGTGCTGCGCAATGGCCAGCAGCTCAAGCTGATTGCCGAGGTGGGGCTGCGCCCGCCACCGGCGCCAGTGGCCACCCAGGAAGAGAAGTAACGCAATCGATGCAATCGCCGGCACGCCGGCTCCTGCTGGGAAACGCATCCCCCTGTAGGAGCCGGCTTGCCGGCGATGCTTTTTTCAAGCCTCAGTGCAGAATCTGGCTCAGGAACAACTTGGTCCGGTCATTGCTCGGCCGGTCGAAGAAGTCATCCGGCGCCGCCTGCTCGACGATCTCCCCTTTGTCCATGAAGATCACCCGGTTGGCCACGGTGCGGGCAAAGCCCATTTCGTGGGTTACGCAGAGCATGGTCATGCCGTCCTCGGCCAGGCTGACCATGGTGTCGAGCACCTCCTTGACCATCTCCGGGTCCAGCGCCGAGGTGGGCTCGTCGAACAGCATGATCTTAGGTTTCATGCACAGCGCCCGGGCAATCGCCACGCGCTGCTGCTGACCACCGGACAACTGCCCCGGGTACTTGTGCGCCTGCTCCGGAATACGCACGCGCTCCAGGAAGTGCATGGCGATTTCCTCGGCCTTGCGCCGCGGCAGCTTGCGCACCCACATGGGTGCCAGGGTGCAGTTCTCGAGGATGGTCAGGTGCGGGAACAGGTTGAAGTGCTGGAACACCATGCCCACCTCGCGGCGGATGGCCTCGATCTGCTTGAGGTCGTTGGTCAGCTCCACGCCATCGACCACGATGCGCCCCTGCTGGTGCTCTTCCAGGCGGTTGAGGCAGCGGATGGTGGTGGACTTGCCCGAGCCCGACGGGCCGCACAGCACGATGCGCTCGCCCTGGCGCACGTTCAGGTTGATATCCTTGAGCACGTGGAACTGGCCGTACCATTTGTTCACGCCCTGCATCTGGATGATGCCTTCGGGGCCGGCAGGCTGCTTGATCGCTTCACTCATTTCGAAACTCCTAACGCTTGTGGCCAGTGTCCAGCTTGCGCTCCAGGTGCATGGAGTAGCGGGACATACCGAAACAGAAAATCCAGAACACCAGGGCCGCGAACACATAGCCCTCGGTCGCCATGCCCAGCCAGGCGGGGTCGGCGGCGGCTTGCTTGACGCTGTTGAGCAAGTCGAACAGGCCGATGATGATCACAAGGCTTGTGTCCTTGAACAGGGCAATGAAGGTGTTGACGATGCCGGGGATCACCAGCTTGAGCGCCTGGGGCAGGATCACCAGGCCCATCGCCCGCCAGTAGCCCAGGCCCATGGCCGCAGCCGCTTCGTACTGGCCCTTGGGGATGGCCTGCAGGCCGCCACGCACCACTTCGGCGATGTACGCCGACTGGAACAGGATCACCCCGATCATCGCCCGCAGCAGCTTGTCGAAGCTCATGCCTTCGGGCAGGAACAGCGGCAGCATCACCGACGACATGAACAGCACGGTGATCAGCGGCACGCCGCGCCAGAACTCGATGAAGGTCACGCAGACCACCTTCACCGCCGGCAGGTTCGAACGCCGCCCCAGCGCCAGCAGAATGCCCAGCGGCAAGGCGCCGACGATACCCACGGTGGCGATCACCAGGGTCAGCATCAGGCCGCCCCACTGGCTGGTGGCAACGCTGGCGAGCCCGAGCATGCCGCCGTGCAGCAGGGTGTAGGCGATGATCGGGTACAGCACCAGGAAGCCCAGGCCGTACACCGCCTTGCGCGGGAAGCGGTTGATGAACAACGGCGCTGCGCCAAGCACTGCCAGCCACACCGTGAGGTCGACGCGCCAGCGCAGTTCTGCCGGGTAGTAGCCATACATGAACTGGCCGAAGCGCTGCTGCACGAACACCCAGCAGGCGCCTTCCTTGGTGCAGTCGGCGCGGGTGGTGCCGACCCAGTTGGCGTCGATCAGCGCCCACTGCACCAGCGGCGGCACGATCAGCCACACCAGGTACAGGGCGAACAACGTCAGCAGAGTATTGAGCCAGCTGGAGAACAGGTTTGCCCGCATCCAGGCGAGCACGCCCACGGTCTTCACCGGTGGCGGCATATCAGGTTTGAAAACATGGGCTGTCACGGTTGGACCCTCACCGCTCGATCAGCGCGATGCGCTTGTTGTACCAGTTCATCAGCAGCGAAATGCTGATGCTGATGGCGAGATAGACGCTCATGGTGATGGCGATCACCTCGATGGCCTGGCCGGTCTGGTTGAGCACGGTACCGGCGAACAGCGAGACCATCTCCGGGTAGCCGATACCGGCAGCCAGCGACGAGTTCTTGGCAAGGTTCAGGTACTGGCTGGTCAGCGGCGGAATGATCACCCGCAAGGCTTGCGGGATGATCACCTTGCGCAGGGTCGGGCCCTCGCGCAGGCCCAGCGAGCGAGCGGCCTCGGTCTGGCCGTGGCTGACCGACTTGATGCCAGAACGCACGATCTCGGCAATGAACGCTGCGGTATAGATGGTCAGCGCCAGGGTCAAGGCCAGCAGTTCAGGGATCAGCACCCAGCCGCCGACGAAATTGAAGCCCTTGAGCTGTGGCACTTCCCAGTGCACCGGGCTGCCGAACAGCAGCGCGCACACGCCGGGGATGCCGATGAACAGCAGCAGGCCCACCCAGAACTTGTGGAACGGCTCGCCAGTGGCGTCGAAACGCTTGTTGGCCTGGCGCACCATCACCACGATGGCGACGATCGCCAGCACCAGCGCCACCACGAACGGCCAGAAGCCGTCGGCCATCGAAGCGCCGGGCATGTTCAGGCCGCGGTTGCTGATGAAGAAGGTGTCGTCGATGTTGATGCTGCCCTTGGGCCCCGGCAGGGTGAGAAACACCGCGAAGTACCAGAACAGGATCTGCAAGAGCGGCGGGATGTTGCGGAAGGTCTCCACGTACACCGTCGCCAGCTTGTTGATCATCCAGTTCGGCGACAGCCGCGCCACACCGATGATGAAGCCCAGCAAGGTGGCCAGGATGATGCCGATGAAGGTCACCAGCAGGGTGTTGAGCAGGCCGATGACGAATACCCGGGCGTAGCTGTCCGATTCCACGTAGGGGATCAGGTGCTGGGCAATGCCGAAGCCGGCGCTGCGCTCGAGAAAGTCGAAGCCCGAGGTGATGCCCCGGTGCTGCAGGTTGGTTTGCGTGTTGTGAAACAGGTACCAGCCCAGGCCGACCACGAAGAGCACCGTGATGACCTGGAACAGCCACGCGCGCACCCGTGGATCGCTAAGGGAAAACCCCTTTCGTGCGCCGATTTGATTTTGCATGAAGTGCCCCGGAAAGAAGGGTATGAAACGACCCGCGGCGGCAGGATGCCGCCGCGGGGTGCCGCCATCAGCGCACTGGAGGTGCGTACTGGATGCCGCCGTTGTTCCACAGGGCGTTCAGGCCACGGTCGATCTTCAGGTCAGTGCTCTGGCCGAGGTTCTTCTCGAACACTTCGCCGTAGTTGCCGACCTGCTTGACGATCTGCACGACCCAGTCCTTCGGCAGCTTCAGGTCCTTGCCGTACTCGCCGTCAGCACCCAGCAGGCGGGCGTTGTCCGGGTTCTTGGTAGACTTGGCTTCGGCCTCGACGTTCTTCGAGGTGATGCCGGCCTCTTCAGCGTTGAGCATGGCGAAGAGGGTCCACTTGACGATGCTGAACCATTCTTCGTCGCCCTTGCGCACCACCGGGCCCAGAGGCTCCTTGGAGATGGTTTCAGGCAGTACCACGTACTCGGTCGGCGCGGCCAGCTTGGAGCGCTGGGCGAACAACTGCGACTTGTCCGAGGTGAGCACATCGCAACGGCCCGACTCCAGCGACTTGGCACTTTCATCCGAGGTGTCGAAGGTGATCGGGGTGTACTTGAGATTATTGGCGCGGAAGTAGTCGGAGACGTTCAGTTCGGTGGTGGTACCGGCCTGGATGCAGATGGTCGCGCCATCGAGCTCCTTGGCGCTGGAAACGCCAAGCTTCTTGTTCACCAAAAAGCCCACGCCGTCGTAGTAGGTGACGCCGGCGAACACCAGGCCCATGCCGGCATCACGCGAGCTGGTCCAGGTGGTGTTGCGCGACAGCACGTCGACTTCGCCGGACTGCAACGCGGTGAAGCGCTCCTTGGCGTTGAGCTGGCTGAACTTGACCTTGGTGGCGTCGCCGAACACGGCGGCGGCCACGGCGCGGCACACGTCGGCGTCGATGCCGACGATCTTGCCCTGGGCATCAGGTACCGAGAAGCCCGGCAAGCCGTCGCTCACGCCACACTGGACGAAGCCCTTCTTCTTCACCGCATCGAGCGTGGCGCCAGCCTGGGCGAAGCTGGTGGCGCCCAGCGCGGCGGCAGCGGTCAGGACTGCCAGGGTGGTTTTCAACATCTTCATTCACAACCTCCAAATCGCTCTTGTTGTACGAGCCGGAATTGCACCGCACCCTTATGAGGCGCATCCGACCCTTGTTGGCTTGTTTTTGGGTCAATTGGCGCAATGGGCTGTTCTGTGACAGCCTTTGATTCATACGAGGGGTGTTACCCACATAGGCCCACCCCAACGCATGACTCGTACACAGCAAAGTGCGTACCACAGTTGAAGGCTTAAGCGATTAAGCGGGAGTCAAGTAGGAAAAGTTGTAGAGTTGCGACATCTTTTTCTGGCATTAACCCACCCTGCCTTCTTTTTATGCACTCAATCTGTACCTGCGCACTCTTTCGGAGCAGTGAATGACCCAGCCTTTGATTCTCGAACCGCAAAAAACCGCTGATGCCTGTGTGATCTGGTTGCACGGCCTGGGCGCCGACCGTTACGACTTCCTACCGGTGGCCGAATTCATGCAGGAACGGCTGGCCAGCACCCGCTTCGTCATGCCCCAGGCCCCGACCCGCGCGGTGACCATCAACGGCGGCTACGCCATGCCCAGCTGGTATGACATCAAGGCCATGACCCCGGCCCGGGCCATCGACGAGGCGCAGCTGGAAGAGTCGGCCGACCAGGTGATCGCCCTGATCAAGGCCGAACAGGCCAAGGGCGTCAGCCTGTCGCGGATCATCCTTGCCGGTTTCTCCCAGGGCGGCGCGGTGGTGCTGCACACTGCTTATATAAAGTGGCAAGAGGCCCTGGGCGGCGTCATCGCCTTGTCCACCTACGCGCCCACCTTCAGCGACGGGCGCCAGCTCAGCGCCTGCCAGCAGCGCACCCCGGCCCTGTGCCTGCACGGCGTGCACGACCCGGTGGTGATCCCATCCATGGGCCGCACCGCGTTCGAGTACCTCAACACCTGGGGCGTCGCCGCGCGCTGGCACGAGTACCCGATGGAACACGAGGTGGTGGTCGAGGAACTCACCGACATCTACAACTGGTTGAGCCAGCAGCTCGGTTGAGCGGCCCACCTGTAGCCCGCCGAGCATTCCACTACGCCGCGCCCGGTTCTTGCATTACACTGCCCGGCGTACATTCCTTAACCAGTTGACGAGACGATCGTGCTCAAGGCACTCAAGAAAATATTCGCCAAGCCGGACGCCGCGCCGCAGGCCGCCGAGCCTGTCGCCGTGAGCGCCCCTGCACCGGCGCCGCAGGTTGCCAAGCCGGCCCGCGCCAGCGCCAAACCCAAGCCGCCCAGCAAGCCCCGCAGCGACGCCAAGCCGGCCGAGCCCGAGGCCCCGCGCGCCAAACAACCTGCCGCGCCCAAACCGCGCCGCGAACGCAAACCCAGGCCCCAGGCCAGCCTGTGGAAGCCCGAGGACTTCGTGGTCGAGGCGCAGGAAGGCAAGACCCGCTTCCACGACTTCAAGCTCTCCAACGAGCTGATGCACGCCATTCACGACCTGGGCTTCCCCTACTGCACGCCGATCCAGGCCCAGGTGCTGGGCTACACCCTGCGCGGCCAGGACGCCATCGGCCGGGCCCAGACCGGCACCGGCAAGACCGCCGCATTCCTGGTGTCGATCATTTCCCAGCTGCAGCAGGTACCACCGCCCGGCGAACGCTACATGGGCGAACCGCGCGCGCTGATCATTGCCCCCACCCGCGAGCTGGTGGTGCAGATCGCCAACGATGCCATCGCCCTGACCAAGTACAGCGGCCTGAACGTGATGAGCTTCGTCGGCGGCATGGACTTCGACAAGCAGCTCAAGGCCCTGGAGTCGCGCCACTGCGACATCCTGGTGGCCACCCCGGGCCGTTTGCTGGACTTCCACCAGCGCGGCGAGGTGCACCTGGACATGGTCGAAGTGATGGTGCTGGATGAAGCCGACCGCATGCTCGACATGGGCTTCATCCCGCAGGTACGGCAAATCATCCGCCAGACCCCGCCCAAGAGCGAACGCCAGACCCTGCTGTTCTCGGCCACCTTCACCGATGATGTGATGAACCTGGCCAAGCAGTGGACCACCAACCCGGCCATCGTCGAGATCGAGCCGGAGAACGTGGCCAGCGAAACCGTCGAGCAGCACGTCTACGCCGTGGCCGGCAGTGACAAGTACAAGCTCTTGTACAACCTGGTGACGCAGAACAAGTGGGAACGGGTGATGGTGTTCGCCAACCGCAAGGACGAAGTGCGGCGCATCGAAGAAAAACTGGTGCGCGACGGCATCAACGCCGCGCAGTTGTCCGGTGACGTGCCGCAGCACAAGCGCATCCGCACCCTGGAAAACTTCCGGGAAGGGCGCATCACCGTGCTGGTGGCCACCGACGTGGCCGGTCGCGGCATCCACATCGACGGCATCAGCCACGTGATCAACTTCACCCTGCCGGAGGACCCGGACGACTACGTGCACCGCATTGGCCGTACCGGTCGTGCCGGCAGCAACGGCGTGTCGATCAGCTTTGCCGGTGAAGATGACTCGTACCAGCTGCCGGCCATCGAGGAGCTGCTGGGGCGCAAGATCAAGTGCGAGATGCCGCCGGACGAGCTGCTGACCGCGGTGCCGCGCAAGCATCACTGATACCCCGGGCTGCTGAAGGCTGCTCATGGACCATGCGCAGCATCAGCAGGCGGCACAAACCCTGTAGGAGCTGGCTTGCCAGCGATGAGGCCGGCAGCCTACTTACAGGGCCCGGCCTTTGTTGTTTCAGGCCAGGCCCCATCGCCGGCAAGCCGGCTCCCATAGAACAAACTACAACTCATTGATTTAACACGGTCCCTGTGGGAAGCGGCCTTGCCGGGGCGCCGTCCGGTCGAGATGGGGCGCAGCGGCCCCAAGGTTTCGGCCTCATGCAAGATTGCCGGGGCTGCTGCGCAGCCCATCGCGACACAAGGCCGCTTCCCACGGAGACCGTGACGCATCTGCGAGACCAGTTCTCTGAGCGACAGCGCAGCCCCGGCCATTCACTACCGACCTACCACCGCCCCGCCGCATCCTGGTCACTCTGCTTGCCCTCGACCCAGCGCGGCCCTTGCTGGGTGTTCTCTTTCTTCCAGAACGGCGCCCGGGTTTTCAAGTAGTCCATGATGAAGTTGCAGGCGTCGAACGCGGCCTGGCGATGCGCACTGGCAACACCAACGAACACGATCGGCTCTCCCGGCTCCAGCGCCCCGATGCGGTGCAGCACCTCGACCTTGAGCAGCGGCCAGCGGCCCTCGGCCTCGACCACTATCTTGTGCAGCGCCTTCTCGGTCATGCCCGGGTAATGCTCGAGGAACATCCCCGCCACGTCCCGGCCATCATTGAAATCACGCACATAGCCGACGAACCCGACCACCGCGCCCACGCCAACGTTGGCCGCGTGCATGGCATTGACCTCGGCACCTGGGTCGAACGCCGCTTGCTGTACCCGTACGCCCATGCTCAGCCTCCGGTCACCGGCGGGAAGAACGCCACGTCATCGCCGTCCTCAACCGGCTCATCCAGCCGGCACAGCTCCTCATTGCGCGCGCACATCAGGTTCTGCTCGGCCAGCACGGCATACTGCCCGCCCTTGGCCACCAGCGCCTGGCGCACGTCGTCGAGCACCTTGAACTCGCCTTCCAGGCGCTCGGCATCGACGCCCAGCAGCTCGCGGTAGCGGGCGAAATACATGACCTTGACCTTCATTACCCTTGCACCTTGTAGTGGCCGCTCTTGCCGCCGGTCTTTTCCAGCAGGCGCACCTGCTCGATGACCATGCCCTTGTCCACGGCCTTGCACATGTCGTAGAGGGTCAGCGCGGCAACACTGGCGGCGGTCAGCGCCTCCATTTCCACACCGGTCTGCCCGGCCAGCTTGCAGCGGGCAGTGATGTGCACCACCTCCTCGCCCTCGGCGAGCAGCTCGACCTTGACGCTGGTGAGCATCAGCGGGTGGCACAGCGGGATCAGGTCGCTGGTCTTCTTCGCCGCCTGAATGCCGGCGATGCGTGCCACGGCAAACACGTCACCCTTGGGGTGTTCGCCGTCGACGATCATGCGCAGCGTGGCCGGCAGCATGCGCACCCGCGCCTCGGCGATCGCCTCGCGGGCAGTCACGGCCTTTTCGGTGACGTCGACCATGTTGGCGCGCCCCTGGGAATCAAGATGAGTCAGCACTGCTCTGCTCCTGGGAAGGGAGTCGACAGTGTAAACCTGGCAGTCAGGAAATTTGTAAGAGAAAACGCCTGGCGGCGAGCTGCTCGGCAATGTTATCAAATTAAATCATTTTAAAAGAACACTAAATAAACCAAAGTAATAATTAGCTTATGCATAAAAAGACTTTCACACCCGGTTTTTATCGCATTAATTTCTCTACCACACCCAACAGGTTGATGACAGGACTGACCTGACCACCCCTCCCCTATCAAGCTGCACCCACACAACGGGCCAGTGCCAGGATCAACGGATACTTCCAGCACATGCCAGCGATTACCCCTTCTGCGCGCTCGATGCTCGCCAGCACCCTGCTGCTCTCAGCGCTCCCCGCCGCGGCTGATGCAGCCACCCAAGACCCGACCCTGGGCACCGTCACGGTGATTTCCACCGGCCTGCGCGGCCAGGAACGTACCGTAGCCGACAGCCCCGCCCCCATCGATGTGATCAACAGCGAACAATTGCTCAGGACTGGCCGCGCCGAGCTATCCGAGGCCATCTCCAAGCTGCTGCCATCGTTCAACTTCGGCACCAATATCGCCGGCTACAACTCGGTCACCCGGCCGCTGAGCAACCGCAGCCTGGGCCCGGCCTACACGCTGGTGCTGGTGAACGGCAAACGCCGGCACAACGGCGCTACCGGCCAGCGCGGCTCGATCGACAACAGCGGCGCCAATGCCGTGGACATCGACCTGATCCCGGTCAGTGCGGTAGACCACATCGAAGTGCTCAAGGACAGCGCCGCCGCCCAGTACGGCTCGGACGCGGTGGCCGGGGTGATCAACATCATCCTGCGCTCGGACAACGCCGGCGGCCACGTCGAAAGCAGCTACGGCAAACTGTTCTCGGGCCAGGGCGAAACCATCAAGCTCGCCGGCGACCAGGGTTTTGCACTTGGCGACGGCGGTTTTGTGCACCTGTCTGCCGATGCCCGCAAGCGTGGCAGCGCCTCCTGGAACAACAAGGCCGACAGCAGCGTGCGGGCCTTCCAGGACCCGGCCAAGGAAGCGGCCTGGGACCGCGAGGCAATCAAGAACGGCGACCCCGAGCTCAAGGCGTTCAACCTCGCCTACAACGCCGAGCTGCCGCTGGACGGGCTGACCCTGTATTCGTTTTCCACCTATGGCGAGCGCGACGCCGAAGCCGCCAACTACTTTCGCCTGCCCACCGGCACCGCCGCCGTCCCCGAAGTGTTCCCGGACGGCTACTACCCGCTGAACAACATCAAGGACCGCGACTACCAGTTGCTGTTTGGCGGCAAGGGCCAGGCGGCGGACTGGAACTGGGACCTGAGCACCACCTACGGGCGCAACAACGTGCACCACTCCAGCGACCTGAACATCAACCCGTCGCTGGGCACCGCCTCGCCGACCCGCTTCGACAACCTGGCCACCTTCCGCTTCGAGCAGTGGACCAACAACCTGGACATCACCCGCCACTACGACAGCCTGTTCGACCTGACCACCCCGGTACAGGTATCGGCAGGCCTGGAACACCGCTGGGAGCGCTTCAGCACCTTTGCCGGCGACCCCGAGGCCTACATCACCGGCACCTACCCGGCAGCCTCCGGCGCACAGGCAGCCGTGACCATTCGCCCCGAAGACGAGGTCAGCCTGATCCGCAACAACTACGCCGGCTACCTGGACCTGGCCTTCGACCTCACCGAGCGCTGGTTCCTCGACGTGGCCGGCCGTGTGGAGCACTACGACGACGACTCGGGCAACACCTTCGGCCTCAAGCTCAACTCGCGCTACGAGCTGACCGACAGCGTGGCGGTGCGCGGTACCATCGGCACCGGCTTTCGCGCGCCCTCCCTGACCCAGATCGGCTACACCGTGGCCGACAACCGCGTGGCCACCGACGTCAACGGCAACGTGGTGCCCGCCGTGACCCGCCTCACCCCGTCCGGCAGCGCGCTGGCCAAGGCCCTGGGCGGCGACGACCTGAAACCGGAAAAATCCCGCAACCTGGGCCTGGGCCTGACCTGGCAACCGGCGCCGCGCACCAGCCTCACCGCAGACGCCTACCTGATCGACATCGATGACCGCATCGCCCTCACCACCAACATCTATGACCAGGGCAATGGCGTGATCAACGGCATCCTGGCGGCGCAGGGGGTAGCACCGGGTACCTGGGTCAACTACTACACCAATGCCTTCGATACCCGCACCCGCGGCCTCGATATCGTCGCCGACCACACCAGCTTGCTCGGTGCCTGGGGCGAGGTCCGCTGGAACCTGGCCTTCAACTGGAACAAGACCACCATCGAAGGTACCCGTGACACGCCGGCAGCCCTGGCAGGCTCCGGGGTCAACCTGGTGGGCCGCGACCGTGAGGGCGACCTGACCGACGCTACGCCAAAAACCAAGTGGATCGTTGGCGCCAACTGGAAGCTGGCAGACCTTGCCGTGAACCTGCAAACCACCCGTTACGGCTCGGTCAAGACCCTGGCGGTGAACCCCAGCGGCGACCGCAGCTTCGGCGCGAAATGGATCACTGATCTGGATGTGAGCTACAGCTTCGGCGAACACCTGACCGCAAGCATTGGCGGCACCAACATCTTCAACGAGCGCCCGGATGACCACGCGGTGTACAGCGCCCTGGGCCTGGCGCCTTATGGCAACCCGCCGTTCTATCCGGGTGGGGGTTACTGGTACACCAAGCTTGCTTATGACTTCTGAGCAGGCAGATTGGGGCTGCGTTGCAGCCCTTCGCGGGTAAACCCGCTCCCACAGGTTAGGCGCTCACCTCAAGGCATGCGCCGTCCCTGTGGGAGCGGGTATACCCGCGAAGGGCCGCAACGCGGCCCCAGTTGGCTCAGGCCAAGCCGGGCGCAACCCGCCCGGCCTGGAAGGTTTACAGGTGCGACTCGGCGTACTCGGCCAGTACCGAGCGCGGTACACCCTGCAGGGTGATGTGCACGCCGTGGGGGAAGTCCTTGAAGCGCTCGGTGAGGTAGGTCAGGCCCGAGCTGGTCGCGGACAGGTAGGGGGTGTCGATCTGCGCCAGGTTGCCCAGGCAGACCACCTTCGAACCACTGCCGGCACGGGTGATGATGGTTTTCATCTGGTGCGGGGTGAGGTTCTGGCACTCGTCGATCAGGATCAGGCTCTGCTGGAAGCTGCGCCCGCGGATGTAGTTCAGCGACTTGAACTGCAGCGGTACGCGCTCGAGGATGTATTCGACGCTGCCATGGGTGCTTTCGTCATCCATGTGCAAGGCTTCGAGGTTGTCGGTGATGGCGCCCAGCCAGGGTTCCATCTTCTCTGCCTCGGTGCCCGGCAGGAAGCCGATCTCCTGGTCCAGCCCCTGCACGCTGCGGGTGGCGATGATGCGGCGGTAGCGTTTGCTGACCATGGTCTGCTCGATGGCTGCGGCCAGCGCCAGGATGGTCTTGCCGGAGCCGGCAGCGCCGGTCAGGTTGACCAGGTGGATATCCGGGTCGAGCAGGGCGAACAGCGCCAGGCTCTGGTGGATGTCGCGCGGTTTCAGGCCCCAGGCCTCCTGGTGCAGCAGCGGCTCCTGGTGCAGGTCGAGCAGCAGCAGCTCGTTTTCGCGGATGCCCTTGATCCAGCCGACGAAGCCCTGCTCGTCGATGATGAACTCGTTGATGTGTACCGCCGGCAGCGCCTCGAGCAGTTGCACGCGGTGCCAGGTGCGGCCGCGCTCCTGGCGGGTGTCGACCTTGCTGACCCGGTCCCAGAAGGAGCCGGTGACCGAGTGGTAGCCCTTGGACAGTAACGAGACGTCGTCGACCAGCTGGTCGGTGCTGTAGTCCTCGGCGGCGATGCCGCAGGCGCGCGCCTTCAGGCGCATGTTGATGTCCTTGGTGACCAGGATCACGTCCAGGTCGGCGCGCTTGCTGCGCAGGTCCAGCAACTGGTTGATGATGATGTTGTCGGCGAGGTTTTCCGGGAGCACGCGGTTGGGTTCGTTGCGCGTGCTCATGAGGATGGACAGAAAGCCCTTGGGCCCGCTTTTGCCACGCTGGATCGGCACACCGCGTTCGACATCGCTGGGCGAGGCATCACCCAAGGTCTGGTCGATCAGGCGGATGGCCTGGCGGCATTCAGCGGCGATGGTGTGCTTGCCGGTCTTGAGCTTGTCGAGTTCCTCCAGCACCGTCATCGGTATGGCGACGTGGTGCTCCTCGAAGTTGAGCAGGGCGTTGGGGTCGTGAATCAGGACGTTGGTATCGAGCACATACAGGATTGGCTTGCTGGAGGAAGGGTTGCGTCCTTGGTCATCCATACTCGGTCACCTTATGTGGTAGCGACACGGCGCGAACTGCTGCGCCGCAGAGTGACCGCCGATCTCCCCGTATCCGCGTCGTTACGGGCGGGGAGCGCACCTGACAGGAGGGCCTGGATGACGCCACCTGTGCTGCAGGGTTCGGCTGTCTGGTTTCTTCATACCGCAAAAACCATGACCGGAAAAAGTCTTTTTACGCTTGGGTGAAGTTTATTTTTCCAATTGACGAACAGGGGTTGGCGGGGGGGCCGGGCGGGACTAAAGTCAAAGATCAAGTGAGCCTGTCATGGCCTCATCGCCGGCAAGCCGGCTCCTACATGAGTTGCATCAATTGTGGGCCTGCGCTGTACCTGTAGGAGCCGGCATGCCGGCGATGAGGCCGGAACAGACTGCACAAACCAGTTGCCCCTACTCCCTCAAACCGTACGCCTGGCAATCCTCCCAACCAATCCCACTCTGCGCCGTGTGCTGCAACAGCCACTCCAGCGCCGGCTGCGCCTTGGGCAGGCTGTCGCGGAACTGGATCACCCCCTTGCGCCACAACAGCATCAGGGTCATCACCCGCTGCGCCGAAGCCTCGGCGCTCAACGGCCCGTCATCCTGGGCGTCGATATCCCACAGCGACACCCGCAACTGCTGGCTGGCCATGAAGCTTTCGCCATCGCTGCGCCGCTGCCCGTAGGGCGGGCGGAACAGCGGCACGTACTGCTCGGGCAGGTCGGCCTGCACCTGCGCCTGGCTGCGCCGCAACGAATCCTGCCAACCCTGCCACTGGGCGTGGGAGCGGTACTCCCAGCCCTGAATACCCACGCATTGCCCGGCATACAGGCTGGCCACCGGCCCCGCATCGCGGCGCTGCTTGAAGCGGTTGCCAAGCACGAAGAAGATGCCCTCGAGCTTCTGCCGGCGCAGGTAGTCGGTGAGCGCGTCGGTGCTGCTGCCTTCGGGGCCCGGGCCACCGACGAAGGTCAGCAGGAACATGCGGTCGTTCAGCTCCTCGCCATTGCGCTCGCGGCTGGAGAGTTTGTCCACCTCGCTGCTGGTCTGCGGGAACACCGCCGCCTTGCGCAGCTGTTCATCCAGGTAGCGGCTGTGGAACTGGTGGCTGGGCTCGACCCAGCCGGTATAGAAGGTGCCAACATCAGTGGCGAAGGTTGCCGCCTGCATGCGCAAGTCGGCCATCGACGCCACCGGGTAGCAGAACGAGGCATCCTGCCCGCAACTGCGCTGGGCCTGCTGGTAGCTGGTCCACAACCGCTGCCACAGGCGCGCGCGCACCGCGCGCACCACCGGCAGGTTGACCTGCCTGAGCCCCAGGCGCGTGGCCAGGGCCTGCTCATCGAGCATCTCGCTTTCGTGCAGCACCCGGGCGAACGACAGGATCTCGGCGCGCGAGGCCACATCGAACAGCGCCGGGCTGTCCAGCTGCTCGGGCCACAGGTTGCGGTCGAGGCTGACGAAGTCCGCCGGGGCGGCCTGCACGCCAAGGCTGAGCAGCCCGGCCAGCAAGGCAGTAGCGATACGCACGATGGGCAATCTCCCTGATGAAGGCATGGCGCGCACTATAGCGCGCCGCGCCCTGATGTTCGGTGTCTATCGTCGCCATAGTTTGGCGAAGCCCGGCCAGCCCCGTAGAATCAGCCGACGATTACAGGAGCCGAACCGATGCTGACGGTGATTTCCCCCGCCAAGACCCTCGACTACGACACCCCGCCGGTCACCCAACGTCACACCCTGCCGCAGTACCTGGACGATTCTCAAGAGCTGATCGTGCAGCTGCGCGAGCTTTCGCCAGCGCAAATCGCCGAGCTGATGCACCTGTCGGACAAGCTCGCCGGCCTGAACGCCGCGCGCTTTGGCAGTTGGACCCCGGATTTCACCCCGGCCAATGCCAAGCAGGCGCTGCTGGCGTTCAAGGGCGACGTGTACACCGGGCTGGACGCCGAAACCCTGAATGAAGACGACTTCAGCTACGCCCAGGAGCACCTGCGCATGCTCTCCGGCCTGTACGGCCTGCTGCGCCCGCTGGACCTGATGCAGCCCTACCGCCTGGAGATGGGCACCAAGCTGGCCAACGCCCGCGGCAAGGATTTGTACGCCTTCTGGGGCACGCGCATCAGCGAGTGGCTGAACCAGGCCCTGGCCGAGCAAGGTGACGACGTGCTGCTGAACCTGGCCAGCAACGAGTATTTCAGCGCGGTGAAAAAGAGCGCGCTCAAAGCGCGGGTGATCAACGTCGACTTCAAGGACTGGAAGAACGGCCAGTACAAGATCATCAGCTTCTACGCCAAGAAGGCCCGCGGCATGATGAGCCGCTTCGTCATCGAGCAGCGCATCAACGACCCCGAGCAGCTCAAGGCCTTCGACGTGCAGGGCTACTACTACAGCGCCGAGCAGTCCAAGCCGGACCACCTGGTGTTTTTGCGCGATCACGCCGAAGACTGACCCGCCGCAGGCCCGCGACCGGGCGCAATCCCTGTAGGAGCCGGCTTGCCGGCGATAGGGCCAGCAGCCACAACACTGGGCTGTGCTTTTATTTGCAGGCCCGGCCTCATCGCCGGCAAGCCGGCTCCTACAGGTATCGTGCCCGGCTGCCGGCACAGTTTTTCACGGCAGCAGCACCTCCCCTGCCGCCAGCCCCTCGACCTGTACCCCTTGCACCACTGCCTGCCCGACCACCACCGGCACTTGCTGCCCGGCATGCCCGGCGTCTGCCCGGTACACCACATAATGCCGGCCAGCCGAGTCGGTGCGCAGGGCTTCTTCGGGCACCGCAATGCCCTGCTCGCTGCGATACAGCACAACCGCCACCTGCACACGCATACCCAGCCTCACCCCCAAGGCCAGCGGCTCTGGCTGCGCGGCAAGGCGCACCAGCACATCGAACCAGGCGCCCTGCCCTTCGCCCTCCCTGGCCTGCAAACCCAGCGACACCACCTCACCCTGCAGCACCTGCCCGGCGAACCCATCGCCGGTGACCTCGACCGGCATGCCCTCGCGCACCTTGGCCAGGTCGCCCTGCTCCAGCGCTGCTGAAACCTGCAAGCGGCCCAGCTCGACCAACCCGAGCAATGGCATGCCCTGGCTGGCGAGCTGACCCGTTTCCACCACCCCCTGACGATCCTGCGCCTCACTGGCCGGGCGGGTCACCAGCCCGGTAAACGGCGCTTTGAGCACACGCTGGTCGCGCAGTGCCGCCAGCCCGTCGTAGCGCGCCTGGGCATTGCCAAGCTCCATCCGGGCGATGGCCAGGTAATCACCCGCGCCCCGCGCCAAGGTCTGCTGCAATTCGTCTTCGGCACTGACCCGCTCAAGGCGCTGGGCGCTGACTTGCTGGCTCAGGGTGTCCAGCTCCTGACGCGCGACAATGCCGCGCCCGAACAAACGCCGGGTATCCTCCAGCGCCGCCTCGCTGTGCTGCAGCGCACGCCTGGCCACGGTCAGCGCACGTTGTGCCCGGGCCACCTCCGGCCCGTCCGCCCACCCCTGCAACTCGCGCAGCGCACGGCTGGCCTTTAGCCGCTGGGCATCCGCCTCGCGCAACTGGATGTCCAACTGCGTGGTGTCCAGCTCCAGCAGAGGCTGGCCCTTGACCACCTGCTGCCCCTCCTGCACCAGCAGCGCCTGAACCGAGCCCTGGAAAGGTGCAGCCAAGGTGACCTGCTGCGCGGGCTGAATACGCCCCAGCAGCCCCAGCCGACGCTCGAGCACCTGCGGCTCTGCGCGCACCCAGCGCCCCTGCTCGGCAAGCTCGCCAGCGCCCTGCCAGGGGCGCCACGCCAGCAGCGCAACCACGGCCAACGCCGCCACCAACCCCAACCTAGTCATTGAGCGCCACATCCCAGCTGTTCAGCGTGGTACCAAGAACCAAGTCGAGCGCAGCCTGGGCATTCAGGTAGGCAATCAGGGCGTCCAGCTGAACGCTCTGGGCATCACGCAAATCGCCCTCGAAACTCAGCACCTGAAAATTGCTGGAACGCCCCAGCGCAAGCTTTTCCTGTTCGATTTCCAACTTGCGCCGGGACAGTTCAAGCGCACGCCCGGCGATCTCCTGCTGGCGCCAGCGCACGTCGATATCACGCACCGCATCGGCGACCTGGCGTTGCAGCTGCTGGCGGCTTTCGGCCATGCGCTCCTGCTGGCTGGCCAGCGAAACCTCAGCGCGCACCAACGCTTGCCGGCGGCTGAGGTCGCCAATGGGGATCTCCAGTTCCAGCCCCACATACTGCTCCCAGTCACGGCGGCTGCCGGGGCGCTCACGGGCCTGGCTCGCGCCGGCCAGCAGCGACAGGTCCCAACGCTGCTCGTCACGCGCCAGGTGCACACCAATACGGGCCTGCTGCTCTGCAATCAGTTGCATCAGGTAACCGGGCTGCAGCGCTTCGGCCTGCAACAGGGCCTGGCCGGCATCCACCTGCAGGCGCTGCACCTGCGGCAGCTCGGTTGCCTGCAAGGGCGTGGCCAGGTCCAGCGCCAAGGCCTGCAGCAAGGCCAGCCGGCTAGCGTGCAGGTGGTTGCGGCTGCCCTCCAGGGCAAGCTCCTGGCTGGCCACCTGGGCCTGGGCCTGAACGATGTCGAAGGCCGGCATGCGCCCGGCAGCGATCAGCGCGTGGTTCACTTCGACCAATTGGTTGGCGCGCAGCAGGGCGTCGCTGGCGATGCGCAGTTGTTCCTGGGCACGCAGCAGCTCACGGTACAGGCCGATGGTGTGGGTGATGGTCTGCGCCACCGTATCCTTGAGCGCCAGGCGGTTGGCCTGCTCGCTCAACTGCGCCTGGCGCAAGGGCGCGCTGGCGACCTCGCGGCCCGCCCCGCGCAGCAACGGCTGAATGACCATCAGGTTGGCCCCATCGCGATAGCGCGGGCCAGCCGCATTGGCGCGGGTATGCCCGTAGGCCCAATCAAGGCTCACCCGCGTGCCATAGGGGGTCAGCAGGCTGGCCGTCGGCGCAAGGTCGGCCTGGCGGTAGCGGTCGGCGTGGTTGCGATTGCCCAGGTAGCGCGCCTTGAGCGTCAGTTGCGGGGCAAAACGGTCATGGGCCACGCGCAAGTCGAACTTCTGCGCAATGCGTTCAAGGTAAACGCTGCGTATCGCCCGGTTGTCACGTAACGCCAGGGCCACGGCATCGGCCAGGGCCAGCTCTATCTGCGGCGCCTGCGCCGCCGCGTAGGCCCGGGCCGATACCGCGCCCGCCTGGCTCGGCTGCGACGGTGCCAGGCTTTGCCCGGCAACGGCGGGCATACCGAACAGCAGCAACAGCAGCCCGCGCAGGTCAATCATCGCGCAGCGCCACCACAGGCTCCAGGCGCGCGGCCGACAACGCCGGCTGCAACCCGAAGAACACCCCGCAACCCAAGGCGCTCGTCACCCCCAGGGGTATCGACCAGGGGTCGAGGCGCAGCAGCCAGCCGCTGGCAGCGGTAAAGGCCCAGGCTGCCAGCAGGCCGGCCAGCGCACCGAGCAAGGCACCCGCAACCGCCAGCAACGCGGCTTCGAGCAGGAACAGCCAGGCGATATCCACAGGCCGTGCGCCCAGCGCCATGCGCACACCGATTTCGCGGCGGCGCTCACTGACATTCATCAGCATCACGTTCATCACCCCGACCCCGCCCACCAGCAGGGCAATCGCCCCGAGCCCGGCGAGCAGGCCGGTGAACAGCCGGGCCTGGCGCGCCATGCCGTCGAGCAACTGCTGCGCCAGCAGTACTTCCACCGTCACCGCCGGCAACTGCCCTTGCAGAAACACCTGCAGCACCCTTGCCGCCTCGGGCACGTGCGCGCCGTCGCCCGCCAACGCCAGTACCACGCTGGGCTGGGCCGAAGCCGACAATCGTCGAAGGCCCGGTAGCGGCATCAGCAGCGCATCGTCCACGGCTACCGGCACCATCGGGTTATAGCCCTGTGGCGCCAGCACGCCGACCACCTCGAACAGGTAGCGCCCCAACTGCAAGCGGCCACCCGCCGCGGCCCCCAACTGCTGCGCAAGGCCCGCGCCCAGCAGCACGTGGGTGCTGTCGGCATCCCGGGCTGCCAGCAGCCGCCCCTGCTGCACCTGCAAACCCAGCACCCCGGCCAGGGCTGGCGTGCTGCCGACCACCATTACCGACTGGCGGGCGCTGGTGCTACGCGCGTCGCTAACCGCCATGGCCATCGGCGCCAGGCCGCGCAAAGCAGCCGGCAGCGCCTGCAGGTCCAGCACGGCGGCCACGCGGCTTGCACTGTCTTCGACCGGGATGAGGTTGGCCACCATCAACTCGCTGCCCATGCCCTGAAACAGTTGCTGCGCATGCATGGCCGCGCTGTGCCCGACATTGAGCAGCGCCACCACCGCAGCACAGCCCACCGCGATTCCCAGCACCGCCAGCCACGCCCGGCGCCCTAGCTGGCGCAGGCTGGCCACGCTCTCGCCCAGGCGCATCTGCAACCCGGGGCCATAGTGCTCAGGCGGCCCGCACATCGCTCACCTGCCCGCCGCACACCTGGAGGCAGCGCTGCATATGGCTGGCCATGCCAGGGTCGTGGGTGACCATCACAAGAGTGAGCCCACGCTCGCGGTTGAGCGCCTTGAGCAACAGCAGAATGTCGGCGGCGGTGGTGCTGTCCAGGTTACCGGTCGGCTCGTCAGCCAACAGCAGGCGCGGCTCGGTCACCAGCGCCCGGGCGATGGCCACCCGCTGGCGCTGGCCACCGGACAACTGCGCCGGGTAATGCAGCCTGCGCGCCTGCAACCCCACCGCCGCCAGCTGCAGCTCAGCCGCCCGGCGCGCCGCGTGCAGGCCGATACCCCGGTAGCTCAAGGGCAGCGCGACGTTGTCCAGCGCCGTCAGCCGCGCCAGCAAGTTGAAGCTCTGGAACACGAAGCCCAGGCTGCGGTTACGCATGATCGCCCGTTGCGCCGCACTGGCCCGGGTCATGTCATGGCCATCGACCAGCAGCCGGCCACTGCACGGCTGGTCGAGCAGCCCGATCAGGTTCAGCAAGGTGCTCTTGCCCGACCCGGACGGCCCGACGATCGCGCAGGTTTGGCCAACGGGGATGGATAACGACACCTGGTCGAGAATCGCCTGGCCGCCGAGGTGGCGGGTGATGCCTTGAAGGACGATGCCTGCGCTCATCAGCCCAACTCTCCGGACGGTGAACTGTCCGGTGGCTGGGGCCGCTGCGAATCCCCCGATTCACCGCCCGGTGCCCACTGCTCGGCCAGCATGGCAAAGAGCGATGCGATGAACGCTGGGCTATCAGCCTCGGCGCCACTCGCCTGCAGGCTCAGGTTCATTTCATAGTTGAGCGGCAGTTGCGCCTCTTCGATTGCTGGCAGCGATTTGTAATAGGACAGAATCTGCGAGATGCCTTGGTCAATACTCCCGGTACGCTGCCGTTCCTTCTCTATGTCATGGACCACAGACTGGGTCCACTTGCCATGCCGGGCACCCAGTTCTGCGGATGCTGCGCGGCGCTCATTCACAGTGAAATCACCACTTTCATCGTAGGTAATCAAACTCAGTTGTTCATGTGAAAGGCTGGCAAACGGGTTGCTGCCTTTGCCGTTTGCAAAATCTGTAGCCTGCTGCGCCCGCAATAACAGTTCAGGGTCATCGGTAGCTGGCCGGTAAGCATCATGGCTCGACTTGGCCAGTAGGTAACTTCCACCCGACAACTTCTCCAAAACATCCCTGGCCAGCGCGGCAAGCTCATTTCGTGTCAGGTTTGCATCACGTTGCGCAGCGCGTCCGGCAGCAGCGTTCAATTGCTTGGCCAGGCTGGAAAGCTCAGGCCCCTCCTGCTCACCCTGCAACGCCTCGTTTGCTTTTGTATCAAGGCTGCCGGCTACTCGTTGCACACCTGAAGGCGAGGAAACACCGGGGGTTAATCCATTACTTCGAATGTTTTCTAGCACTTTTGTTCTCCTGAGCTTCACCCCCAAACTGCGCTGCCCCCCGCGAGGAACAGCGCAGTTGAGTGACGGGCGAAAAGCCTTTATTTCATGGTGAATTCAACAGCCCATGAGTAATCCGCACTGGTTCGGGTGATGGTGGCGGTACAGGTCGCACCACCGCTTGGGGTTGCAGTCTTGGTCCACTGGGGTTGCTTGATTCCTCCAGGCAACGTGCGCATCAGGTAGGTAGTTCCGAATGCGCAAGTCTTGCCGCCGCTGGCGTAACGCAACTGAGCCCCATTCACATCAGGGCTGACAATCCGCTGCACGTCGAATGTCACGAAATCATTCGGCCGTACCGTACGGGCCGGTTGAGGCTTGGCAATTTGATAGGTACTGGTTTCATTGGCAGTGACCAGCTTGAGTTCAGCGTTCTGGCTACCCAGGTTCTTGAATGTCACCGTCACTGGCGGGCCAGCCTGAGCCAAGCCAGCGACAAGCAACGAGGCCACGGCAAAAACGCCCTTCGACATCACTTTTTTCATCGATCCATCCCTCTCAACATCCCTTTTTGTATGAGCCCAGGCGCTACAGCTGCGCGCCTGCCCACTATTTTTTTGAGAAGCGCACCGGGAGGCCCCATTGGCCTGCCAGCGGTGGGTCCTTTCGAGCACCTGCCCGCACCAAAACAGTGCAAATATGCGTGCAGTACCCGGCACAACCACCGCCAAAACTAGCCAATTTAATGGCGTCAAGAAACAAACATTGCGTTCCTTATTTCCGATCGCCATAAGACCGTTCGTACAAAAATTGACGGTTTTTGAAAAAAATTTTTACATGCTGGCACATGAGCATCCCGCTTCGTTTTCGCCCTTTATAACCGGGGGTGAAACTAAGCAGTGCCATCAAAGTGCGAGCATTTATCACTGAAAAAATATTTAGAAATCTTTCATCCGCGCGGAACCCAGCCAGGAACTTCTGCTACGACCAATGGCTCATAGCACCCGTAACGAGTTTCAAGCGTGCAACGTGAGAAATGACTTACAGATGACAACAAGCGGGTATCCACTACCCGCACGGAAACCCAGGCAGGCGCAACGGGTAATACCCAAAAGCCCTGCCAATCATGGAGAGACGCGCCCCCTTAAAATCGTCCTAGTGGTTGATTTCAAAAGATTTTTTAATTTGAAAGAACAAGCACAGCAGTTCGCGAAGTGCGTTCTGCAATAAAGACGGCTGCATTTCAGGGCACGCCTTTTTAATACTGGCCTTTGACTGCCAACTTTGAGCGCATACATTTTTGCGCTCCGGATTTATTCATGCCTGCGCTCGGTGAAGTGTGCTCTCGCCATGGCACCGTGCGCCCGAAAACTGCTGGTCAATCAACCCGGTCGGCTCTTGCGAGCAAGGGCTGGCGTGATTAAACACACGAGGTGAATGCGATGCGTATCAGCATCTTTGGTTTGGGTTATGTGGGTGCAGTCTGTGCAGGTTGCCTGTCGGCACGGGGCCATGAGGTGATTGGTGTGGACGTGTCCCGCACCAAGATCGACCTGATCAACCAGGGCAAGTCGCCCATCGTCGAACCGGGCCTTGAAGAGCTGCTGCAGCAAGGCCTGGCCAATGGCCGCCTGCGTGGCACCACCGACTTCGCCGAAGCCATCCGCGCCAGCGACGTGTCGATGATCTGCGTGGGCACCCCAAGCAAGAAAAACGGCGACCTGGGCCTTGAGTACATCGAGTCGGTGTGCCGCGAAATCGGCTACGTACTGCGCGACACCACCCGCCGCCACACCATCGTGGTGCGCAGCACCGTGCTGCCGGGCACCGTCAAGAACGTGGTCATCCCGATCCTCGAAGACTGCTCGGGCAAGAAGGCCGGCGTCGACTTCGGCGTGGCGGTGAACCCCGAGTTCCTGCGTGAAAGCACCGCGATCAAGGACTACGACCACCCACCGATGACCGTCATCGGCGAACTGGACAGCGCCAGCGGCGACGTGCTGCAGGCCCTGTACGAAGAACTCGACGCCCCGGTGATCCGCAAGCCGATCGAAGTGGCCGAGATGATCAAGTACACCTGCAACGTGTGGCACGCCACCAAGGTGACCTTCGCCAACGAGATCGGCAACATCGCCAAGGCCGTTGGCGTGGATGGCCGCGACGTGATGGACGTGGTCTGCCAGGACAAGGTGCTCAACCTGTCGCAGTACTACATGCGCCCGGGCTTTGCCTTCGGCGGCTCGTGCCTGCCCAAGGACGTGCGCGCCCTCACCTACCGCGCCTCGAGCCTGGACGTGAAAGCGCCGCTGCTCGACTCGCTGATGCGCAGCAACGAGTCGCAGGTGCAAAACGCCTTCGACATCATCGAAAGCCACGACAAGCGCAAGGTCGCGCTGCTGGGCCTGTCGTTCAAGGCCGGCACCGACGACCTGCGCGAAAGCCCGCTGGTGGAGCTGGCCGAGCGCCTGATCGGCAAGGGCTACGAGCTGAACATCTACGACCAGAACGTCGAGTACGCCCGGGTGCATGGCGCCAACAAGGAGTACATCGAGTCGAAGATCCCGCACGTTTCCTCGTTGCTCAACGCCAACTTCGAGCAGGTGGTAGGCGACGCCGACATCATCGTGCTCGGCAACCGTGACGAGAAATTCCGCGCCCTCGCCCAACAGGCACCGGCCGGCAAGCAGGTGATCGACCTGGTTGGCTTCATGAGCAAGCCGACCTGCACCACCAGCCGCACCGAAGGCATCTGCTGGTAAACCCGCACGGGCGGCGCGTCCCTCCCCAGCGCGCCGCCCTGCCTACCCCGAATTCTCGACGGATGCCGAACATGCAAAGGTTCCAGACAGTGCTGCTGCAGTGCGCCGGATGGCTGGTCTACATGAGCCTGCTCATGCTGATCGCCCTGGCCCTGCCCAGCGATATCTTCGACTCGCAGTCGAAGCACTTCATCTTCCTGGTCGGCGCTGTCGGCATCTGGCGCTACTCCATGGGCGCCACCCATTTCATCCGCGGCATGATCTTCCTGTACATCGTCTACCCCTACCTGCGGCGCAAGGTGCGCAAGCTGGGCAAGGCCGCAGACCCGTCCCACGTGTACCTGATGGTCACCAGCTTTCGCATCGAGGCGCTGACCACCGCCCAGGTGTACAGCTCGGTGATCCGCGAGGCCATCGACTGCGGCTACCCCACCACCGTGGTGTGCTCGCTGGTGGAGATGAGCGACGAGCTGCTGATCAAGAGCCTGTGGGCCAAGTACAACCCGCCCGAGCACGTCACCCTGGACTTCGTGCGCATTGCCGGTACCGGCAAGCGCGATGGCCTGGCCTATGGCTTCCGGGCGATCTCGCGGATGATGCCCGACGACCACGCCGTGGTGGCGGTGATCGACGGCGACACCGTGCTCGCCGAAGGCGTGGTACGCAAGACCGTGCCGTGGTTCAAGCTCTACCCCAACGTCGGTGGCCTGACCACCAACGAGTTCTGCGAAGTGCGCGGCGGCTACATCATGAGCGAGTGGCACAAGCTGCGCTTCGCCCAGCGCCACATCAACATGTGCTCGATGGCCCTGTCCAAGCGCGTGCTGACCATGACCGGGCGCATGTCGATGTTCCGCGCAAGCGTGGTCACCGACCCCGAGTTCATCGCCGACGTCGAGAGCGACTCGCTGATGCACTGGCGCCTGGGCCGCTTCAAGTTCCTCACCGGTGACGACAAGTCCAGTTGGTTCAGCCTGATGCGCCTGGGCTACGACACCTTCTACGTGCCCGATGCCGCCATCAACACCGTGGAGCACCCGCCCGAGAAGAGCTTCATCAAGGCCAGCCGCAAGCTGATGTACCGCTGGTACGGCAACAACCTGCGGCAGAACTCCCGCGCCCTGGGCCTGGGCCTCAAGCGCCTGGGGCTGTTCACCAGCATCGTGCTGCTCGACCAGCGCGTGTCGATGTGGACCAGCCTGCTCGGCCTGACCGTGGCAGTGATCGCCAGCTTCAAGTTCGGCCTGCAGTTCCTGCTGGTGTACCTGCTGTGGATCGGCATCACCCGCCTGATCCTCACCATCATGCTGCTGTGCTCGGGCCACAACGTCGGCCCCGCCTACCCGCTGATTCTCTATTACAACCAGATCGTCGGCGCGGTGATGAAGATCTACGTGTTCTTCCGCCTCGACAAGCAGTCCTGGACCCGCCAGCCCACTGCCCTCAAGCGTGACCTTGCCAGCTTTCAACAATGGTTCAACACCTGGTCCTCGCGGACCATGACCTTCTCGGCCGCGAGCATCTTCGTCGCCGTGCTGTTCATGGTCGTGTGAGCCCACCCCGGATCGGATAACAGGAACGAAATCACCATGAATACCGCCGTGAACGTCAATGTCGTGCATGAGTCCGAAGCGCAGCGCCAGCACGCCCGGGTGCGTATCCCCGCCAAGCTGCGCTACCGCGACGCCAACAACGACCCGCAGGAAGTGAAGGTCGATGACCTGTCTGCCGGCGGCCTGTCGTTCCACGCCAAAGGCGCCCTGCCGGTGGACGAGGTGATGCGCGGCCGCCTGCAGTTCGTGGTCGACAACCTCGGCCTGTCGATGGATGTGGAGTTTCTGGTGCGTACCAGCAACCCGCAAACCGGGCGTACCGGTGCCGAGTTCCAGAACCTCGAACCACGCGACATCGCCACCCTGCGCCACATCATCACCACCCACTTGTCCGGTGAGCTGATCAGCGTCGGCGATGTGCTCAGCACCCTGCAACGCGACAACTTCACCAAGGCGCGCAAGCAGCGCGACGGTGGCTCGGGCCTGTCGGCATTCGGCCGCCTGCGCGCCGTCACCGTCACCGCCGGGGTGTTCGCGGTCGGCCTGGTGGCCTTCGGCTTCGTCGCCAAGTCGCTGTACGGCCTGTACTTCGTCAGCCACGCCGAAGCCGGCGTGGTGGCGGTACCTGCCACCAGCGTCACCATGCCCCGCGACGGCAGCGTGCAAAGCCTGGTGCAAAGTGGTACGGCTGTGGCCAAGGGCGCGCCGCTGGCGACCTTCAACACCAGCATGCTGGACTTGCTCAAGGGCCACCTGGACGACTCGCAGCTGGAACCGGCCAAGGTCGAGGAACTGTTCGGCAAGCAGCTCTCCGGCACCCTGACCAGCCCGTGCGACTGCGTGGTTTCGCGCCAACTGGTAGATGACGGCCAGTACGCCAGCAAAGGCCAGCCGGTGTTCACCCTGGTACCGCGCACCAGCATCCCCACCGTCGAGGCGCGCTTCAGCTACCGCCAGTTCGACGAAGTGAAGCCCGGCACCCGGGTCAACTTCCAGATCGCCGGCGAAAACGACGTGCGCACCGGCCGCATCGTCGGCAGCGAAAGCCTGGACACCGACAACCTGGCCTCCGACATCCGCGTGCAGATCAAGCCTGACGAAAGCCTGCCGGCAGAGCTGGCCGGGCGCCCGGCCTCGGTCAACAGCGACCGTGGCCCGTCGCTGAACTGGCTGATCGACAAGGCCGTGGCCCGCGGGCTGTAAGAGGACCTCGTGATGAACCGCATGCAAACAAGAAGTCACGTGGGAGCGAGCTTGCCTCGCGATAGCGGCGGCACAGCCCATACCAATCGCGGGGCAAGCCCGCTCCCACGGGCGGTATCGTTGCTGGCCCTGGCCATCACCCTGGCCGGCTGTGCCGGCCTGCCCGACCAGCGCCTGGCCAACGAAGCGCTCAAGCGCGGCGACACCGCCACCGCCGAGCAGAACTACAAGGCCCTGGCCGACCTGGGCTACAGCGACGCGCAAGTGGGCCTGGCCGATATCAAGGTGGCCACCCGCGACCCGGCCAAGCTCAAGGAGGCCGAGGCCACCTACCGCGACGCCGCCGCCACCTCGCCACGCGCCCAGGCACGCCTTGGCCGCCTGCTGGTGGCCAAGCCCGACAGCACCCAGGCCGAGCGCGAAGAAGCCGAAACCCTGCTCAAGCTCGCCGCCCAGCGCGGCGAAGGCAACACCCTGATCCCGCTGGCGATGCTCTACCTGCAGTACCCGCAGAGCTTCCCCAAGGTCAACGCCCAGCAGCAGATCGATACATGGCGCGCCGCCGGCAACCCCGAGGCGGGCCTGGCCCAGGTACTGCTGTACCGCACCCAGGGCACCTACGACCAGCACCTGGGCGAGGTGGAAAACATCTGCAAGGCCGCCCTCGCCAGCACCGACATCTGCTACGTGGAACTGGCCACCGTCTACCAGAAGCGCGCCCAGCCCGACCAGCAGGCCGCCCTGCTCAAGCAGCTGGAGTCGGCCTATGCCCGTGGCACTGTCCCCGCCAGCCGGGTCGACAGCGTGGCCCGTGTGCTCGCCGACCGCAGCCTTGGCCAGACCGACGAAAAAACCGCAAAAGACTTGCTGGAAAAAGTCGCCCCGGCCAACCCGGCCTCGTGGGTGACCCTCGCCCAGTTGCTGTATGACTTCCCCGAGCTGGGCGACACCGACCAGCTGATGGCCTACATCGACAAGGGCCGCGCAGCCGAACAACCGCGCGCCGAGCTGCTGCTCGGCCGCCTGTACTACGAAGGCCGCACCGTGCCGGCTGACGCGCCGAAAGCCGAGCAGCACCTGCAAGCCGCGGCTGACGCCGGCGAAATCAGCGCCGACTACTACCTCGGCCAGCTGTACCGCCGTGGCTACCTGGGCGACGTGGCACCGCAAAAAGCCGTCGACCACCTGCTGGCCGCTGCCCGTGGCGGGCAGAACAGCGCCGACTACGCCCTCGCCCAGCTGTTCAGCGAAGGCCACGGCATTCGCCCGGCGCCGACCAACGCCTGGGTGTTCGCCCAGCTGTCCCAGGCCAACCCCACGCCGCAGTCCACCGAGCTTGCCCAGCAACTCGACCAGCAACTGAGCCCTGAGCAACGCAGCCAGGCCCAGCAGTTGCTGGCGCAGGAACAGAAGGCCCGCGCCAGCCTGTTCCAGGGCGCCAACAGCACCCTGGCCCTCGAGGCCCTGCAAGACGACGAAAAAGCAGTAGACGCCGAGGACTCGCTATGACGCTCAATCCCTTCGTGAAAGCCGGCATCGGCCTGAGCTTCGCCCTGCTGTGGTCGATGCCGACCCTGGCCGCCGAGACCGCGCAGAAGAACTTCGGCCTGGACGTGAAAATCACCGGCCAGTCCGAAGACGACCGCGACCTGGGTACCCGCTCCGGCGGCGACGTCAACGGCCTGGGCCTGGACCTGCGCCCCTGGGTGTACGGCGAGCGCGGCAACTGGAGCGCCTACGCCATGGGCCAGGCGGTTACCGCCACCGACACCATCGAAACCGACACCCTGCGCCAGAACGACGACGGCACCAGCACCGACACCGCCGACGACGGGCGCAAGCAGGATAAAAGCTACCTGGCCATGCGCGAGTTCTGGGTCGGCTACAGCGGCCTGACCGCCTACCCCGGCGAGCAGTTGCGCTTCGGCCGCCAGCGCCTGCGCAGCGACGACGGCATGTGGCGCGACACCAACATCGAGGCGCTGAACTGGACCTTCGACACCACCCTGCTCAAGGCCGACCTGGGCGTGGCCCAGCGCTTCAGCGAATACCGCACCGACCTCACCGAGCTGGCCCCGGAAGACAAGGACCGCACGCACATCTACGGCAACGTCGCCACGCAGTGGACACCGGGCCACTGGGTTGGCCTGCGCGCCCACCACACCCATGACAGCGGCAGCCTGAAAAGCCCCGGCGAAACCGTCGACTCACTGGACAAGACCCGCACCGGCGACCTCACCTGGCTGGGCCTGGAAGCCAACAGCGACGCCTACAACTGGCGCAACGACCATACCGTCAACTACTGGGGCAGCGTCACCTGGCTGACCGGCGACCGCGACACCCTCAGCACCAGCACCGTGGGCAACGACCAGGTGGCCACCGGCAAGCAGAGCGGCGACGTCAACGCCTGGGCCACCGACCTTGGCATTCGCCTGCGCCTCGACCCGCAGTGGCAGGTGGGCGCGGCCTACGCCCGCGGCAGCGGCGGCGGCGGTGATGACGGCTCGAACAACTTCGAGCAGACCGGCCTTGAGAGCAACCGCTCCAACTTCACCGGTACCCGCTCGCGGGTGCACCGCTTCGGCGAGGCCTTCCGCGGCGAGCTGGGCAACCTGCAGGCGGCCACCCTGTTCGCCAGCTGGCAGCTGCGCGAGGACTACGACGCAAGCTTCATCTACCACAAGTTCTGGCGCGTGGACGGCAAGCAGAACATCGGCTCCAGCGGTATCAACGCGGTGGTCGACGACGGCGGCGTGAACCGCCCGCTGATCAACGGCGAAAAAGACCTCGGCCAGGAAATGGACGTGGTGGTGACCAAGTACTTCAAGCAAGGCCTGCTGCCAGCCTCCATGAGCCAGGCGATCGACGAGCCATCGGCGCTGGTGCGCCTGCGCGCCGGTGTGTTCAAGCCGGGCGATGCCTACGGCAAAGAAGCCGACTCGTACATGCACCGCGCCTTCGTCGACGTGATCTGGCGCTTCTGAGGCCGGGAGAGGACCCTTATGAACCTGCACCCGAACCTTCGCCACAGCCTGCTCGCCAGCGCCCTGCTGCTGGCCAGCGGCATGGTCGCCGCGGCCGAGCCTGCGGTGATCGCCAAAGAGCTGCAACAGGCCAAGACCTACACCGTGGCCAGCGCGCCGATCGAGCCGCTGCACATGGACCCGCCCAAGTTGCCCGACCTGTCCGGCTACACCGCCGAAGCGGTGGAGAAAAAGATCGACCGCCGCCACAAGGGCAAGGTCAGCGTACGCCGCATGCTCCAGGAGGACAGCCTCAAGGAGTTCATCGGTGGCGACAACAAGGGCGCCGAATGGGTACGCCGCCAGCACGGCATCCCCCAGGCGATCTTCATCGACGACGGCCATGTCGACCTGGTCGAGCTGAGCAAGAAGGTGCCCAAGCAATACCTGCGCGAAACCGCACCGGGCGTGTACCTGGCGCGCCTGCCGATCGTGGTCGGGCAAAAGGGCGTGCTGGAGATCGACGGCAAGGTCAAGCAACTGCGCCTGTCCGAAGAGGGCGGCTCGTTCATCGTCAACGACGGCAAGCTGTTCGTGCGTGACACGCAAGTGACCGGCTGGCGCGAACAGGCCAACGGCCCGGCCACCTTCCGCAAGCCCGACGAGTTTCGCCCGTTCCTGCTCAGCTGGGGCGGCACCGAGACCTACATCGTCAACAGCAAGATGGAAAGCTTCGGCTACTCCAAGTCCAAGTCGTACGGCGTGAGCATCTCGCAGTACACCCCGAACATGGCCAAGCAGATGGGCCGCAGCGAACCCACCGGCTGGATCGTGGGTTCGCAGTTCAGCGACATGTGGTACGGCTTCTACTGCTACGAGACCAGCGACTTCGTGGTCAAGGACTCGACCTACCGCGACAACATCGTCTACGGCATCGACCCCCACGACCGCTCGCACCGCCTGATCATCGCCGGCAACACCGTGTACGGCACAAAAAAGAAGCACGGGATCATCGTCTCGCGTGAGGTCAACGACAGCTGGATCATCAACAACAAGAGCTACGACAACAAGCTCTCGGGCGTGGTGATCGACCGTAACAGCGTCAACAACCTGATCGCCTACAACGAGATCTACCGCAACCACACCGACGGCATCACCCTGTACGAAAGCGGCGACAACCTGATCTGGGGCAACAAGCTGATCAACAACCGCCGCCACGGCATCCGCGTGCGCAACAGCGTGAACATTCGCCTGTACGAGAACATCGCCATGGCCAACGGCCTGGTGGGGGTGTACGGGCACATCAAGGACCTCTCCGACACCGACCGCGACATCGCCCTCGACCCGTTCGACACCAAGGTGTCGTTGATCGTGGTCGGCGGCGAGCTGGCGGCCAACGGCTCCGGCCCCTTGTCGATCGACTCGCCGCTGTCGGTGGAGCTGTACAAGGTGTCCATGCTGATGCCGCGCAAGTCCAGCGGCATCAGCCTCAACGGCGTGCTTGGCGAGCGCCAGGACGAAATCCTCGACCTGCTGGTGCGCCAGCAAAAGGCTGTGCTGATCGACCCGGTCGAACGCCAGACCGAAATGATCGACTAAGGAAGCCCAGACCATGACCCCACACTTGATGAAACTGCTGGGCCTGTCCGCCGCCCTTCTGGCCATCAGCCAGGGCGTGCGCGCCGAAGACGTCGTTGCACCGACCTTCAGCGCCGAGCCCTGCTGCCAGCTGTGCCCCGAAGCCCACGACGCCAGCCGCTACACCACCCGCTACCAGCAGAACTTCACCACCCTGGTGCAAGCCCAGGGCGACTGGCTGTTCCGTACCCGCGAAGACCTGCGCACCGAGTTCGACACCACCGCGCTCGGCTACAAGCGCCTGCAGCAAGTGCACGATGCGTTCAAGAAGCGCGGCGTGGAGCTGGTAGTGGTTTACCAGCCGACCCGTGGCCTGGTGAACCGCAACATGCTCAAGCCTGAAGAAAAGGCCGCCTTCAACTATCAAAAGGCCCTGCACAACTACCAGGCCATGCTCGCCCGCTTCAGCAAGATGGGCTACAACGTGCCCGACCTGTCGCCGCTGACCAACGAACAGCTGGCCGCCGCCGACCAGGGCAAGGATTTCTACTTCCGCGGCGACCAGCACTGGACGCCGTACGGCGCCGAGCGCGCGGCAAAAATCGTGGCCGACACCGTGCACAAGATGCCGGCCTTCGAAGGTATTGCGCGCAAGGAATTCGAAACCAAAAAATCCGGGCGCATGGGCAAGACCGGTACCCTGCACAACGTCGCAGGCCAACTGTGCGGCACCAGCTACGCGGTGCAGTACATGGACCAGTTCGCCACCGAACCCAAAGGCGCCGCCGGCGGCGACGAGCTGTTCGGCGACTCGGGCAACGCCCAGATCACCCTGGTGGGCACCAGCCACAGCGGCAAGAACTACAACTTCTCGGGCTTCCTCGAGCAATACATCGGCGCCGACGTGCTCAACGTCGCCTTCCCCGGCGGTGGCCTGGAAGGCTCGATGATCCAGTACCTGGGCAGCGAAGAGTTCCAGAACAACCCGCCGAAGATCCTGGTGTGGGAGTTCTCGCCGCTGTACCGCCTCGACCAGGAAACCATCTGGCGGCAGATCCTCGCCCTGCTCGACGACGGCTGCGACGACCGCCCGGCGCAGATGAGCGCCAGCGCCACCCTCAAGCCCGGCAAGAACGAGCTGATGGTCAACGGCAAGGGCGGCGTGATCAAGGACCTGGTCAACCGCAACCACCAACTCGACATCAAGTTCGAGGACACCTCGGTGAAGGTGTTGCAGGCCACCCTGTGGTACCTCAACGGCCGCCACGAAGACATCAAGATCGAGAAGCCCGAAACCTCCGACACCGATGGCCGCTTTGTCTTCCAGATGCGCGAAGACGAAGACTGGGCCAGCCAGAATCTGCTGGCGCTGGAGGTGCAAGGGCCGGAAAGCGGCACCCAGAAAGTCGAAGCGAAACTGTGCAAACGCAATAACTTCGCCAGCCCCGCGCAACATACCGCGCAGGCCGGCCAGTGAGGCGACCCATGACATCGTTCAGCCGCAAGACCGCACCCGCCCTGCTCGCCCTCGCCCTGTTCGGCGCGGCGGCGCAGGCCGCGCTGGTGCCGCCCCAGGGCTACTACGCCGGTATCGACAAGCTCAAGACCGGCGACGGCAACTTCAGCTGCGAAGCGGCGCCCAAGCCGTACACCGGCTCGCTGCAGTTTCGCAGCAAATACGAGGGCTCCGACAAGGCCCGCGCCACCCTCAACAAAGCCTCGGAAAAGGCCTTCCGCGATTCCACCGCCGACATCACCCGGCTGGAGCGTGGCGTCAGCAAGATGGTCGGCCAGTACATGCGCGACGGCCGCCCGGCCCAGCTCGACTGTGTGCTCAGCTGGCTGCAGAGCTGGGCCAAGGCCGATGCGCTGGAGTCCACCGACTTCAACCACACCGGCAAATCCATGCGCAAATGGGCGCTGGGCAGCATGAGCGGTTCGTGGCTGCGCCTGAAGTTCTCCAACTCCCAGCCGCTAGCCGCACACCAGGCCCAGGCCGAGCAGATCGAAAAATGGCTGGCGCGCCTGGCCGAGCAAACCGTGCGCGACTGGAGCGACCTGCCGCTCGAGAAGATCAACAACCACAGCTACTGGGCAGCCTGGTCGGTGATGGCCACCGCCGTGGCCACCGACCGCCGCGACCTGTTCGACTGGGCAGTGAAGGAATACAAGGTCGGCGCCAACCAGGTCGACGAGCAGGGCTTCTTGCCCAACGAAGTCAAACGCAAGCAGCGCGCCCTGGCCTACCACAACTACGCCCTGCCGCCGCTGGCGATGATCGCAAGCTTTGCCCAGGCCAACGGCGTGGACCTGCGCGCCGAGAACAACTTCGCCCTGCAACGCCTGGGTGAAGGCGTGCTGGCCGGCGCCCGCGACCCGATCCACTTCAAGGAACGTGCTGGCGAGAAGCAGGACCTGACCGACCTCAAGGAGAACAGCAAGTACTCCTGGCTCGAGCCCTGGTGCGCGCTGTACCACTGCGTCGGCGACACCCAGCAGCGCAAGCAGCACATGCAGCCGTTCAACAGCTTCAGGCTCGGCGGCGACATGACCCGGGTCTATGACCCGAGCGCAGAAAAGAAGTAAAGCCGGGGCCGCTTTGCGGCCCATCGCGACACAAGGCCGCTCCCACAGGGTGCGCGCCTTGGCTGAATGAACAGGGCTCTTGTGGGAGCGGCCTTGTGTCGCGAAACGAGGGCGAAGCCCTCGCCAGCAATGGTTGAGGCAACAAAGGTTTCCCCTGCATTGGCGCGGGGGGTTTGGGGGGCGCTGTGCCCCGAGTGCTGTGCATAACTAGGAGAACCGGGATGGTCTTCTCGTCCAACGTGTTCCTGTTCCTGTTCCTGCCGGTTTTCCTCGGCTTGTACTACATAAGCGGGAACCGCTACCGCAACCTGCTGCTGCTGGTTGCCAGCTACATCTTCTACGCCTGGTGGCGGGTGGACTTCCTCGCCCTGTTCGCCGGGGTCACCCTGTGGAACTACTGGATCGGCCTGAAGGTGGGCGCCGCCGGCGTACGCACCAAGCCCGCGCAGCGCTGGCTGCTGCTGGGGGTGGGCGTCGACCTGTGCATCCTCGGCTACTTCAAGTACGCCAACTTCGGGGTCGACAGCCTCAACGCGATCATGACCTCGATGGGCCTGGAGCCGTTCATCCTCACCCACGTGCTGCTGCCGATCGGTATCTCGTTCTACATCTTCGAGTCGATCAGCTACATCATCGACGTGTACCGCGGCGACACCCCGGCCACCCGCAACCTGATCGACTTCGCCGCCTTCGTGGCAATCTTCCCGCACCTGATCGCCGGCCCCGTGCTGCGCTTCAAGGACCTGGTCGACCAGTTCAACAACCGCACCCACACCCTGGACAAGTTCTCCGAAGGCTGCACCCGCTTCATGCAGGGCTTCATCAAGAAAGTGTTCATCGCCGATACCCTGGCGGTGGTGGCCGACCACTGCTTCGCCCTGCAGAACCCCACCACCGGTGATGCCTGGCTGGGCGCGCTGGCCTACACCGCGCAGCTGTACTTCGATTTTTCCGGCTACAGCGACATGGCCATCGGCCTGGGGCTGATGATGGGCTTCCGCTTCATGGAGAACTTCAAGCAGCCGTACATCAGCCAGTCGATCACCGAGTTCTGGCGCCGCTGGCACATCAGCCTGTCGACCTGGCTGCGCGACTACCTGTACATCACCCTGGGCGGCAACCGCAAAGGCACCTTCAACACCTACCGCAACCTGTTCCTGACCATGCTGCTGGGCGGGCTGTGGCACGGCGCCAACTTCACCTACATCATCTGGGGCGCCTGGCACGGCCTGTGGCTGGCCATCGAACGGGCGCTGGGCCTGGACACCAACCCGCAGCGCTTCAACCCGGTGAAGTGGGCCTTCACCTTCCTGCTGGTGGTGGTCGGCTGGGTGATCTTCCGCGCCGAGAACCTGCACGTGGCCGCGCGCATGTACGGCGCCATGTTCAGCTTCGGCGACTGGCAGCTGTCGGAACTCAACCGCGCCCAGCTCACCGGCCTGCAGGTAGCCACGCTGATCGTCGCCTACCTGACCCTGGCGTTCTTCGGCCTGCGCGACTTCTACCGCAACGCCACCCCGGCGCAAGCGCCACGCACCCCGGTGCACATCAATACCGACGGCTCGATCGGCCTGGACTGGAGTCGGGTGATGACCCGCGCCCTGGTGCTGCTGCTGTTCGTCGCCTCGGTGCTCAAGCTCTCGGCGCAGAGCTACTCACCGTTCCTGTACTTCCAGTTCTGAGGCATCGATCATGAACCGGACACTTCGCATCACCTATTCGCTGTCGTTCATGGGCCTGCTGGTAGGCCTGGGCGTCTGGTCGGTCGGCGGGCTGGAAAGCTTCAACCGCACCGAACAGATGACCCTGCTCAACGGCAAGCTGGCCAAGGCCGCCGAAACCCACTACGACGAGCAGTTCCCGATCAAGCGCATCGGCACCAACCTGTGGGCCGCGCTGGACTTCAAGCTGTTCAACGAAGGCCGCCCGGGCGTGGTACTGGGCCGCGACCAGTGGCTGTTCACCGACGAGGAGTTCAACCCCACCGCCGGTGCCCAGCAGCAGATGCAGGACAACCTGGCCCTGGTGCGCGGCGTGCGCGATGCGCTGCAGCGCCAGGGCGTGCAACTGGTGCTGGCGATCGTGCCGGCCAAGGCGCGGCTGTACGCCGAGTACATCGGCAAAGAGACCCCGGCCAGCCTGCACGACGACCTGTTCAACCAGTTCCACGCCCAGGTGCGCCAGGCCAACGTGCTGGCCCCCGACCTGCTGGCGCCGCTGGAGCAGGCCAAGGCCCGTGGCCAGGTGTTCCTGCGCACCGACACCCACTGGACACCGATGGGCGCCGAGGTGGTGGCCCAGGCCGTGGCCGAGGCAGTCAGCCGCCAGCAACTGCTCAGCGGCGAGCCGCAGCAGTTCATCACCGAGGCCGGTGCCAGCGCGCCGTACAAGGGCGACCTGACCAACTTCCTGCCGCTCGACCCACTGTTCAGCAACCTGCTGCCGACCCCGGACAACCTGCAGCAACGCAGCACCCACCCGGTGCAGGCCGAAGGCGAAAGCGGCGGCGACGCGCTGTTCGACGACAGCCAGATCCCGGTGGCGCTGGTGGGCACCAGCTACAGCGCCAACCCGCACTGGAACTTCCTCGGCGCGCTGCAACAAGCCCTGCGCAGCGACGTTGCCAACTACGCCGAAGACGGCCATGGCCCGCTGCTGCCGATGCTCAAGTACCTGCAAAGCGACGCCTTCAAAGACGCCCCGCCACAGGTGGTGGTGTGGGAATTCCCCGAACGCTATCTGCCGATGAAAAACGACCTCAGCAGCTTCGACCCGCAGTGGATCGCGCAGCTGAAGAACTCCCGCAAATCCGAAGAAAACCTGGCCTTGTCGTCCAACCGGACGGACCACTGATAGAGAGGAACACGCACATGACTAGCAAAACCAAAATTGCCAAAGCCCTCACCCTCGCGGCCGGCCTGACCCTGGCTTCGATGCAGGCCTTCGCCGGCGCCGACGCCGCCCTGTATGGCCCAAGCGCACCCAAGGGCTCGACCTTCGTGCGCCTGTACAACGCAGCCAGTGCCCCGACCGCAGCATCGGTGGGCAACACCCAGATCAAGCAGGTCGGCGCCCAGGCCAGCAGCGACTTCAGCTTCCTGCCAGGCGGTGACTACACAGCCCAGGTGGGCGGCAAGAGCGTGCCGGTGAAGCTGGCTGCCGACAAGTACTACACCCTGGTCAACAACGCAGGCGGCAACCCGCAACTGATCGAAGAGCCGCCGTTCAAGAACAAGCAGAAAGCCCTGGTGCGCGTGCAGAACTTGAGCGACCAGCAGCTGACCCTGAAGACCGCCGACGGCAAGACCGAAGTGGTCAAGCCGGTGGCTGCCAAGGGCCGTGGCGAACGTGAAATCAATCCGGTCAAGGTCAACCTTGCCCTGTATGCAGGCGACAAGAAAGTCGGCGACGTCAAACCCGTCGCCCTGGAGCGCGGCGAAGCGGCCGTGCTGTATGTCACCGGTTCCGGCAACAGCCTGTCGCCGGTGTGGGTAACTCGCCCCGTGGCTAGCAACTGATCCCCCTGCCTCTTAAAAACTATTGGAGAAACATGATGATCCCGGTAATTCTTTCTGGTGGTAGCGGTTCGCGTCTGTGGCCTCTGTCGCGCAAGCAGTTCCCCAAGCAGTTCCTGGCACTGACCGGCGAACACACGCTGTTCCAGCAGACCATCGAGCGCCTGGTGTTCGAAGGCATGGACACCCCCATCGTGGTCTGCAACAAGGACCACAAGTTCATCGTCCAGGAGCAGCTGGGCGCCCTGAAACTTGAAACCCAGGCCATCCTCATGGAGCCGTTCGGGCGCAACACCGCCCCTGCGGTGGCGATGACCGCCATGAAGCTGGTCAACGAAGGCCGTGACGAGTTGATGCTGGTGCTGCCGGCCGACCACGTGATCGAGGACCAGAAAGCCCTGCAACGTGCCCTGGCCCTGGCCACCGTGGCCGCCGAGCGTGGCGAGATGGTGCTGTTCGGCGTGCCGGCGACCAAGCCTGAAACCGGCTACGGCTACATCCGCTCCAGCCAGGACGCGCTGCTGCCCGAAGGCGTGGCGCGGGTTGCGCAGTTCGTCGAAAAGCCCGATGAAAAACGCGCCAACGAGTTCGTCCGCGCCGGCGGCTACTTCTGGAACAGCGGCATGTTCCTGTTCCGCGCCAGCCGCTTCCTCGAAGAGCTGAAAAAGCACGACCCGGACATCTACGACACCTGCCTGCTGGCCCTGGAGCGCAGCGACGAAGAGGCCGATGTGCTGAGCATCGACGAAGCCACTTTCGCCTGCTGCCCGGACAACTCCATCGACTACGCGGTGATGGAAAAGACCCAGCGCGCTTGCGTGGTGCCGCTGTCGGCCGGCTGGAGCGACGTGGGCTGCTGGTCGTCGCTGTGGGACGTGCACGAAAAAGACGACAACGGCAACGTCACCAAGGGCGATGTGGTGGTGCAGGACAGCCACAACTGCATGATCCACGGCAACGGCAAGCTGGTGTCGGTGATCGGCCTTGAGAACATCGTGGTGGTCGAAACCAAGGACGCCATGATGATCGCCCACAAGGACAAGGTTCAGGGGGTCAAGCAACTGGTCAACACCCTCGACGCGCAAGGCCGGACCGAGACCCAGAACCACCTCGAGGTGTACCGCCCGTGGGGCTCGTACGACTCGGTGGACATGGGCGGGCGTTTCCAGGTCAAGCACATCACCGTCAAGCCCGGTGCTGCGCTGTCGCTGCAGATGCACCACCACCGCGCCGAGCACTGGATCGTGGTCTCCGGCACCGCCGAGGTGACCTGCGACGAGAACGTGTTCCTGCTGACCGAGAACCAGTCCACCTACATCCCGATCGCCTCGGTGCACCGCCTGCGCAACCCGGGCAAGATCCCGCTGGAGATCATCGAGGTGCAGTCCGGCAGCTACCTGGGCGAAGATGACATCGAGCGCTTCGAGGATGTGTATGGGCGTACCTCCACGCCGGTGGAGCGCGGGGTTTCGGTGAAGACCATCGCGCAGTAACCGCTGAGGGCCCGATCGCCGGCAAGCCGGCTCCTGCAAAGATCCCTGCAGGAGCCGGCTTGCCGGCGATGCTTTTGAGCCCCACCCCATTTCCCGCTAGGATGATCGAACCCCCGCCACCAAGGCCTGCCCACCATGATCATCGGCGCCCTGCTCATCCTCACCTGGCTGGTCCTGCTGCTGCGCTACCCGGCCAAGGCCCTGCCGATTTCCCTGGCGGCCGTGTGCGGCCTGGGGCTGGTGGCGCTGGGGGTGGTCTGGCAGGACACCCGCGAGGCCTCGCAACTGGCCCGCCTGGACATCCGCCTGAGCTACGCCCCCGACCAGTGCCCCGCCGACCGCGCCTTGCAGGTGCGCATGAAAAACGGCAACAAGGCCCCGCTGACCGAACTGCGCTGGCGCGTGGCGGCCTATGCCCCCGGCGACACCGTGAACCTGGCCGAGAATACCTACAACGCCCCACGCTACCGAGGCCCCGGCGAATTGCAGCCGGGCCGCGAGTGGAGCGACTGCCTGCCGGTGCCGCCACTGCGCTCGGGGTACCGGGCACAGACCCTGGAGTTTCGTGCCGAGCACCTGCAAGGTACATTCGCCAATTGATTCAGCCCTATCGCGGGGCAAGCCCGCTCCCACGGTGTGTTCGTGGGAGCGGGCTTGCCCCGCGATAGGGTTCTCCATACCCACACAGAACAGGCCCGCCCCATGCCCACCGTCCTCATCACCGGTTGTTCCAGCGGCATCGGCCGCGCCCTGGCCGACGCCTTCCGCGATGCCGGCCACGATGTCTGGGCAACCGCCCGCAAGCAGCAGGATGTCGAACAGCTGACCAGTGCCGGCTTCACCGCCCGGCAACTGGACGTCAACGATGCCGACGCCCTCGCCCGCCTGGCCGAGGAGCTGCCGCAACTGGACATGCTCATCAACAACGCCGGCTACGGCGCCATGGGCCCGCTGCTGGACGGCGGCGTCGACGCCATGCGCCAGCAGTTCGAAACCAACGTGTTCGCCGTGGTCGGCGTAACCCGCGCGCTGTTCCCGCTGCTGCGCCGCTCGCGCGGGCTGGTGGTGAACATCGGCAGCGTCTCCGGCGTGCTGGTAACCCCGTTCGCCGGCGCCTACTGCGCCTCCAAGGCTGCCGTGCACGGCCTGTGCGATGCCCTGCGCCTGGAGCTGGCGCCGTTCGGCATCCGGGTGATGGAAGTGCAACCCGGCGCCATCGCCTCGCAGTTCGCCAGCAACGCCCAGCAGCAGGCCGAGCAGGTGCTGGGCGCCGATTCGCCGTGGTGGCCGCTGCGCGAACAGGTGCAGGCCCGGGCGCGCGCCTCGCAGGACCGGCCCACCCCAGCTGCGGTGTTCGCCCAGGAGTTGCTGGCCGCCACGCGCAAGTCGCCGGTGCCGGCGCTGGTGCGCATCGGCAATGGCAGCACCGCCCTGCCGCTGATGGCACGGCTGCTGCCGCAGCGCTTGCTGGACTGGGTGCTGCGCAAGCGCTTTGGCTTGTTGCGCCCGCTTTGACAGGAGCTGCGTTTGTTTCTGGCTTTGCGCGTGACAGCCATCAGGCCTTGTCGAACGCCTGCCAGCCACCACCCAGGGCCTTGTACAGGCCTACCAGCGCCTGCGACACAGCCGCCGAGCTGTCGATCCACTGCTCCTCGCTGGCCAGCAGCGCCGATTGCACAGTCAGCACGTTGAGAAAGTCCACCGCGCCTTCCACGTACTGACGCTGGGCGGTTTCCAGGGCGATGCGGTTCTGCCGCACGGCCTCGGCCAGGTGGTCGCGGCGCAGCTGGCTGGCGTTGTACAGGCGCAGCACGTCGTCGATCTCGTGCCAGGCGCCGAGCACCACCTTGCGGTAGTTCAGCGCCGCTTCCTGCTGCTGCGCCTCGCGCAGCTGCAGCGTGCCCTTGAGCCGCCCGCCTTCGAAAATCGGCAGCGACAGTTGCGGGCCGAAGGCGAAGCGGCGCGAATCCCAACCGCCGAAGTCCGACAGCTGCATGGCCTGGAAGCCGACACTGCCCGACAGGCGAATGCTCGGGTAAAAGTCGGCCTTGGCCACGCCGATGCTGGCGGTGGCAGCATGCAGACGGGCTTCGGCCTGGCGAATGTCGGGGCGGCGCTCGGCCAGCTCCGACGGCACGCCGATAGCGAAGCGCTGCTGCGGCGCCGGCAAGTCGGCAGCCTGCTGCAACTGGGCCTGCAGGCTGCGCGGCGGTTCGGCGGCGAGCAGGCTCAAGGCGTTGATCAGGTCGTCGCGGCGGGCTTCGAGCGTTGGCAGTCGGGCTTCGATCGAGGCCACCTGGGCGCTGGCCTGGGCCACGTCGAGCCGGGTGGCTACACCTTCGGCCTGGCGGTCTTCGGAGAGCTTCAGGCTGTGCCGGGCGACCTTGAGGTTGTCTTCGGTCACCTGCAGGGTGTGCTGTACGGCGCGCAGCTGGATGTAGTTGCCGGCGGTCTCCGAGAGCAGTGCCAGCAGCACGCCGTTGCGGTCGTTCTCGGCCACCTCGACACTGGCATCGGCGGCCTCGACCTGGCGGCGCACACGGCCCCACAGGTCGAGCTCCCAACCGGCGACCAGGTCGCCCTGCCACAGGTTGTAGGCTTCTTTACCGGCCTTGCCCGACGGGTCGTTGAGGCCTTCGGCGCTGTTGCGCGCGCGGCTGTAGCCAGCGTTCGCATCTACCGACGGTGCTTCATCGGCGGCCACGGTGCCGCGCAGGGCCCGGCTTTGCAGCAGGCGGGCGCTGGCCATCTGCAGGTCGAGGTTGCGCTCGGCGACTTTCTGGATAAGCGCGCTGAGCTGCGCGTCGTGGAAACTGTCCCACCAGCGCAGCTCCAAGGGTTCGGCTACGGGTTGGCTGGTGGCGGCTTCGCCTTGCAGGGCGGCCCAGGCTTGCGGGGCATCAGTGGTCGGGCGCTGGAAGTCCGGGCCGAGGGTGCAACCAGCCAGCAGCGCGGCCAGTAATGCCGGGGCCGCTGCACGCCCCATTCGCGGCACAAGGCCGCTCCTACAAGCCCCGACGTTCTCAACATGTTTAACTTGGCCGCTCATCGCGCGGTCACCTCTTTACCCGCCAACTGGTCACCCTGGGTATCGATGGTCGCCTCCACCGACATGCCCACCCGCAGGCGCGCAAGCAGCGGCTGGCCGTCGTCGAAGACGATCTTCACCGGAATGCGCTGCACCACCTTGGTGAAGTTGCCGGTGGCGTTATCGGGTTTAACGGCCGCGAAGGTCACCCCGGTGGCCGGGGCGATGCTCTCGACGTGGCCATGGAGCTTTTCGCCGGCAAAGGTATCGACGCTGATGGTCACCGGCTGCCCTGGCTGCACATGGGTCAGCTGGGTTTCCTGGAAGTTGCCGACGATGTAGGCCCGCGCCAGCGGCACCACCGACAGCAGCCGCGCACCGGGGTTGACGTAGGCGCCTACGCGCAGCGCACGCTCGCCGACCATGCCGTCCACCGGGGCACTGATGTGGGTGTAGGAGAGGTCCAGCTGGGCCTTTTCCAGGCCCGCTTCGGCGCGCTTGAGCTGGCCGTTGGCACTGGCCACCTGGGCGGTGAGAATGTCCACCTGCTTGCGCGTGGCCAGCAGCGCGGCCTGGGTGTTGGCCAGCCGCGCCCGGGCCTGGTCGACCCGGCTGCGCGCCTGCTGGGCGTTCTGCACGGTGCCGGCGCCCTGCTCGGCCAGGCGGCTGTAGCGGCCCACCTCATGGTCGGCGAAGGCCACTTCGGCCTGGGCAGCTTTGACCGCGGCCTCGGCCTGGGCGATCAGCGCCGCCTGGCGCTCCAAGGTGGCGCGGGCGTCCAGGCTCTGGGCCTTGGCCACCAGCAGTTGGGCCTGGGCAGCATCAAGGGCGGCCTGGTAGTCGCGGTCATCGATGGTCGCCAGCAACTGGCCGGCCTCGACCTGCTGGTTGTCCTCCACCAGCACCTCTTTGATGAAACCTGCGACCTTGGGCGCCACCACGGTGTAGTCAGCGGTTACATAGGCGTCGTTGGTGCTCTGGCGCTGGTCGCTGCCGAACAGCCAGGGGCCGGCGATGGCGGCCAGCACGGCCACGGCCAGTACCGAGCCGATGAAAAGCGTTTTGCGGTTGGGGGTCATTTTATGTTTCTCGAATTCATCCACAGGCTCAAGCCACCGCACGCGGCGGGTAGACCCGGGTAGGCACGAAGGGGATCAGGCAGATCAAGGCAACGGCGATGCACGCCATCACCAGGTAAAGGTCGGCAGAGGTCAGCACCAAGGCCTGGTCATGGATGCGCTTGGCCAGATTCGCAGCGTTGTCGTCGAGCAGCGGCGCATTGCCCAGGCTGTCCACCAGGTGGTTGGAATGAAAATGCCGGCGCAGGGTGCCCAGGGCGTCGAGCAGGCCACCGGCAATCACCGCCGCCAGGCCCTTCACGGTGTTGAACCAGCTGGAGGCGAACGGGCCTTCCTGCGGGGTCATGCCGTTGGTCGAGAGCATCAGCAGTGGCAGCACCGCCATCGGCTGGCCGAACACCTGCAGCAGGTAGAAGGGGTAGAAGTCGCCGCGAATCCACTGCGAAGTCAGCAGGCTGCTGCCCACGCACGAGGCCGCCAGCATCGCCAGGCCCACCGCCAGTACCCAGCGGCAGTCCACTGCACGGATGTTGCACAGCGCCGCGGTGAGCGGCAGGGCGATCAGTTGCGGCATGGCCACCAGCATCATCAGCGGGCTGGTCTGCGCCGGGCGGTAGCCCTGGATTTGCGCCAGGTACGCCGACGGAATGCTGCCAACGCCTGAAAGCACGATCAGCACCCCGGCCAGGGTCACCAAAGCGAAACTCAGGTTGCGCCGCCCAAGCATGCGCAACTGGAAGAACGGCAGCGGCTCGGACCATTCGTTGAGCATGAACAGCACCAGCAACAACAGGCCGCCGCCCAGCAGCCAGCAGATCAGGGGCGAATCGAACCAGCCCCAGCGATCGCCCAGGGACAACCCCAACACGATGCAGCTGATGGCCGGCAGGCCAAGCAACACGCCGCGCCAGTCGAACTGCTTGAAGCGCTCCAGGCGCAGCGGGTCCTGGGGCAGGCCCCAGCCGACGCAGGCAATGGCCACCAGCGACGGCAGGATGATCTGCCAGAACGCCCACTGCCAGCCGACGTACTCGGTCCACAGCCCCGCCAGCGGCGTGCCCAGGTTGGGGCCGAAGGTGGCGGTCAGGGCGTAGCAGGCCAGGCCGTACACCTTGATGCCCGGCGGCAGAAAGCGCAGCGCCACGCTCATCAACATCGGCGGCAGGGCACCCGAGGCGAAGCCCTGCAGCACGCGCAGCAGCATCAGGCTGTGCAGGTTGGGGGCGAAGGGTTGCAGCAGGCCGAGCACGGCGAACAGGCCGACAGCGGTCATGGTGAAGCGGCGCAAGGAGAAGGTGGTGGCCAGCCACGGCGCAAAGGCCATGGCCGATACCGAGGCGGCGCTGTACACCGCCAGCAGCCAGGCACCCTCGTCGGCGCCGATGCCCATGGCGCCGCGAATATCGCCGAGCGATATCTTGGTCACCGCCTCGTTGAGCCCGGCGCACAGCACCGCCAGCAACACGCCGAACAGCCCCACCACCACCTGCACGCCAAACGCCGTCTGCACAGGGGCGGCCGGCGCGGGGGCGGCGGCCAGCGCGGCAGAGGGCGCGGTCAGGGAACTCATGGGAAGACATCTCCAGCAACAAATTTTTGGCTGGGGCAAGTCTAAGAAGGTCGAATGCTGACGGAAAGCGACTTGTTGGAAGGTTTATGTTGCGCCAGACGCAATCGGCGTTTTCGGAAGGTGACGCGATCTCTGTGGGAGCGGCCTTGTGTCGCGATGGGCTGCGAAGCAGCCCCAGCAATCTTGTATGGTGCCGAAGTTCTGGGGCTGCTTCGCAGCCCATCGCGACACAAGGCCGCTCCCACAGGGAATCAGGCCATTCCACTCGATCAAGGCTCACCGCCGCAACAGGCCTTCATGGTCCTGCGCAACCAGCGGTGCGCCGGGTCGTTGTCGAACCTTGGGTGCCAGGCCTGCATCACCCGCACCTTCTCCAGCGGCACCGGAATTTCGAACGAACGCAGCGGCAAACCGAACTTGGCCACGCTGCCGAGGATGTTCGCCGGCATCGGCAGAATCAGGTCGGATTCGGGCAGCGAGAACATCGCCGAATGAAAACTTGGGGTAATCAACGCCACCCGCCGCTGCACGCCGTGGGTGCCCAGCTCCACATCGATCGGCCCGTTGGCCCGCCCGCGCCGCGACACGCTGATCTGCGGGTATATGGCAAAACGCTCCGGGGTGATTTCATCGTCGAAGATCGGGTGGTCGGCCCGCGCCAGGCCGACGAACCAGGTGTCGAACAGGCTCTGCACCTTGATCTCGGGCACCAGCTCGATACTCGAACTGACCACCAGGTCGATCTGCCCGTTGCGCAGCACCAGGTCGTCATCGCCCTGGTGCTCAGGCACGAAACGCAGCACGGTGTTCGGCGCCTCGGCCATCATCATGTGCAGCAAGCGGGCGCCGTACAGGGCGATGAACAGGTCGTTGGTGCGAATGTTGAAAGCCCGGTCGAGGTTGGCCAGGTCCACCTCGTCGCCACTGCGAAACACCTGCCCGGCCTGCTCCACCAGCAGCCGCACCTGGTCACGCAGGGCCAGTGCCCGGGGCGTGGGCACCAGGCCGCGCCCGGCGCGCACCAGGATCGGGTCGCCCATGGCATCGCGAATGCGCCCCAGGGTGCGGCTCATGGCTGCCGGGCTCAGGTTCATGCGCTGCGCCGCGCCGACCACACTGCCCTCGTCGAGCAGGGCATCGAGGGCGACGAGCAGGTTCATGTCCGGGAGTTGCATGGCAGTTTTCCGTGACTGCTGTGGGAAACGCGATGGTAGCAGGTTGCTGGATTGCGTCAGACGCAATGGCGCCGTGCGTGGGGGGCCATTTATTTGCGGGGGGCAATGCATCGAGAATGCGCTGACCTTCATCGCCAGCATGCCGGCCCTTACAGGCAGCGCATCTCCTTGTAGGAGCCGGCTTGCCGGCGATGGGGCCCGACCTGCCTGGACCCTGTAAGGAAGCCCCATGCCCCACCCAGTCCTGATCGCCATCGACGCCTCCCCCGCCGCCGGCGCTCTGCTCACCCTGGCCCGCCGCTACTGCCGCCCCGGCGAGCACACCTTGCACGTGCTGCTGGCCATCGACAGCACCTTCGCCGTGCACGACCAGCCCAAGGCCTACACCGAGCAGGAGCTTGTGGAATACCCCGCGGCCTGCGACGAACAGCAACTGGCCGAACGCGCCGTCGCCACCGCCGTGCGCGCCCTGCGCGAAGCCGGCTTCGACAGCCTCGGCTGCATGGTCGCCGGGCAACCGGTGGAGGCCATCGTCGCCAAGGCCCGGGAGCTTGAATGCGAGCTGATCATCATGGGGCACCGGCATCTGTCGCGGCTCGGCAGGCTGCTGGACCCGTCGATCAGTGCCAAGGTGATTGACCGGGTTAAAGTCCCGGTTTTGGTAGGGTTGGGCGAGTAACGAGCAAATCAATGTTTCGAAAATGCCTATTCGAGTGACTGAGCCCGGCCTAGTTTTGGCAATCAGATGCGTCCTGTATTAGCATTTGCCTGCAGCCCTAAGCCGCCCTCTCCCGGAAGCCCTTCTGGTCATGCCGGTGATGACGCTAGGTACGTATCAATGGCCCCGCTTTTGCTGGGCCATTCTTTTTATGCTTTTGAAGTCCATTTCCTACAAACACATCGAAGAGCATCAACATAGGCATATGAGGTTTCATCTCACCTGCTCTGGAAACGGTGCAAAAAGCCAATTTCCATCAGACTTTCCCCATTCCCTGTAGTCCATTTCCCAAACATACTCCCAGCCCCTTTCAGGCCATTGCTGTGCCTCCGATCGCGCCCTAGTCTCGCCGGGTCGTTGCCCATTCAACGACCGGGCTTAGCCGCTCGCAACACGTCGGACACAGCACTGCCAATTCGGTACCGGGCAATCGGTAGCGGCGCTTCATGGCAACTGTGCGCGGGGCACCTTCGGGTGCGCCGGGTGCCTGACGTCCCGGTCGGCTAACCCGCGTACAGCTGCCACCCATTCGTTTAGCCGCGCTCGGTGGTAGCTCCAACTACGTCAGGAGCATTGCCATGCTGAAGATAGTCCCCGACCCACCCCTTTCCCCCGAACTCTCAACCCTCCTCGAAGACCTGCTGATCCAGGTTTCCGAACGACTGTTCAGCGCCATCGCGGTCACCCACCAGAACGCCCTGCTGCAAGCCACCTCGTCAGGCCGTGGCCTGTCGCTGGCGACCATGCACGAGCTCGAAGCCGCCAGCACGCTGGTGGAAACCGCCCTGGGCAAGATCCAGGTCAGGCACTGACAAGGGAGTGATCAAGATGAACGACAAGACAGCCGGCGTGACCGGCTTCGGCTATGGCGATGGTGAGCAGCCGCTGTTTCGGGTGCAGCCCGGGCAGGATGCAAAGCTTGCGATGGAGCAGGCCTCGGCGATCATGACCTGCGTGAAGCGCATGACCCTGCTGGCGGCCACCGATGGCGAGGCGAACCTGGGTTGGGGGGCGCACTTGCTGAGCGATATGGCCAAGGCGGTGATGGATGATGTGGAGGTTGGCCGAGGGCGCGATTCGTAGGAGTTCAAGGCCGCCATCGCGGGGCAAGCCCGCTCCCACGCGGTAGATGCGTGGGAGCGGGCTTGCCCCGCGATGGCGTCCTTGCCGCTAATTGCCTATGGCTGAGCAGCCAGGTAGGACTGCCTCACGATCTTCACATCCGGAGCCAACTGCTCCATATGCATCTTCACCGACCACAGCCTGTCGTAAGGTGTCTTGTAATGGCCGCTGTAGTTGGTCAGCACAATTTTCTCTTTCTTCATCACGAACTCCCTAGCGGCCACAACGGCCGGACTGGTCCCATGCTTCCGGGCTGCAATGGCGGCAAAGCTCGCGTGAGTGGAGTAGACCTGGGCATGTTCGAAACTGCCGACGATCAGTTCACCCTTGTCGGTAACCAGCCACTTGTGGGTCATCGGGGAGGATGAGCGAAATACACCGTCCAGAGAACTGGCGTCCTTTACGACATCAAGCTTTGCCTGCCCCTGACGCAAGTTCCGTTCGGTGATCACGACCTCTTCCTTGACTCGGCCAACGTTGGTGTTCGTCAGCGCCCCGAAAGATCCGACCCGCTTCGGCCCTCCTGTCAGCTTCTGCCAAGTACGTTTAAAGGAAAACTGCCCCGACGGGTCAACCTGATTCACAGGATCACCCATGCAGTAGGCATAGGCATTCAGGCCTCCACGACCGAAGGGGCTCAGCCTGTCCGGGCCCTGGAAGCGCATCAGCCTGACGTTGTAAGTCCTGTGTCCGTTCCCCAGCGCGTAGTTGCCAGTAAGTGCATCAGCATGAGCACCATTGAACCCGAGCAGCCATGGAGCCTCGACGAGGAGGCTGGAATAGCCGTAGGGCCCGTAGCCCCGCCAATAACTTGACCTGCGTGCAGCTGCGCTCATCTTTGCGCCCTCCATCTGCCCTACCCGACGAAACCATCACTACCACTATCGTCCGAGTGAGCAGGCCTGGATAGCTGGCAAAACTATCAGTTCTCTGTAGCGGCCGGTTTCACCACCACCGTACAAGTCGTCCCCGCCGCCAGCAGATACCCCTCGGGCACTTCATCGATGTGAATGCGCACCGGCACCCGCTGGGCCAGGCGCACCCAGTTGAAGGTCGGGTTCACATCGGCAACCAGCTCGCGGCTTTGCGGGTTGTCGCGGTCGTAGATGCCGCGGGCGATGCTCTCAACATGGCCATTCAGGCGCTCGCCGCTCATCATCTGCAGCTCGGCCTTGTCGCCCACTTTCACGTGGGGCAGCTTGGTTTCTTCGAAAAAGCCATACACCCAGAACGAATGCTCATCCACCACCGCCATCACCGCCTCGCCGGTACGGGCGTAGTCGCCCTTGTGGATGTTCAGGTTGGTCACGTAGCCATCGACGGTGGCGATGATTTCGGTGCGTTTGAGGTTCAGCTCGGCGGCGGCCAGCTCGGCCTGGGCGTGCTGGTAGTCGGCCAGGGCCGAGCTTGCGATGTTGCTGGCGTCGTCGCGGTTCTCCTTGGAGATCACCAGGTTGTCCATGTCGGCGCGGCGCCTGGCGTTGACCTTGCGCATCTCCCAGGTGGCCTTGCGCGAGGCGACCATGGCCTTGGCCTGGTCCACCGCCAGCTGGTAGTGCTCGGCGTCGATGCGCATCAGCACGTCGCCCTTCTTCACCTGCTGGTTGTCTTTTACCGGCACATCCACCACATAGCCCGGCACATCGGCGGCCACGTTGATGATGTCGGCGCGCACGCGCCCGTCGCGGGTCCAGGGGGTGGTCATGTAGTGCAGCCACAACTGCCGGCCGATCACCACGGCAGCAGTCAGCACCAGCAGGGTGGCGATCAGGCTGAAGAACTTTTTCATCGAAGGTTTCTCACCAGTAGAGCGACAGCGCCAGGGCGCCGAACAGGCAGACGAACAGGCTCAGGCGCAGCAGCGCCGGGTGCCAGAAGAAGCGGTAGCCGTCATGGCTTGCGATGAAGCGGTCCAGCCCCCAGGCCAGGCCCAGGGCGAACAGGAACATCAAGGTCATGGTGGGCATGTACACGCCATGGAAGGCGATTTCACGGGGCATGGTGCAGTCCTTTGGCCGGGGCCAGTGGCGACTGGGGGTCGAGCAACGAGGTGCGGATGAAATGCAGGTAGCTCTGCGCCCGGCGCAGCACCGAGGTGTCGAAGTGCCGGGCGAAGGGCTCGTCGGTGGCCTGCACGCGGCTGATGGCGTGATCCACCGCCACCAGGGCGCGTTCGTGGTTGCTGGCGCTGGGCTGCAGGAACAAGCGCGCCAGCGCCCGGCCCATGACGCGGATGGCCTGGCGCCACGGCTGGCTTTCGGCGTAGGCCGGGTGCACCGGCGCGCGGGCCTGCTCCTTGCGCAGCTCGATCACCGCGTGGCCAATCTCCAGCACCGTGAACATCCAGCCCATCAGCTCGCTCTGCACCTTCGGCTGGCCGGCGGCCAGGCCATAGGCCTGGTGCAGCAGGTCGCGGGTGCGGCTTTCGAAGGCCGAGCCCAGGCCGCGCAGGCGCCCGCTGATGGCAAACAGCACCTGCTCGCGCAGCGCTTGCTCAAGGCGGCTCCACAGCCAGCGGCTGTTCGGCGGCAGGATGATCGCCCCGGCGGCGGCGCAGACGAACATGCCGATGACCATGCCGATGTAGTCGTTGATGAAGCTGTAGGGGTCGTACACCGTCAGGTTGTTGGGCACCGAGCCGATGGCGAAGAACACCAGCAGGCCCAGGCCGTAGCCGGCGTAGGCCGGGCGCGAGGCAAGGAATGCACCGAGCACGAACACCGGCGCCAGCACCATGCACAGCAGCGGGAAACCGTCGATCCAGGGGAATACGAAGAAGGTCTCGAAGAACCCGACGAAGGCGCCGATGGCGGTGCCGCAGGCCATCTGGAACGCCATGCGCTTAGGGTTCGGCGAGGCCGCCGACAGGCCCACGGTGACCGTGGCAATCAGGGTCATCATGGCGCCGCTGGGCCAGTCGCTGAGCAGCCAGTAGCTGCCCAGCAACAACAGCACCGCAGACGCCCGCACCCCGGCGGCCAGCGACACCAGCCAGCTGGTCTGGGCCACATAGGGCTCGTCCCACTGCTCGCGCTCATGGGTATGGGCGGCAAGGGAGGCGTGGGTTTCGGCGTAGCTGAACATCTCGTCAACGAAGCGGTACAGCAGCTCGAAGGCGGTGTGGAAATCCAGCAGGTCGGCTTCGCTGGGCCCGGTGGCCAGGTACTCGGCGCGCAGGGCGCGCACCTGGGCTTGCAGGCCTTCCTTGTAGGTGCCCAGCTCCAGCGCCAGGCGCAGTGCGTCGGCATCGGTCAGCGCCCGGCCCACGTAGGGCTCGAGCAATTCGGCAAGGGTTGCCAGGCCCGGCTCGATGGCGCCGACAATCTGCAAGGGGCCGCGTGCGCGCAGGCGCTCCAGCAGGCGGTGCAGGGCGTTGAAACGGGTGGTGATGGCCATGAACTCGCTGTTCATGCGCACCAGCCGGCCAGAGCGCCGGCGCATGTGCGGGTCTTCGAAGGCGGTGACGTTGCGCAGGCTTTCAAGGCCCACGGCTTCGGCCACGAAACGTACGTTGCTGGTTTCGTAGCGGTCACGCTGGCTGTCGCCGCGCAGGGCTTCCACCACCACCCCGGCGAAGGTGCCGAAGCGCTGGTACAGGGCGTTGCGCATGGCGGCACTGGCCGACTGCGGCAGTATCGCCGCGCTGACGAAGGTCGACACCAGAATGCCCAGGGCAATTTCCAGCACCCGCCACACGGCCGCCATGAACGCCTGGTCGGGGTGTTGCAGCACCGGCAAGCCGATCATCGCCGCGGTGTAGCCGGCCAGCACGAAGCCATAGGCGCGGAAGGTGCGGTAGCGCATGGCACCGGCCGAGCACAGGCCCACCCACAGCGCCAGGCTGGGCAAGAACAGCTCGGTGTTCTGCGGGAAGATCGCGATCAGCGCCACCATCATCGCAGAACCTGCCAAGGTGCCGAGCACCCGGTAGAAACTCTTGGCGAACACATGGCCGCTTTGCGGCTGCATCACGATGAACACGGTGATCATCGCCGTGCGCGGCTGCGGCAGCTCAAGGCGCATGGCCAGCCACAGGGTGATGAAGGCGGCGGCCAGCACCTTGAAGATATACACCCAGGTGACGCCGTCGGTGCGCGCCCAGGCAAAGAAGCCCCGGCGCCATTCCAGGCTGTGCAGCCAGCGCAGGGGCAGGCTTGAACTGCTCATCGGGCGTGGCCCGCCTTGTCGAACAGGGTCAGCGCGGCAGGGGTTTTCGGCGCTGCCTGGTGCTGCTCGTCGGGGACGTCGTCGCCGGCCTGCAGGCCGCCACCCAGGGCGGTGACCAGCTCGGCGTGGGCCACCAGGCGTGCGGCTTGAACCTGCTGCTGCACCTGCTGCTGGCGGAACAGCAAAGTCTGCGCGTTGAGCACGTTGAGGTAATCGGTGAGGCCACGCTGGAAGGCGACGGTGGCGATGTCGTAGGTCTTCTGCGCAGCGGCGACGCTTTGTGCGGCGAAGTGCGCCTGCTCCCGCATCGACTCGCGGCGGATCAACTGGTCGGAGATGTTCTTCAGCGCGCCGATCACCGTCTGGTTGTAGCGGGCCACAGCCACGTCATAGCCGGCCGAGGCTACGCCCAGTTGCGAGCGCAGGCGGCCGCCGTCGAAGACCGGCAAGCTGATGGCAGGTCCCACGTTGTAGTTGAACTTGCGCCCGGTAAGAAATTCCAGCGGGCCGCCGCCGGTGGCCATGAAGCCGAGGCTGCCGACCAGGTCGACGTTGGGGAAAAAGCCCGCGTGGGCCACGTCGATACCACGGGCTTGGGCCGCCACCTGCCAGCGGCTGGCGACCACGTCGGGGCGCTGGCCGACCAGTTCGGCGGGCAGGTTCGATGGCAGCGCCAGCGGCGCACCAAGGCTCAGGGCCGGGCGCTGCAACCTGGCGCCCTGCCCCGGGCCCTTGCCGGCCAGGGCGGCCAGCTGGTTGCGGGTCAGGGCGATTTCTTCATTGAGGCTGTCGAGCTGGCGGTGGGTTTCCGGCAGCGGCGCCTCGGCCTGGCTCACTTCGAAATGGGTGCCGATGCCACCGTCCAGGCGGCGCTTGGCCAGGGCGACGATCTGCTCCTGCTGGGCGAGTTCGGCCAGCACGATATCGCGCCGGGCGTAGTGCAGGCTCAGCTGGATGTAACTGCGCACCACGTTGTTCTCCAGCTCCAGCTGGGCCTGGCGCGCCTCGGCAACGCTCATGTGCGCCTGGTCCACGGCCTGCTCGCTGGCATTGCGCTCGCGGCCCCACAGGTCCAGCGCATAGCTGAAGCCGATGGCGGCGTTGTTGTCCCAGGTATTGGCACCAGACAACGCGCCCGGGCCGTAGAACTGATCCTCGGGCCAGTTGTGGCGCTTGAGTGTGGCCGTGCCGTTGGCCTGGAGTTTTTCGGCCGACTCCACCACCCCGGCCAGGGCCTTGGCCTCGCGCACCCGGGCAGCGGCCATGGCGAGGCTGGGGCTGCCGGCCAGAGCCTGGGAAACCCAATCATTCAACTGCGGGTCGCCATAGGCACGCCACCACTGCTGGGCGGGCCAGTGGGCATCACGGGCGGCCTCGCGGATTGCATCGTCGGTGGCGAGTTGGTTGGCCTTAAGGGTCTTGCTTTGCGGGGCGATGCCCCAGGTTCCGATACAGCCGCTCAAGGTGAAACAAAGGGCACAGGCACTGAGCGCTTGGAGCGCTCTGACGTTGCGACGCGGCACAGCTGCGATTTCCCGAGGAAGAGGTGGAGGGGCCGGGCAATTCTAGGGGCGGGTTTCATTGGCGATAAGCGCATATTCCTGCGAATCTTTGTTACCAAAACAGCGATAATCCGGCTTTGGTAGGAAAGGCATTCCCGCCACTTCATGTCACAATTTTGTCCTCTAAACCGAGAGTGACCCATGGACACCCTGCAAAACATGCGTGCTTTCAGTTGCGTAGCCCAGCTCGGCAGCTTCACCGCTGCCGCGGCGCAACTGGATACGACCACCGCCAACGTGTCGCGGGCGGTCTCCAACCTGGAAGCCCACTTGCAAACCCGCCTGCTCAACCGCACCACCCGGCGCATTGCGCTGACCGAGGCAGGCAAGCGCTACCTGATGCGCTGCGAACAGATCCTCACCTTCGTCGAAGAAGCCGAAGCCGAGGCCAGCGATGCCCACGCCCGCCCCGCCGGGCAGTTGAAGGTGCATTCGATGACTGGTGTGGGCCAGCACTTCGTGGTCGATGCCATCACCCGCTACCGCGACTCGCACCCGGACGTGACCTTCGACCTGACCATGGCCAACCGCGTGCCCGACTTGCTCGAAGAGGGCTACGACGTGTCCATCGTGCTGGCCACCGAGCTGCCCGACTCGGGCTTCGTTTCGCAGCGCCTGGGCATCACCTACAGCATCGTCTGCGCATCGCCCGCCTATGTGGCGCGCAACGGCTTCGCCAACCGCCCGGCCGACCTGCTCAAGCATTCGTGCCTGCGCATGGTCAGCCCGGTGATCCCGCTGGAAAAATGGCTGTTCGACGGCCCCGAAGGGCAGGAGATGGTCAACATCACCAGCTCGCCGTTCCAGGTGAACTCGGCCGATGCCATGAAGACTGCAATCCGCGCCGGCATGGGCGTGGGCGTGCTGCCGATCTACTCGGCCATCGACGGCCTGCGCGACGGCAGCCTGGTGCGCATCCTGCCGGAGTACCGCCTGCAGGAGCTGAACCTGTACGCCATCTACCCCTCGCGCCAGTACCTGGATGCGAAGATCAAGACCTGGGTCGAGTACCTGCGCAACTCGCTGCCGGAGATTCTCGCCGCGCACGAGGCCGACCTGAAGACTCACGAGCTGCACATCGCCAATTGAAAAAGCCGGTGCATTGGGGCCGGGGACAATGGTAGGTTGCTATGCATTGACTCCAATGTCTGGCAGACAGGCCCATGGGAGGGCTTTGCCCTCCATCGCGACACAAGGCCGCTCCTACAGGGTTACGCGTCTCTTGTAGGAGCGGCCTTGTGTCGCGAAAGGGCCGCATAGCGGCCCCGCTTTTCTGCCCGACTCCGTTCCCCTGCCTTGCAGAGAAGCCGCCCGATGAAAAAGACCGTCCTGGCCTTCAGCCGCATCACCCCCGCCATGGCCGAGCGCCTGCAGCAAGACTTCAACGTGATCCTGCCCAACCCGAAACTGGGCGACATCAACGCCCAGTTCAACGAAGCCCTGCCCCAGGCCCACGGCCTGATCGGCGTTGGCCGCAAGCTTGGCCGCGCGCAGCTCGAAGGCGCAGGCAAGCTTGAGGTGGTGTCCAGCGTGTCGGTGGGCTACGACAACTACGACCTGGACTACTTCAACGAGCGCGGCATCGCCCTGACCAACACCCCCGACGTGCTCACCGAAAGCACGGCAGACCTTGGCTTTTCGCTGATCATGGGCTGCGCCCGGCGTACCGCCGAGCTGGACGCCTGGACCAAGGCCGGCCAATGGCAGGCCACCGTGGGCCCGGCGCATTTTGGCAGCGACGTGCACGGCAAGACCCTGGGCATCGTTGGCCTGGGCAACATCGGCGCCGCCGTGGCCCGCCGCGGGCGCTTCGGTTTCAACATGAACATTTTGTACGCCGGCAACAGCCGCAAGGCGGCGCTGGAGCAGGAGCTCGGCGCGCAATACCGCAGCCTCGAGCAGTTGCTGGCCGAGGCCGATTTCGTCTGCATCGTGGTGCCGCTGTCCGATGCCACGCGCAAGCTGATCGGCGCCCGCGAGCTGAAGCTGATGAAGCCCAGCGCGTTTTTGATCAACATCGCCCGTGGGCCGGTGGTGGATGAAGCAGCGCTGGTCGAGGCACTGCAAAACGGCACCATTCGTGGCGCCGGCCTGGATGTGTACGAGAAGGAGCCGCTGAGCGATTCGCCGCTGTTCAAGCTGCCCAACGCCCTGACCCTGCCGCACATCGGCTCGGCCACCGCCGAGACCCGCGAAGCCATGGCCAACCGGGCGATGCAAAACCTGCGCGCAGCCTTGCTGGGCGAGCGGCCGCAGGACCTGGTGAACCCGCAGGTGTGGAAGGGCTGAGGGCCCTATCGCCGGCAAGCCGGCTCCTACAGGTACGGCACTGGCCTGAAGCTTGTGCAATCCCTGTGGGAGCGGCTTTAGCCGCGAAGCAGGCGCCGCGCTAGATGGCACCGGCTTCGCCGGTGTTCGCGGCTAAAGCCGCTCCCACAGAATTTTCGTTAAATCAACGAGTTGTGATTTGTTCCATAGGAGCCGGCTTGCCGGCGATGAAGCCCACACGGCTCACCTGGGCTGGCGCCGCCGGCCCAGCACCTTGCGCACCACATAGCGCGGCCGGTGCTTGGTCTCCTGGTAGATGCGCCCGATGTACTCCCCCAATATGCCAATGCCGATCAACTGTACCCCGCCCAGGAACAGGATCGCCGTCATCAGCGACGGATACCCCGGCAGGTCATTGCCAAACACCAGCTTGTCGATCACCAGAAACGCCGCATACAGCAACGCCAGCAACGACACGCCGGTGCCGACGTAGGTCCACAACCGCAGCGGCACCGTGCTGAACGAGGTGATGCCGTCCAGCGCCAGGTTCCACAACCGCCAGAAGCCGAACTTGCTGTTACCCGCAGTGCGCTGCGGGCGGTCGTACTCGACGATCTCGGTGCGAAACCCCACCCACGACAACACCCCTTTCATGAACAACTGCTGTTCGGGCAACTGGCGGATGGCTGCCACCACCTTGCGGTCGAGCAGGCGAAAATCGCCGACGTTCTCCTCGATGTGGGTGGAGGCGATGCGGTTGTGCAGGCGGTAGTAAAGCCGCGCAGTCCAGCGCTTGAGCGGGGTGTCGGTGGCACGGCTGCGGCGCTTGGCCAGCACCACGTCGGCGCCGTCCTGCCAACGCTCGACCATTTGCGCGATAAGCTCGATGGGGTCTTGCAGGTCCACGTCGATGGGCACCACGGCGTCGCCTTCGGCGTACTCGAGGCCTGCGAACAACGCCGATTCCTTGCCGAAGTTGCGTGAAAAGTTGATCACCGTCACCCACTCGTCACGCTGTGCCAGCGAGGCGCAAATCGCTTCGCTTTCGTCGTCGCTGCCATCGTTGACGAACAAGATCTCCACCGTCATGCCCTGCAGGGTCGGCTCGCTGCGCACGGCGCGGTAGAAGGCCTCGAGGGTGGCCTGTTCGTTGTACACCGGCACGATCAGGGTAATGTTCATGGCTCCCTCCGCTTGAACACCACTGCATGTGAAAAGGCATACCCCACCAGCAGGCTGACCAGGGTGAAGACCAATAGGGTCAACCAAGGCGGTAGCTGGACCTGATCGGCCAGGGCTCCGATCGCCAGGCTCAGGCTTCCCATTCCACACAGGAACATCGCGTAGCGCCGCCTGTTGGGGGGCACGACGAAGGTGTAGCGGGCATTCAGGCTGTACGACAGGCTCGCTGCCACGATGAAAGCCAATAGATTGCTCAAAGCCTGGTTCAGCCCCAACACCAGGGACAGCAGCAGAAAGGTCAGCCAATGCGCCAGGGTGTTGAGCACGCCAATCATTGAGTAACGCTGCAACTGTCTTGGCACACTCATGGCGCAGCCGGCTCCTTGCGTCGGCTGTTCAGCAGTACGTAGGCGTCATCGCCAACCAGATAGATGTCATAAAAAGGGCGGCGCAAAACGGCAGCACCCGCATGGGCGACAACATCATCCCTGCCCCATCCATTGGGCGGCGCGCTCTTGAAATGAGCCGGCGTGTAAAAACGCTCGATCCCGGCCCTGTTCATCATCTGCGGGAAGAGCATGTAGTTGCTCTGGCGAATGTACTTGAGTACCGGCAGGCGTGCGTCCGCCCCCACGGCCGCTGGCAGCCAACCGTCCGAGTCATCGGGGTCGATCAGGTAGAACACCTGTACATGCTCGAACTCGCGGTGGCTGAGAATGTCCTGCCCAAGGTAGTAGCTCAACGCCTTGCCCAGTTCGCCCTGCGCCTGCAGGTTGCGACCATGGGCATAGGCCAGGGCCAGCATCGACAACAGCGGGATCACGAGCAGCCAAGGGGCATGCCGGTGCCAGGCGGCCAGGGGCCTCTGGGCCAGATAGAACAGCAGCATCAGCACACAGCCGAACCCCATCAACGTCCGAAAGCCCTGATACATCTCACCTGCGAACATCAGCATGAAACCCGAGACGGCAGCGGGCACGCCAACTATCGCCAGCAGATAACAGCAGGCACCAGCCAAGGTTTTGACCCAGGCATGCTGCCCTCGCAAGATGCGCAACAGATCCGCCCCGGCCCCCAGCAGGGCAAGGCCAGCCAGAGCCAGCGCAACCAGTTGATTGGCCGGGGTCGCCAACAGCAAAGCGACCTTTGCGCCCAGCACGTGCAGGCGCTGAACCACCACCAACAGCAGATTGCCGTCCAACGGCAACAGCGCCTGGCGCGGGTCGGTCATGAAGGGTAACGCCAGAAGTGCATACACCGCGCACCCGATCAGCAACTGGCACACACGCCTGGCCAGCAGGGGCCAAGCGGCTTCCCCCAGGCGCAAGGCGCGCAGCACGTCCAGGCAGCAAAGGCCGACGAACAGGTTGAGCGTCACCTGATAGAACCCAAGCCCCACCCCCACCAGTACGGCCCCGCCAAGCCAGGCCCCCATGCGCCGAGGCTCCAGCGTCACGGCATAAATCATCGCGGCCATACCGAGCGCCATGGTCGGGCCGTCGTACTGGAAGGTGAGGTTTTGCAAGAAGAACGGGTTGTACCAGAGTGGCAGCACCACCAGTGCATCAACGGCTCGGGGCACCGTGAAAAAACGCTGGATCAGGCGCACCAGGGCATGAGCGGTTACCGCCACGGCAATCAGCAACGGTAGCGGGAAGATGTTGGGGCCAGCACCGCTGAACGTCAGCAGCTCATAAAACCATTGGGTCAGTGCACGCCCTTCACCCAACCAACCAGTACCCGCAGCCTGGGCCCGCCAATAGTCGTCTATGTATGGCATGTCCGCCAGAACAAGCGGCAGCACATGCACGCCGATGGCCAGCAGGCAAATCAGGTAAAGCACAGGGGGGCTGGGAACCTCTCCGTTCCTGGAAAGGCTCCCCGGCTGGGAAACCGCACTCATCTAGACGTCCTGGCAGATCGTTGGCTGCTCACCAGTCTAGAAGCTCAGCGCTGCTCCACCACCTGACAAATTTGCCAGTAGACAGCAATGGCCATTGGCGCGATTACGCTCAGGTGCGCCCTGGCACCAGCGGGCGGTTACTGGCAAGCGCTTTGGGCTTGCGAAACACCAGCACATTGCCCGCCATCACCGCCACCAGCCCCAGCAGCGCCGGCGCCGTCCACACATAGCCTTCGGCATAGGCCGACACGTTCAGCGCCACCAACGGGAACAATACGGTGCAATAGGCCGCGCGCTCCGGCCCCATGCGCCCAACCAGGGTGAGGTAGGCGGTGAAGCCGATCACCGACCCCGGGATCACCAGGTACAGCAGCGAGCCGATGTAGCGGGTGTTCCATTCCATGGCGAACGGGATACCGCTGAACAGGCAGTACAGCGCCAGCATCGAGGCGCCGTAGGCCATGCCCCAGGCGTTGGTGGTCATGGGCTTGAGCCCGGCTTTTTGCTGCATGCTGGAGAGCATGTTGCCGGCCGAGAAGCACAGCGTGCCGAGCAGCGCCAGGCCCAGGCCGTAGAGGGTTTCGCGGCTGGCACTGTGGTGGCTGAGCTCGGGCCAGAACAACAGCCCCAGCCCGACCAGGCCCATGGCACCGCCGGCGAGCACATTGGCGGCGATCTTCTGGCCGAAGAAAATCCGCGCGTTCAGCGCGTTCCACAAGGTGGCGGTGGAGAACACCACGGCGATCAGGCCGCTGGCGACCCACTGGCTGGCCGTTAAAAAACACATGAAGTTGACGCAGAACAGGCAAAAACCCTGGGCCAGGCACACCAGGTGGCCGCGCCGGTTCATCGGTTGCAGGCGCCGGGTCAGCAGCAAAATGCCGAACAGGATCAGCCCGGCCAGGGCGAAGCGGTAGACGATCGACACCGGGATGGCGACCACCCCCAGTTGCAGTTTCAGGGCGATCCAGGTGGTGCCCCAGATGAGCACGGTGAGCAGGTACAGCGACAGGTTCATGGTGGGCCCCTTGCAGCAGAATTTCGGGTCATCGCGAAAACCGTGGGGGCGGACTTGCCCCGCGATGGCCCTCACAGGCCTCTACTGTCTTCCACCCACCCCTGCTGCGCTTGCACAAACTTGCGCTTTTGCGCACCCACTAGCTGTCACCGGGCCATCGGCGCAGTAGGATGTGCGTCAGAGGAACCCTCCATGCCCGCACTCGACCACCTGCAAGTCTTCAACGCCATGCACGCCTCGCCCAACGCCCGGCTGGAGCTGAGCGCGCAGCTGGGTGACGGGCTCGCGGCAGCATTGTGGAGCAACCGCGACGATGCCCGTGACTACCAGGCGCCCAGCCACCACACCCTGTCGTGCTACATCGCCGATGGCACCGGCACCTTCCGCCGGCAGAAGCCCTCGGACAAAGGCTCACCCAACAAACTGTGCGTCATGCCTGCGGGCCACGAGTCCAACTGGGTGGTCAACGGCGCCATACGCCTGGCCCACCTGTACGTCAGCGAGGCGCAGTTCGCCCTGGGCTGCACCCGCCTGCTGGACCGCGAACCGCGGGAGATGCAACTGCACGAGGCGACCTTTCTCGACGACCCGCAACAAGCCGCGCGCTTTCGCCAACTGGTAACCCTGGACTGGGCCGAGCCCGGCGAGCGCCTGCTGGCCAGCAGCCTGGCCCACGCCATCATCGACCACGCCGTGCTGCACCAGGCCGGCCTGCGCCAGGGGCTGCGGCTCAAGGGCGGGCTGGCGCCGCACCAGCGTCGGCAGTTGGTCGACTACATCGAGGCCAACCTCGACCAGCCGCTGACCCTGGGCGAGCTGGCGCTGCGCTGCAACCTGTCCGAATACCATTTTGCGCGGATGTTCCGCACAAGCTTCGGCCTGCCACCACACCAGTACCTGCTGGCGCGCCGGCTGCACCAGGCCTGCCGGTTGCTGCGCCTGGGCGAATTGCCGTTGGGGCAGGTGGCCTTGCTGTGCGGGTTTGCCAGTGCCAGCCATTTCAGCAACCGCTTCCGCCAGGCGCTGGGCGATACGCCCGGGGCGTACCGGGCGGCGTTTGGCGGCGCCTGAACGGCCCTCATCGCCGGCAAGCCGGCTTCCATACAACTCATTGATTTAACACGGTCTCTGTGGGAAGCGGCCTTGTGTCGCGATGGGGCGCGCAGCGGCCCCGAGGTCTCGGCCTCATGCAGAATTGTCGGGGCTGCTGCGCAGCCCATCGCGACACAAGGCCGCTTCCCACAGAGACCGTGGCGCATCTGCGAGACCAGTTCTCTGCGCGACAGCGCAGCCCTTGCCGCAGCGCGGTCCTGGCAACCTAGAACTCGAAGGTACTGGACAAGCTCACCTGCCGCGCATCGCCCAGGGCGACGAAATAGCGGTTCACCGCCGAGGTGTAATACACCTTGTCGAACAGGTTCTTCACGTTCAGTTGCAGGCGCACCTTGTGCTCGTCCAGCTTGGTCTCGTAGCTGGCAAAGGCATCGGCCACGGTGTAGGCCGGCAGGTCGAAATCGTTGGTGGCATTACCGGCACGCTCGCCCACATAGCGCGCACCGGCGCCCAGGCGCAGGTTGTCGCCGCCGAACAGGCTGCCGTAGTCGTACACCGCCGACACAGAGCCACTGTGGCGGGCGACGTTCTGCAGGCGGTTGCCCTTGAGCGCACGGTCTTCGGTCACCTCGGCATCGGTGAAGGCATAGGCGCCGATCAGGCTCCAGTGCTCGCTGAGCTGGCCGCTCAGGTCCAGCTCGACGCCGCGCGAACGCACCTGGCCGGCGGTGCTGTAGAGGATGGTGCCAGGCACGGTATCGCCGTCGGACACCAGCACGTTGCGCTTGGTGATGTCGAACAGCGCCAGGGTACCGGTGATGGCGCCGGGCATGTCCAGCTTGGCGCCCAGCTCCCACGACTTGCCCTGCTCCGGGGCGATGCTCGAATCGAGGGTGAGGGTTGTCGTGCTGCTGCTGCTTAGCGGCGCGATGGTGGAGTTGGGCTTGAACGATTCGCTGTAGCTGCCATAGAACGACAGCTGCTCGTCGACCTTGTACACCAGGCCCGCATGGGGCACCCAGGCCTGGCCGCTGGTGTCGGTGTTGACGTTGAACGGCCGGCCACGGCCGGCGTACTGGTCGTACTGCTGGAAGCGCCCGCCGGCCACCAGAATCCAGTGGTCGTCCAGGTGCCAGGCGTCCTGCACGAACAGCGAATCGGTGCGCAGCTTGTCGGTCTGGTCGCTGTCGGTCGCGCGCACGGTGGTGCCTTCGGCCTGCAGGCCGTATACCGGGTCGAGGTAGTTGAACGAGGTGTTGTTGGCCCCGCGGATCAAGTCCCCGCGAAAGATCTTGCGGTCTTCGTGGTCAAGGCCCGCCATCAATTCGTGGCGCATGCCGGCCAGTTCGAGGTTGCCGTTCAGGCTGAAGGTGGCGAACTGGTCGCGGCTCATGGCGTTGTGGGTGCCGTCGGCGGTGCGGGTGAGCCTGCCGGTGGCTTCGTTGGCTGCGACCACGCGCACCTGGCTGGCATCGTAGGTTTCGCGGTTGAAGCTGTAGCCGAAGTGGGCCTTCCAGTCGTCACTGAGTTGGTGGTCGATTTCCAGGCGGTACAGGTCGGAGCGCCCTTCCATGTCGTTGTACGGCTCGTCCAGACGGCGACTGGCCGGAATCGGCAACGGGTGGCCATCGCTGCCAAAGGCGGTGCCGCGATCGAACGGGTAGAGAAACTCGCGGTGCTCGTAGGCCAGCACCACCTGGGTGTCCTCGCCAAGCCAGGCCAGCGATGGCGCCACCAGCGATTCGCGGTGGGTGCCGAAGTTGCGCCAGTAGTCTTCGTCTTCGTGGTCGACGATCAGCCGGTAGGCCAGGTTGCTGTCGCCCAGCGCGCCGGTGCTGTCCAGGCCGCCGCCGCTGCCGTTCTTGCCGCTGCCGTAGGTGGAGCCGCGCAGGGTCAGGGCGTTGTATTGCTCAAGCTGCGGGCGCTTGCTGACCACGTTGATCACCCCGCCCGGGTCCTGGATGCCGTACAGCAGCGAGGCCGGGCCCTTGAGCACTTCGACCCGCTCGCTACTGGCGTTGAGCGCACGGCCCTGCACCAGCGGCATGCCGTCGCGCATGATCGAGCCGTCGCGGTTGTCGCCGAAGCCGCGCTTCATCACCGTATCGGCGGTGCCGCCGAAGTTGTTGCCCTGGGTGATGCCGCTGACGTTGTACAGGGCATCATCCAGGTTGCGCGGGGCCTGGTCGCGCAGCACCTGGGCCGGTACCACGTTGATGGCGTGGGGGATCTCCAGGCTTGGGCCCTGGCCGCGCATGATCGAGGCGCTGGCCGGCGGCTGGTAGCTGTAGTCGTCGGCCTGGGAGGTGATGGTGGTGGCCTGCAGGTTGAGCGCATTGCCACTGTCGGCCGGCTCCAGGGTCAGGGTGCGCGCGTCGAGCCGGCGCCAAGCCAGGCCGGAACCTGCCAGCAACTGCTGCAAGGCCTGTTCGGCGCTGAAGTTGCCGTTGAGCGCCGGGGCCTGCAGGTCAGGCAGCGCCAGGGTGAAGACCACGCTTTGCCCGGTGGCCCGGCTGAAGGCGTTGAGCGCCTGGGCCAGCGGCTGGCTTTGCTGGGCGAAGGCATAGGCCTGGCTCTGCTGCGCGGCCAGCGCCTGGGGGGCCAGGGGCAAGGCGGCGCAGAGGCTGAGGCCGAACCAGAGCGGGACGCAACGCGGGGTGAACTTCATGGACGCTGACCTGTGAGAGGAGTGATCGTTTGCGAATGAATCGCACTTCCACTCACTACACGGATGCCGTTGAGGGGTACCTCACCGGGTTTTGAAAATATTTTTGCGGGGCTGGCCCAATCGCGGGGCAAGCCGGCTCTCTTAGAACAAACTACAACTCATTGATTTAACACGGTCCCTGTGGGAAGCGGCCTTGCCGGGGCGCCGTCCGGTCGAGATGGGGCGCGAAGCGGCCCCAAGGTCTTTGCCTCATGCAAGATTGTCGGGGCTGCTGCGCAGCCCATCTCGACCGGACGGCGCCCCGGCAAGGCCGCTTCCCACAGGGACCGCGTTTGCCAACCTGATTGCGATTGCGCCTTCAGCGCAATACGGTGAAGCGGCCCAGAACGGTTTGCCGCTCAAAGCCCAGCACCTTGCCCAGCGAATCCAGCGCCAGCAGCGGCTCGTCCACCGGGAAGCTGCCACTGACCTTGCGCTGCGCCAGGGCATCGTCCAGCAGCAGGATGCGCCCGGGGTAATAGCGGCGCAGGTCGTCGACCACCTGCCCCAACGGCACCTGGTAGTAGTTCAGCCAGCCCTGGCGCCAGGCCAGGCGGCTATCGCTGTCGACCTGTTCGATGCGCCCAGCCGTGCCGTCGGCGTACACCAGTTGCTGGTCGGCGGTCAGCTGGCTGGGTGGCGCACCCGGCACCGGCGTCACCGCCACCCGGCCGCTGTGCACCGTGACCCGGGTGCCGACGCCCTGCTCACGCACCTCGAACTGGGTCCCCAATACCCGCACCTGCCCGCCATTGGCTGCCACCACGAACGGCGCGCCGGTGTGGGTCACCTGAAAGTAGGCCGCGCCGCGCAGCAAGCGTACCCGCCGCTGGCCGTGGGCGAAGTCCACGGCAACGGCGCTGCCGGCGTCCAGGGTCAGCTGCGAGTTGTCGGCCAGGGTCACCTGGCGCACCTGTTCGCCGCTGGTGTAGTCGGCGCGCAGGTCCTGCAACCAGTGTTGCGGCTGCCAGCCCGCCGCGCCGCCCAACGCCAGCACCAGGCAAGCGGCCACGGCAAAGCGCCGCCAGTGCGCTGTGCGCGCCGGGCGGTGGATGGCGTCCAGGTACTGCGCAAGGTCGGCCTGCTGTTCGGCGGCCAGGCGCGCGGCGGGGGCTTCGCTCAATTGCCACAGCTGCTCGGCCTCGGTGTAGGCGCGCCGGTGCGCGGCATCCTGCAGCAGCCAGCGCTTGAACGCGGCACTGTCGGCCTGGCCCGGCTGCTGGTTGCGCCCAAGCCAGCGCAGGGCGGCCTGTGACTGTTCGGCGGTGATCGGCGGTTCAAGGCTCATCGACGGGCGCTCCCTGGCCGGCGCAGTGGGGAGGCGGGTTCGGCGACACTCGCCTTGCACGCTTCGAGGGCGCGCATCATATGCTTTTCCACCGCGCTCTGGGACAACTGCATGGCCTTGGCGATCTCACCGTAGGTGCAGCCATGGATGCGGCTGAGCAGAAAGATCTGTCGGGTGCGCTCGGGCAGGGCGCGCAGCGCGGCCTCGATGCACTGCAGGTCGTGGGCCGCCTCCAGCGCCTGCTCCGGCGCCTGGGCGACGGGCTCGTCGTCGTTGTGCTGCAGGCTGTCGGCGGCGCGGTCACGGCTGCCTTCGCTGCGCAGGTAGTCGATGGCCAGGTTGCTGGCGCTGCGCAGCAGGTAGGTGTCGAGGGCCTCGACCTTGACCTCGGGCCGCCGCCAGAAGCGCAGGAACAGGTCCTGCACCAGGTCCGAGGCGGTGGCGCGGCAACCGATGCGCCGGCTGACCAGCGCCTCCATGCGTGCACGCTGGGCCATGAACACTTGAACAAAACGCGCCCGCCCGTTGCCGTTGTCGGCCTCGGGGTCGGTGAGCCCGCCCGGTTCGCTCAAGCCAGCACCGCCAGCGGCGGGCCGAGCACCAGGCTGGCCGCCGCCAGGCCCAGCAGCAGGCGCGGCTGGTAAGGCAGGCCGAACACCCACAAGGTGGCGCCGGCCATCAGCAATGCGGTCCACTCCACCAGGCCCAGCGCCCAGCCCTGGGCCTGCACGGCCAGTACCAGCGCCAGCACCAGCAAGGCCCAGCCGCCTGCGCGCAGGGCCTTGAGCTGAGGCAGCGTCGGCTTGCGCTTGAACAGCTCGACGAAGTGCTTTTCCATGGCCAGGCACAGCCCGGCGAAACCGGCAAAAACGATCAGCGCGACGCCCAGCATCAGCGTGCCTCCGCGGTTTCTGCCACTGCCTTGCCAGCCCGTGGCGCGCGCTTGGCCGCCACCTTGGGGGCGCGCAGCATCTTGCTGGCGGCCCAGGCGAGGAACAGCCCGGTGCCCAGGGCAGTCAGGTCGAAGCCGGCCATGGCCCAGTCGCCCACGGCGATGGAGTGGTTCAGGCCCTGGCCGGTGGTGACGGCGTTGAGCAGCGGCAGCAAGGCGAAGGCCAGTGCCCCCAGACCCAGCTGCTCGGCCCAGGCGCGGCGGCCAGGGCGCAGCATGGCGTGTAGAAGCGCCAGCCCCCACAGCATGAAGAAGCTGTCGATCTCAAACCCCGAGCGCCCTTGCAGCCCTGCCGGCAACAGGCGATTGGCCCAGAAGAACGCCGCCACCCCCAGCAACAGGCCGCTCATGCTGGCAATGTTGAGCACCTCGACCAGGCGCAGTTCGCCGGGCATGTGGCCGCTTTTGGCGTGCTTGAGCTGGCGCTTGCCCAGCCACATCACCAGGCCCGTACCGATCACCGCCGTCCCGGCCACGCCGAAGGCGAAGTACAGCCAGCGCAGCCAGGGCCCGGCGAAGTTGCCCATGTGCAGGCCGGCGAAAGTGAACGAGGTCATCATTGCCACGCTTTCCGGCGCGCCCTGGCGCAGCAGCTCGCCAGTGGCGCCGTCGAAGGTCCAGTTGGCGCTGCGCCGGTAGGCGACGTGGTCGGTGCTGGCCTGGGACAGGGTCACCCGGGCGCTGCTGTCACCCGGGTTCTGCACCTGCACCGAACCGATATGCGCCCCCGGCTCCAGGGCCTGGACCTTGGCGTAAAGCTGCGGCAACGGCACCAGCGGCGCAGCCACCCCGGCTACGGCCGGGGTTTCGTCGCGGCCGAACAGGTCGTTGAAGTAGCGGCCGGCGTCACCATAGCTTGCGAGAATGCCGGCCGGCATCACCATGTACATGAACAGCACCAGGCTGCTGTAGCTGATCATCAGGTGGAACGGCAGCACCAGCACGCCGATGGCATTGTGGCCGTCCAGCCAGGAACGCTGGCCCTTGCCGGGGCGGAAGGTGAAGAACTCCTTGAAGATCTTCTTGTGGGTGATGATGCCGGTGACCAGCCCCAGCAGCATGATGAAGGCGCAGAAGGTCGACAGCCAGCGGCCCCAGGGGTAGGGCATCTGCAGCTCGAAATGGAAGCGGTAGAAGAACTCGCCGCCACGGCTGTCGCGGGCCTCGACCTGCTGTCCGCTGGCCGCATCCAGCTGCTTGCGCACAAAACCGCGGCGCCCACCGGCATCAGGGTCGCGCCAGCCGACAGCGAGGGCCGGCTCGCGCTCGCCAGGCAGGCGGATGAACCAACTGGCGGACTGCCCGGCATTGCTTTGCAGGTAGCTTTGCGCCAGGCCCAGGCTGTGCACCGGGTCCAGCGGGTGGGCCTGGATCTCGGGCTGGCTCCAGTGGCTGATCTCTTCCTTGAAGTAGGTCAGGGTACCGGTGAGGAAAATCGCGAAGAGCAGCCAGCCGAAGATCAGCCCGGTCCAGGTGTGCAGCCAGGCCATGGCCTGGCGAAAGCCTTCTTTCATCCGTTGTTCATCCAGTAGGCCAGCCCGTTGATTGTCCCCAGCAGCAGGCTCGGCAGCAGCACGCCCAGCCAGGCGCGCCAGGCACTGCGGCAGGCGAAGCACCAGATGAACGCCAGCACCAGGAACACGAACGACAGCAGCATGCCGACCAGCGCGGCGTCGACCTGGGCCATGGGCAGCAGCAGCGCGCCGCTGACGCTGACCAGCGATGCCAGCAGGTAGCCGCCGCACAAGGCGGCAAGGCAGCGCGAGGCCACGGCCAGGCGATAGCTGAGGGGCAGTCCGGCGGCTTTGCTGGTCATCGCGGTGGTCCGGGGAAAGGGGTTGCAATAGTAATGATTTGGATTCTCATAAGCAAAATTCGGCGATGAATGCAGGTACCGCGGGGCAAGCCCGCTCCCGCGTTCAGTCCACAGAGGGGGCTGGCGAACGGCAGGATCTGTCGCATACAATGCGAACAATTCTTAATTCCAGTTGAGACTCACCGGTGTCCAGCGCCCTCTCTTCCACTGTCGAAGGCCTCTACCTCGCCCACCACAACTGGCTCACCGGCTGGTTGCGGCGGCGCCTGGGCTGCCCGCAGAGCGCGGCAGACCTGGCCCAGGACACCTACCTGCGCCTGCTGCAAGCCCGCGAGGCACCGCAACTGGTCGAACCCCGCGCCTTCCTCGCCACCGTGGCCAAGCGCGTGCTGTGCAACCACTTTCGCCGCCTGGAACTGGAGCGCGCCTACCTCGAAGCCCTGGCCCAGGTGCCGGAACAGGTGGCGCCGAGCGAAGAAGACAAGGCACTGATCTTCGAGACCCTGCTGGAACTGGACCGTCTGCTCGATGGCCTGGAGCCGCTGGTCAAGCGCAGCTTCCTGCTGGCCCAAGTGGACGGCCTGGGCCAGGGCGAGATCGCCCGCGAGCTGGGCATCTCGCTGGCCACGGTCAAGCGCTACCTGAAAAAAGCAGCCCTGCGCTGCTACTTCGCCCTGTGAACGCCGAGTTTTCGCCACGGGTGGCCGAGCGGGCCGTGCATTGGTTGCTCGAGTCCCAGGAAGAGGGCTTCGACCAGCACCTGGCACTTGAACACTGGTTGCAGGCCGACAGCGAGCACCAACGCGCCTGGGCGCACATCCAGCAGGTCAACCAGCGCCTGCGCGGGGTGGCTTCGCCGGTGGTGCACGCCACCTTGCAGGCACCGCCCTCCCCGGCCCGGCGCCGGGCCCTCAAGGCCTTGCTGCTGGTGGGCGTGGCCACTGCCACCGGGCTGGGGCTGCAACAGCACAACCCGTTGCCGGGGCTGATGGCCGACTACCGCAGCCCGGTGGGCCAGCGCCGGCGGCTGCTCCTGGACGACGGCAGCCAGCTGCACCTGAACACCCGCAGCGCCGCCGACGTGCGCTTCGACGGCCAGCAGCGCCTGGTGCGCCTGCAGGAAGGCGAGTTGCTGCTGGAGACGGCCAACGAGCACCGGCCGTTCTACCTGCGCACCGCCGAAGGCGACCTGCAACTGGGCCCTGGGCGGGTCAACGTGCGCCAGTTCGAGGGTTTCAGCCTGGTATCGGTGTTCAGCGGCAGCGCCAGCGTGGCCGGGCAGTCGCTGCTGGCCGGCCACCAGGCGCGTTTTGCCCGCGGCGGCTGGCAGGCCATCGCACCGCTGGACCCGAACCGCGCGGCCTGGGTGGACGGAATGCTGGTGGTGTCGCAGATGCGCCTGGGCGACTTTGTGGCCGAATTGTCGCGCTACCGGCTGGGGCAACTGGGTTGCAGCGAACGGGTGGCCGACCTGCGCATTTCCGGGTCGTATCCGCTGGAGGACAGCGAGCGCATCCTGGCCATGCTGGAGGTAGCGTTGCCGGTGAAAGTGCGCAGGTTTACCCGCTACTGGGTGTCGGTGGAAGCAGCAGCGGGGTGATCACCTGTAGGAGATCACTCAGCCCTTTGGGGCTGCGCTGTCGCGCAGAGAACTTGTCTCGCAGATGCACTGCGGCCCTAGTGGGAAGCGGCTTTGCCGGGGCGCCGTCCGGTCGAGATGGGCTGCGCAGCAGCCCCCGGCAATTTTGCATGAGGCAGAGGCCTTGGGGCCGCTTCGCGCCCCATCTCGACCGGACGGCGCCCCGGCAAGGCCGCTTCCCACAGGGACCGCGTTAAATCAATGAGTTGTAGTTTGTTCTATGAGATCCGACTTACCGGCGATAGGGCCGGTACAGAAAAAATATTTTCAACGGCCTGAGCCATTTCCCCTCCCTCGCGTGACAGAGAAGGCAGAACCCCCTTCTCACAGGACCACCGCACCATGCTTCTGCGCCCCAGCCCCCTCGCCTGCGCCCTGCTACTCGTCGCCCCGTTCGCCATCGCCGAGCAGCGCGCCTACCACATCGCCCCCGGCAACCTCGAGCAGGCCCTGAACCAGTTTGGCCGTGAAAGCGGTGCGCTGATTTCGTTCGGTTCGAACGTTACGCAGGGCCTGAGCAGCCCAGGCCTGGACGGCCAGTACCACACTGCGCAAGGCCTCGACGCCCTGCTGCGCGGCAGCGGCCTGCAAGCGCGCCAGGAGGCCGACAACGCCTACAGCCTGCAACCGCAGCAGGTGCCGGTGGCGGGCGCTGCCGTGGAGCTGGGCGCTTCGACGGTGGTCGGCGACTGGCTGGGCGAGGCGCGCCAGGACAACGTCTTCGAGCACCCTGGCGCCCGTGACGTGGTGCGCCGTGAAGCGTTCGAGCGCAGCGGCGCCAGCACCGCCCGCGAAGTGCTCAACCGCATCCCCGGGGTCAACGCCCCCGACAACAACGGCACCGGCAGCCACGACCTGGCGCTGAACTTCGGTATCCGCGGCCTCAACCCGCGCCTGGCCTCGCGCTCCACGGTGCTGATGGACGGCATCCCTGTGCCATTCGCCCCCTACGGCCAGCCGCAACTGTCGCTGGCGCCGCTGAGCATGGGCAACATGGACGCGGTGGATGTGGTGCGCGGCGGCGGCGCGGTGCGCTATGGCCCGCAGAACGTCGGCGGCATCGTCAACTTCGTCACCCGCGCCATCCCGGAGCAAGCAACCTTCAAGGCGGCGATGCAAAACCAGATCAGCCCCTCGTCCAGCCACGATGGTTTCAAGAACAGCGCCAACCTGCTGGTGGGCGGCACCAACGCCAACGGCCTGGGCGGCGCCCTGCTGTACTCGGGCACCCGTGGCGGTGACTGGCGCGAGCACAGCGACACACAGATCGACGACCTGATTCTCAAAGGCAAGCTACAACTGGACGAGGCCAACAGCCTGCACGCCATGGCCCAGTATTACGAGGGCGAGGCTGACATGCCCGGTGGCCTGAGCACGGCCGACTTCGACGCCGACCCGTACCAGTCAACGCGCCTGAAGGACAAGTTCTGGGGCCGCCGCACGCTGTTCAACTTCGGCTACGACTACAAGCAGGACGACCGCCAGTTCAGCGTCAACAGCTTCTTCACCAAAACCCTGCGCAGCGGCTACCTCGACCAGGGCAACTTCGTCTCGCTGTCGCCGCGCGAGTACTGGGTACGCGGCATCGAGACCCGCTTCTCGCAGGGCCTGGCGCTGGGCGACAGCTGGCACGAACTGGGGGTGGGCTACCGCTACGTCAACGAAGCCGGCCACGAACTGCGCTTCCGGGAGCCGACCAGCGCCGATGTGCTGCCGACCACCAACAGCCGCAACGACCGCGACACCCGTGGCAGCACCGAAGCCCACGCCATCTACCTGGATGACCGCATCGACATCGGGCGCTGGACCATCACCCCGGGCGTGCGCTACGAGATGATCGACTCCGAGCAGAGCAACAAGCTCAACGGCCAGCGCTACCAGGGCAGCTACAACACTGCGCTGCCGGCGCTGAACGTGATGTACCACCTGACCGACAGCTGGAACCTGTACGCCAACACCGAGGGTTCGTTCGGCAGCGTGCAGTACAGCCAGATGCCCAACCGGGTCAGCAGCGGCGAGGTCAAACCGGAAAAAGCACGCACCTGGGAAGTCGGCACCCGCTACGACAATGGCGACCTGCAAGCGGAGATCGGCGCGTTTCTGATCAATTTCGACAACCAGTACGAAAGCAACCAGACCAACGATTCGGTGATCGCCCGTGGCGAAACCCGCCACCAGGGTATCGAGACCAGCCTGCGCTATGCCCTCGACGGCCTGAGCCCGGCGCTGGCCGGGTTCGATGTACACGCAAGCTACGCCTTCGTCGATGCCACCATCCGCGAGGACGGGCCGAACAAGGGCAACCAGGTGCCGTTCTCGTCGCGCCACAAGGGCACCTTGGGGGTGGGTTACACCGAGGGCCCATGGCAGTTGAACCTGGACAGCAGCTTCCAGAGCAGCCAGTACGCCGACAACGCCAACACCGGCACAGAAAGCGCCGACGGCAGCACCGGGCGCATCCCCGGCTACATGCTGGTCAGCACCCGCGCCGGCTACGACTTCGGGCCGCAGTTGTCGAACCTGAAGGTGGCGGTGGGGGTGAAGAACCTGTTCAACCGCGAGTACTACACCCGCTCGTTCGACGACAACAACAAGGGCAAGTACGTGGGTGAGCCGCGTACCTTGTATGTGCAGACTTCGGTGGAGTTCTAAGCCATTGCCGCCCCCCGCAGGCGGATCACGCTCCCCTGTAGGAGCGGCCTTGTGCCGCGAAAGGCCCGCATAGCGGGCCCAGGATTTGCGCATCATGCGAGATTGCCGGGCCTGCTGCGCAGGCCTTTCGCGGCACAAGGCCGCTCCTACAAGGGCCTGCACCTAGCTGAAAAATTATTTTCATAAGGGGCTTGAAATCGTTCCCCAGTTGCCTGACCTTAGAGTCAAGAGGCGCACAAAGACCAACGCCCTCAAAGGCTTGGCAGCGCTTTCTGTGAGCAAGCTGAATAAGGATTGAAGTCATGCAAATCCAGGTCAACAGCAGCAATCAGATCCAGGGCAACGTCCGCTTGAACGAGTGGGTCCGCAGTACCCTGCAGAGCAACCTCGAACGTTACGAGGACGACCTCACCCGCATCGAAGTGCATTTGCGCGACGAAAACGGCGCCAAGCCCGGCACCCATGACAAACGCTGCCAGATGGAGGCTCGGCCCAAAGGCCACCAGCCGATTTCCGTGACCCACAGCGCAGGTTCGCTGGACCAGGCCGTCGATGGCGCGGCCAGCAAGCTCAACCACGCACTGGAGCATTTCTACGGCAAGCTGCGCAGCAAGCGCGGGGTACTGGAACTGAGTGACCCGGACGCCTGACCCGTCAGCCACATACAACAACGCCCGGCCATGTGCCGGGCGTTTTGTCATCAGTACCAAGATGGACCACACTTGCTCTTTAATGCGCCTGTTGCACAGCCTGCCGCTCCCTCGCCAATGACGGCTAAAGTTCCCGATCGCACTGCCGCTATAGCGACATACCTATCAATGGAGCTAGCAAGTGCACGAATGGAATGCCTGGGCACCCTTCCTCAAAGATCCTTTAACAACGATGGCGTTTACTGCCGTTTTGATGGTGAGCCTGATTGCGTATTTCGCACGAAAAAAATTATTGCAGGCAAGTGCCTCTACTTGGCTGATCGCGCTGCTCGGATTTGTATTGCTGTCGACCTTGACTGTAGCCTTGATGCGCGAGTCCGAACCTCGAAAGCCCAAGTCTTCCTCGCCCACTGAAGCCAGTGTCCCCCCGGTAGGGCATCCGAGCCCAAACGTTCAAATAGTCAACGGCTCAAACAACACCGTAATTAATGGTACTCAAAAACAATGAAAGCCATCTTGCCAATACTCCTAGTATTTTCCGCACAGGCATTTTCAGCCACTCCCGAGCTGCCAAGCAACCTCCAATACATATTAGGAAACTGCAATCTTGTAATAAACAACTCTGAAGGCGGCAATGTACAGGCACCCAAGGGAAATTTATGCCCTGATTCGCCCGCCTCTAAGAGCGCGGCTGACTCCTTGAATAAACTGGCACGATTCATTGAAGCCAGCAACCCAACAAAACTCGAGGTAGCTGAATTAAAACCCATGAAATTCCTCGGCGACAACGAACCATTCTTAGTTGCCATCGTAGAAAACAAGAGCAACTTACCCGCACGCAAGGTTAAACTAGAATTACTGAGGCCACTTCAGGCCAATGAAAAGAATTCAAAAATCATAAAAGTTCCCCGTAGCAATGCTTTCCCACAAAAAATCATGCAACACCTTCAGGTCGCACAGCACGACTCACAAACCATCCCTCTAGCACCGCTATCATATCTTATTGACATAACCAGACTCGGCCTACCCTCCGACTACATATACTTGGGCGCAGGACTTACGCCTGAGCTGCCGCAAAAGTTAATGCACTCATTTAGCAGCGACGCAACGCATCGAAACCTACAAGCAGAAATACGCCCGCTAGGGCTGGCAATACAATACGAAAACATTTTCGAAACTTCAACCAAGTCATTAAGCGGCATCTACTTCTACTTTGCCAGAAACGCGAAAGCGGATTGAGAACCACTAATTCCCACCGCCCCAATATGCTTACATCTCTACAATGGTATATTGAACAATAAGTACGGCACACTAGAGCGGATTGCGCTGAACTCTTCACGTTCTAAGCGACGCCTACAGATCGCCCTCAGGAAGTCGCTCTGAAAAACCAACTTCCACTCGATCCAACACGAGATGAGGGCCGCTTACGAAGCCAGTTCTCTAAGCGCCCTCGCAGCAGAAAGGGCTGGCGACCTCTCATTAGACTATCCCCTTACAGCACATCTCCGATCAGCGGGCCTGAACCAACCCCGCCCAGCCCCGGTCAACCCCTGCAGTCATTCATTGCAGACAGCGACCATGAACAACCCCTTCGACCACATCAGCGCCGCCTTCGCCCCCGAATACCGGGTCAACCTGAGCATCGAACGCCTGGACGGCAGCATCATGCTGACCCTCTCCGACGACAGCGGCGTGGTGGCCAAACGACTGATCAGCGAGGCCCAGCGCAACGACCCGGTGCGCCTGCAGCGGGTCATCGACAGCATCCGCCTGGGGCTGGCCATCGAGCTTGGGCAAAACCCGCTGGAGGTGCTTGCCGCACTGACCGGTGAATACCGCGCGGCCCGGGCCTTCCCGGCAGCGGGCCTGGCCAACTGATCTCTACTTGCTCTCTTCGACTTCCTTGCCGTTGGCATCCAGCACCTTGGTGGACGGGTAACGGTAGGATGCGTAGCGCACCACCAGGATGGAGAAGGCCAGCAGCAGGATGCCGCCGCATACGTACAGCAGGCCGGCATCCGGCGCCTTGTGGTGCGACACATCGCCGATCAGCAGACGGGTCAGGGCGGTGATGGCCACGTACAGCAAGAAGCGGATGGGCATGTGGTTGGTCTTGAAGTAGATCCCCACCATCGCCCCCAGCTCCAGGTAGATGAACAGCAGCAGGATGTCATCGACACTCACCCCGCCCTTGCCCAGCATGTCGATGAAGGTGGCCACCGCCGCGTAGGCGGTGATTGCGCCGATACCGAACAACGCCAGGTAGTGGAACGCCTCCACGCACAGGTTGCCCAGCGAGTCGGCCGAGCCGTGTAGGCCCTTGCGCAGTTTGTCTGCCCATTTGTTGTTCACGATGTTCGATTCCCCGATACGACAGAAGGATGATGGATGGCGCGCATGACGCTTGTGCCATGCAGTTAAAGGGCCATGCCCCCTGACTTGGAAGGTGGCCGATTGCCGCAGGGCACCTGTGGGCTACGCTGTTTTTCTGTGCAAAGGGCCATCATGGTGGTTGCAGGCGGGTGGCCTGCCCCTGTACTGTATGCGCATACAGTGAAATCCCAACCAGCAAAAAGGCACAGAGGTGATGAATGGCCGTCGAAGTGGTGTACCGCAGCAGCCGCGACCCGGAGCGCTTGTTCATGGATAAGGCCGAAGCAGACCGTCACGACAAGATGCTCGAACTGGCCGAGCGCCTGGCCGAAGTGCTGCACAAGGCCGTGCCGTCGCTGAGCGAGAAGCAGGTCGAGGAAGCCGGCATCTACATGGCCAAGAACCGCGATGTATTCGCCCGTGCGTTCAAGAGCCAGCCAGATGCGCTGTCTGAATTGCTCGAAGGCGGGGAAGCCGAGTGACGTTCATCGCCGGCAAGCCGGCTCCTTCAGGGGATGGCCTGTAAGAGCCGGATTGCCGGCGATAGGGCCATCAGCCATACAACATCCTTTCCGCCAACATCTGCGCCACCCGCGCCGGCGAGCGCTTTTCAGCCTGGGCGTGGGCGAACACTTCGGTCAACCGGGTGGGTATGCGCGCCAGGTGCGCGGTGATGGTACCCAGGTCTGCCCCGCGGTGGGTCAATGCCACGTAAATCAGCCCGCCGGCATTGATCACATAGTCCGGCGCATACAGGATGCCGCGCTGTTCCAGTTGGTCAGCCACCTGCAAGGTGGTCAGTTGATGGTTCGCCGCCCCCGCCACTGCCGCGCAGCGCAGTTGCATCACCGTCTGCCCGTTGAGCACCGGCCCCACCCCGCAAGGGGCGAAGATATCGCACGGGGTGCTGGTCAATGCCTCGTTGACGACCGGGTGCGCCCCAAACTGCTCCACCGCCAGGCGTACCTTGCCTGGGTCCAGGTCACTGACCAGCAACTCGGCCCCCGCGGCATGAAGTTGCTCGGCCAACGCATACCCCACATTACCCAACCCCTGCACCGCCACCCGCAAGCCCTCCAGATTGTCACTGCCCAACCGCGCCATCGAGGTGGCGCGAATACCGGCGAACACACCCATGGCCGCATGGGGTGACGGGTCGCCCGAGGCGGTAGTACTGGTGACGTGGGGGGTGGACTGGGCGATGCAGTCCATGTCCAGGGTCGAGGTGCCGCTGTCCACGGCAATGATGAAGCGCCCCTGCAAGCTGTCGACAAAGCGCCCGAAGGCTTCGAACAGTGCGGCGCGGTTTTCCACATGGGCGTTGCGCATGATCACCGCCTTGCCGCCGCCCAGGGCCAACCCGGCCAGGGCGGCCTTGTAGCTCATGCCCTGGGCCAGGTGAATGGCATCGGTCATGGCGCTTTCGTCGTTGGCGTAGGGCAGGTAGCGGCAGCCGCCCAAGGCTGGCCCCAGCTGTTCGCTGTGGATGGCCACCACGGCTTTCAACCCAGTGGGTGGGTCGATGAACAAGTGCAGTGACTGGGTGCGGGTACTTTGCATGAGCGCGAACATCGGCGGGCTCCCCCGGCAGGTGCTGCAACCAGTATAGGCAGCTACCCAGCGCCCGCCGCGCAGGCAGACCACTGGACGAAAAGCACCACCAGGGCTAAAAGTACAAGCGTGATGGAGACCCGCCATGAATTCACGCCAAGCCTGCCTGGCCTGCCTGGAACGCGAGCCACCCGCCTTGCTGGAAGCCAGCCTGTGGATTGCTGCCGAGCATGACCGCAGCGTCGACCCGGCCGCCTGCATGGCCCAGTTGCGCGACCTGCAACGCGAGATCAGTACCCGCCTGCCGATACTGCCACTCAGCGAGCTGGCCCAGCCGCTGCTGCGCCAGCTCAATGCCCTGGGTTTTCAGCAGGATGAATACCACCCGCTGCGCCCGCAGGCGGCGCTGATGGACAAGGTGCTGCAACGCCGCCGCGGCCAGCCTCTGCTGCTGGCAATACTCGCCTTGGACCAGGCCCAGCGCCTGTCGATTCCACTTGAAGGGGTCAACTTCCCCGGCCACTTTTTACTGCGCGTACCCGGCGCCGACCACCTGCTCGACCCCTGCGGCGGGCGCCGCCTGTACCCGGCCGACTGCCGCGAGCTGCTGGCCCGCCAGTTTGGCCCGGACCTGCCGTTGACCGGCGAACACATGCGTAGCGCCACGTCCCGGCAGATGCTCCAGCGCCTGTCACGCAACCTGCGCCAGCTGCACAGCAGCAACGACAACGCCATGGCCGCGCTGGTGGATGCCGAACGGGTGATGCAGCTGGGGCCGGTGCAGGCCAGCGACTACCTGGCCCGGGCCACCCTGTACCAGCTATTGGACTGCCCCCAGGCCGAACGCTTCGACCTGGAGCATGCCCTGCTGCTGACCGACGACCCGGTGCAACGCCTGAAACTCAGTGAACGCCTGGGCCAGCTTCCATCGGGCAAGCGTTCGATTCACTGAGGTGGGGTGTCTGGCTGGCGTGCCGGGTGGGCCTGGCTGAACGCCGGGTGCTGTTCGGCCAGGGCCGCTACCCGGCGAATGCGTGGGTATGGCGCCAAGTCGATGTTGAAGCGCTCGGCCGCATACAGTTGCGGGATCAGGTACACATCTGCCAGCCCAGGCGCTGCGCCGAAGCAGAAGCCTTCATCACCCATCAACTGCTCCACAGCCGCCAGGCCTTGGCTGATCCAGTGAGCGATCCACTGGTTGACCTGAGTTTCGTCGTGCCCCAGCTGGCGCAGCTGGTTGAGCACGCTGACGTTGTGCAGCGGGTGCACATCGCAACCGATGATTGCCGCTACAGCGCGCACCCGCGCCCGCGCCTCGGCCCCGTCGGGCAGCAGCGCAGGCTGTGGATAAGCTTCTTCCAGGTACTCGATGATCGCCGGTGACTGCAGCAGCAAGCTGCCGTCATCGGTGCGCAGGGCCGGCACCCGGCCCTGGGGGTTGAGGGCAAGATACGCCTCGCCGCGCTGCTCGCCCTTGAGCAGGTTGACCGGCACGGCCTGGTAACCCAGGCCCTTGAGCGCCAGGGCGATGCGAACCCGGTACGACGAGGTGGAGCGGTAGTAGGTGTAAAGCTGCATCGCCCTGCCCTCCTCAGTTGGCCGCGACGATGGTGCCGCGGCACTCGCCAAAGCCGATGCTGGCAACGCCCTCAGCCACGCAACGGGCGCGCAGGATGATTTCGTCACCGTCTTCGAGGAACTTGCGCAGCTCGCCGCTGGCCAGCTCTACCGGGTGCTTGCCGCCCTCGGTGATCTCCAGCAGGCTGCCGAACGAGCCCTCCAGCGGGCCGGACAACGTACCGGAGCCGAACAGGTCGCCCGGCTGCAGCTGGCAGCCGTTGACGCTGTGGTGGGCAATCAACTGTGCCACGGTCCAGTACATGTTCAGGGTGTTGCTCAGCGCCAGGCGCTGGGCCGGCAGGTTCCGTTCACGCATGTTCGCGGTCAGCAGCAGCACTTCCAGCTCGATGTCGAAGGCGCCCTGGGCCTGGTCCTGCGCATCCAGCAGGTAGGGCAGCGGCTGCGGGTCGCCTTCAGGGCGCGCCGGCTGGGCGCGGCGAAACGGCGCCAGCGCCTCGGCGGTGACCACCCAGGGCGACAGGCTGGTGATGAAGCTCTTGGACAGGAACGGGCCCAGCGGCTGGTATTCCCAGGCCTGGATATCCCGCGCCGACCAGTCGTTGAGCAGGCACAGGCCGGCCAGGTGCTGCTCGGCCTCGCCGATCGGGATCGCCTGGCCCATGGCGTTGCCCTGGCCGATCCAGATGCCCAGCTCCAGTTCGTAGTCCAGCCGCGCGCAGGGGCCGAAGCTTGGTTCGGTTTGACCTGCCGGCAGGGTTTGGCCCTTGGGGCGAATCACTTCAGTACCCGACGGGCGCAGGGTGGAGGCGCGGCCGTGGTAGCCGATGGGCACGTACTTGTAGTTGGGCAGCAACGGGTTGTCGGGGCGGAACAGCTTGCCAACGTTGGTGGCGTGCTGGATACCCACGTAGAAATCGGTGTAGTCGCCGACCTTGGCCGGTAGGTGCATCTGGCACTCGCTGGCTGGGTACAGCGCCGCCTGCAGCACAGCCTGGTGCTCGCTGCCTTCGCCCAGCAGGGCCAGCAGGCGCTCGCGCAGGGCCACGCGGGCCGGGCTGCCGAGGGCGAAGAAAGCGTTCAGCGCACCGCCCCGGGTGGCCTCGACGGCAGCCTTGGCGGCGCCATCGAACAAGCCGGCGGCCAGCACCGCCTCGAGGTCGAGGATGGCGTCACCGATGGCCACGCCACAGCGCGGCGCCTGCGAGGCGCGGCTGAAGATACCCAAGGGCAGGTTCTGCAGCGGGAAGTCGCGGTGCCCGTTGGCGTGCTCGACCCAGCTGCGGGCATTGGCGGTGTGGTTCATCGGTTATCTCCGGTTCGGGTTGAAGGTGCTCGGCAGGGTGGCCCAGCAACTGTCGTAATCGGCCTGCAATTGCGGGCTTTCGAGGGCCTGCCGGCTCGGGCGCAGCACCTGGCTGGTCTCGAACATGAAGGCCATGGTGTTGTCGACCTTGTGCGGCGCAAGCGCTGCGGCAATGGCCTTGTCGCAGGTTTCGGCGTCGGGGCCGTGGGCGCTCATCACCCCGTGCAGCGAGGCGCCGCCCGGCAGGAAACCCTCGGCCTTGGCATCGTAGGCGCCGCGGATCAGGCCCATGAACTCGTTCATCAGGTTGCGGTGGAACCATGGCGGGCGGAAGGTGTTCTCGGCCACCATCCAGCGCGGCGGGAAGATCACGAAGTCCATGTTGGCCAGGCCATGCACGCTGGTGGGCGAGGTCAGCACGGTGAAGATCGACGGGTCGGGGTGGTCGAAACTGACCGTGCCGAGGGTGTTGAAGCGGCGCAGATCGTATTTGTACGGCACGTTGCTGCCGTGCCAGGCCACCACGTCCAGCGGCGAGTGGGCCAGCTCGCAGGCCCAGTGCTCGCCAAGGAATTTTTGCACCAGTTGCACCGGGCCGCTGGCCTCTTCATAGCAGGCCACCGGGGTGAGGAAGTCGCGCGGGTTGGCCAGGCCGTTGCTGCCGATCGGTCCCAGGTCGGGCAGGCGCAGTGGCGCGCCGTGGTTTTCGGCGATGTAGCCACGGGCCTGGCCATCGGGCAGCTCGACACGGAACTTCATGCCCCGCGGGATCACCGCAATTTCCAGCGGCTCGACCTCCAACACGCCCAGCTCGGTGGCAATGCGCAGGCGGCCTTGTTCAGGCACCAGCAGCAGCTCACCGTCGGCATTGAAGAACACCCGTTCCATGCTGCGGTTGGCGCGGTAGATGTACACGCTGACCCCCGCCGGTTTGTCCGAGGCGGCATTGGCCACCATCGGCAACCAGCCGTCGATGAAGTCGGTGGGCTCGCTTGGTAGCGGCTGCGGGCTCCAGCGCAAACGGTTAGGGTTGATCGCGCCCAACGCGCCGGCCAGCGGCTGGCGCTGGCAGCGTTCGAAGTGCGGGTGCAGGGCCGAAGGGCGGATGCGGTAGAGCCAGGTGCGGCGCAGCTCGCTGCGGGCCATGGTGAACGCGGTGCCCGAGAGCAGTTCGGCGTACAACCCGTAGGGCGCTTTTTGCGGGGAGTTCTGCCCCACCGGCAGGGCGCCGGGCAGGGCTTCGCTGGCGAATTCGTTGCCGAAACCGCTCAGGTAGGCGAGTTCTGGGGCGGTGCTGCGGGTCATCGATGCCTCCGGGCTGCGGGAGCCTTTACGGGCAGCTGGCTGCGGGGCCCGACCTGGTGCAACCGCTTGGCGGCAGGCTGGCAGCGCGTCTGCATTGTTTTTATCGTAATCAGATTACGAATAACGTAATTTGCTCCTGTGCAGGCGTCAAGCTATAAAGGCGCCACCTCGCAGAATCCGGACAGACACCCGCCCATGGCCAGAGCCAGCACCAGCGCCGACACCGGCAAACAGAAAGTCCGCTCGGCGCAAGTCGGCACCGACATCCTCAAGGCGTTGGCCGAGCTGTCGCCGTCCACCTCGCTGTCGCGCCTGGCCGAACACGTCGGCATGCCGGCAAGCAAGGTGCATCGCTATTTGCAGGCGCTGATCGCCAGCGGTTTCGCCGAGCAGGACCCGGCCACCAACCACTACGGCCTGGGCCGTGAGGCGTTGCGGGTGGGCATGGCGGCGCTGGGCAGCATCGATGTGCTGAAGGTGGCGGCGTTGCCACTGTCGGAGCTGCGCGACGAGCTCAACGAAAGCTGCTTCATCGCCGTATGGGGCAACCAGGGGGCGACCGTGGTGAGCATCGAGCCTGCGGTGCGGGCGGTGACGGTGGTGACCCAGATCGGGTCGGTGCTGCCGCTGCTCAGCTCGTCCACGGGGCTTGTGTTCGCCGCGCACCTGCCAGCGCGCGAAACCGTCGAGCTGCGCGACCGCGAGCTGGCCGCCCTGGGCCAGACGGCAGACGATTACCTGCAGTTGCTGGAGCAGATCCGCCAGCGCGGCCTGCACCATGTGCATGGTTTGCTGATGCCCGGGGTGGATGCGCTGTCGGCGCCGGTGTTCAACGCCATGGGCCAGGTGGCGGCGGTAATGACCGTGGTCGGGCCGACTTCGATCTTCCATGCCGACGAACACGGGCCGGCCGCCAAGCGTTTGCTGGCTGCGGCCCGGGCGGTCAGCTGGCGAATGGGCTTTGGCGGCGACTGCTGAAAAGCCTTACAAAGCGTTACTCATATTCAGCGGGTGATCTGGTTATAGTCCTACAACCACTTTTACCCGAAACGTAAAGGTGAATGTCAGGAGAGGCTATTTTTCCCACGGGATCAAGCGCTTATTCTGATCTCACTGGCCGGCACGAAGCGCTTCTCCCCCCCTGCACTTCGCGCCCGCCCAGGTTCACCGACGTTGATTTTGAAGCTCCTTGATCTAACGTCTCGATTGGCCGCTGCGTTTGCAGCGGCCTTTTTTATGCCTGTGAATAATTGTGCTGCCTGTACCGGCCTCATCGCCGGCAAGCCGGCTCCTACAGGTTCGGCGCAAGAGTCGGGCACCGCACGGTCAATCCGCCGGATACTTCTGCAAATTCGCCATCATCTGCTGCAACGCCTGCAAGCTGTCCTGCGGGTGCACAGCCCCTTCGAAATCACCGATGCGCCCCCAGTTGTCGGCCACCTGCTCCGGGGTAAAGCCTTCACGCGGGTCGAAGCCCACCCCCAGGCTACGCTCCCAGCGCAGCTTGCCGACCCAGCCACCGCCCACCTCGAACAGCTCGCCGCTGTCCTGGCACTGTTCACTGCCCAGGTACACCACCACCGGGCTGACCAGCTCGGGCTTGAGGCGCTCGAACACCTGCGGCGGGATCAGCCCCTCGGTCATGCGGGTGCCGCCGGTGGGGGCGATGGCGTTGACCAGGATGCCGTGCTTGCGGCCCTCGATGGCCAGGGTGCGGGTCAGCCCGTACAGGCCCAGCTTGGCCATGCCGTAGTTGGCCTGGCCAAAGTTGCCGTAGATGCCCGAGGTGGAGGCGGTGAAGATCACCCGCCCCCAGTTCTGCGCGCGCAGGTGCGGCCAGGCGGCGTGGGTGACCTTGTAGGCACCCTGCACGTGCACCTGGTAGACCAGCTCCCAGTCGCTGTCGTCCATCTTGTGGAAGGTCTTGTCACGCAGGATGCCGGCGTTGTTCACCAGCACATCCACCCGGCCGAAGTTGTCCAGCGCCTGCTCGACGATACGCGCGCCGTCGGTGACCGAGTCGTGGTTGGCCACGGCGGTGCCGCCGGCAGCGCGGATTTCCTCTACCACACGGTCGGCTGCCGACTGGTTGGCGCCTTCGCCGTGGGTGGAACCGCCCAGGTCGTTGACCACCACCCGCGCACCACGCGCGGCGAACAGCAGGGCATGGGCGCGGCCGAGGCCGCCGCCGGCCCCCGTGACGATCACTACGCGGTCTTGCAGGTCGAGTGGCTGGCTCATGGGCAGGGCTCCAGGCGGGTCAAGGGATGCCCGGCAGTGTCCGCCAGCGCCAGCGCGCGGACAATCAAGCCCACCCCGGCGAATGCCGGGTGATAACGCAGCGCGATGATCGCCCGGTCAGGACCAGGCGACCTTTTGCGGGATGTAGGTCAAAGGCTGCTCACGAAAGGCCAGGTAATGGCGCAACACCTGCACCGGCGCCTCGGTGTGCGGGTAATGGCCGATGCCCTGCAGGGCGACGGTGTCCGGGTCGGGCACCTCCTCCCGGTAACGCTGCAGCATGTGCGCCCCGGACAGCGGGTCGACCACCCCGTTGATGAAGCGCAGCCGCACGCCGCCCTGGCGCAGGGCGCCGCCCCAGCGTTCGCGCTGGGCAAAGCGTTCGGGCATGAAGTGGATTAGCTTGTGCAGGATGCGCGCGCCACGGTTGGCGACGATCAGGCTCCACAGGTCGTCCAGCGCGCTCTCGCTGGGGTGGGTGCAGGGCCCGTAGACCTGGCTGACATTGCGCACCAGGTCGTCACGCCCGAACGAGCGCCCCACCAGCCAGCCGACGCGGCTGAGCAGCAGCTTCTGGATCAACAGCATGCGGCAGCTCTCGGGGAACAGCCCGCTGTTGAGAAACACGCAACTGGCGATTTCGAGGCGCTGTTCATGGTGCCGGGCCAGCAGCTCTTGAGCGACGCTGCCGCCATAATCGTGGGCCAGCAGGTGCACCGGCTGGTCTATCTTCAGGTGGGCCAGCAGCGCCTGCTGCAGGTCGGCCTGTTCGAGCAGGCTGTAGTCGTGGTCTGGCGGCTTGGCCGAATCGCCGAAGCCGAGCATGTCGCAGGCGACCACGCGAAAGCGTTGAGTTAACGGTGCCCACAGGTAGTGCCAATCCCAGCTGGCGGTGGGGAAACCGTGAAGCAATAGCAGAGGCTCTCCATGCCCTGCCGTCCAGTAACGGATGCTCTGGCCCCGGAAGGTGAAACCCTGGCTCCGGGTGCGCCAGACGCACAGTGGAATTTCAGCCAGTGGCATCAGGGTCTTCCCGGTATGTAAGTGTCGGAATAGGGCAAGGCTGCGTTCATTGCAGGTTCACCTCGGCACATGCATGTGCTCTCTATGTCGAGGCACAGTGTAGGAGGCAATACCAAGGTATTAAGTCGCCTTGGCAGCCAGCCTGATGACCGAGCGAGCCGGTGGCACGAACGGTCACACCAGCATCACCAGCAAGGGCGCGGCGAACAGGTTGAGCAGGCCGGTCAGCACCATTACCAGGCCTGCCACCGAGCCCTCTTCGCGGCCCACTTCCCGGGCCCGGCTGACACCGGCGCCGTGGGCGCCGACACCGAACAGCGCGCCGCGGGCCAGCGGCGTGCGCAGCGGCAGCCAACGCAGCAGGATGCCGCCGAACATCGCACCGAGCACGCCGGTGAACATCACGAATACCGCCGTGAGCTCCGGCACCCCGCCCAGGTCCTGGGCCACCGGCATGGCAAAGGGGGTGGTGATGGAACGCGGCAGCAGCGACAGGCTCACCGACTCGTCCAGCGCAAGGCCATGGGCCAGCGCCCAGGAGCTGCCGATCGACGCCACGCTGCCGGCCAGCATGCCCACCAGCAGCGCCGGCCAGTGCCGCGCGAGCAAGGCGCGCTGTTGCCAGATGGGCACCGCGAACGCCACCGTCACCGGGCCCAGCACGCCCATCAGCCAGTGGGTGTTGCGGGCGTATTCGGCGTAGGCAGTGTGCAGCGGCACCGCCACCGCCAGCAGCAGCGCCGGCACCAGTATCAGCGGCGACAGCAGGTAACGCCCGGTGCGCCGGTACAGCCAGCGGCTGCCCAGGTAGGCGGCCAGGGTGAAGGCCAGCCAGAACAGCGACATGGGCTCAAGGTTCATGGCGCAGCCTCCAGCGGCACACCGCTTCCACGGTGATGGCGGTGACCAGCATCACCAACAGGGTGCTCACGGCGATCACCAGCAGGATGCGCCAGCCTTCGCTGCGCAGCAGGCTGCCGTAGTCCAGCAGGCTCATCAGCGCGGGGATGAAAAACAGCAGCATTTCGGCCATCAGCCAGCCGGCGCCCAGTTGCAGGGCGGCGGGTTTGAGCAGGCCGCTGGCGAACAGGATCAGCAACAGGGCCAGGCCCATCACGCCGCCGGGGATCGGCCAGCCGAGCCAGGTGGCGAGCTGGCCGCCGATCAGAAACAGGGCGAACAGCACCGCAAGCTCAAGCAGCAGGCGCAGGGTTTTCTTCAGTAATGCAGGGTTCATGGCGGGGGTTCCTCGACAACATGGCCATTGTAAAAGTCGGCCACCCACGCCAGAAGCGAATTGTTAGACTTGATGTCATTCCAATATGGAATTCAAGGCATGGACTTCAAACAACTGCGCAGCTTCATCGAAGTAGTGCACAAGGGCGGCTTCACCCAGGCCGCCGGCACCTTGCACATCAGCCAGTCGGCGGTCAGCAAGCAGGTCGCCCAGCTGGAACACAGCATCGGCCAGCCGCTGCTCGAGCGCCACGGCTCGCAACTGCACTTGACCGCCGCCGGGCGCATCGTGATGGAGCGTGGCGAAGTACTGCTGCGCCAGCGCCAGGAACTGCTGAACGAGCTGGACGACCTGGGCCAGATGGCCCGTGGCGAGTTGCGCCTGGGCTTGCCGCTGCTGGGCAGCGATGCGCTGTTTGCCGGGCTGTTCGCCGAATACCGGCGGCGCTACCCGAACATCCACATCCAACTGCTTGAAGGTGGCAGCCGCATGGTCGAGCAGGCGGTCAACAGTGGCGAGCTGGAGCTGGGCGGCAGCCTGACGCCGAGCGACCCGGCATTCGACTACCAGCCGTTTTGCAACGAGCCGCTGGATGCCCTGCTGCCGGCCGATCACCCGTTGGCCGGGTTGCCCGAGGTGGCGCTGGCGCAGTTGGCCGAAACGCCGTTTTTGCTGTACCAGCGCAGTTTCGTGCTCAATGACCGGTTGCTCAGCGCCTGCCAGCAGGAAGGTTTTACCCCCACGGAAGGCGGGCGCAGCGGGCAGGCGGACTTTTTGGCGGCGCTGGTGGCCGCCGGGCAAGGGGTGGTGCTGCTACCGGCGATTGTCGCGCGGGCGCTGGAGCGGCCCGGGGTGGTGCGGCTGCCGTTGCGCGCGCCGGATTACCTGCGCTGGGACATTGCGTTCATCTGGCGGCGCGGGGCGTACCTGTCGCGGGCGGCGCAGGCGTGGTTGGCGTTGTTGCGTGAGCGGGGTTGAGGGGCGGATCTCCTGTACCGGCCCTATCGCCGGCAAACCGGCTCCTACAGGGTAACGTGCAGGAGCCGGCTTGCCGGCGATAGGGCCAGAACCGGCAAAATCAGCCCTTCAGGGCTTGCGCAAATTCGGCCAGCCAAGGCTCGGCATCGGTCTCGGGGGTGACGGTTTCGCTGGCGTCCAGGCGCAGCATCGGCAGCACCTCGTGCACGCCCAGTTCGGCGAACAGCTCGCGCAGTTGCTCGCCAGCGCCGCAATAAGTGTCGCCATAGCTCGAGTCGCCCAGGCCGATCACCGCGCCCGGCAGGCCGCGCCAGGCTGCCGGCAGGGTGTCGCGGATGGTGCTGTACAGCGGCATCAGGCTGTCGGGCAGCTCGCCCATGCCGGTGGTCGAGGTCACTGCCAGCAACGCCTGCGGGACGAAGCCCTCGAGGTCCTGCAGGGTGGCGCGAGCAGCGTGCCAGGCGTCGAAGCCGGCGGCCTTGAGCAGCGACTCGGCGTGGCGGGCAACTTCTTCGGCGGTGCCATATACGGAGCCGGAAATAATGGCGACTTTCATCGGGTAAGCGTTCCGAAACTGAGTGAAAACGTAGGATACTAGCACCCAACAGTGGCAAAAGGCCGCCTGCGCCGAAAGTCACAGGCCTGGCAGCTGTTTGCGGCAGCCCGCCGCCCGATCCGACCAATGACCTGAACCAAGCGCATTCGCCGCGGTCAATGGCCGTGAAGTAATCGCCATTTTCGATCGCCACCGAGTTCGACCATGCAAGCAGACGCCCTCCTCTCCCAGGACGAGCTGGACTTCATCCAGGACATGCAACACATCCCCCAGCTGAACCTGGCCGACCCCATGTCGAGCCTGCTGGTCAATGGCGACCGCCGGCTGAAGGATTTGCTCACCCGCCTGGTGGCCAACGAGCAGGTAACGTTGCAGGCGAACTTCAACAACCAGCAGCTCAGCTTCCCGCTGCAACTGGTCGAAGACGAGTTCCATTCCATGCACCTGCAACTGGGCGCACCGGACATCTATGAAGACGGCCCGATGCTGCGGCCCTGGCGCCTGTCGCTGGATCAGCCGGCCGCACTGCTGGACGACCACCACCAACCCAGCCAGCTGTGGGTGCGCGATATTTCGTTCAAAGGCGTGCTGCTGGAAATACGCGGCCTGCCCGAAGCCCCGTCGCGCTTCGACCTGCATTTTGCCCCCGAAGGCATCCCGGCCATCGGCCTGAGCGGCGTGCTGCAACGGCGCATCGGCCCGGACCTGGCCGCCTACGACCTGACCCGCAGCCCCGCCGAAGAGATCGAGCGGCTGCGCGAGTACATTCTGCAAGCGCATCGCCAGGCCCACCCTGAGCTGCATGCGCAGGTTGCGGTCTGAACGCATCCAAAACGCTGTAGGAGCCAGCTTGCCGGCGATCACCGGCGCAGCCGCTGGTATCAAATCGCGGGGCAAGCCCGCTCCCACGCAAACCTTCCCTTGCCTGTAACCGCTTTTCAGCGATAATCCGCGCCCGATTCTTGCAAGCAAGCCTGCGCCGCCCACCACCCCGGGCCGCACGCCATAGGGGCCGGCTACCCGCCAGCCCCGCCGCCAGGAGATACACGATGTCTACCCACCCCGTCACCTTGATGGTGTCGCGCCGCGCCGCCCACGGCCGCTACCAGGACCTGCTGGCCTGGCTGCACGAAGGCGAGCAACTGGCCACCGACTTCACCGGCTACCTCGGCTCGGGCATCCTCGCCCCGCCCGCCGAAAGCGACGAATTCCAGATCATCTTCCGCTTCACCAACGCGCAGACCATGCACGCCTGGGAGCATTCGGCCTCGCGCCGGGCCTGGTTGCAACGTGGCGATGGCCTGTTCGAACGCCCCGTCGAGGCGCGCGTGAGTGGCATCGACGACTGGTTCGGCACCCCTACAGTGCAAAAACCGCCGCGCTGGAAGCAGGCCACGGCCATCTGGCTGGCGTTCTTCCCGGTGTCGCTGCTGTTCAACGCGCTGTTCGGCCACTGGTTGGGGGCCCTCGACCTGCTACCGCGGATACTGCTGAGCACCCTGGCCCTGACGCCGCTGATGGTGTACCTGTTCATCCCGCTGTCCACCCGCCTTCTGGCCGGCTGGCTGAACGCGGCGCCCAAGGCCCGCACCGGCAGCGCCAGCGAGGCTCGCAAGGCAACCTAGTTCGGGTATGCTGGGGCATTCGCAAAAACCACAGACCGCCCCGAACATGAACAGCCCCATCCTCATCACCGGAGCCAGCCAGCGCGTCGGGCTGGCCCTGGCGCTGGAACTGGCGCAGGCCGGCCATACGGTGGTCAGCGCCAGCCGCCAGATCCATTCACAAGCGGCCCACCCGAACATCCAGCAGTTCCAGGCCGACCTGACCGTGGCCGCCGAGCGCCAGGCACTGATCGATCACCTGCACAGCCACTACGAAGGCCTGCGCGCAGTGATCCACAACGCCTCACTGTGGCTGGACGACAACCTCGACAACCTCGAGACCATGTTCCGCCTGCACGTCGAGGCGCCCTACCACCTCAACCTCGCCCTCGGCGGGCTGCTGGGCAAGGTGGAGAAGGCCGACATCATCCACATCTGCGACGAAACCTCCTCGCGCGGCAGCAAGAGCCACATCGGCTATGCCGCCACCAAGGCGGCGCTGCAGAACATGGTGCTGTCGTTCGCCGAAAAGTACGCGCCGAGCGTGCGCGTCAACGGTATCCTGCCCGGCCTGCTGATCCTCAAGGAAGACGGCGACGAGCAGTACCGCCAGCAGACCCTGAAAAAAGCCCTGCTGGAATTCGAACCCGGCGCCCGGCCGCTGATCGACGCCGTGCTGTTCTTGCTGCAAAGCCAGTACAGCACCGGCAGCCAGGTGGTCATCAATGGTGGCCGCCACTTGAAGAACCGCATGACCTGAGGCACGCCCATGACCCCGCAACAACAACTCGAACTCGAAGCCGCCGCGTTCCGGCGCCTGGTCGAACACCTGCAAAAGCGCACCGACGTGCAGAACATCGACCTGATGAACCTCTCCGGCTTTTGCCGCAACTGCCTGTCCAAGTGGTACAAGGCCGCCGCCGACGAGCGCCAGGTCGACCTGACCCTGGATGACGCCCGCGAGGCGGTGTACGGCATGCCCTACGCCGAGTGGAAAGCCCAATACCAGAAAGAAGCCAGCGCCGAGCAACAGGCGGCGTTCGAACAAGGAAAACCCCGTGACTGATCTGAACACCCTGCGCAGCAGCCTGGCCAGCGGCGAACACGTGTTTGCCGACACCCTGGCGTTCATTGCCGAGCACTACAGCTACCAGCAACAAGCCTTCGACAACGGTGAGGTGCACAACGCCGCCGGGCAGAACGAAGGCTCGTGCAAGACCCTGGGCCTGGCCCTGCTCGAAGGTTTGAGCGACCAGGAAGCACTGCTGGCCTTCGGCGAGCACTACCGCAGCGTGGTCGCCACCCCCGAAGGCAGCGACCATGGCAACATCCGTGCGCTGATCAAGCATGGCCTGGCGGGCGTCAAATTCGCTGCCCAGCCATTGGCGCGCAAGGGCTGACGTACGCTGTACCTGTAGGAGCCGGCTTGCCGGCGATGAGGCCGGGCCTGGCATTGGAGACGTTGCCAAGGCTTGCGGCCCTATCGCCGGCAAGCCGGCTCCTACAGGGAATGAGCACTCAACTGATGATTCTGCCCGGTACCGGGTCGGCCAACTGCCCGGCCTGCAGCCAGCCCAGCGCGATCGGCCACAGGCTGTGGCGAAAGCGCTCGTGAAAGAACGCGAAGTGGCCAATCTCACCCACTGAAATGTCCCCAGGCGCCACCCGCAGGTGGCGGCGTTCGCCAGCGTGCAGGTAAGCCAGCAGGCGCTCGGTGGCCGCCACGGTGCCGAACGGATCGTCGGTCAGACTGACCGCCAGCGTGGCCGCACGCACGTGGGAGAATGGCAGCGTTTGCAGTGCACGCCCGCTGGGGCGGTGCTCGTAGCGCGCTGTGGGCGTGCTCCAGTCATGCACCACACCCGCTGGCGTATCCTCCAGCCAACCCAGGCGCTTGCCAGGGAAATAGCCGAACAGCCGGGTCAGCAGCGGCATTACCACATGCCACTTGCCGTACAGCCGCCAGCGCTGCCCGGCCGCATAGTCGCGCCAGTAGGCAAACTGCGCGCCCACCAGCACCGCATGGCGCACCTGCGCCGCCGACGGCGCCAGGCCCAGGGCCCAGCCGCCAAAGCTGTGGCCGACCACATGCACCGGCTGGCCGGGGTGCTCGGCTGCGGCCAGCTGCAACATGGCTTCGAAGTCCAGCCGCCCCCAGTCGCTCCACGAGGCCTGGAAGCCGCGCAGCGAGGCCGGGCGCGATTCGCCGATGCCACGGTAGTCGTAGGTGAGCACATCCAAGCCCTGGGCGAACAGGTAGTCGGCAAAGCGGGAGTAGTAACGGCAGCGCACGGAAGTGGCAGCGTTGATGATCACTAGCGGGCGCTGGCAATCGGGGGTGTCATGGCGCCAGCGAAAACCGGCGAGGCGGTAGCCGTCGGTGGCGGCGTGGCTGAAGGGGGTGGGGCTGCTCATGGCGCGGCTCTTTGAGGTTGTGCGCCAAGCTTACAAAAAATCTGCAGGCTGTACCGGCCCCATCGCCGGCAAGCCGGCTCCTACAGGGGTATGCGTTTACCTGTAGGAGCCGGCTTGCCGGCGATAGGGCCAGTCCCGATTACAGCTCGATGCAGTCGAACTTCACGTCGGTGGCCACGTCTTCGTCGTAGTTGACGTCAGCGCGCTCGAAGCCGAACAGGTTGAGGAACTGCTTCTTGTAACCGGCGTAGTCGGTCAGCTCGAACAGGTTCTCGGTGGTCACCTGCGGCCACATGGCCTTGCAGGCGTCCTGTACGTCGTCGCGCAGCTCCCAGTCGTCCAGGCGCAGGCGGGCTTTTTCGTCCACTTCGGCCGGGGCGCCGTCGGTGCGGTACATGCGCTCGCGGAACATGCGGTCGAGCTGGTCCTGGGTGCCTTCGTGGACGCCCTTCTCCTGCATGATCTTGAACACCATCGACAGGTACAGCGGCATCACTGGGATGGCCGAGCTGGCCTGGGTGACCACCGACTTGAGCACCGCCACGTTGGCGCCGCCCTTGACCTCACCGGCCAGTTTCTTGTCCAGACGCAGGGCGGTTTCGTCCAGGTCCTGCTTGGCCTGGCCCAGGGCGCCGTGCCAGTAGATCGGCCAGGTGATTTCGGTGCCGATGTAGCTGAAGGCCACGGTGCGGGCACCTTCGGCCAGCACGTCGGCGCCAGCCAGGGCGTCGATCCACAGCTGCCAGTCCTGGCCGCCCATGACGGTGACGGTGTCGGCGATTTCCTGCTCGGTGGCCGGCTCGATGCTGGCCTCGATGATGGTGTCCTTGTTGGTGTCGATGGCGGTCGACTTGTACGGCTGACCGATCGGCTTGAGCGCCGAACGGATCACTTCACCGGTCTGCGGCAGCTTGCGCACCGGCGAGGCCAGCGAGTAGATGACCAGGTCGACCTTGCCGCCCATTTCGTTCTTGATCAGCTCGATGACCTTGGCGCGGGCTTCGTCGGAGAAGGCGTCACCGTTGATCGACTTGCTGTACAGGCCCTCGGCCTTGGCGAACTTGTCGAAGGCCGCCGAGTTGTACCAGCCGGCGGTGCCGGCCTTGGTCTCGCTGCCCGGCTTTTCGAAGAACACGCCCAGGGTATCGGCCTTGAAGCCGAACGCTGCGGTGATGCGCGCTGCCAGGCCGTAACCGCTGGAGGCACCGATCACCAGGACTTTCTTCGGACCATCCTCGCGCACGCCCAGCTTGCGGGTGGCTTCGATCTGGTCACGGACGTTGAGCTCGCAGCCCTTGGGGTGAGTCGTGGTGCAGATGAAACCGCGAACCTTGGGATGAATGATGGCCAATGTCTGTACCTCGTCAGGTTTAGGCTGAGCAAGCGCCCGGATACGGGGCGTTTGCGTTTGATCTGGAGGGTGAGACTACCCCCGAACGTAATCCGACACATATTACGGGGTGAGGCCGGGGATGCAAAACCGCCCCACGCGGAATCGCTGCCCTCTCGCTTGCCTGGCTGTGACTGCGCACGCTGCGCAGCCACCCTGCAAGGAGACGCCCGATGATTCGCTCCAGCCTGCTGGCCGCCAGCCTGATACTCGCCAGCCACAATGCCCTGGCCCACCCCACCCGCTTGGCCAACGCCGTGGAACACGGCACCGCGCACTGCCTGATGAAGCCTGCGCAAGCCAGCGACACTACCGTTTGCGAGGTATCGGCCATGGTCCGGGTCGGCGATCGCCTGATCCTCGCCAACGACAAGCCGATCCCCGGCGGCTCGAAGCTGTTCAGCCTGCCACTGGAGAAGGACCGGATCGGCGATGCCCCCCCGACCTACCTCAAGGGCCAAGCCATCGAGCAGAGCCGCAAGCTCGAAGCCATGACCCTGACCCTCGACGGGCTGCATGTCATTGCCAGCACCGGCTTCAACCGGGTGGGCGACGAGCGCGATGCCAGTTTCGACGCCTACAGCACCCTGCTCTACTGGCCGGCCAATCAACCGGAAAACGCCCGGGTAGTCGCCCCCTCGACCCGCCAGGGTATGACCAGTTCGCGCGCCCTGCGCGGGCAGATCGCCAGGGCCGTGGGGGCGCCGTTCTTCCAGGTCGAGGGGCTGTCGGTGGCACCGGGCAATCGCCTGCTGCTGGGTATCCGCAAACAGGGGCAGGATTACCAAAGCGCCACCGACGTGTTCAAGATCGTGGCAGCACCGTTCAGCATCGACAACGGCATGCTGCGCCTGCAAGGCGATTTCGAGCTGTTGTTCGAGTTCACCCCGCAAGTGCCCGGCGAGGGCAAGCCGCTGGGGCTGTCCTCTATCGAGTATGACCGTTTCAACCACGACGCCCTGTTGGCCCTGACCAGCTTCGAAGATGAGACGTCCATCGGCGGCTACCTGTGGTCGATCCCGATACAGCCGCTGCTGGCGCGCAAACCGGTCACCCCCGAATTGTTCGTCGATGGCATGGGCGCGCCGCTGCGTTTTGGCAACAAGCCGGAGGGCCTGGAATTGCTGGACGCCTCGACCCTGCTGATCGTGCATGACGATGACCGCATGCAGGTAGGCACCGGCTCCGACAGCCAGGCCAGTGGGCCGGATGAGTTTGCGTTCAGTACGGTGAAGTTCTGACAGCGGCCGCGATGGCGCGGTGATTGCGCCGCAGTTTGGCGATGCCGAGGCCGATGAGAAGGCGCGGGCGTTGTTGGTGAAGCTGTACCTGGGGCGCGAGGTGGTGCAGTTGGAGATCGATGCCATCGCGGCCGGGGGGGGCGGGATTCATTGCGTGCCCCACCAGCGGCCGGCGGTGTGATCAAAAGCATCGCGGGCAAGCCCGCTCAGGTTACACCTCAGGCCGAACATCACGCGATCCCTGTAGGAGCGGCCTTGTGTCGCGAAAGGGCCGCAACGCGGCCCCGACAATCTACAGCCTTACCCCCCGCACCCCGCCCGGCGCCCTCCGCCCAGCCACGCACTCAACTGCACCGGTGCCAGATGCACCAACCCCTCGGCGGTCTCGCACACCGGCTGGATGTAGTTGTCGCTGAACAACAGCTTGCCGTGCACAAAATGCTCGTCCTTGCGCAGGTTGGGGTTGTCGATGCGCGTCCCCAGCCGCGCCGCCAGCCACTTGCCGATCTCGTAATGGCTCACCCAACGCTCCGCCGCCAGCACGTCCATGGCCTGGCCCGGCGCATCGCGGCTGAGCACGATCACCGGCACATCGCTGACCTCGGGCACCAGGTCGTTGTGGCCCCACTTGCCGTCCTCGCCCAGGCGCTGGCCATGGTCGCCGGTAATCACCAGGTAGCGCTCGCCCTCCAGGCGGTCGAAGCGGGCGATCACCTCCTCCAGCAGGCCATCCAGATAATGGATGGAGTTGTCGTAGGCGTTGGCCTGGCCCTCGGGGCCGCGGTCCGGCCAGGGCACCTGGCCCGGCTGGTGAGTGTAGTTCTGCGCGTAGGGCAAGTGCGCGGTGCGCAAATTCAGCACCACGAAGTTGCGCGCCGCGAAGCGCTGCTGGTCGAGGATCTCCAGCAGGGCGTGGTCCTGGCGCTTGAGAAAGCGCAGCGGGTGGTCCTCGCGGGTGATCGACACATCCAGGTAGCGGCTGCCCAAGTGCGCCAGCAGGCGCGACTCCTGGGACGAGATCCAGTGGGTGCGCATGCCGGCCTGGCGGGCAAAGCGGAACAGGTTGACCTGGCCCTCGCGCAGCAGGTGGTCCTGGCCGGGCTCGCGGATCGGGTTGAGCAGGTACGGCAGGCTCACGTCGGTGGCCACCCCGGCCGACACGCCGGGGCGCACCAGGGCGCTGGGGTGGCTGGCCAGGTATTGCTGCAAGCGGGGCGTGGTCTGCCGGCTGTAGCCGTATACGCCCATGCGTTCGCTGCGCAGCGAATCGGCCACCACCAGCCACACATGTTGCGCAGTGCTGGGGATGGTACTGAGCCGGTACGGCGCGAACGGCGCCTCGGGCAGCGCCTGCTGCGGGCTGAACGCCAGACGCACGGCCCAGGCCGAAAACGCATTGAGGCTGTTGTGCAGACCGCTGCGGGTAGGGCCGGGGGTGAACGAGTCGAGGTTGCGGTAGGTGGCGCGGTAGGGCTTGGCCAGCAGCACCACGGCAATCAGCAGCAGCGCCCAGCGGCTGGCCGGCAGTGCCACCCGCCCAGGCAGGTGCCAGTGCAGGGCAATCAACACGGCATACGGCAGCACTACGCTCAGGCCCGCCGTCCAGTGCGCGCCCAGGCTGTGCCGGGCGGTCTGCCCCACCTCGCCCGGCTCACGCAGCAGGCTGTGGATATCGATGGCGCTCAGCGGCTCGCCAAAAAAGCTGATATTGCCCAGTTGCAGCAGTTGCATGGCGGCGAACAGCAGCAGGATCGCCACCACCACCGCCCGCAGGTTGCACAGCCACAAAGCCAGGCAAAACGCCCACAGCCCGGCGACCCAGCCGGCTTCGAGCTCGGCGCGGTTGTTGCCGGTGAACAATTGCTGAATGAAGTCGTCGGCCAGCAGCAACAGGCAGCTCAGGCTGGCCAGGGCGCACAGGCGCAGCCAGGCCGCGCCGCGCTCGGGGCGCGGGCGCAGGGTGAGGGACAGCAGCATGGGGGGCTCTCGGGGGTCAGGGTTCGTCGCGGTGGCGGCGCCGGCCGGTGATCATCGACAGCGGCAGGTTTTCGCCCATGCGCAGGCTCTCCACCAGGGCCGCCAGTACATGCACGCACACCAGCACCAACAGGCTGTCGGCCAGCAGGCTGTGCAGGTCCATCGGCCAGTCGGCGCCCCACAAGGCGTCGACTTCTTCAGCCAGAAAGCCGGTCAGGCCCAGGCCGCCGATGCAGGTGAGCATCAGCAGCATCACCAGGGCGCCGACAGGCGAGTGGCCGAGGCGGTGGTAAGGGCGATTGTGCAACAGCGCGCGTATATGGGCGCCAAGGCGCGCAGGCGTCGGCCAGAAGTCGGCCCAGCGTGCGCTGCGCGGGCCGGCGAAGCCCCACAGCACACGCACCGCCAGGCAGCCCACAGCGTAGTAGCCCAGCCACTGGTGCCAGCTCTCGCCTTCTTCGTTGATGAAGTAGTTGGCGACGAACACACCGGCGAACGACCAGTGGCACAGCCGCAACAGCGGGTCCCACAGGCGTACCGTGGCGCCGGTCATCAGTCTTCGATCTCGGTCTTCACTGCCTTGCCGCTGACCGGGTCGTGGTAGATCTCGACCTTGCGACCGTCCTTGTCGAAGCCGTAGATCTCGTAGCAATTACCCTTGGTGACCTTGAACTTGTTGATCTTGTAACCCTGCTCCTTGAGCTGGGCCTGGAACTTGTCCGGGTCCTGCCAGGTGCTCTTGTCGGCGGTGGTGCACTGGGTGGCGGCGAAGGCGCTGGTGCTACCCAGCAAAAGGGCTACGGCAAGGAGTGTACGCATGGCAATGATCTCCGGTTGGAAGGTGTGGACCCGCACGATGCGCTACCAGGCTTAATGCCAGCTTAGTAGGTCATGACTAGTTACATTTCATTGGGCGACAGGCTGCAGGCAGGCCCCATCATGGCGCCTTCGACGAGAGGCCTTTGCATGCGTGTACTGCTGGTGGAAGACGATCAGGCGCTGGCCCAGGGCATCCGCACCGCCTTGCGCGGCGAGGGCTACACCCTGGACTGGCTGGCCGACGGCCTGGAGGCGCAGCGCGCGCTCAACGACGAGACTTTCGACCTGGTGCTGCTCGACCTCGGCCTGCCCCGCTGCGATGGCCTCGACCTGCTGCGCACCCTGCGCGCCAGCGCCCAGGGCGATGTGCCGGTGCTGGTGCTGACCGCCCGCGACGCCACCCGCGACCGTATTCAGGGGCTGGATGCCGGGGCCGACGATTACCTGGTCAAACCCTTCGATGTGGACGAGCTGAAAGCGCGTATTCGCGCCCTGCTGCGGCGCAGCCAGGGCCGTGCGCAACCGCTGCTGGAGCACGCCGGGGTAAGCCTGGACCCGGCGCGCTTCGAGGTGCGCCACCATGGCCAGCCGGTGGCCCTGACGCCCATGGAGTTCCAGCTTTTGCACCAATTGCTGGCGCGCCCGGGCACGGTGCTGACCCGCGAGCGCCTGGGCGAGATGCTGTACGGCTGGCACGAAAGCGGCCCGGGCAACACCCTGGAGGTGCTGGTGCACAACTTGCGGCGCAAGCTCGACAGCGGGTTGATCCGCACCGTGCGCGGGGTCGGCTACCTGATCGAGGACACGCCATGACCGCCATCCGCACGCGCATCCTGCTGCCCACGCTGCTGCTGGTGCTGATCGGCAGCCTGGGCCTGGTGCTGAGCGTGCTGCGCGACAGCCACCGCGACATCGAGAACGTCTACGACGCCCAGCTGGTGCAGGCCGCACGGGTGTTGCAGGGGCTGTTCCGGCAGATGCCTGCCGGGCAGGACTGGCAGCAGGTGCACCAGGCGCTGGAGCAGGCGCTGGACCTGTCGGGCAGCGAGATTCTCAGCCACCCCTACGAAATCAACCTGGCGTTCCAGGTGTGGCGCAGCGACGGCCAACTGCTGATGCGCTCGGCCGACGCCCCGCAGTTGGTCGCCCTGCCCGACCCTGGTATTCACGACCTGCTGTACCAGGGCCAGGACTGGTGCGGCGTGCTGCTGGAGGACCGCCAGCGCGGCCTGCTGATCTGGGTGGGCGAGCGCGACGACCTGCGCCAGGACCTGATCCAGCGCATCGCCGACCAGGCCCTGGCCCCGGCGCTGGTGGGCATCCCGCTGCTGGCGCTGGGTATCTGGCTGCTGCTGGGCTGGGGCCTGCAACCGCTGCAGCGCCTGGCCCGGCACCTGCGGGCGCGGCCAGTGGACAGCCTGGAGCCGCTGGCCAGCGCCGACCTGCCGCCGGAGCTGGCGCCCATGGCCCAGGCCCTGAACCACCAGTTGCTGCAATTGACCCGCCTGCTGGAGCGTGAACGGCGCTTCATCGCCGACGCCGCCCACGAACTGCGCACCCCCTTGGCCGTGCTGGCGATTCACGCCGGCAACGCCCGCCGCGCGGGCAGCGACAGCGAGCGCGACGAGGCGCTGGGGTTTCTCGAACAGGGCGTGGCCCGCGCCACCCGCCTGGCCAGCCAGCTGCTGACCATGGCCCGCCTGGAGCCGCTGACCCAGACACGCCAGCGCGTGCGCCTGGACGCCCTGGCCCGCGAAGAGCTGGCCCAGTTGACGCCGCTGGCCTTGCGCCGCGAGGTCGAGCTGGTGCTGGAAGAGCCCGGCCCTTGCCACCTGCACGCCGACCCCACAGCGGTGACGGTGATGCTGCAGAACCTGGTGGGCAACGCCCTGCAGTTCAGCCCGGCGGGCAGCGAAGTGAGCGTGGTGCTGAGCCGCCATGAGCAGTGGCTGCACCTGCAGGTGCTGGACCAGGGGCCGGGGGTGGAGGCTGCGCAACTGGCCCGGCTGAGCGACCGCTTCTACAGCGCCAACAACCCGCAGGGCGCGGGGCTTGGGCTGGCGATCGTGGCGCTGGTGGTGGAGCAGTTGGGCGGTGGGGTGCAATGGTTCAACCGCAGTGAGGGTGGGTTTGGGGTGCAGGTGCGGTTGCCGACTTGCGAATGACGCAGCGGCCCCGGGATATCGGCCCCATGCGAGATTGCCGGGGCTGCTGCGCAGCCCATCGCGGCACAAGGCCGCTTCCCACATGGATTGCATAAGCCTCAGGCCTGCGCAGTCCCTGTAGGAGCCGGCTTGCCGGCGATGAGGCCAGTACCGGCAGCACAAGACCGTTGCTCCCACGCCGACTGCCTACCGTCGCGGCTCCATTCATTTACAAACCCGATCAATCACAAAGAAAAACAAACTTCTCAAATGAGCGCCGCGCAGGGATGCTGTGGCAATCGATCGTGCCCACCTTCCGGAGAACAACAATGAACGAAGTCGTCATCGTCGCCGCCACCCGCACTGCCATCGGCAGCTTCCAGGGGGCCCTGGCCAACGTACCTGCCGTGGAGCTAGGCGCAGCGGTGATCCGCCAGTTGCTCGAGCAAACCGGCCTGGACCCGGCCCAGGTCGACGAGGTGATCCTCGGCCAGGTGCTCACCGCCGGTGCCGGGCAAAACCCCGCGCGCCAGGCTGCGGTGAAGGCCGGCCTGCCCTTCGAAGTGCCGGCGCTGACCCTGAACAAGGTGTGCGGTTCGGGCCTCAAGGCCCTGCACCTGGCCGCCCAGGCGATCCGCTGCGGCGATGCCGAGGTGGTGATTGCCGGCGGCCAGGAGAACATGAGCCTGGCCCCATACGTACTGCCCTCGGCCCGTACCGGCCAGCGCATGGGCCATGGCCAGATGCTCGACAGCATGATCACCGACGGCCTGTGGGACGCCTTCAACGACTACCACATGGGCATCACCGCCGAGAACCTGGTGGCCAAGTACCAGCTCACCCGCGAACAGCAGGACGCCTTCGCCGCCGCCTCCCAGCAAAAGGCCGTGACGGCCATCGAGGCCGGGCGCTTCAAGGCTGAAATCACCCCCATCCACATTGCCCAGAAAAAGGGCGAGCCACTGGTGTTCGATACCGACGAGCAGCCCCGCGCCGGCACCACCGCCGAGTCCCTCGGCAAGCTGCGCGCGGCCTTCAGGAAGGACGGCAGCGTCACCGCTGGCAACGCCTCCAGCCTGAACGACGGCGCCGCTGCGGTGCTGCTGATGAGCGCCAGCAAGGCCAAGGCCTTGGGCCTGCCGGTGCTGGCCAAGGTTGCCGCCTACGCCAGCGCCGGGGTAGACCCGGCAATCATGGGCATCGGCCCGGTGTCGGCCACCCAGCGCTGCCTGGCCAAGGCCGGCTGGCAGTTGAGCGAGCTGGACCTGATCGAGGCCAACGAAGCCTTCGCCGCCCAGGCGCTGGCGGTAGGCAAGGGGCTGGAGTGGGATGCGGCCAAGGTCAACGTCAACGGCGGCGCCATTGCCCTGGGCCACCCGATTGGTGCCTCGGGCTGCCGGGTGCTGGTGACCCTGCTGCACGAGATGATCAAGCGCGATGCGAAGAAAGGCCTGGCCACGCTGTGCATTGGTGGCGGGCAGGGTGTGGCGCTGGCGATCGAGCGCTGATTTTTTTGCTGTTAGCTGCAATAACAGTAGTGGGTTTGATGGCCCTATCGCCGGCAAGCCGGCGATAGGGCCAGTGGGCTCAGAACCGCTCGTCGCGAATGGCCGGCAGGGTGATATCGCGCACGTAGCTGGCCGATGACAGGCTGAGCATCATCCGGCACACCTGCACCACATCGTGCAGCGGGATCAACGCCCCCTCCCCCCGGCGCTCGGCGTCGGCCAACGGCACATCCAGGCCGTCCTCGGTGTTGAGGTAGCCGAGGTTCAGGCAACTGACCCCCAGCCCCTGCTGGCGGTAGCCTTCACGCAGTGCTTCGGCGATACCGCGCAAACCGAACTTGCTGGCGCCGAAGGCCACCTCGGGCCGGCCGCTACCGGGCAGGCCCGAGGTGGAACCGGTGAGGACGATGCGCGGGCGCGGGCTTTCGAGCAGCACCGGCAGCAGGCGCTTGATCAGCAGCAACGGCGCGGTGAGGTTGCAGCCGACCATGTGCTCGATGTGTTGGTCGTCATCATCGACAAAGCGGTAATCGTCCTCGAAGGCCCGCGCCTCCCACAGGCCGACGTTGTACACCAGTACGTCCAGCCCGCCTGCGGCCACTGCATCGAAGATGGCCGCTGCCGCTTCACGCGGCCGGGCCAGGTCAGCCTCAACCCACTGCACCTGCCGCGCCCCCGGCGCAGGCCGGGTGCGGGCCACGCCGATCAGCGTATCGCCCACCCCGCCAAGGCCCTCGACCAGCGCCCGGCCCAATCCTTTGCTCGCACCTACTACCAGTATTCGCATGCTGCCACTCCCTATGGACTGCGCCAGATAGTACCCTGCCCGGCCAACCCCGCCACCCGCCATTGCCAGGACGCCCGTGGACAGAGAGCAGCTCGAACGCAACCAGATACCCGTCTACTTCATCGCCGTGGCCATTGCCGCCGCCGCCGGCCTGCTGGCCCCCGGCACCGCCCGGCCGCTGGAGCTGCTGGTGACCCCGGCCATCGCCGTGCTGATGTACGCGATGTTCTTGCAGATCCCCTTCCTCGACCTGCGCGCAGGGCTGGGCAACCGGCGCTTCATGGCGGCGCTGTTGCTGGCCAACTTCGTGCTGGTACCGCTGCTGGTGTGGGCCGGCACCCGCGGGCTTGCCGAACACCCGGCGCTGCTGGCCGGGGCGCTTTTGGTGCTGCTGACGCCGTGCATCGACTACGTGGTGGTGTTCACCCACATCGGCAAGGGCGAGTCGCGCCTGACACTTGCGGCCACGCCGGTGCTGCTGCTGCTGCAACTGGCACTGCTGCCGCTGTACCTGGCGTTGATGCTCGGGGGAGCGAACGAGGTCGAGATCCAGCTGGCGCCGTTCTTCGAGGCCTTTGTGCTGTTGATTGCACTGCCACTGCTGCTGGCGGTGATGACCAGCGCCGGGGCCCGGCGCTCGACGCTGGTCGCCCGGTGGAACGACGCCTGGGCCTGGCTGCCGGTGCCGGCCATGGCGTTGGTGCTGGTGGCGGTGATCGGCTCGCAGGTGGGCGTGGTGGCCAGCCGGCTGGGCGAGTTGCTGCCGGTGTTGCCGGTGTATGTAGGGTTTGCCGTGCTGGCGCCGCTGCTGGGGCTGCTGGCGGCGCGGCTGCTGCGCTTGCCGGTGGGTGAGGCGCGGGCAGTCACCTTCAGTGCGGCGACGCGCAATTCGCTGGTGGTGCTGCCCCTGGCCCTGGCGCTGCCAGAGCCGGTCCGCGCGCTGGCGGCGGCGGCAGTGATTTGCCAGACGTTGGTGGAGTTGGTGAGTGAGCTGGTGTATGTGCGGGTGGTGCCGAGGGTGATCAAGGGCTGATTGCAAGCCTGGGCAGATTGCTGGGGGCGCTTCTGCCTTGTGTTGCCTGTGCTGGCCTCATCGCCGGCAAGCCGGCTCCTACAGGGATCGCATGGCCTTCGTGCCGGTGATGAGGGCGGTGCAGGCGCTGGCATTCTGAGGGTTAGCCAGACAGCTGCAGCCGCCACTGCCCATAGTGGCTGAAACACACCCGCGCCAGTGGCAGCACGTCGATTTTGTGGAAGCACTCCAGCGGCGCGCCCAGTGCGTGCAGCATCGCTGCGCGGATGACGAAGGGGTGGGTGATCGCGCTCCATTCGCCCGGTGTTAAAGCGCTATCCATCCAATGCGCCACGCGCTGGCACAAGGCGGCGATGGTTTCGCCACCGTGGGGCGCCGCGTGCGGGTCGGCCAGCCAGGCTTGCAACAGGGCCGGGTCGAGGTGCTTGAGCGCCAGGCCCTGCCAGGTGCCCAGGTCGTAGTCGCGCAGGGCTTGATCCACGCTGGCGTTGAGGCCCTCGGCGGTCTGCCGGGTGCGTAGCTCCGGGGCGGTGAGGGTGCGGGCGGTTGTGGATAACCCTGTTAGCGGGGGCAGCGTATCGCGCAGCGGGTCGTCGGCCTGGGCGAAGCGGCCCAGGCGCTGGGCGTCGGTTTGGGCGTGGCAGATCAGGGTGAGGTGGATCGGCGGCATTGGGGCGGCCTTCGGCGGCAGGGTCCGGGCACTTTAATCGAAGTCGCCTGGCTTGTCGGGCCCTTGTAGGAGCCGGCAGGCCTGCGATCACCGGCGCCGCCGGGGCCAGGCTCAGGTGATCTGTTGCCTGGGCTGGCCTCATCGCCGGCAAGCCGGCTCCTACAGGTATAGCGCAGGCCTGAATAGCTCAGGCGCACAGGGCGCGGGCGGGTTCGGGCTGCTCGACTTGCTCGGCCAGCTGGGCCACTTCCTGGCATTTCTGTACAGCCAGCTGCAGCTCGCAGGCCAACAGCGAACACGACGGCGCCACCCACAGGCGCTCGCCCAGGCGTTCATGGGCGTGGCGCAGCACGTCCAGTGCCTGGCCCAGGTCGCAATGCCCGCCGTTGCGGCCGTCAACCACGCCCAGCGACAGCACCTTGTAGGCTGGCAGGCGGTCAAGGATGGTCGGGAACTGCTCCGGGGCACTCACCAGGTCGATGTGCAGACCGTCCACCGGCAGGTTGGCAGCCAGGCCCAGGTTAGCGTCGAGGCCGCCGAAGCAGGTGGCGATGAGCTTTTTCAGCGGCGCGCGCTGCAGGATGTTGTAGACCCGCTCGTAGGCGTTCTTCCAGTCTTGTGGCAGGTCGAGGGCGAGGATCGGCTCGTCGATCTGCAGCCACTCCACGCCTTGGCTGGCCAGGCGGTTGAGGACCTGGTCGTAGACCGGCAGCAGGCGCTCGAGCAGTTCGAGCTTGTCGAAGCCACCGCCCTTGGCGCTGCCCTGCCACAGGTAGCTGAGCGGGCCGATGATCACCGGTTTGACCGCATGGCCCAAGGCCAGGGCTTCGTCGACCTGCTCGAACAGTTGCTCGCAGCTGAGGGTGAAGGGCTGGTCGAGGGTGAACTCGGGGGCGGTTTGCTGGGCGTCGGCCATGGCGAACAGGCTGTGTAGCCCGAGCTGGGGTGCGATGACACCGAAGGTCAACGAATGGTTGAGCAGCAGGCCGTGCCAGGCGAAGTCGCCCACTGGCAGCAGGTCGATACCGGCGGCCTTCTGCAGTTGCCAGTGAGCGGCGCGCAGGGTGCGGCCCACGGCACGCAGGCCGGCTTCGTCGAGCTCACCCTTGCAAAAGGCTTCCCGGGCGTTTTCCAGCTCACGGTCGCGGCCGGTGTGCGCAAAGCCCAGGGTGTGTGCCAGTGCCATGTGCGTGTTCCTTGAATCCTGAAAATAATGAGGCGATTTTGGCGGTGCGGGTTGCGTGAGACAAACTCATAAAATTTGAGATGAACATAAGAGTTGTTCATGATGAGTTGAATTGAAGGGCCCTATCGCCGGCAAGCCGGCTCCTACAGGGGAACGCGATCATCTGTAGGAGCCGGCTTGCCGGCGATAGGGCCGCAACAGGCCACCCGAATGTCTCAACCAGCACACTGCGCCGCGCATCCAGACATGCCCCCTGCCCGCGAGTACGCCACACTGCCACCCTGCCCCAACCCGGTAGCCCCACCATGAGCCTGCTGAAATCGGCCCTGGACACCAACGCCTTCGCCTGCATCCTGGAGTTCGTACCCAAGCCTTCTGCCGCGCGCTTCGCCACCCTGGCAACCTTGATGGCGCGCCAGCAACTGTGCGGCTGGCCGATGACCGTGGCCATCGGCGACCGGGTTGGCAGCGCGCTGGACCTGTCGCCGCTGGACGCCTTCACCAGCCTGCAACAACCGGTACCCGCGCTGCTGCACTTCTCCGGCAAGGACCGCGAGCGCCGCGACCTGCTGGCGCAGCTGCAACACATGGACGCCGCCGGGCTGGACCAGCTGTTGCTGCTGACCGGCGACCGCCTGCCCGGCCACACCCCAGGCCAGCGCCCGGTGCGCTACCTGGAATCGGTGGCGGCCCTGCAGATCGCCCGCCAGGCCCGCCCGCACTGGCTGCTGGCCGCAGCCCTGAACCCGTTCAAGTACCGCGAGGCCGAAGGCGGCGCGCAGTACTTCAAGGCAGAGAAGAAACTCGCCGCCGGCGCCGACCTGCTGATCCTGCAACTGGGCTTCGACATGGCCAAGCACCAGGAAGCCCTGGACTGGATGCAGCGCCAGCCACAGCCCAAGCCGCTGATGGCCTGCATCATGGCGCTGACCGACGGCCGCGCGGCAATGCTCGAGCAGGTGGCCGGGGTCACCGTCACCCCGTCGATGCGCGCGCTGCTGGCGGCCGAGGCCGCGGTGTCCAAGCAGTACGCCAAGGAGCGCGGCAACCACCGGCTGGCGTTGCAGGTGATCGGCCTGCGGTTGATGGGTTATGCCGGCGTGCACCTGTCGGGTATCCACGACGTGGAACAGTTCGAAGCGCTGGAGCAGGCCATCACCGCGCTGCAGCCGCTGCACCAGGACCTCGACAGCTGGGCCCTGGCCTGGCTGGACGCCTGGCAGCAGCCGGGCACCGCGCCAGTGACCTTCCACCCGCCCGGGCAGGACTGGCGCCTGGGGCAACGGCAGATCAGCGCCTCAACCAAAGAGAAAGCCCGCTACCACCTGCTGTCGGCCATGCACCACCAGCTGTTCAGCCGCAGCACTGCGCTGAGCAAGGCGTTCGGTTGGGCGGTAACCCGGCCACTGTGGGCCAACCCCACGGCGGCGCAGTGGCTGCACCAGTTGGAGCGGCGCATCAAGCGGCCGCTGGTGGGCTGCGATACCTGTGGCAGTTGCCGGCTGGAAGACACCCTGTACATCTGCCCCGAGACCTGCCCCAAGGGCCTGGCCAACGGACCCTGCGGCGGAACGCGCCTGGACCGCTGCGAGTTCGGTGACCGCGAATGCGTGCACAGCGCCAAGTACCGGCTGGCGGTGGGCGTCGGGCGTGCCGAGGTGCTGGTGGAGCGGCTGATACCCTGCGTGCAGGTGGAGGGGCGCCAGCGCAGTTCGTGGCCGGGGTGGTTTGCACCAAAGGGAGCAGAGCCCGTGCGTGAAGGGCAGGTGGTGCTGGAAGAATGAACGGCACCGGTACGGCCCGCCTTGTGAAATACGTACCCTCAACCAGCACCGCTGTTGGCATTCACGTGCTCCGCTAGCAAAAGCCCAAGGCTTCGCCAAGGGCTATGCTTTCCGACACAGCCGGGTCTCTCAAGGAGCCCTCCGTGAGTGCCACTACCCTCCCCGAACTCGACGCCGCACTGCCCAAACTGGCCCGCAAGATCCGCGTACTCGAGGCCCTGGCCTGGCCGGATGACATCGAGCCGGTGTTCCTCGCCCAGTGGCGCGCTGGCAAGCCGCAGTTGCCGAAGGTGGCCCAGCAACCGCGCGATCACCGCACCGACATCGCCGCCCTGGAGACCTTCATCGCACAGTGCGACCAAGGCCACCCGGCCGGGCATTACCTGGCCGCCACCGCACGCAGCTACGCCACCGCCGGGCGCATGCTCGGGGCCATCGGCACGCCGGCCTTTGCCCGCTATTCGTCGGCGCTGTACCGCCGCCCGGACTTTCTCTACCCCCGGCAAAACCTGAGCATGCTCGATGCGGCGCGGTTCTTTTTGAAGACCACCGACGCCCTGCTGGGCGGCGGGCAAATACCACCGAGCGAGGCAAACATCCCCGCCGAAGACTTCGCCGCCTGGCTGCAGCCGGAGCTGGACCGCTTTTTCGGCACAGGCCAGGTGAGCATTGCCCTGGACCCGGCCCTGGCGGCCAAGGCGATTGCCGGCAGCAGCCGCATCCGCCTGCGCGCCAGCGCGCTGTTCAGCGAGCTGGACAAGCAACAGTTGCTGCAGCACGAAGCCTTTGTGCATGTAGCCACCGCGCAGAACGGCGCCCGCCAGCCCAACCTCAAGTGCCTGGGCCTGGGCGCGCCGCGCACCACCCAGACCCAGGAAGGCATCGCCACCCTGGCCGAGCTGTTCACCGGCAGCATGGACATCAACCGCCTGCGCCGCATCGCCCTGCGCGTGCTGGCGGTGCAGCAGGCGCTGGATGGCGCCGACTTTATCCAGGTGTTCGAAGGGTTTGTGCAGGCCGGCCAGTCGCAGGAAGAGTCGTTCCGCTCGACCCAGCGGGTGTTCCGCGGCGCCGACCTGCGCGGCGGCTCGGCCTTTACCAAGGACGCCGCCTACCTGACCGGGCTGCTGGGGGTGCATACCCTGCTGAGGGTGGCAGTGCGCGACAACCGCCCGGAGCTGGTAAGCCATTTGTTTGCCGGGCGCCTGAGCCTGGCCGACACCCTGCGCCTGGCGCCGCTGTTCGAAACCGGTTGGCTCAAGGCACCAACCTATGTGCCGGCCTGGGCCAGTGATATGCGCAGGCTGGCGGCCAACCTTGCGTTTTCGGCGTTTATTTCGCAGATCAAGTTGGAGGGGCTCGATTTGCCGATGTTTATGGCGTTTGCGGATGAGCATGAGGGGGATGCTAGTGCGCGGTGAGGGTTGAGCCTTGCGGGCTACCGGGCCAATGGACTCGCTGCCGGCTCACCGACGTGGGAGCGGGCTTGCCCCGCGATGGGCCGCAAAGCGGCCCTCACCTCACAGGTGGTTCAGCTCAATCCCCCTTCACCTTTTCCAGCTTGCCGATCTGCTCACCGGCCAAACGGCTGATGGTGCGGATCGCCTGATGGATGCCCGAGGTATTGCGAAAACTCAGGTGCGGGTTGTGTTCGCACTCCAGTAGCTCGTCGTGTTGCACCAGTGCTTCGCCGAGCAGTTCGAGGGTCCAGACGTGGCTCTGGATCAGGGACAGGCGGTCTTGGTCAGTCATGACGGGCCTCCTGGTTGGCACGGGTGGCCAGGGCGTGGCTGTCGATCAGGTAGATGCGATGGGGTTTGCGGGCCGCAGAGGATGGGCGGCGGAGAGCGGATGCGAGGATCCTGTACAGATTTGCGATGAGCATGCATGAGGTCCTTTTCGGTTGAAGCACCACACCCATCGTCGCCAAACGATTAGGGTGGCAGCTGTACGCAGGTTGGCGAACCGAGGAAAAGGAACCCGGCAGACCCGAAGGTCTCCCACGCACAGCCGCCATTACACGAAACTGCGGACGCAAAAAAAGCGCCTGCAATCGTGGTCGGGGCGCCGTTGCGCCTTTTACGTTCGGGTCGCCAAACCCGGTCGCGGAATTGGCCGCGACGGAGGGGAATTTATGCCTTTGGGCGTGGTTATGCAAGGTTCAGCAGCTAAGGAAAAGGCGCTGAACACTGCAGGAATTTGCCTACACCTGGAGAACAAGCTTTGCTGGTACACCGATTTTCGAGATCAACGCCTCGTAGCAAAAATATCTGAAAAAAATGTGCAAAACTAGCGATTATTTTCTACGAAAAAAATCACTTACCCCCAGATTTCATTGGCTATCATCAAGGAAAAATTTACGCAAAAAAATGTGCAAAAATCTTGGGAAAGATCATGAAAATAGAATTCATCCAAGGCAAGCATTGGCTTGAACCCTTGATCCCGTCAGGAGGCTACCCCGCTGATATTCTGGCGATGGCCGATGAGCTACCGTATCTCGTTGGCAAGCTAGAGGGATCGATCGCCCCAGAAACGGCGAAGCGCATTGGCAACCTGATGCGCCTCACCAACAGCTATTACAGCAATCTGATCGAAGGGCAATTTACCGAGCCCGCGACCCTAGCGCCACACGCAAAAGTCCGCCCGAAGAAAGAGCTTCAAGCACTTGCCGTCACCCACATCCAAGCCCAGGAAATGCTCGAGCGAGCGCTTCAGCTTTTACCGCAGCTCGCTTGGGAAGACATGTTCGCACGAGGAATGCTGTGTAGCGTGCACCGTCGGCTTTTCTCTGGTGCCGCTGATGAGGACCTGAGGCTTTCGGACGGACGCCTGATGAAACCCGGCCAACTTCGGGATGAAGTTCAGCAAAATGTGATCGTCGGTGACCATGCTGCACCCGGCTGGGAGTCTGTGGGGCCTATGATCACCAGAATGCAGGAGGTATACGGGCGCGTCCAAGATCCCCGCACTTGCCTGTTGAATGCTTTGGCCTACCATCATCGCCTGGCCTTCACCCACCCCGTCGAAGACGGCAACGGGCGCCTGATCCGAATGATGACCCATCTGCAATTGGTGAAGATCGGGCTAGGTTCGCCTCTCTGGTCCATTTCTCGAGGCCTTGCCAGACGCCAGACCGAATACTACGCAAAACTACGCGCAGCAGATCAACCTCGCCATGGTGACTTGGATGGTCGGGGCCAACTGACGCAAGCGGGCTTGATCTCGTTTGTCAGGTTCATGCTGGAGGTATGCAAGGACCAGATCACCTATACGACCGATGCGATGGCTGTACAGGCTTTGCGCGAACGCCTGGAGCGAATCGTTAGGTATGAGCCTCGCTTCTTTGATGCAGGCGTGAAACCCGATGCCGCTCGAGCTCTGCACCTGCTTCTGATCCAAGGCGTTACGTCCCGAGCTGACTTCAAGGTTTATCTGGGGATGCAGGAGCGAACGGCGATTGAACAGCTCAAGGCGCTGATCAAGCTGGGAGTGGTTGAGGCGCCGTCTCCGAAGTCCAGGGAGGTTTTTCCTGGGCTGCCTGTGTGGTTTGCGCAACTGGTTTTTCCGGACTTACATCGAAGGTTTGGGTAGTACTTTTAGCAGTGGAACGCCGAGTGCTGCAAAATGTACTGATGGTGGGCCGGAAATTTCGCGTTGCGGAGACAGGAATCGTACCAAAACGAAAGTAGCTGATCTCGATGGGTATTATTCTTCATGGCTCAGCACTTTATCTCTAAAATTATCCTTTTACTTCTAGATTGCCAACCGCCGAAAGCAGCGCTGACAGCACACAGCCCTGAGGTCGAATTGCGATGCAATGAGAGTCTTCGATAACAATATTGCCGCACTACCGCAAGGTTATTTGAAAACAATCTTGCTTTCCTTGACAGCAACTACATGTCACGCGAATAAGCATTTTAAGTTGCTATGCTAGCGCATAAACTATAGCCTTGGATACCACTATCAAGGCTAACAATTTTCAGCCCCACATAGCAAAATCACTATCAAACCTAAGCAAAAATCAGGCAACATTATGTCGAGAATATTGTACATCATAGTAGTACCAACAAGTGAGGACGCGACTCTATTCCAAGGGTGGTGCCGAACGCTAACCAACTCGGAATTTCTTTCCCTGTTGACAACAGCCGCAACTGCACCATTTGACACAGGCGAAATTTTTTTAGAGCAAGAAGCTCTTATTTCGCGTAGAGCAGATGGAGTACACCGCGAAGTTATAACTTTAGGCGATGGATTTCTGGATATGATCCCAGAAATAGCCAAGGACAGGTTCTGCATAATAATCACGCCATGCACACTTGCCAAAAAAGTAGTTGATATAGATTTCGGGCAAGGAATTCGCCCTATCATTGCCACTACTAACGAAACAGCAGGAGCCCTAAAAATACCATTCGACGAAATCGAAAACCCTATTCACTTACTGGATCGTATGATCCTAGAAAAAATAGAAGAAACTGAAACCTTAACTGGCCACGAAATACAACCAAAACAACTCAGAGACACATACACACGTAAGGCAGGCACCCCAGGGTACGGATCAGGATCAACTCTAGCAAATAACATAGCTCACTACTCTCTTGGAATTATGTACAATGAAGAACGTCGAATCAAGGCCGACAAAATAGAAAATTTTAAAACTGCAATTAGCGAAAGCGTAGAATCCCTACTAAGCACTTTAGGCGAAAAACATGGTGAGGCTATAGTTTATGCGCCAGCCATTAAGGCCTTTTTATATAATACGAACTCACATCTCTGGAACCAGATACTTCGCCAGCTATCAGAAAGATGGCAAAAGGACATGATAAAGAATGGACTTATTAAGAATCCTGGATATTCCGGTATCAGCCACCCTGTTGGACAGCCTGTATTCAACCCCTACAAGATACCCTATCTCGGTGAAATCTTACACGAGAGGCAATCAGAACTTGCCTTAACAAATCACTCGATAGCTTTACTCGCCAGCAGCGAATGCATCCCAGCGATTCGCCTGCCAAACGCTATAAATCTTCACACCGCTGAGCTTAAGGAGATCGAGTTCCTGCATAAACGCAGCGATCAAAAAGCAGCCCGGCAGTTACAGACTAAGTTTAAAGCCTTATCAGACTCCATGCAGTCAGAAATTGGCCCGCAACTTGAACAGTTAATAGCAAGCCGTTTTTCAAGTCTAAAGCTCTGTAGCGATGCGCCTCTTGAATGGATCTATCTTGGAAAACTTCCACTCATGATAAGCCATGAGGTAAGCAAGATATGCATGACCCCTGGGAATATGCTTCTACAGCAAAGCGCAATAGGATACTCAAAGAATATACCCTCAGACTTACTGAAAGACATTCTAGTAATTCGTTCCTTTCAGAATCATGACAGAATAAAAGAGTTTCTCGAAACCGGAATCAATATATTCCCTCTTGAAAATGGAACAAAAATCACATTCAAGGATGTAAATACCATCGCCGAAGTGAAAGATGCTCTGAACTCCTTCAAAGGTGCAATAGTCATATTTGACTGTCATGGCGATCACAGCGGGAACGAAGGGGGAGGATGGCTTCAAATAGGAAAAGAGAAACTGAATAGTTGGGAGCTATTTGATCAAGCTCGTGTTCCACCGATCGTAATGTTGAGTGCCTGCTCAACAGCACCGATCACTGGCTCTCATGTAACTGTTGCGAATGGCTTTATCCGATCTGGAGCATCTAGTGTTATTGGCACGTTCTTGCCTGTTGATGCAAAAGCTTCTTCTGCTTTTATTAGCAGAATCATCTATAGAATTGATGCTTTCTTACCCGCCATAAAAAAGCTTGGATATGAAGCAATAACCTGGAGATCTTTGATAGCGAGCTTTATGCGAATGTCGTATGCGACAGATGCCCTGCGCTACTTTCATAAAACATGTGAACTTATTACGCTAGAGCAATATCTTGAAATACACATGAATGCCAATTCCCGCATCAACTCGATGAGAACGGACTGGTACGATGAACTTCTGCAAGAAACAGCTCTAGCATCCGGCTCTTCTGCCGAAACACTACTCGAGATGATCAAAGATAACACCCCACTCATGGAAACCATGCTTTATAGCCAGCAAGGCAGACCTGAACTTATAAATATTATTTTATAACTCGACATTCCATATTCCGGAGTATACGTAGGGCGTGGCTGATGGGATGTTTTGATCACCACCCCCACTCAAAATCCGCAACCGGTGGACCGACACTGCTTAGAATCTGTACTCCGCGAGAGCCATCTAGGCGCAACCACCCCGGTCTTGAGTTTCGTTAAACAACTCAGCATTCATAGCCCAGACCTCATCCGATTGTTGGAAACGCTTTACCATCACAGAATTCCCTTCCATAGAGGGCTTGAAAACCTAAGGCCTTCAGCTTTCGAAGGGCGCCGATTTAGTTATTCGGAGTTTCCGTGCAGATCCTTGGGCCTTGTCAGAATGCGCATGCTCGTGAACCGCTTGATTGAGGGCGGAAGGCCTCATTAATTACAAGAGTTTTAGAGAATATTGAGTGAGCGACCGATTATCATGCCTTAGCACGAGAGTGAAGTCTTCAGCGTGCACATCGTGGCACTCTGCGCCTGGCTAGCCTATGCTGCTACCTCGCCAACAGAGACGGCCCAAAGCCACTTTGCACTGATAATCAGATCGTGATCACTGAACGACAACCATCATGCCTTACCTGAAGCAAGGCTGGAGTAATGACTAATCGTCTTCTTGCTTATTAGGACCAGCGATCTTCTCCCACTCGATACCCAATCCTTTAAATTTTTGAGCAAAAGGTACAACTATCAACGCTAAAGCCGCGCCAATCAAGCTAATACGTTCCGCAGTTAACATATCTCGATCGTATTCTATTTTAACGTAGAAGTCGCCAATCACTAGCACAAAAAGAACAAATGACACACTCCAACAAACTACGGTGAATTTCTCACTCGCATTGTCCCGCCGAACCCTCAGATCTGCTTTCCTGTCTGCTTGCTCCTTGACCGCCAACGCCTCAAATGCTGGAAACAGAGTGTGATCGATGACATTTATGTCTCCTTGCTCGTTAAACGAATGAAGCAGAAATGGAGATGAGCCTTTAAAATTAGTAGACACAATGAATACGGGAACTGAGTTAGCACCTAAAGCCTTTCGATAGTCAATCATATTTTCATAAATAAAGCCCCCCGGACCTTCTTCATGTATCTTGGCTTCCTTGACCTCCACAATTGCTAGATATTCATTCGTTTTAGGATCTATGAGTGCAAAGCTTGGCCTGTAACATTGCATGTGCCGCACCGGCTGTATACCCGGCTGATAGGCAATCGACTCCTTAGGATAGCCTATAGACAATAAATATTCGAAAAAAGATTTCTCCAACTTGCGATCGTAGTCAATCACCATTTACTCAAAATCCATTAAAGTTCAACGTACACATTCCAATTAAACCGCACCAGCTAGATAGCCAATCAAAGCTTGCCAGAGTATTCTCGAACCACCTTTAAGTTTGGATATTTTTTCTCAACAATTGAAATGGCATCATTTAGATTATTCGCATCTACCGTTTCAGTAAATCCGACCAAATCCGAATGAAGCACCTCTCCGCTTTCGTTGACACGCTGATTTCTATCCCAAAATTCACGATAATCGCGGTCTCGCCCTTCGCGAATCACGGAAACTGAATAAGTGTATTTTTTCGCCAAAATTTCAAACTCCCTTTAATTTTCAACTTAAAAAATCTAAAGCCATAATCAAGCATTTCGTGCACAGCTATCGTTCTTCTATAAAGATATTACACATGCTCTTGGTATTTTACCAGACCTTCCAAGAGAACACTGCCATATCAGCACAGGACAAGAAAGGCCAACCGGAGATAGGAGTATAATTTTAAAAATTGCAACCTGGAGTTTATCTAGCCGTTTAAATAAATTATTTTTCTGCTTAGGTAATTTTCCGCGCGGTTAGGTTTATTGAGTAAAACCTAGGAGATTGCTTTTGCCTTTATTACTATTCGCGAGAGGCATAATCATCTTCCCTAGAGATTTTTTCATGCTGATTTCTGCGCTTCTCAAACGACAGCTTCGAGTCGTTTGCGGCCATTCGTGAAAAGGGTGATAAATCAGCCACTTTTGGCGGCCCCTTTTTGGCTACAACTGGATGATTCGCACTTTTCTCTTCTGTTTTTTTGAGTCCCGCCAAACTTCCACACGAAACTGCTGACCAATAGGTAGCTCAGGCTTAGGTCGTGGCAAGTGCGGCTTACGCATCTTATTTTCAACTTGGAGGATGGTGTCTTGCCCAAGACTATTCAGAGGTAAGTCCAGTTGCGTAGCTAGCAGAGGCGTGCTTTCAAATGAGTCTTTTAATTCAGCCATGAAGCGCGGCTCAGACCTTACTTCATCACCAAGAATCAGTTCAGCCTTCAGCATTGCCTGCTCAGCGGTAATTTCTCCCCTCTGAACCTTATAAAACAACCGCTGCAACTCACCCAAAGAGCCATTATATTTCTTAGTTTTTGGCTTGATTTTATCATAAGAAAAAGGTGTAACGGCCTGAGCAGCTAAAAAACTTCCTACTGCGCTTACCTGAGCTTGTATAGTTTGCAGCCCTGAAATAAACGAACCGTACTGACCTATACCCAAATAAAGTGCGCCAAGGGTAGCGGCAATTTTAGCGCCGCCCTTTATTGACCCTTCTTGAACCTCAAGGGCAAGTGAATAATCTGGAATCTTTAGTGAACTTTCAACATACACCTCCCACTTATCAAACAATTTAGTAGAGTATTGTTCGAATTCGTGCCGAGGCAGACTCGGTACGTCGATATAAAAATCCGTGCCGCCGAGGTAAATCATACTCAATCCATGTGCAGTTTTATACTTATCAACTCTAAGAGCAGGCAGCATAACTGCTCACTCCTAGGCGCAGGCTATCTTTTTGCCATCATGATGTCCACTGATGGATCCCCCTTTATCCACCAGCTCCTAAGGATCAGCTGTGAGTCGCATTCTGCCAGCCGAAATCCTCCGTTTATCGGCTTGAAAAGTGAACACTATGTGCCACATTTCTAAGGCCTTGCTTGAGATAACCAAACTCGCTAGGCCACTCAACATCTGCAGCCGCAGAATCGTCCCCCACATCATCCCGCCAAGAATGCTGAGTGTTATCAGGGATCAAGGCCCCTGCGACCTGTGGGGATGTCCTCTAACGCGGGACTGGCGGCTCCTTACGTCCGGGAGCAAGGGCATCTCATGATCTGGCCTCCTGAGCACCGTTACCGGTGGGCGGGCGGAGGCTGCATTGGCTGACGAGACCAGTGCCGCGAGATCCTGAGCCGGGAGAACGCAGCGGTGCGATGACCGAGGCATGCCTGACTGTCAGTCAGGTGCAGTCCATTCCTTGGTCTGCGGCACCATCATCTACATCGCTGTTGCTGGTGACATCGGCGTTTGTCACGCCGATTGTCACGAGTGAAGTTGCCGCAAAGCCAAATGCGATGAGGGCTGCAGCAGTGTTAGACGCGCCCGTCTCTTTCCCAGGAGAAAGAGACGGGCGTAGGTTGGCGCAAGATTCGGCCAAGCGGAAACGTTGCTGCAGGGCAGCGAAGTTGGAAGTGTTGTCTGGCGCACGAGGGCCATGATCTGAAGTTGGCATCCATCACCGGGGAGGTGACCGGGCGAGCTGCCGGATGCGAATCGCCATTTGGGGGGAGAACCACCGCAGGAGCGGCGTGACCTTGAAGGTTCGGGTCACCTGGGGTGCTGTCAACGACAGCCTTTGCACTGTCTTTTCTACGCCCGCAATCCGAGAGGGTCAAGCGATGTGCACCGCATGGTTTTGCGATTGAAAATGGTACTGGGCGTGTGCGGAACACCGAGGCAACCAGTGGCCGATGTGGTGCTTTTGATCTTTTTAGATAAGGTCCATCCAAACAGGGCGGCTTTGCAGCCCTGTTTGGATGGACCCGCATGGAAAGCGAATCACCGAAATTTCAAAGCCGTGCGCTCACTCGACAGCGCCACGCTTTGCTCTTAGGGTAGAAACGTTTGCCCCGGTCTGATTCGCGAATTCATGCGGCGAGATATGCTCCTGCCGGTTCGCTTCGAGGTAACGGCTCCACCAACTCATGATCATTCGCCGTTCCTCCAGGAACTCGGCCTTGTGGATATACGCCGCCCGAACGTTGTTGCGCTCCCTGTGGCTCATCTGCCGCTCAATAGCCGTCTCTGACCAAAGCCCGGATTCGACCAAGGCACTGCACGCCATGGACCGAAAGCCATGCCCGCAGATTTCGGTCTTGGTGTCGTAACCCATATTCCGCAGAGCGCTGTTGACCGTGTTCTCGGACATAGGCTTCCACGAGCGAGCGTCACTGGTGAACACCAAATCGAAGTACCCCGTGATCGCATGAATCTGTTCGAGCAGCGCCACCGCTTGCGGTGACAGAGGGACCAGATGGATGTCGCCCGCCATCTTCGTTCCTCTGGTCGAATACGGAACACCATCCAACGCGGGCCGCGTGTCAGGTATCTCCCATATTCCGCGCTTCAGATCGAACTCACTCCAACGTGCGAAGCGCAACTCGCTTGACCGGACAAACACATGCAGCGACAGCATGACGGTCAGCCGAGTGAGCGTGCGTCCCTTGTAGTTCTCGATGCGGTCCATCAACTCAGGCAGACGTGACAGCGGGAGTGCAGGCCGGTGCGTAACCCGTGGCGCGCTGATGAAGCCCTCAAGGTCATACGCAGGGTTCACCGTGATCAGCCGCTGCCGCTTAGCCTCACGCATGATGCTCTGTAGGTAGTTTTGCACCCTCAAGGCCACATCGATCGTGCCGCGTTTCTTGATCTCTTCCAGCGGCTGCATGAGGTCGAAGGTATCCAGATCAACAATGGCGCGTGCGCCTAGCAGCGGAAATACGTGAGTCTTCAAACGACTCAGCACAGTCCGCGAATGGCCAGGCGCCCACTTCACGGACATTTCCTTGTGCCAGTCCAAGGCAACGCGTTCGAATGTGTGGCCTCTGACAACCGCCTCGGCCTTAGCCTGCTGCTTGGACGCAATCGGATCAATACCTTCAGCCAGCATCCGCTTAGTCTCCAGACGCTTCTGCCGAGCATCTGAAAGTCCGATGACGGGATAGTTGCCAAACGAGGTCAGCCCCTCTCGCCCATCCGGTTTCACATACCGGAAGCGCCAGCCTTTGCGGCCATTGGGGTAAACGAGGAGGTAAAGACCGTCACCGTCAAATAGCTTGTATGGGCGGTCAGTAGGTTTGGCCGAACGGCATGCGGTGTCGGTCAGGGGAGCAGTAGTACGAGCCATAAGGGTAAACCCCTTTATCGAATCGACTTTATCCCAAACGTTACCCCTAAATCGGCTGGCAGCTGTTGGAATCCGACGGAACGCCATAACGAAAAAACCCGCCAGATGGCGGGTTTACGGGGGTTCCAGAGATTTCTGTAGCCTTCGCTGGAACCTGAACTGGTGCCGGAGACAGGAATCGAACCTGCGACCTTCGCGTTACGAGTGCGCTGCTCTACCGACTGAGCTACACCGGCGTGTTGCGCAACGTACCACTGCCGTGGCGGTTACGCAAACCCCTGTTTCAACTCACTTTCACAGTGCCTTGCAGCCGTTTGGCGCAAGGTCTTCCTCCACTGTGGTGGCGCAGCTCCAGCCGGCCTGGGTGCGGGTGAGCGTGAGGGTTTTGCCCAGCACATTGGCCGGTGCATCGGCCAGGGTGCAGACGATGCTGGCGGTGCCGTCGGCGGCGCTGCCGCTGGCGGTGATGGCGCAGTGCGCGGTGGCGGGTTGGCCGCCGAGGCTTGCGACGTCGGGGACGTCCTTGCCGCTGTTCAGGCGCACGTCCATCGGGGTTTTCAAGGCGGTGATTTCCAGCAGCGCGGCGCTGGCTTTGGCGCTGGACTGGTGGTTGGTGTACATCGGGATGGCGATGCTCGCCAGGATGCCGACGATCGCCACGACGATCATCAGTTCGATCAGGGTGATGCCACGTTGCCCTTTCATGAACGGTATTCCTTTGCAATGCGTTAAGGCCGGACTGGCAGACGAGACGCCCCCGCCGGCAGCGGCGCAGTAGGCCTGAACCGACACCTTTTGTCACCCCTGGGCGGCGGTGCGTCCTCGTTGCTGGACTACTCTAGTGACCGTCACGCCAACGCGCCCGGGGTTGGGCCCGGCAAGCTGTTACGGGGCTTGTCGCACTACTGCAAAGGACTCGCACATGCACACCTCTACCCGCCTGTACGCCTGGGAAGGCGTCAATGCATCCGGTACTTATCAACAGGGCCAACAGGCCGGGCGCAGCCCGGCGTTCGTGCAGGCGTGGTTGCGCCAGCAGGGTATTCGCGCCACCCGCGTGCGGCCGGCGGGCGGGGTGCGCTGGCGCTGGCCGCAGCGGGCGGGCAAGGCGGATGCAGCGGGGTTCAGCCGGCAGCTGGCGACGCTTTTGACGGCGGGGGTGCCGCTGCTGCAGGCCTTCGAGGTGATGGCGCGCAGCAGTGCGGATGCGGCCATGGGGGCGCTGGTGGCGAGGTTGAAACAGGATGTGGCGGCGGGCTTGGGGTTTGCCGATGCCTTGCAGCGTCACCCGGCGTGGTTCGATGGGCTTTACTGCAACCTGATTCGCGTGGGTGAGCAGTCGGGCACCCTGGACCGGCAGCTGGAGCAGATGGCCGTGATGCTGGAGACGCGCCAGGCCCTGCGGCAAAAGGTGCGCAAGGCGATGTTGTACCCGGCGTTGCTGTTGAGTACCGGGCTTGGGGTGGCGGCGTTGCTGTTGCTGGAGGTGGTGCCGCGTTTTGAGGGGATGTTTGCCAATGCCGAGCAGGCGCTGCCGGCGTTTACCCAATGGGTGATCGACTTGTCCGCAGGGCTGGGCCGGCATTTTGGCTGGCTGGTGGCGCTGCTGATGTTGCTGGGCGTAGGAATGCGCGAGTTGTACCGGCGGCACTTGCCGGGGCGCTTGTGGATGCTGCGCCTGGCCTTGCGGCTGCCGGTGCTTGGGCGCTTGCTGGGACAGGCGGCGCTGGCGCGGTTTGCCCGCAGCCTGGCCACGGCCTATGGCGCGGGGGTGGCGTTGCTGGATGCGCTGGACACGGTGGCGCCGGTGAGTGGCAACAGCCTGCACGAGGCGGCCATTCGCCGCCTGCGCCAGGGGGTGGCGAACGGGATGGGGTTGCAGCAGGCGATGGAGGCGGACGGGCTGTTCCCGCCGCTGTTGTGCCAGCTGGTGGCGGTGGGCGAAGCCAGCGGCACCCTGGACCTGATGCTGGGCAAAGCGGCGCAGCATTACGAAACTCAGGTGGCCGAGGCGCTGGAGCAGTTGACCGCGCTGCTCGAGCCGGCCATCGTGCTGACCCTCGGGCTGCTGGTTGGTGGCCTGGTGGTGGCGATGTACTTGCCGATCTTCCAGTTGGGTAGCCTGATCTGAACATGAATGCCTGGACCGTTATCGTCGACCATCCACCCTTCTTCTATTGCCTGGCCGCGCTGCTGGGGTTGCTGGTGGGCAGCTTCATCAATGTGCTGGCGTACCGCTTGCCGGTGATGCTCGAGCGCCAGTGGCAGCGCGAGGCGCAACAGGTGCTGGGGCTGCCGGAAACGGTGCACGAGCGCTTCGACCTGTGCCTGCCGGCCTCGCGCTGCCCGCACTGCCAGCACCGTATTCGGGCGTGGGAGAACATTCCGGTAGTGAGCTACCTGGCGCTGCGCGGGCGTTGCTCGGCGTGCAAGGGGCGCATTGGCGTGCGCTACCCGCTGGTGGAGCTGGGCAGCGCGTTGCTGTCGTTGCTGGTGGCCTGGCATTTCGGGCCGGGGCTGGCGGCGGTGCTGGTGATGCTGCTGAGCTGGGGTTTGTTGGCGCTTAGCCTGATCGATGCCGACCACCAACTGTTGCCGGATGTACTGGTGCTGCCGTTGCTGTGGCTGGGGCTGGTGGTGAATGCCTTTGGCCTGCTGGTGCCACTTGGCGATGCGCTGTGGGGCGCGGTGGCGGGTTACCTGAGCCTGTGGTCGGTGTACTGGGTGTTCCGCCTGCTGACCGGCAAGGAGGGCATGGGCTTTGGCGACTTCAAGTTGCTGGCGATGCTTGGAGCCTGGGGCGGCTGGCAGATTTTGCCGGTAACGCTGATGGGCGCGTCGATTGCCGGGGCGCTGATCGGGCTGGTGTTGCTGCGCCTGCAACGCGCGCAGCGGGGTACGCCGCTGCCTTTTGGGCCTTACCTGGCAATTGCGGGGTGGATCGCATTGCTCTGGGGTGATGAAATAGTCGCCTCTTACCTGCTACTACTTGGCCCCTGATGAGCACAGCGCCCTTCACCCCCTGGATTCTTGGCCTGACCGGCGGCATTGGCAGCGGCAAAAGCGCCGCCGCCGAGCGTTTCGTCGAGCTGGGCGTGCACCTGGTCGATGCCGACCAGGCGGCGCGCTGGGTTGTCGAGCCGGGCCGTCCTGCCCTGGCCAGCATCGTCGAGCGCTTTGGCCCCGGCGTGTTGCTGGCGGACGGGCAACTGAACCGCGCTGCCTTGCGCCAACTGATTTTTACCGACCCTACCCAGCGCCAGTGGCTGGAGCAGTTGCTGCACCCGCTGATCGGCCAGGAGATTTTCAGCTACCTGGCCAAGGCCGAGACGCCCTATGCGGTGTATGTGTCGCCGCTGCTGATCGAGTCTGGGCAGTACCGCAAGACCCAGCGCATTCTGGTGATCGATGCGCCAACCGAATTGCAGCTGCAGCGCACCTTGGCGCGCGACAACACCAGCCCCGAGCAGGTGCAGGCGATTCTCAAGGCCCAGCTGGCCCGGGAAGAGCGCCTGCGCCATGCCGATGACGTGGTGGTCAATGACCGTGACCTGCAAGCCTTGCATGACCAGATTGACCGCCTGCACCACTTTTACCTGACTTTGCGAGGAGGCCAGCCATGAGCCAGCCAATGACCGTTGAATGCCCGACCTGCGGGGCGCCTGTGGAATGGGGGGACAAAAGCCCGTTTCGGCCGTTTTGTTCAGACCGCTGCAAGCTGATCGACCTGGGGGCCTGGGCGGCGGAGGAACACAAGATCGCAGGGTCGCAGGAGTCTGAGGATGAGCTGTATTCAGGGGAGCTTGAGCCTCGGCACTGAGGGTTTGCCTGGTTGAATACCATCGCGGGGCAAGCCCGCTCCCACGCTGCCCGGTGATGTTGAGTTGGGGCGTGGGGGCGGGTTTGCCCCGCGGTGTTTTTGGGCCTGGGGGGTTGGCAGCGCAGTACCTGTGGGAGCGGGCTTGTCGGGGTGCCGAACCACCGCGAAGCAGGCGCCGCGGTGGATGGCACCGGCTTTGCCGGTGATCGCCGGCAAGCCGGCTCCTACAGGTACAGCAAATGCCTGAAGGCGGCCTTGTGTAGTGATGGGCTGCGCAGCAGCCCCGGCAATCGTGCAGGGTGCCAAGATCCCGGGGCCGCTACGCGCCCCAATCGCGACACAAGGCCGCTTCCCACAGGGACCGCACCAGCTTTTAGAAATTGAGCAAGACAGTTGCTCCCACCTATTTACGTTCCCGACTCAGCGCCCGTCTTCCTTCCACGGCGCCTGCAGGTAGCGGGTGCGGTTGAAGGTTTCCAGCCATTCGGGGCAGAACACCACCAGGGCGCTGATCACCGTGCCGTTGATGAACGCCTCGGGGAACATCATCAGCCACAGGTAACCGATGAAGTCGCTCAGCCACTCGGGCAGGGCGAACAGGCCGTCCAGCCAGAGCAGGCCGAGGGCGGCGAGCACGCAGAGGACCACGGTGAGGGCGGCGGGGAAGAAGCCGCAGCAGAAGATATACACGAACAGGTTGCGTGGCTGGGCGCGCTCCACCAGCAGCGCGCAAGCCTCGGTGATCAGCACCGGCAGGCCAATGATCAACAGGCCGTTGACGCCCAGGGCGGCGAGGTCCTGGCGGCCAAGCAGCAACAGCCCGAGCTGGGCAAGAAAACCACCCAGAATGGCCAACGGCCAATCCAGCAACAGGGTGACGGCGGTCATGCCGAGAAAGTGGTAGGACACCCCGGTGTCGAAGTCGCGGCGCACCAGCCACAGCGCGAACAAGCCGAACACGGTGCCGAACAGCAGGTGCTGACGGCGGCTGTCGCTGACCAGCTCGACCCAGCGGGTGCGGCTGGCGGCCCAGGCCAGCAAGGGCAGGTAACCGAGCCAGCCGAGGGTGAGGCTGGTGCTGGACAATACCTGTGCGCTGATCACCTGGTGAATACCCCTGGCTGCCTTGTGGACAAGCCTGAGTCTACACCCATTCCCTGTCGCTGATTCCTACGCACAAACAGCATCTTACCGTCATGGATTAGCGACTAAGCTTGAACCCATGGACGACTCAGACTACTTGCGCCTGCTTACCATCCAGGCCGAACAAGCCAATGCATTCCTGTCCAATGCGCGCAAATGGGAGCGCGAGCGTTGGGTCTGCCAGCGCCTGCTGCAAGGGCTTAACATTCCCTACCGCAGCGACGACTTCACCCCGGCCGGGCAAGAGCCGCCGGATGTGCTGTTTCGCGATGCGGCGTTCGAGGTGTTCTTTGTGCTGGACGAGGGCCGCCGGCTCAACGACGAGTGGCGCGAAGAGCTGCAGCGCCGGCGCAGCGCGTTTTCCCTGAGCCAGCTGGTGCGCCGCGAGGCGCGGCCGCGGCGGATCAGCGCCCAGGAGTTGCTGGGGCGCCTGGCGCCGACCTTGCGCAAGAAGGCGCACAACTATCGCGAACGCGGGCTGGACCTGGGCGAGCTGGACATCATCGCCTTCGCCAGCCTCAAGCGTGAGGTGCTCGACCTCAACAGCCACTTCCCGCCGCCCACCGAATACCTGCGCCAGGGCTGGCGCTCGTTGTCGTTGGTGGGGCCGACCTTCGCCCGGGTGCTGTTCGCCCACCCGGATGCGCCGGACTTTCTGCGCGGCAACCTGGGGCGCAGCATCGTGTTCGATGTGGGCATCAGTCTTTGATCCACTGCCGAGTGTGTTTGCGATGGCGTACACTCGGCGCCAGAGATAGAAAGCATTATCATTTGTTTCAAGTGCTTGCGTGAACGCTGTGGCGTGCACGCAGTCTCAAACGTCTACCTGACGAGGCCCACCATGACCAGCCGCCTGAGCCCTGAAGATCAGCGTCGCGTCGATGAGTACCTGAGTGCCCCCCAGCATCGTGTCGAGCGCAGGCCCTTCCGGCCTTGGCTGCTCCTGTTGCTGGTGGTGGCCGTGACCATCGGGTTGGGCCTGTTGAGCCGTTTGCTGAGTGGGTTGGTGCTATGAGCTGCCTTGCGCTCGCCCTCCCCTCGTGCCGTGCGCGGCCGGGCCTTGTGCCCACGAATTCCGTAAAACTTGTGAGATATCCCCATGACTCATCGCATCGTGATTGTCGGCGGCGGCGCCGGCGGCCTGGAACTGGCGACCCGCCTGGGTAAAACCCTGGGCAAGCGCAAGCAGGCCGAGATCACCCTGGTCGACGCCAACCTGACGCACATCTGGAAGCCGCTGCTGCACGAAGTGGCTGCCGGCTCGTTGAACTCCTCGGAAGACGAACTGAACTACGTGGCCCAGGCCAAGTGGAACCACTTCAACTTCCAGCTGGGCCGCATGAGTGGCCTGGACCGTGAAGGCAAGCAGATCCAGCTGGCCGCCACCCTCGATGAAGAGGGCCGCGAGCTGCTGCCTGCGCGCACCCTGGGCTATGACAGCCTGGTGATTGCGGTGGGTAGCAACACCAACGACTTCGGCACCTTGGGCGCAGCGCAGCACTGTATCTTCCTCGACAGCCGCAAACAGGCCGAGCGCTTCCACCAGCAGCTGCTCAACCACTACCTGCGCGCCCATGCCGGTGCGCCGGAAAGCGGCAAGATCAGCGTGGCCATCGTCGGCGCCGGCGCCACTGGCGTGGAGCTGGCGGCCGAGCTGCATAATGCGGCCCACGAGCTGGCGGCCTATGGCCTGGACCGTATCCAGCCCAAAGACATGCACATCACCCTGATCGAGGCGGGCCCGCGGGTACTGCCAGCGCTGCCGGAGCGCATCAGCGTGCCGGTGCACAAGACCCTGGAAAAGCTGGGCGTGACGGTAATGACCAACGCGGCGGTCAGCGAAGTGACCGAGGATGGCCTGAAAACCGCCGGCGGCGAAGTCATCCAGGCGAGCCTGAAGGTGTGGGCGGCGGGCATTCGTGCGCCGGGCTTCCTGAAGGACATCGACGGGCTGGAAACCAACCGCATCAACCAACTGGTGGTGCGCCCTACCCTGCAGACCACCCTGGACGACAATATCTTCGCCTTCGGCGACTGCGCTGCCTGCCCGCAGCCGGGTAGCGACCGCAACGTACCGCCGCGCGCCCAGGCCGCGCACCAGCAGGCTTCGCTGCTGGTTAAGGGGCTCAAGGCGCGCCTGGAAGGCAAGCCGCTGCCGAGCTTCGAGTACAAGGACTACGGCTCGCTGGTGTCGCTGTCGCGGTTCTCGGCGGTGGGCAACCTGATGGGTAACCTGATGGGCAGCGTGAAGCTGGAAGGCTGGCTGGCGCGGATGTTCTACGTGTCGCTGTACCGCATGCACCAGATGGCGCTGTATGGCGTGTTCCGCACGGCGATGCTGATGCTGGGCAGCAAGATTGGCCGCGGCACCGAGCCGCGCCTGAAACTGCACTGAGGCTGATGCGCCCCCTGTAGGAGCCGGCTTGCCGGCGATGGGGCCAGCAGCGCCAGCACATACCTACAAATGAAAAAGGGCATCCCGGTTGGGGTGCCCTTTTTTTGTTGTGCATTGCCTGGGCGGGCCCTATCGCCGGCAAGCCGGCTCCTACAGGGGGCGGGGGTGGCCCGCGAATAGGGCTTGGATAAAACGCAGGCAAAAGAAAAAGGGCATCTCATTCGAGATGCCCTTTTTACATGGTGGGTCGTGTAGGATTCGAACCTACGACCAATTGGTTAAAAGCCAACTGCTCTACCAACTGAGCTAACGACCCGGAAAATGGTCGGGGTGAGGGGATTCGAACTCCTGACATCCTGCTCCCAAAGCAGGCGCGCTACCGGACTGCGCTACACCCCGAGATTGGCTCCGCGACCTGGACTCGAACCAGGGACCCAATGATTAACAGTCATTTGCTCTACCGACTGAGCTATCGCGGAACTGAACTTCGGTACAACCTTTACAGCTTCGAAGTCTGTGTTAGCTTCGAACTCTTTAGCGTTGTCGCTGCTGAGGCCGGCTATTCTACATTCTTCGTTTTGCTTGTCAACCACTTTTTTTCACTCAACTTACTGATTTGTAAGTTGTTTTGCGGTCACCGATGTTGCTGGTGATTCGCTTAGTGCCTGACAGCGGGGCGAATATTAGGGGCACTCTGAGTTTTGTGCAAGCATTTTTTTCAAAATTTTCAGCGAGTTATGGCTGACGCTGGAAAACCAGGGGTTTGAGGGCCCTATCGCCGGCAAGCCGGCTCCTACAGGGAAGGCGTATCCCCTGCAGGAGCCGGCTTGCCGGCGATGCTTTTTCAGGCGAAGACGATCTCGTCCCCTTGCACTTGTGCAGTGATCGCCGCACCAGGCACGAACTGGCCGCCGAGGATCAGCTGCGCCAGCGGGTTCTCGATCCAGCGCTGGATGGCACGCTTCAGAGGGCGTGCGCCATACACCGGGTCGTAACCGACGGCGATCAGCTTGTCCAAGGCCTCCGGGCTCAGGCTCAGCGACAGCTCGCGCTCGGCCAGGCGGCTGCGCAGGCGGCCAAGCTGGATCTCGGTGATGCCGGCAATCTGCTCGCGGCCCAGGGGCTCGAACACCACTACCTCGTCGATACGGTTGATGAACTCGGGGCGGAAGTGCGAGCCCACGGCGTCCATCACCGCCGCACGTTGCGCCTCGCGGTCACCGACCAGTTCCTGGATTTGTGCCGAGCCCAGGTTGGAGGTCATCACGATGACGGTGTTGCGAAAGTCCACGGTGCGGCCATGGCTGTCGGTCAGGCGGCCATCTTCAAGCACCTGCAGCAGCACGTTGAACACATCCGGGTGGGCTTTTTCCACTTCGTCCAGCAGCACCACCGAGTACGGCTTGCGGCGCACGGCTTCGGTCAGGTAGCCGCCCTCTTCATAGCCGACATAGCCTGGCGGGGCGCCGATCAGCCGGGCCACGGAGTGTTTCTCCATGAACTCGGACATGTCGATGCGCACCATGGCCTCTTCGGTGTCGAAAAGGAACTCGGCCAGCGCCTTGCACAGCTCGGTCTTACCCACGCCGGTCGGGCCGAGGAACAGGAACGAGCCGCTCGGGCGGTTGGGGTCGGACAGCCCGGCGCGGGAGCGGCGCACGGCGTTGGCCACGGCAGTGACTGCTTCGTCCTGGCCGATCACGCGCTGGTGCAGCAGGCCTTCCATCTTCAACAGCTTCTCGCGCTCGCCTTCGAGCATTTTCGACACCGGGATGCCGGTCCACTTGGACACCACTTCGGCGATTTCTTCCTCGGTGACCTTGTTGCGCAGCAGCTGGTTCTCGCTCTTGCCGTGCTGGTCGACCATCTGCAGGCTGCGTTCCAGGTCCGGGATGACCCCGTACTGCAGCTCGGCCATGCGGCTGAGGTCGCCTTTGCGGCGGGCGGCTTCAAGCTCCTGGCGGGCTTGCTCGATCTTTTGCTGGATCTGCGCCGAACCTTGTACCTCGGCCTTTTCCGAGGCCCAGATTTCTTCGAGGTCAGCGTATTCGCGCTCGAGGCGCTCGATTTCTTCGGTCAGCTTTTCCAGGCGCTTTTTGGCCGCTTCGTCTTCTTCTTTCTTCAGCGCCTGGGATTCCACTTTCAGCTGGATCAGGCGACGGTCGAGGCGGTCGAGCACTTCGGGCTTGGAGTCGATCTCCATGCGGATACGGCTGGCCGCTTCGTCGATCAGGTCGATGGCCTTGTCCGGCAACTGGCGGTCAGTGATGTAGCGGTGGCTGAGCTTGGCGGCGGCAATAATGGCGCCGTCGGTGATAGCCACCTTGTGGTGCACTTCATAGCGCTCTTTCAGGCCGCGCAGGATGGCGATGGTGTCTTCTTCGCTCGGCTCTTCTACCAGTACCTTCTGGAAACGGCGCTCGAGGGCGGCGTCCTTTTCGATGAACTGGCGGTATTCGTTCAGCGTGGTGGCGCCGACGCAGTGCAGTTCGCCACGGGCCAGGGCCGGCTTGAGCATGTTGCCGGCGTCCATGGCGCCCTCGCCTTTGCCGGCGCCGACCATGGTGTGCAGCTCGTCGATGAACAGGATGATCTGGCCTTCCTGCTTGGACAGCTCGTTAAGCAGGCCTTTGAGGCGCTCTTCGAACTCGCCGCGGTACTTGGCACCGGCGATCAGCGCGCCCATGTCCAGCGCCAGCAAGCGCTTGCCTTTGAGGCCATCGGGCACTTCGCCGTTGATGATGCGCTGGGCCAGGCCTTCGGCGATGGCGGTTTTACCGACGCCGGGCTCACCGATCAGTACCGGGTTGTTCTTGGTGCGGCGCTGCAGCACCTGCACGGTGCGGCGGATTTCGTCGTCGCGGCCGATCACCGGGTCCAGCTTGCCTTCTTCGGCGCGCTTGGTCAGGTCGACGGTGTACTTGTCCAGGGCCTGGCGCGACTCTTCGGCGTTGGCGTCATTCACCGCCGCGCCGCCGCGCAGGTTGTTGATGGCGTTTTCCAGGGCCTTCTTGCTCACGCCCTGGCCAAGCAGCAGCTTGCCGACCTTGCTGTTCTCGTCCATGGCGGCGAGCAGCACCAGTTCGCTGGAGATGAACTGGTCGCCCTTCTGCTGGGCCAGGCGGTCGGCCTGGTTGAGCAGGCGCGCCAGGTCCTGGGACATGTTGACGTCGCCGGTGGGGTTCTGGATTTTCGGCAACTGGTCGAGCTCTTTGCTCAACGCCTTGCGCAGGCTGTTGATGTCGAAACCCACCTGCATCAGCAGCGGCTTGATCGAGCCGCCCTGCTGCTCGATCAGCGCCTGCAGCAGGTGCAGGGGCTCGATGGCCGGGTGGTCCATGCCAACGGCAAGGGATTGGGAGTCGGATAACGCCAGTTGCAGCTTGCTGGTCAGTCGGTCTATTCGCATGGGGATACCTTCCTTTAAAGGGCAGGCGGAGCGATGGACAGCACCTTTGTGAAGAACCTGCCTGAGATGACCAATAGATAAGGCTGATTCTGGAAGATTCAAGCGTAGCGGGGTTGACGAGGGTCAGCCTGGAGGATCGGCGGCGGGGCATTCGCGGGTATACCCACAGCAAGCGCATGCCCCTCAGACCTGCACCCTACCTATAGGAGCCGGCTTGCCGGCGATGAGGCCGCAACAGGCTAGCGCGTACTCAGCCAGACCAGCGAGGCGAAGCGCCCGCCCTGGGGCGTACGCCGGTAGGAGAAGAAGCGCGGGTCGCTGACGGTGCACAAGCCGCCGCCGTAGACGGCGGTGACGCCGCAGGCTGCCAGGCGGATGCGCGCCAGCTGGTAGATGTCGGCCAGCAGCTTGCCCGGGCGCTCGCCCGGCACGAACGCATCGACAGCCTCGGGGTGCAGGGCGGTAAAGGCATCGCGCACCTCCATGCCCACTTCGAACGCCTGCGGGCCGATGGCCGGGCCCAGCCACACCAGCACCTCTTCAGGCGGCAGGGCCAAACGCTCGAGGGTGGCTTCCAGCACGCCACCGGCCAGCCCGCGCCAGCCGGCGTGAGCAGCCGCCACACGGGTGCCGGCGCGGTCGCAGAACAGCGCGGGCAGGCAGTCGGCGGTCATGGCGGTGCAAGCGATGCCGGGCTGGTCGGTCCAGCTGGCGTCGGCCTCGGCGACCACGGCGGGGTTGGCGTCTGCCACAACCACGCCGTGCACCTGCTTGAGCCAGGCGGGCTGGATGTCGAATTCGTCGCTCAAGCGGCGACGGTTCTCGGCGACCGCCAGCGGGTCGTCGCCCACATGGTCACCGAGGTTGAAGGTATCAAAGGGCGCCAGGCTGACGCCGCCGGCGCGGGTGGTGACGCAGGCGCGGACCGAGGCCGGGGCGGGCCAGTCGGGGAACAGCAGCGCCGGCGCCAGCTCACTCATCCGATGAAGCTCTCGCGGTCCTGGTCGAGCAGCGACAGCAGCCACTGGAAGTCGTCCGGCAATTCGGACTTCCACTCCATGCGCTCGCCGGTGGTCGGGTGGTCCAGTGCCAGGAAGCGTGCGTGCAGGGCCTGACGCGGGAAGTTTTTCACCGCCTCGACCATGGCCACGCTGGCGGCCGGTGGGATGCGGAAGCGGGTGCCGTAGGTTTGGTCGCCGACCAGCGGGTAGCCGACATGGGCCATGTGCACGCGGATCTGGTGGGTGCGGCCGGTTTCCAGCTTGACCCGCACATGTGTGTGCGAGCGGAAGCGCTTGAGCACGCGGTAGTGGCTGACCGCAGGCTTGCCGCCGTCGGTCACTGCCATGCGCTGGCGCTCACCGCCGTGGCGGCCGATCGGGGCGTCGATCTTGCCGCCGGCGATCACCACACCCACCACGATGCATTCATAGATACGGCTGACCGAGCGCTTTTGCAGCTGGTCGACCAGGTTGGTCTGCGCCTGCAAGGTCTTGGCCACCACCATCAGGCCGGTGGTGTCCTTGTCGAGGCGGTGCACAATGCCGGCACGCGGCACGTTGACGATGTCCGGCACGTGGTGCAGCAAGGCGTTGAGCAGGGTGCCGTCGGGGTGACCAGCGGCCGGGTGCACCACAAGCCCAGCAGGCTTGTTGATCACCAGGATCTGGTCGTCCTCATAGACGATGTCCAGCTCGATGTCCTGAGCCACCCATTCGCCCTGGGCTTCCTGCTCGGCTTCAAGGGCCAGGACAGAGCCGCTGTGGACGATATCGCGCGGCCGCAGTACCGCGCCATCGACGGTCAGGCGGCCATCTTTGATCCACGAGGACAGGCGCGAACGCGAGTACTCGTCGAACAGTTGGGCGGCGACCTGGTCGAGGCGTTGGCCGCCCAGTTCGGACGGGACCTCTGCGCTAAGTTGAATGATCTCGGACATGCTCGAATCGACGGGCGTTCAGCCTTTGGTTTCGGCTGCGCGCTTGTGGTTAAATACGGCTTCTTTTGCCCCGGGGTTTGGCCGGGGGCGCTCATCATAACAGGACGGCACCGCCCAAGACAGCGGCCGTCAAAGGGACGCAAGCCGCCATGCAAGTGAAACACCTGCTGCTGATCGCCATCCTCGGGCTCACCGCTGCCTGTTCCTCGAACAAGGAAGTCATTGACGAGAACCTCAGTGAGGCTGAGCTGTACCAGCAGGCGCAGGCCGACCTGGACAGCCACAGCTACACCAGCGCCGTGAACAAGCTCAAGGCCCTGGAGTCGCGCTACCCGTTCGGCCGTTACGCCGACCAGGCCCAGCTCGAGCTGATTTACGCCAACTACAAGAACACCGAGCCAGAAGCAGCCAAGTCGGCCGCCGAACGCTTCATCCGCCTGCACCCGCAGCACCCGAACGTCGACTACGCCTACTACCTGAAAGGCCTGACCTCGTTCGACCAGGACCGTGGCCTGGTGGCGCGCTTCCTGCCGCTGGACATGACCAAGCGTGACCCGGGTGCCGCGCGCGACTCGTACAACGAGTTCGCCCAGCTGACCAGCCGCTTCCCCAACAGCCGCTACGCCCCGGACGCCAAGCAGCGCATGATCTACCTGCGCAACCTGCTGGCCTCCTACGAAATCCACGTGGCCAACTACTACCTCAGCCGCGAGGCTTATGTAGCTGCCGCCAACCGTGGCCGCTACGTGGTGGAAAACTTCCAGGAAACCCCGTCGGTGGGTGACGGCCTGGCGGTGATGGTCGAGGCGTACCAGCGCATGCACCTGGACGAGCTGGCCGCCACCAGCCTTGAGACGCTCAAGCTCAACTACCCGGACCACCCGAGCCTGGTCGACGGCCAGTTCGTCGCCAAGGAAGACGAAAACGGCAACCGCTCGTGGTTGTCCAAGGCCACCCTGGGCCTGATCGAGACTGACACTCCGCTGCCGCCGGGTGAAACCCGCGCCAACCAGGACGTGGTGCGCCAGTTCCAGGACGCCCGCGCCGAGATGCCGCAGGAGCTGCTGCCCAAGGACGAGAACGGCGACCCGATCCTGCCGGAAGGCCCGAAAGAAGCCGAGAAGGACCGTTCGTGGTTCAGCTACATGACCTTTGGTCTGTTCGACTGATACGCCGGTACATGAGAAAGGGAGGCCTCGGGCCTCCCTTTTTTTATGCCTGCGTCCTAGACTGTCGGCTTCTTTTATCGACAAGCTGGACACCATGGTTCGCCTACTCTTCTGGATCGCCCTGATCGCTGCCGCCTTCTGGCTGTGGCGCAAGTTCAAGACCAGCCAGCAATCGCCTGCCGAGCCGCGGCTCGAAGACCCGCTGCGCATGGTGCGCTGCGCCCATTGCGGGGTGCACCTGCCCAATGACCGTGCGTTGCAACGCGGCAGCGAGTGGTATTGCAGCCAGCAGCATCTGGAGCAGGGGCCGGGGCGCTGAAGCGGGATTTTTTAGTGCCGGTCAGGGCCCTATCGCCGGCAAGCCGGCTCCTACAGGGATTGCGTAACCTGTAGGAGCCGGCTTGCCGGCGATGAGGCCGCTCAGCCCAGCCGCCCGGCCGGGGCGTAGGGCGCGGGGTCGATGATCGGCGGGCGCGCCAGCAGCAGGTCGGCGAGCAACTGGCACGAGGCCGGCGCCAGCACCAGGCCGTTGCGGTAATGGCCGCAGTTCAGCCACAGGCCAGGGTGGCCTGGTACTTCGCCGATATACGGGATGCCTTCGGGTGAACCCGGGCGCAAGCCGGCCCAGTGCCCCACCACTTCGGCGCCTGCCAACGCTGGCAGCAGGTCGATGGCCGAGGCCTTGAGGCTGGCCAACGCATCCTCGGTCGGGGTCTTGTCGTAGCCGGCGTGTTCCAGCGTGCTGCCCACCAGAATATGCCCGTCGCGCCGCGGAATCGCATAGCGCCCCTTGGCCAGCACCATGCTCGGCAAGAAGTCCTCGGCGCACTTGAACAGGATCATCTGGCCCTTCACCGGCTCCACCGGCACATTCAAGCCAAGGGTCTGCAGCAGGTCGCCACTCCAGGCGCCAGCGCTGAGCACCACCTGGTCGGCAGCCAATACGCCGGTTTCGGTCTGCACGCCGGTAATGCGCCCGCCTTCCTCAACGAAACCACTGATCTGGCAATGCTCGCGCAGGGTGACGTTGGGCAGCGCCAGCAGCGCGGCTTTGAGCGACTTGACCAGGCGCGGGTTGCGCACGTTGGCGACACCGGCCATGTACACCGCATGCCGGTAGCCTGGGCCAAGCACAGGCACCGCATCGTAGACGACCGAGATATCCACGGCGCTCAGCGGGCGCTGCTCGCGGGCAGCCCAGGCCAGGGCCTCGGCTTGGTCGTCGAGGTCCAGCCAGTACAGCCCGGTGGTATGCACCTCGGGGTCGAGCCCGGTGCTGGCGAACAGGCGCTCGCCCAACTGCGGGTAGAAGTCCTGGGACCAGTGCGCCAAGGCGGTCACGGCCGGGCTGTAACGCCACGGGTACAACGGCGAGACGATGCCGCCGCCAGCCCAGGACGACTCGCGCCCCACCTCGCCCTGGTCGCAGACCACCACCTGGTCGACCTCGGCGGCCAGGTTGAAGGCGCTCAGCAGGCCGATGACTCCGCCGCCGACAATCACTACTTGCTTGCTCATCGCTAGATCCAACACCTGAAGTAATTCCACGGTGCACGGGCACCTCTTGACCTTCAGCTCCCCCAGCACTGCGTGACGCTTTCGCTGGCGCCCGGGTTGCCGCGCACGCCAGCCTGGTCGAGCTGGAAGTCGCCGCACGGGTCAAACGCCATGGACGTGCCCGGCATGCGCTGGGCCAGCAGGGTGAAACCGTGCTGATCGCGTTGGGCCTGCAAGCGGTAGTGGCGGCTGCCCGTGGGCAGGGGTGTCACCAGCGAGTCGTTGTCGGCATAGCTGCCAACGCGGGCGTGGTGGCGCTCCAGGCGCAGGGCCGCGTCGTGCAGCAGACCGACCACTTCGCTGCGTGCGGCGCGCCGCAGGGCGTCGCTGTAACTGGGGTAGGCAATGGCTGCCAGCATGCCGATCAGCGCCACGACAATCAATGTTTCAATCAGGTTGAACCCTTGCTGCATGTCAGCCCTCCTGCAATCGCTGGCGCCAACTGACCCGACGCAGGGTGGCGGAGGCATCCAGCGCGTATACCGCCTCCAGCACCTGGCGCGCGCGTGCTTCGTTGCTGATGGCGGTCACCCGCACCAAGGTCACAGGCTCACCGGGCGGCAGGCCGACTGCACGGGTGGTGCTGCCCAGGTGTTGCAGGAAGACAAAGCCGCTGGCGGTTTGCTGCCAGGGCGGTACCGGCGCCTGGGGGGGAATTGCCGGTGGCAGGCAACTGACGCACGGCGGCGGCAGTGCACCGGGCAACAGCGCCGCACCTTCGAGCAACCCGGCCTCGGCCTGCTCGAACGCCCGGGCCACCGCCAACTGCTCGCCCGCCAGCCGCTGTCGGGCCTGCGCCTCGTGCAGCACCTGGGCTGCCAGCAGCCCCAGCAGCAGGCTCAGGCCCAGCGCCATCAGCAGCACCACCCCGCGCTGGCGGCTCATGCCTCACCTGCCGGGTTGCGCAGCGCCACGCTGATGCGGTGCTGTTGTTCGAGCTGATGCCTTGGGTCGTACAGGGTGAGCTGTATGTCCAGGCGCTCGCCCTCCTCGGCTTCGACCCGGGTCACCTGCAACGCCTTCACGTTGTCGATCAGGCTGGCGTTCTGGCTGCGGGTGATCAGGCTCAGGCTGCCGTTGCGCAGCTGGTAGCTGAGCCGGCGTACCGGCAGGGCGAACAGGTTTTCCCCCGGCACATGCTGGCCGCCCTGCACCCTGGCCCAACTTTGACAATCGGTGAGCACGGTCCAGTCCGGAGTGCCGGACAACCCCGGCAGGGCAGCCCCGACCAGGGTCAGGCTGCTCTGGCCGATGGTGATTGGCTGGGCGAACGCCTTGGCAGTGTCGGGGCTGTCGAAATCCGAGCCCACCAGCTGTAGGCAGCCGAACATGCCGGCCATGCGCACATCCTCGGCAATACGTTGCAGGGCCAGACGGGCATCGTCTTGCAAGCGCGCGGAAGCGCCCTGCTGGACCCAGGCCTGGTGAGCCGAGATGAACACGCGACTGGCTCCGGTCAACAGCAACGCAGCCAAGGCCAGCGCCAGCAGGGTTTCGATCAGGCCGAGCCCGGTTTGCCGGCGCTTCATGGCAACACCTTGCCTTGCAGGCGCAACTGCTGGGCCTCGGGCCAATGCAATTCCAACTGCAGGGTCTGCCCTTCGGGGCTGGTACGCACGCTGGCCGATGTGCCCAGGGTCGTGGCCACCTGCTCGCGCCAGCGCGCCTCGTCGGCCACCGACAGGCGCCCGGCTGCCCTCACCTGCTCCAGCATGCCTTGGGCCAGTTGCAGCGCCTGGCCTTCGCGCCGGGCGCTGTCGAAGCCCTGCACACCACGCATCTGCATGGCTGCGGCCGTCACCAGCCCCAAACCCAGCACCGCCATTGCCACCAGCACTTCCAGCAACGCTACACCACCTTCCTTTGCCTGCATCGCTCCCCTCCTGGGAAATTTCCCCTGCTGTTCGCCGACCCAGCCGACTGGCCGGCGCGCGCACCGACCGCGACACTTCAGCGAAGCACTTCCAGGGAGGAATGCACGGTGAGGCAACAAGGAGTAACACTGATACAAATGATGTTCGCGCTGGCCGCAGCCGGCCTTCTGACACAACTGGGGGTTACGGCCTACAGCAGGATGAGCGAAGACCTGCACCAGACAGCCGTGGCCCGGGCGCTGGCCCAGACCCTGCGCGAGGCGCGCAACCAGGCGGCGCTGCGCCACCGGGCGGTATTGGTGCAGCCGCTACAGGGGGATTGGGGCAAGGGTTGGCAAATGACGCTGGAGCACAACGGCCAGTTGCTTGGGGAGTATCAGCCGCCAAGGCCGACGCGGATCGTGGCCAGTGACGCCAGGGTGGTGAGGTTCAGCGCACGGGGGGCGCCGCTGGGGATGGGGTTTGGCGGCATCACGCTGCTCATCTGCCAGCGCGTACCGCCGCTCAGCCTGCAGCAGGTGGTGCTGAGCCCGAGCGGGCGGGTGAGCCTGCGCAACGAGGAAGATGCCCGTTGCGCAGGGGGCTGATCAGATCAGCGAGCGTACCCGCAGCTCTTTGGGCATGGAGAAGGTGATGTTCTCCTCGCGCCCGTCCAGCTCTTCGGCGCCGGTGGCGCCCCAGGCCTTGAGCTGCTCGATCACGCCACGCACCAGCACCTCGGGGGCCGAGGCGCCGGCGGTGATGCCGATACGCTGGGCGCCATCAAACCAGGCGCGTTGCAGGTCTTCGGCGCCGTCGATCAGGTAGGCCGGGGTGCTCATGCGCTCGGCCAGCTCACGCAGGCGGTTGGAGTTGGAGCTGTTGGGGCTGCCGACCACCAGTACCACGTCGCACTCGTCGGCCAGTTGCTTGACCGCGTCCTGGCGGTTTTGCGTGGCATAGCAGATGTCGTCCTTGCGCGGGCCGCCGATGTTGGGGAAGCGCGCGCGCAGGGCATCGATGACCCGGCTGGTGTCGTCCATCGACAGCGTGGTCTGGGTGACGAAGGCCAGGTGGTCTGGGTCGTTCACCTGCAACTGGGCGACGTCTTCCTCGTCTTCGACGAGGTAGATGGCGCCGCCGTTGCTGGCGTCGTACTGGCCCATGGTGCCTTCGACTTCCGGGTGCCCTTCGTGGCCGATGAGAATGGTCTCACGGCCGTCGCGGCTGTATTTGGCAACCTCGATGTGCACCTTGGTCACCAGCGGGCAGGTGGCGTCGAAGACCTTCAGGCCCCGGCCGGCGGCTTCCTGGCGCACGGCTTGCGACACGCCGTGGGCACTGAAGATGACGATGACGTCATCCGGCACCTGGTCCAGCTCTTCGACGAAGATCGCGCCGCGGTTGCGCAGGTCTTCGACCACGAACTTGTTGTGCACCACTTCGTGACGCACGTAGATCGGCGGGCCGAAAACCTCGAGCGCACGGTTGACGATCTCGATCGCCCGGTCGACCCCGGCGCAGAAGCCGCGCGGGTTGGCGAGTTTGATTTGCATGCTCGGCTCCAGGCTCACACGGCCTTCACGTCGAGGATTTCCACCTCGAAGCTCAAGGTCTTGCCCGCCAGCGGATGGTTGAAGTCGATGGTCACCTGGTGGTCATCGAAATCTTTGACCACACCGGGCAGTTCGGTGTTGGCGGCATCGTTGAAAATCACCAGCAGCCCGTCGGACAGCTCCATGCCTTCGAACTGCGAGCGCGGCATTACCTGCACGTTCTGCGGGTTGTGCTGGCCGAAGGCGCTTTCCGGGGCCAGGCTCAGGGTGCGCTTGTCGCCGGCCTTGAAGCCGAACAGCGCGGCCTCGAAGCCGGGCAGCAGGTTGCCGTCGCCAACCTTGAACACGGCCGGGGCCTTGTCGAAGGTGCTGTCGACGGTGTCGCCGTTTTCCAGGTGCAGCGCGAAGTGCAGGGTGACTTCGGTGTTCTGGCCGATACGGGTCTCAGTCATGGACAGGCTCCTCGGACTTCTTGCTCTTGAACATATCCAGCGCCAGCATCACCGCACCGACGGTGATGGCGCTGTCGGCCACGTTGAAGGCCGGGAAATAATGGCGGTTTTGCCAGTGCACCAGGATGAAGTCGACCACGTGGCCCAGCACGACGCGGTCGTACAGGTTGCCCAGCGCGCCGCCCAGTACCAGGGCCAGCGCCACGGCCAGCCAGGTTTCGTTGCGGCCCAGGCGCTTGAGCCAGACCACCAGCACGGCACTGACCACGATGGCGATCAGGGCGAACAGCCAGCGCTGCCAGCCGGAGCTTTCGGCGAGGAAGCTGAACGCGGCGCCGGTGTTGTAGGCCAGGGTCCAGCTGAAGTAGTCGGGGATGACCACGATCTGCTGGTACAGGCTCAGCGCGCCCTCGAAGTAGACCTTGGTGGCCTGGTCGAGGACCAGCACCACCAGGCTCAGCCAGAGCCAGGCAAGGCGCCCGAAGCGCCCAGCTGCGTTAGGCATAGTGGCGCACCTCGCCGCTGCCGCTCAGGTTGTCGACGCAACGGCTGCAGATTTCCGGGTGCTCCGGGTGGCTGCCGACGTCGGCGCGGAAGTGCCAGCAGCGGCCGCACTTGGCGTGGCCGGACTTGACGATCTTCAGCTTCAGGCCTTCGACTTCGGTGGCAACGGCATCGGCCGGCGCCTGGGCGAACGGCACTACGCTTGCAGCCGAGGTGATCAGCACGAAGCGCAGCTCGTCGCCGAGTTTATTCAGGTCGGCGGTCAGGCCGTCCTCGGCGAACAGGGTGACTTCGGCCTGCAGGTTGCCGCCGATCACCTTGGCGCTGCGCTGGTTTTCCAGCTCCTTGTTGACCGCGGCCTTGACGGCCATGACACGATCCCAGTAAGCGCGGTCCAGCTCGGTGCCTTCGGGCAGCTCGCTCAGGCCCTGGTACCAGCCGTTGAGCATCACCGACTCGTTGCGTTCGCCCGGCAGGTACTGCCAGATTTCATCGGCGGTGAACGCCAGGATTGGCGCGATCCAGCGCACCAGGGCCTCGCTGATGTGGTACAGCGCGGTCTGGCAGGAACGGCGGGCGACACTGTTGGCGCCGGTGGTGTACTGGCGGTCCTTGATGATGTCGAGGTAGAAACCGCCCAACTCTTGCACGCAGAAGTTGTGCACCTTGGAGTAGACGTTCCAGAAGCGGTATTCGCCGTAGTGCTCTTCGAGCTCGCGCTGCAGCAGCAGGGCGCGGTCTACCGCCCAGCGGTCCAGGGCGATCATGTCTTCCGGCGCCAGCAGGTCGCGGGCCGGGTCGAAGCCGGACAGGTTGGAGAGCAGGAAGCGCGCGGTGTTGCGGATACGCCGGTAGGCGTCGGCGCTGCGCTGCAGGATCTGCTCGGAAACCGCCATTTCGCCGGAGTAGTCGGTGGCCGCGACCCACAGGCGCAGGATGTCGGCGCCCAGGGTGTTGTTCACTTTCTCGGGCTCGATGGTATTACCCAACGACTTGGACATCTTGCGGCCGTTCTCGTCCACGGTGAAGCCGTGGGTGAGCAGCTCGCGGTACGGCGCGTGGCCGTCGATGGCGCAACCGGTCAGCAACGAAGAATGGAACCAGCCGCGGTGCTGGTCGGAACCTTCGAGATACAGGTCGGCGCGCGGGCCGGTGGCGTGGCCGATGTTGTGGGAGCCGCGCAGCACGTGCCAGTGGGTGGTGCCGGAGTCGAACCACACGTCGAGGGTGTCGCTGATCTTGTCGTACTGGCCGGCTTCAGCGCCCAGCAGTTCGGCGGCGTCGAGCTTGAACCAGGCTTCGATGCCCTCTTTTTCGACGCGCTTGGCCACTTCTTCCATCAGCTCGACGGTGCGCGGGTGCAGCTCGCCGGTTTGCTTGTCGAGGAAGAACGGGATCGGTACGCCCCAGTTGCGCTGACGCGAAATGCACCAGTCCGGGCGGTTGGCGATCATCGAGTGCAGGCGCGCCTGGCCCCAGGCCGGGACGAACTTGGTGTCTTCGATGGCTTTGAGCGCGCGCTCGCGCAGCGGCTCGCCGGTGCTCGGTTGCTTGTCCATGCCGACGAACCACTGCGCGGTGGCGCGGTAGATCAGCGGGGTCTTGTGGCGCCAGCAGTGCATGTAGCTGTGGCTGATGGTTTCGCTGTGCATCAGCGCGCCGACTTCGCTGAGCTTGTCGACGATGGCCGGGTTGGCCTTCCAGATGAACTGGCCGCCGAAGAACGGCAGCGACTCGACGTACACGCCGTTGCTCTGCACCGGGGTGAGGATGTCGTCGTTGACCATGCCGTAGCGCTTGCAGGTGACGAAGTCGTCTTCACCGTAGGCTGGCGCCGAGTGCACCACACCGGTACCGGCGCCCAGCTCGACGTAGTCGGCCAGGTACACCGGCGACAGGCGGTCGTAGAACGGGTGGCGGAAGTTGACCAGCTCCAGGGCAGAACCCTGGGCGGTGGCGATGACGCTACCTTCCAGCGCGTAGCGCTTCAGGCACGACTCGACCAGCTCCTGGGCCAGTACCAGCAGGCGCTCGCCGGTGTCGACCAGGGCGTAGGTGAACTCGGGGTGGATGTTCAGCGCCTGGTTGGCCGGGATGGTCCACGGGGTGGTGGTCCAGATCACGATGGCGGCGGGCTTGGCCAGCGAGGCCAGGCCGAAGGCGGCTGCGAGTTTGTCAGCATCGGCAACCGGGAAGGCGACGTCGATGGTCTGGGATTTCTTGTCGGCGTATTCGACTTCGGCTTCGGCCAGGGCCGAACCGCAATCGAAGCACCAGTTCACAGGCTTGAGGCCCTTGAACACGAAGCCTTGCTTGACCATTTCGGCCAGGGCACGGATTTCACCGGCCTCGTTGGCGAAGTCCATGGTCTTGTACGGGTTGGCCCAGTCACCCAGCACACCCAGGCGGATGAACTCGGTCTTCTGCCCTTCGATCTGCTCGGCGGCGTACTCGCGGCACAGCTCGCGGGTGCGGTCGGCGGTAAGGTGCTTGCCGTGGGTAACCTCGACCTTGTGCTCGATCGGCAGGCCGTGGCAGTCCCAGCCCGGGACATACGGCGCGTCGAAGCCGGAGAGGGTCTTCGAGCGGACGATCATGTCCTTCAGAATTTTGTTCAGCGCATGACCGATGTGGATCTTGCCGTTGGCATAGGGCGGGCCGTCGTGTAGGACGAACTTCGGACGGTCCTTGCCAATTTCGCGCAGCTTCTGGTACAGGCCAATGCTGTCCCAGCGCTGCAGGATCTGCGGTTCGCGCTGAGGCAGGCCGGCCTTCATGGGGAAGGCGGTGTCCGGAAGGTTTAGCGTGGCTTTGTAGTCGGTCATTTCAGGCTCTTGGTTAGCGGTTGAGCGTGCCAATGTGCACGTGCGGCGGCGATATCCGCATCGATCGCCGACTTCAGCGCCTCCAGGGAGGCGAATCGCTGCTCTTCACGCAGCTTGTGGTGGAACTCCACCGTGAGGCGCCGGCCATAAAGGTCGCCGGCAAAGTCCAGCAAGTGAATCTCGAGGTGCGGGCGGCCATCACCGGCAACGGTGGGACGCACGCCGATATTGCCGACACCCGGCCAGTGCTTGCCGTCGATCTCGATGCTGGCCAGGTAGACCCCGGACAGCGGCACGCGGCGGCGCTTGAGCTGGATGTTGGCGGTAGGAGTGCCGAGCTGGCGGGCCAGCTTCTGGCCGTGCAGCACGCGGCCAGTGATGCGGTACGGGCGGCCCAGCAGGTGTTCGGCGAGCTCGAAGTTGCCTGCGCTCAAGGCCTTGCGCACTTCGGTGCTGCTGACCCGCAGGCCGTCCTGGATCACCGTGTTGGCGGCTTCGACGCTGAAGCCGAACTGCTTGCCGGCTTGTACCAGGTAGTCGAAATCGCCGGCGCGGTCACAACCGAAGCGAAAATCATCGCCGACTTCGAGGTGGCGTACACCCAGGCCGTCGACCAGTACCGCCTTGACGAACTGTTCGGCGCTGAGGGTGCTCAGGCGCTGGTTGAACGACAGGCACAGCACCCGGTCGATGCCCTCGCCGGCCAGCAACTCGACCTTGTCGCGCAGGCGCGCCAGGCGGGCCGGGGCGGTATCGGGGGCGAAGTATTCGCGCGGCTGTGGCTCGAAGACCACCACGCAGGTGGGCAGGCCGAGTTCCTGGCCACGTTCACGCAGGCGCGCGAGTATCGCCTGGTGGCCACGGTGGACCCCGTCGAAGTTGCCAATGGTGGCGACACAGCCCCGGTGCTCGGGGCGCAGGTTGTGAAGACCTCGAACCAGCTGCATAACGCGCTTCTTGCTCATAAAGTGGCCGATTATAACCACACCCGGGCGCTGGCGACAGGCAGCAGCGCCACCGGCGGGCGTGGAAGCTGAAAAACCGACGCCTGGCCCAAGCCTGGCCTCAGTGCAACGCATTGCGGGCGAAATGCCGCGGGCGGAAACCGCACAGGTACAGGCAGCCGAAATAGGTGACCACGCCTGCACCGATCAAGGCGCCCAGGCGCAGGAAGCGCGCGAGCATGTTGCCCTGCTCCCAGGCCGGCATGTAATGCATGCCCAGCAACAGCACACCGGACATCAAGCCCACGGCCAGTAGCAGTTTTAGCAGAAACAGCAACCAGCCCGGCTGCGGCTGGAACAACTGCTGGCTGCGCAGCTTCCAGTACAGAAGGCCGGCGTTCAGGCAGGCGCCCAGGCTGATGGCCAGGGCCAGGCCAGCATGGGCCAGCGGGCCGATCAGGGCCAGGTTGAGCAGTTGCGTGCAAACCAGGGTGAACACGGCGATCTTCACTGGCGTGCGGATGTTCTGCTGGGCATAGAAGCCTGGGGCCAGCACCTTGACCAGAATGATCGCCAGCAGGCCCACCGAATAGGCAATCAACGCACGCTGGGTCATGGCGGCGTCGAGGGCGGTGAACTTGCCGTACTGGAACAGCGCCACGGTCAGCGGCTCGGCCAGGATCGCCATGGCCAGGGTGCAGGGCAGCACCAGCAGGAAGCACAGGCGCAGGCCCCAGTCGAGAATGCGCGAATACTCTTCGCGGTCCTTGTTGGCGTAGGTCTTGGCCAGGGTCGGCAGCAGGATGGTGCCCAGGGCCACGCCCAGCACGCCGGAGGGCAGCTCCATCAGGCGGTCGGCGTAGTACATCCAGGATACCGAGCCTGCCACCAGGAACGAGGCGAAGATGGTGTTGATGATCAGCGAGATCTGGCTCACCGACACACCAAGGATGGCCGGCAGCATCTGCTTGAGCACCCGCCATACGCCGGTATCACGCAGGTTCAGGCGTGGCAGCACGAGCATGCCGATCTTTTTCAGTGCCGGCAGCTGGTAGAGCAGCTGCGCCAGGCCACCGGCCAGCACGCCCCAGCCCAGGGCCATGATTGGCGGGTTGAAGTACGGGGTCAGCAGCACGGCGAAGGCGATCATCGCCACGTTGAGCAGCGTGGGGGTGAAAGCCGGTACGCTGAAGCGGTTCCAGGTATTGAGGATGGCGCCGGCCAGCGAAGACAGCGAGATCAGCAATATATAAGGAAAGGTCACCCGCAGCAGCGAGGTGGTCAGCGCGTATTTTTCGGCGCTGTCGACAAAGCCTGGCGCGGTGGCCCACACCACCCAGGGCGCGGCGAGGATGCCGATGACCGTCACCAGGGCCAGCACCAGGGTGAGCAGGCCGCTGATGTAGGCAATGAAGGTGCGGGTAGCCTCCTCGCCCTGCTGGGTCTTGTACTCGGCGAGAATCGGCACGAAGGCCTGGGAAAACGCCCCTTCGGCGAAGATGCGGCGCAGCAGGTTGGGCAGCTTGAAGGCGATGAAGAAGGCGTCGGTGGCGACGCCGGCGCCGAAAACCCGGGCCAGGATGGTGTCGCGGACGAAGCCGAGCACCCGGGAAACCATGGTGATGGAGCTGACTGCAGCCAGGGATTTGAGCAGGTTCATCGAAAAGTTTCACGCCAGGGGCAGAGGGCGCTGCCAGTCGGCGCCCGAATGTGCGATACTCCCGCGCCTTCGCAGGGGAGCCAAAAATTCCCGAGTTTACAGGTCACGTGGCAGAAAGGAATCTTTCAGCTGTTTGACACCACCACTCGGCGGAACCCTGCAGGTGGCCTTGACATCCGTTCGACTCATCGGCATGATTCGCGGCCTATTTTGTTTGCTATTTACCTAAAGTCTTTCGAGGAGCTCGACGGTGGCCAACACACCTTCCGCCAAGAAACGTGCAAAACAGGCTGAGAAGCGTCGCAGCCACAACGCCAGCCTGCGTTCCATGGTCCGCACCTACATCAAGAATGTAGTCAAAGCCATCGACGCAAAAGACGCCGAAAAAGCGCAAGCCGCTTACGTTCTGGCTGTACCAGTAATCGACCGTATGGCCGACAAAGGTATCATCCACAAGAACAAAGCTGCTCGCCACAAAGGCCGTCTGAATGGCCACATCAAGGCGCTGAAAGAAGCTGCAGCTGCCTAAGCGACGTTTTAGTCGAAAAAACCGGCCCTAGGGTCGGTTTTTTTATGCCTGACAGAAATGTCTGTTGAGGTTCGTGGGAGCGGGCTTGCCCCGCGATGAGGGCGGAACAGATCGCGGGGCAAACCCGCTCCCACGCAGGCCCGCCCCACTGCTTCAACTTACTTGCCGATCTGAATCTTCGGCGCCCACTGCAGCCAGGCTTCTTCGGGCTTGTCGAACAGGGCAAAGGTCTGCTGCGGCCGCGCCGGGTTGCCCATCTGCTCGCCATCGGGCGTGGCGAAGGCGATACCGCCGTCGATCAGCGTCTCCAGCGACTCGGTACGCACCGTCGCACCCTTGAACAGCCCCCAGTCGAAGCCGAAGCCGCTGCTGTTCCAGAACCGGCTGCCACCACGTACCAAGCCTGCGTAGCGTGGCTCGATAAGAATGTGGATAAGTACCCGGTCAGCGGTTTGCCCCAATTCGAAACCTGTGACCTTGCCCACAGCCACTTCACGGTAGGTGACTGGCACCCCCGGCTTGATCGAACCGCGCCGCGGCGCGCTGAGGGTCAACGGCAGGCCGACTTCCTCGCCTTTTACCTCCGGCGCATCGGCCAGGGCGATGAAATCGCGCTGCGGGCCCTTGTCCTTGAGTGCCGGCAGCACCTCCAGGTACTGGCCGCCGACCAGGGTGTCGAGGTTTTCGGTGCGCACCAGGCCGAACGCCGGCTTGACCACCCAGAACTGCGTGCCGGCACGTGCGATACGGCTTTCTGCCTGGTTGATACGGGCCTTGAGCAGCACGGCCTGCAGGTCGGCGGTCAGGTCAACGCTCTCGACACTGCCGACATCCAGGCCACGGAAACGGATCGGCGTGCCGGGCTTGAGGCCGTCGGCGCGCTCGACACGAATGGTCACCAGGGTGCCGGCACGGTTGGCGGCTTCCTGGCTTTCGTGCAGGCGGAAGCGCGGAATGCGCCGCTTGAGCGGCACATCGGGCCTTGGGGTGTCGAAGGCGATGCCGCCGTTCATCAGCGTCTGCAGCGACTCGCTCTTGACCTGGATACCCGACAGGCCGCCACTCAAGGTGATGCCGCTGGCGTTCCAGAAGCGCGTCGAGCCGTTGACCAGGTTGGCGTACTCCTTCTCGATGTGCACGCCGATGAGGATGCGCTTGCTGCTGTTGCGGGCGAACTGGTAGCTCTGCACGCTGCCCACGCGCACCTGGCGGTACATGACCGGGCTGCCGACCTCGAGCGAACCCAGGGTGTCGGCGAACAGCACCATGTGCAGGCCCGGCGCCTTCAGGTCCAGTGGCGGCGCCTTGGCCCGCGCCTCGAACTCACGTTGTGGCTTGGCATTGCGCTCGCCCGGGCGGATGGCAATGTAGTTGCCCTTGACCAAGGCCTCAAGACCAGTGATGCCGGCCAGCGAAATGGACGGTTTGACCACCCAGAACTGGGTGCCTTCGACCAGGTAGTCCTCGGCCAGCGGGTCCAGGGTCAGCTCACCGGTTGCGCTGGACAGGTCGCCTTCGACCTTGAGGTCCTTGAGCGTACCGACCTGGATACCTTTATAGAGCACTGGCGTGCGGCCCTTCTGCAGGCCGTCGAAGTCGCTGAACCTGACCTTGACGCGAATGCCCGCCTGGGCGGCGTCGAAGTCTTCGTACAGGCGAAACGGCAGGCTGGGGTCGGTCGGCGGGCTGTCCTTGCGGTTTTCGGGAGTGGCGAAGGCGATACCGCCGGCGACGATGCTCGACAGCGATTCGGTGCGCACCTTAACGCCGGACAGGTCCGCGTCGATGCTCACCCCGCTGGCATTCCAGAAGCGCGTGTGCTTGCGCACGAGGGTTGCATAGGCCGGGGCGATGAACACCTTCACCTCTACGGTGCTCTGGTCATCGGAGAGGCGGTAGCTTTTCACCCGGCCGACCTGGATCTGCTTGTAGAACACCGGGCTATCGCGGTTTAGCGAGCCCAGGCGCTCGGCCTTGAGGGTCAGGTGCAGGCCAGGCTCGCTATCGGATAACGGCGGGGCCTCCTTCAACGCCGTGAAGCGCTTGGTGGGCTCGCCCTCCCCTGGGTCCACGGCAATGTAGTTGCCCGATACCAGCGTCTCGAGCCCAGTGATACCGGCCAGGCTGACGCTGGGCTTGACCAGCCAGAAGCGCGTGCCCTTGGTCAGGTGCGGCTCGGCTTCCTTGCGCATCTCGATGGTGGCGATGACGCCGCGGGTGGCACCCTTGTTGTCCAGCACCAGGCCGGTCACCTTGCCTACCGACATGCCCTTGAAGATGACCTCGGTCTTGTTGGCGACGATGCCCTCACCGGTCTCGAAGCGCACCTGGATCTCGACACCGGCGTCACGGTAGGCCTGCCACGCCAGCCAGCCGCCGATCGCCAAGGCGATCAGCGGCAGGATCCAGATGGCCGACCAGTTCGAAGCGGGGCGGGTTTTAGCCGTAGGCAGGTCACTCATGGTCGTCATCCGACTCCGTGTTGTCCCAGATCAGTCGGGGATCGAAAGTTAAGGCTGCGAGCATCGTCAGGATCACCACGGTGGCGAAGGCGACGGCGCCCAGGTTGGCTTCGACACTGGCGATACGACCGAAATTCACCACCGCCACCAAAATGGCGATGACGAAAATGTCGAGCATCGACCAGCGCCCGATAAACTCGATGAAACGGTACATCCAGATGCGTTGGCGGGCCGACAACGGCTGGCGGCGCTGCACCGAATAGAGCAACAGGCCGATGCCCACAAGCTTGAAGGTGGGCACCAGGATACTGGCGATGAACACCACCGCAGCGATGGGCAGCATGCCGTGCTTCATCAGCGTGATGACACCCGACATGATGGTGTCCGGGCTGCCCTGGCCCAGCGCGCTGACGGTCATGATCGGCAGGACGTTGGCCGGGATATACAGGACCATCGCCGTGAGCAGCAAGGCCCAGGTGCGCACGATGCTGTTGGGGCGGCGCTCGTGAACCACGGCGCCGCAGCGGGTGCAGGTCTGGGAATTACTGCCTTGCTCACGGCGGTTGAGTTCATGGCATTCGCCACAGACCAGAATGCCTGCATCAATCGCCCGCATGGACATCCTCCCCGGACAACGCCACCCAGATCTGGTGGGGCGACATCACCACCTCCAGCCAGACCTGGACCAGCAACAGGCTGATGAAGCAAAACAGGCCGAGGCCGATACTCAGCTCGGCCAAGTCGACCAGCTTGACGATGGCCACCAGCACGCCCATGAAGTAGACCTCGAGCATGCCCCACTCACGCAGGTGGTGGTAGATACGATAGATCAGCAAGCCGTAGCTGCGGCCGATGTCCAGGCGAATGCTCAGCAGCACGGCAAGCTGGCAAAGCAGCTTGAGCAGAGGGACGGCCATGCTGCACAGGAACACCACCACGGCGATGCCACGCATCTCGGAGTCGTACAGGCCGAGCACGCCGCTCCACACCGTGTCATCGGAGGTCTGGCCGAGCAGGTGCAACTGCATGATCGGCAGGAAGTTGGCTGGCACATAGAGCAACAGCGCGGTCAGCACCAGAGCCAGGCTGCGGTTGACCAGGTTGTGGCGGTGGGCGTAAAGCTCGTAGCCGCAGCGTGGACACAGGGCCTTCTCGTCGTTTTGCAGGGTAGCCTTGCGCATCAGCAGGTCGCATTCATGGCAGGCGATGAGTTCGTCCAGCGGCAGCTGTGCCAGTGCTTCGGGGTCGGCTGGGTTGGGCATAGGAAAGTTCTAAAAGAAAGCGTGGGCTCTATTCTAGTGTTCCAGCTCGAAATGTGGGAGGTGGGTATGGCGCTGCTTTGTGTAGGAGCCGGCTTGCCGGCGATGAGGGCCTGGCAGGTATGTGCGTTGCCCGGGCGGGCCGCATCGCGGGGCAAGCCCGCGCCCACACAAGGCTCTGGCTTTTCCAGCGCCCAAAGACAAAACCCCTACCTGCATGCGCAGATAGGGGTTTTGCGAAATGAATCTTGACGATGACCTACTCTCACATGGGGAAACCCCACACTACCATCGGCGATGCATCGTTTCACTGCTGAGTTCGGGATGGGATCAGGTGGTTCCAATGCTCTATGGTCGTCAAGAAATTCGGTAGCCAGTCCGTTCAGGTGAACAGCCCAGCGAATTCGGATATGCGATATTTGTGATGCTACGAATTTTCGGGTCTTTCGTCTTCACCACCACAATTCGGCTTACGCGCAAATTGCTTGGGTGTTATATGGTCAAGCCTCACGGGCAATTAGTATTGGTTAGCTCAACGCCTCACAGCGCTTACACACCCAACCTATCAACGTCGTAGTCTTCGACGGCCCTTTAGGGGATTCAAGATCCCAGTGAGATCTCATCTTGAGGCAAGTTTCCCGCTTAGATGCTTTCAGCGGTTATCTCTTCCGAACATAGCTACCCGGCAATGCCACTGGCGTGACAACCGGAACACCAGAGGTTCGTCCACTCCGGTCCTCTCGTACTAGGAGCAGCCCCTCTCAAATCTCAAACGTCCACGGCAGATAGGGACCGAACTGTCTCACGACGTTCTAAACCCAGCTCGCGTACCACTTTAAATGGCGAACAGCCATACCCTTGGGACCGGCTTCAGCCCCAGGATGTGATGAGCCGACATCGAGGTGCCAAACACCGCCGTCGATATGAACTCTTGGGCGGTATCAGCCTGTTATCCCCGGAGTACCTTTTATCCGTTGAGCGATGGCCCTTCCATACAGAACCACCGGATCACTAAGACCTACTTTCGTACCTGCTCGACGTGTGTGTCTCGCAGTCAAGCGCGCTTTTGCCTTTATACTCTACGACCGATTTCCGACCGGTCTGAGCGCACCTTCGTACTCCTCCGTTACTCTTTGGGAGGAGACCGCCCCAGTCAAACTACCCACCATACACTGTCCTCGATCCGGATAACGGACCTGAGTTAGAACCTCAAGGTTGCCAGGGTGGTATTTCAAGGATGGCTCCATGAGAACTGGCGTCCCCACTTCAAAGCCTCCCACCTATCCTACACAAGCAAGCTCAAAGTCCAGTGCAAAGCTATAGTAAAGGTTCACGGGGTCTTTCCGTCTAGCCGCGGATACACTGCATCTTCACAGCGATTTCAATTTCACTGAGTCTCGGGTGGAGACAGCGCCGCCATCGTTACGCCATTCGTGCAGGTCGGAACTTACCCGACAAGGAATTTCGCTACCTTAGGACCGTTATAGTTACGGCCGCCGTTTACCGGGGCTTCGATCAAGAGCTTCGCTTGCGCTAACCCCATCAATTAACCTTCCGGCACCGGGCAGGCGTCACACCCTATACGTCCACTTTCGTGTTTGCAGAGTGCTGTGTTTTTAATAAACAGTCGCAGCGGCCTGGTATCTTCGACCGGCATGGGCTTACGGAGCAAGTCCTTCACCCTCGCCGGCGCACCTTCTCCCGAAGTTACGGTGCCATTTTGCCTAGTTCCTTCACCCGAGTTCTCTCAAGCGCCTTGGTATTCTCTACCTAACCACCTGTGTCGGTTTGGGGTACGGTTCCCAGTTATCTGAAGCTTAGGAGCTTTTCTTGGAAGCATGGCATCAACCACTTCGCGCTCTAATGAGCACTCGTCATCAGCTCTCGGCCTTGAAATCCCGGATTTGCCTAAGATTTCAGCCTACCACCTTAAACTTGGACAACCAACGCCAAGCTGGCCTAGCCTTCTCCGTCCCTCCATCGCAATAACTGGAAGTACAGGAATATTAACCTGTTTTCCATCGACTACGCTTTTCAGCCTCGCCTTAGGGACCGACTAACCCTGCGTCGATTAACGTTGCGCAGGAAACCTTGGTCTTTCGGCGTGCGAGTTTTTCACTCGCATTGTCGTTACTCATGTCAGCATTCGCACTTCTGATACCTCCAGCAAGCTTCTCAACTCACCTTCACAGGCTTACAGAACGCTCCTCTACCGCATCACCAAAGGTGATACCCGTAGCTTCGGTGCATGGTTTGAGCCCCGTTACATCTTCCGCGCAGGCCGACTCGACTAGTGAGCTATTACGCTTTCTTTAAAGGGTGGCTGCTTCTAAGCCAACCTCCTAGCTGTCTAAGCCTTCCCACATCGTTTCCCACTTAACCATGACTTTGGGACCTTAGCTGACGGTCTGGGTTGTTTCCCTTTTCACGACGGACGTTAGCACCCGCCGTGTGTCTCCCATGCTCGGCACTTGTAGGTATTCGGAGTTTGCATCGGTTTGGTAAGTCGGGATGACCCCCTAGCCGAAACAGTGCTCTACCCCCTACAGTGATACATGAGGCGCTACCTAAATAGCTTTCGAGGAGAACCAGCTATCTCCGAGCTTGATTAGCCTTTCACTCCGATCCACAGGTCATCCGCTAACTTTTCAACGGTAGTCGGTTCGGTCCTCCAGTCAGTGTTACCTAACCTTCAACCTGCCCATGGATAGATCGCCCGGTTTCGGGTCTATACCCAGCGACTAAAGCGCCCTATTAAGACTCGCTTTCGCTACGCCTCCCCTATTCGGTTAAGCTCGCCACTGAATATAAGTCGCTGACCCATTATACAAAAGGTACGCAGTCACCTAACAAAGTAGGCTCCCACTGCTTGTACGCATACGGTTTCAGGTTCTATTTCACTCCCCTCTCCGGGGTTCTTTTCGCCTTTCCCTCACGGTACTGGTTCACTATCGGTCAGTCAGTAGTATTTAGCCTTGGAGGATGGTCCCCCCATGTTCAGACAAAGTTTCTCGTGCTCCGTCCTACTCGATTTCACTGGCAAGAGATTTTCGTGTACGGGGCTATCACCCACTATGGCCGCACTTTCCAGAGCGTTCCACTAATCTCAAACCAGCTTAAGGGCTGGTCCCCGTTCGCTCGCCACTACTAAGGGAATCTCGGTTGATTTCTTTTCCTCAGGGTACTTAGATGTTTCAGTTCCCCTGGTTCGCCTCTTGCACCTATGTATTCAGTACAAGATACTCAGCTTATGCTGAGTGGGTTCCCCCATTCAGAGATCTCTGGATCACAGTCTGTTTGCCGACTCCCCAAAGCTTATCGCAGGCTACCACGTCTTTCATCGCCTCTGACTGCCAAGGCATCCACCGTATGCGCTTCTTCACTTGACCATATAACCCCAAGCAATCTGGTTATACTGTGAAGACGACATTCGCCGAAAATTCGTACGTTGCTCTTTCGAGCAGAACTCACAAATTTTACCTTAGCCTGATACACCAGCAGTGAAACTGGTAATCAGTCTATTTCTATCACATATCCGAATTTTTAAAGAACGATCTGACAAAAGCCAGAAATCAACATTCACACCGGAATGTTCATTTCTAAGTTCTGAACAGTGCTGCGAAACCTGAAAGAGTGGTGGAGCCAAGCGGGATCGAACCGCTGACCTCCTGCGTGCAAGGCAGGCGCTCTCCCAGCTGAGCTATGGCCCCGTATAACCTAGGCCGCACCAAGTAATTGGTAGGTCTGGGCAGATTTGAACTGCCGACCTCACCCTTATCAGGGGTGCGCTCTAACCAACTGAGCTACAGACCTATAACAGGGTCGCGTTACAGCATCGTCTTTACACAATGAATCAAGCAATTCGTGTGGGAGCTCATCAGCAGGCTGATGTCTTCGATTAAGGAGGTGATCCAGCCGCAGGTTCCCCTACGGCTACCTTGTTACGACTTCACCCCAGTCATGAATCACACCGTGGTAACCGTCCTCCCGAAGGTTAGACTAGCTACTTCTGGTGCAACCCACTCCCATGGTGTGACGGGCGGTGTGTACAAGGCCCGGGAACGTATTCACCGCGACATTCTGATTCGCGATTACTAGCGATTCCGACTTCACGCAGTCGAGTTGCAGACTGCGATCCGGACTACGATCGGTTTTGTGAGATTAGCTCCACCTCGCGGCTTGGCAACCCTCTGTACCGACCATTGTAGCACGTGTGTAGCCCAGGCCGTAAGGGCCATGATGACTTGACGTCATCCCCACCTTCCTCCGGTTTGTCACCGGCAGTCTCCTTAGAGTGCCCACCATAACGTGCTGGTAACTAAGGACAAGGGTTGCGCTCGTTACGGGACTTAACCCAACATCTCACGACACGAGCTGACGACAGCCATGCAGCACCTGTGTCAGAGTTCCCGAAGGCACCAATCCATCTCTGGAAAGTTCTCTGCATGTCAAGGCCTGGTAAGGTTCTTCGCGTTGCTTCGAATTAAACCACATGCTCCACCGCTTGTGCGGGCCCCCGTCAATTCATTTGAGTTTTAACCTTGCGGCCGTACTCCCCAGGCGGTCAACTTAATGCGTTAGCTGCGCCACTAAAATCTCAAGGATTCCAACGGCTAGTTGACATCGTTTACGGCGTGGACTACCAGGGTATCTAATCCTGTTTGCTCCCCACGCTTTCGCACCTCAGTGTCAGTATCAGTCCAGGTGGTCGCCTTCGCCACTGGTGTTCCTTCCTATATCTACGCATTTCACCGCTACACAGGAAATTCCACCACCCTCTACCATACTCTAGCTCGCCAGTTTTGGATGCAGTTCCCAGGTTGAGCCCGGGGCTTTCACATCCAACTTAACGAACCACCTACGCGCGCTTTACGCCCAGTAATTCCGATTAACGCTTGCACCCTCTGTATTACCGCGGCTGCTGGCACAGAGTTAGCCGGTGCTTATTCTGTCGGTAACGTCAAAACAGCAAGGTATTAACTTACTGCCCTTCCTCCCAACTTAAAGTGCTTTACAATCCGAAGACCTTCTTCACACACGCGGCATGGCTGGATCAGGCTTTCGCCCATTGTCCAATATTCCCCACTGCTGCCTCCCGTAGGAGTCTGGACCGTGTCTCAGTTCCAGTGTGACTGATCATCCTCTCAGACCAGTTACGGATCGTCGCCTAGGTGAGCCATTACCTCACCTACTAGCTAATCCGACCTAGGCTCATCTGATAGCGCAAGGCCCGAAGGTCCCCTGCTTTCTCCCGTAGGACGTATGCGGTATTAGCGTTCCTTTCGAAACGTTGTCCCCCACTACCAGGCAGATTCCTAGGCATTACTCACCCGTCCGCCGCTGAATCAAGGAGCAAGCTCCCGTCATCCGCTCGACTTGCATGTGTTAGGCCTGCCGCCAGCGTTCAATCTGAGCCATGATCAAACTCTTCAGTTCAATACTGCTTGGGTTTTTAAGAAACCCTAAACTTGGCTCAGCAATCTCAAATGACTATGTGATTTCTCGCATGGCCACTTGTGATGCTGATAATCTTGGCGACTATCAAACCGTACTCACAAGCACCCACACGAATTGCTTGATTCAATTTGTTAAAGAGCGTTTGGTTAAGAGCTTTTCGTCCCAACCGAGGCGCGCATTCTACGCTTTCCTCATTTCGTGTCAAGCGTTTATTTTGAAGTTTTTCCCGAGAAACTCGTTTAGCTTCAACCGCTTAACTCGCTGCGATCTCTCGTAGCGGGAGGCGAATCATACAGCGTTACAACCTGCTGTCAACCACCTTTTTCACCGCTCCGATCATTCGACCGTAGCACCTCCAGAACCTTCCGAATCGTTTAACCCGTTGATTATCAAGGAGTTTCGCGTTCCGTTGTCGCTGGAAGTGGGGCGCATTATAAGGGGATCTGGAACCCCGTCAACCCTTTATTTCAAATAATTGAAATATTTGGAGGGGAGGCCGAGAAAAGGCCGTCAGGGGGCTCCCCACAACCCATTCCAAGCCACGATCACCCCCTCCCCCATCTCGGCAGCCGCCTCATCACACCCGGCACCCGCAACACCATCAACACCCCGCCCACCGCTGCGTATATCGCCCACTCCCGCAAATCCGAACGCACGATCCACAAGAAATGCAGCAACCCCAACCCGAGCACTACATAGACAAGCTTATGCAGCTTCTTCCACCGCGCGCCCAAGCGCCTCTGGCTGTAACGGTTGGAAGTGACCGCCAACACCAGCAACCCCACAAACCCCAGCGCCCCCACAATAATGTAAGGCCGCTTGCGCAGCTCCACCCCGAACTGCCCCCAATCCAGCCCCAGGATGAACACCAGGTAAGCCACCAGGTGCAGCACGATATAAGCAAAGCACCACAACCCCAGTTGCCGACGCACCACCACCCACCCCGACCAGCCACTCAATCGCTGCAAGGGCGTCATGCTCAAGGTAATCAACAGGAACACCAGCGCGCCCAACCCCAGGCGATCCATGAGGATCTTCCCAGGGTCGGGGTCTAGCTGCCCGGCCAGTGCCTGATACAGCCACCACGCCGGAAACAGGCAACCGGCGATGAAAATGCCGAAGCGAAACCAGGGATAGCGCATCAATAGTTCTTCCGCAGGTCGAGCCCGCTATATAAAGAGGCCACCTCATCGGCATACCCGTTGAACATCTGCGTCTCCCGCACATTGGGGCTGAACAGCCCGCTGGGCAGGCGCCGCTCACGGGCCTGGGTCCAGCGCGGGTGGTCAACCGTCGGATTGACGTTGGCATAAAAGCCATACTCGGTCGGTGCCAGGCCCTGCCAGGTAGTCGCCGGCTGCTCCGCCACCAGACTGATGCGCACGATCGACTTGATACTCTTGAAGCCATACTTCCACGGCACCACCAAACGCAGCGGCGCACCGTTCTGGTTGGCCAGCTCCCGCCCATGCATGCCCACCGCCATAATCGCCAACGGGTTCATCGCCTCATCCAGGCGCAGCCCCTCTACATAAGGCCAGTCGATAAGCGCAAAGCCTGAGCGCTGGCCCGGCATGCTCTTCGGGTCCTGCAGGGTTTCGAAGCGCACATAACGCGCCTTCGACGTTGGTTCTACCTGCTTGAGAATCTCGGCCAAGGGAAAGCCCAACCAGGGGATCACCATTGACCAGGCCTCGACGCAACGCAGCCGGTAGATGCGCTCCTCCAGCTGATAGGGTTTGACGAAGTCTTCCAGGGCATAGCGCCCGGGCTTGCCCACTTCACCATCCACCACCACGCTCCAAGGTTCGGTCTTCAGGCTACCGGCGTTGGCCACCGGGTCACCCTTGTCGGGGCCGAACTCATAGAAGTTGTTGTAGTGAGTGGCATCCTTGAACGGGGTGATGGCCTCCCCCTGCACGGTCACCGCCTGCCAGCGTGTGCCCCCCAGCTTGTCGGCGAACCACGCCGGCGCCTTGCCGGGCTCGACATCGGCATAGCGCGACACCTCGGCGGCGGCGCCAAGCCGCGGCAAGACGCCCACGGCAAGGCCCGCCAGGCTTGCACCCAGCAAATGACGGCGGGAGAGATAGATACCTTCGGGGGTGATCTCCGACGCTTTGCAATCGGAAGATCGGGGAAGCTTGATGAGCATGGCGGCTCCACAGTACGGGTAACTGATGTACCCGTAAGACTATGGAGCCGGCAGGTTATTCCGCGATTAAATCTTTGTCAGGTTTTGCGACGACGGGTGCGCAGCAGGTACTGCACCGGGCCAGAAATCGCATAAGCAAGGAAGATCAGCAGCAGAATGCGCGGCGGGTCGCTGAACACCACGGCGAACACCAGCACCACGGCAAGAATGGCCACGAAGGGTACGCGCCCCTTGAGGTCCAGTTCCTTGAAGCTGTTGTACTTGACGTTGCTGACCATCAGCATGCCCGCGGCAGCCACCAGCAGCGCCACCAGGAACGACAGCTTGGAGCCCTGGATACCGTAGTCGCTGAACGCCCACACGGTACCGGCTACCACACCTGCCGCAGCCGGGCTGGCCAGGCCGATGAAGTAACGCTTGTCGGCGGTGCCGACCTGGGTGTTGAAGCGTGCCAGGCGCAGCGCGGCGCCGGCCACATAGATGAAGGCGACCATCCAGCCGACCTTGCCCATGTCACCCAGCGCCCAGCCAAACGCCAGCAACGCCGGCGCCACACCGAAGGCGACCATGTCCGACAGCGAGTCGTACTCGGCACCGAAGGCGCTTTGCGTGTTGGTCATGCGCGCCACACGGCCGTCGAGGCCGTCGAGCACCATGGCAACGAAGATCGCGATGGCAGCAAAGGCGAAGTACTTGCTCGCCTCGCGCGGGTCACCGGCACTCAGGGCGCTCTGCGCGCTCATCGAGCTGATGATGGAATAGAAGCCGGCGAACAAGTTCGCGGTGGTGAACAGGTTGGGCAGCAGATAGATGCCGCGGTGCCGGACCTTGCGCCCTTCGGCGTCGTGACCTTCTTCAACATGCTCATCGACTGGTAGCAGGCTTTCGGCGTCGGAGGGCTTGTTCGGCTCTTCGGGACGTTCGCTCATTAAAAGTACCTTGCAACAGGGTGGAATATGTTCGACATGGGCCCGCGAAATGGGTTCTGACGGCGAGCCACTGATCGCTTTATACCAGATGCAGCCCGCACAAACGAAAAAACGCGGCCGAAGCCGCGTTTTTCATCTACCGAAGCAGGGCCTCAGTTCTTGGCCTTGTCGACGATCTTGTTAGCCGAGATCCAAGGCATCATCGAGCGCAGTTGCTCGCCGATGATTTCGATGCCGTGGGCGGCGTTGTTACGGCGCTTGGCGGTCATCGATGGGTAGTTGGTGGCGCCTTCGCTGATGAACATCTTCGCGTACTCGCCGTCCTGGATGCGCTTCAGAGCATTGCGCATGGCCTTGCGGGATTCTTCGTTGATGACTTCTGGGCCGGTGACGTACTCACCGTACTCGGCGTTGTTGGAGATCGAGTAGTTCATGTTGGCGATACCGCCTTCGTACATGAGGTCAACGATCAGCTTCAGCTCGTGCAGGCACTCGAAGTAGGCCATTTCCGGCGCGTAGCCAGCTTCGACCAGGGTTTCGAAACCGGCTTTTACCAGCTCGACGGTACCGCCGCACAGAACGGCTTGCTCACCGAACAGGTCGGTTTCGGTCTCGTCCTTGAAGGTGGTTTCGATGATGCCGGTACGGCCGCCACCAACGCCTGCGGCGTAGGACAGGGCGACGTTCTTGGCGTTGCCCGAAGCGTCCTGGTAGATGGCGATCAGGTCAGGGATGCCGCCGCCTTTGACGAACTCGGAGCGAACGGTGTGGCCCGGGGCCTTCGGCGCGATCATGATCACGTCGAGGTCGGCACGCGGAACGACCTGGTTGTAGTGGATCGAGAAGCCGTGGGAGAAGGCCAGGGTGGCGCCTTTCTTGATGTTCGGCTCGATTTCGTTCTTGTACAGAGCGCCCTGGAACTCGTCCGGGGTCAGGATCATGACCAGGTCGGCAGCAGCGACGGCGGTGGCCACGTCGGCAACTTTCAGGCCGTGGGCTTCTGCCTTGGCAACGGTGGCCGAGCCTTTACGCAGACCGACGGTAACGTCTACACCGGAGTCCTTCAGGTTGCACGCCTGGGCGTGGCCTTGCGAACCGTAGCCGATGATGGCGACTTTCTTGCCCTGGATGATGGAAAGGTCGCAGTCTTTATCGTAGAAAACTTTCATGAAATACCCCTGGTTATATCTCGGCCCCCTGCGGAGCCATCGCTAATTTTTGAAGTTAGATGCTGAGCACTTTGTCGCCACGGGCAATGCCGGTGACGCCGCTGCGCACGGTTTCGAGAATCGATGCAGTGCCGATCGCCTGGATGAAGCTGTCCAGTTTGTCGCTGGTGCCGCTCAGTTGCACGGTGTACACACTGGCGGTCACATCGACGATCTGGCCACGGAAGATATCCGTGGTGCGCTTGATCTCGGCACGCTGGGCACCGGTGGCCTTGACCTTGACCAGCATCAGTTCGCGCTCGATGTGGGCGCTCTCCGACAGGTCGACCAGCTTGACCACTTCGACCAGCTTGTTGAGGTTCTTGGTGATCTGCTCGATCACCTCATCATGGCCGACGGTGGTCAGCGTCAGACGCGACAGGGTCGGGTCTTCGGTCGGGGCCACGGTCAGGCTTTCGATGTTGTAGTTGCGCTGGGAAAACAGGCCGACCACGCGAGACAAGGCACCGGGTTCGTTTTCCAGCAGCAAGGAGATGATGTGCCGCATATCAGGTACGCTCCGTCTTGCTCAGCCACATGTCACGCATCGAGCCGTCCTTGATCTGCATCGGGTAGACGTGCTCGGTACGGTCGATCGCGATGTCGATGAACACCAGGCGATCCTTCATCGCAAAGGCCTCTTCCAGTTTCGGCTTGAGGTCTTTCAGGCTGGTGATGCGGATACCCACATGGCCATAGGCCTCGGCCAGCTTGACGAAGTCCGGCAGCGACTCGACGTAGGAGTGCGAGTGGCGACCGTTGTAGGCCATGTCCTGCCACTGGCGGACCATGCCCAACACACCGTTGTTCATGTTGACGATCTTCACCGGCAGGCCGTACTGCATGCAGGTGGACAGCTCCTGGATGTTCATCTGGATGCTGCCTTCGCCGGTGACGCAGGCTACATCCTGATCCGGGAAGTTCAGCTTCACGCCCATGGCCGCCGGGAAACCGAAGCCCATGGTGCCCAGGCCTCCGGAGTTGATCCAGCGGTTAGGTTTGTTGAAGCGGTAGTACTGCGCCGCGAACATCTGGTGCTGGCCCACATCGGAGGTGACGAAGGCATCACCGTGGGTGACTTCGCACAGCGTCTCGATCACGTGCTGCGGCTTGATCACGCTGCCGTCGCCCTTGTCGTAAGGGAACAGGTCGCCATCGCCACGCCACTCGTCGATCTGCTTCCACCAGGCATCCAGCGCCGCCTTGTCAGGCTGCTCGCCGATTTCTTTCAGGATGCTCAGCATTTCGTTGAGCACGCTTTCCACCGGGCCGACAATCGGCACGTCGGCCTTGATCATCTTCGAGATCGACGCAGGGTCGATGTCGATGTGAATGATCTTGGCGTTCGGGCAGAACTTGGCCGGGCCGTTGACCACGCGGTCATCGAAACGCGCACCGACGGCGAAGATCACGTCGGCGTTGTGCATGGCCAGGTTGGCGGTGTAGCTGCCGTGCATGCCGAGCATGCCGAGGAACTGGCGGTCGGTACCCGGGAAGCCACCAAGGCCCATGAGGGTGTTGGTGACCGGCAGGTTCAGCGACTTGGCGATCTCGGTGAGGGCTTCGGAGCCGCCACCCAGAATCACGCCGCCACCGGAGTAGACGATCGGGCGCTTGGCTGCCAACAGCATTTCGGCGGCCTTGCGGATCTGGCCGGAGTGGCCACGTACCGCCGGGCTATAGGAACGCAGCTTGACCTTTTTCGGGTAGATGTACTCGAACTTCTCGGCCGGGTTGGTCATATCTTTTGGAATGTCGACCACGACCGGGCCAGGACGACCAGACTGCGCAAGATAGAAGGCTTTTTTCAGAACTTCAGGGATTTCCGCGGCGTGCTTGATCATGAAGCTGTGCTTCACGATCGGCCGGGAAATACCGATCATGTCGGTTTCCTGGAAGGCATCGGTGCCGACCATGGTGCTGGGCACCTGGCCAGACAGGATGACCATCGGAATGGAATCCATGTAGGCGGTGGCAATACCGGTGATGGCATTGGTCGCGCCTGGGCCGGAAGTCACCAGTACCACGCCGGCCTTGCCGGTGGCACGGGCGTAACCGTCCGCCATATGGGTAGCAGCCTGTTCGTGACGGACCAGGATGTGCTCGACTTCCGGTTCCTTGAACAGCGCATCGTAAACATGCAGGAGAGCACCGCCTGGGTACCCGTAGATATGCTTAACGCCTTCGTCGCGCAAGAAGCGGACGACCATTTCAGCGCCGGATAAGAGCTCCACGTTGTTCACCTCTAAAACGCCAGAATACCGCCCTCACTGGGCGGGTCTTAATAGGTTTACTGCCAAGCAGAGCATGAGCGAACGTCAGCACTGACTGAGCAAGTATTGGGAAAGCCCTGATGTGTTGCGGGTCTTCCCACCCAGCGCGAGGTAACGCGTTGCGGGGTGTTACAAGTCGGCGCGGGTGTGCGCCTCATGATCTGCTTAGCGGGTCTGCTTCTGGCAGTCCCCCTACAGCGGAATCTGGATTCTTGTGATTTGGCGCCTACAAGTCAAGAAAAATTATTGCCAATTTTTCCGCAAGATGAATCGCAGCCACCACTAAAAACCGATGCAGCAGCAGGAAAAACAAGATTTCCATAAAAAAGGGCCACAATCTGCGGCCCTTGAAGGAAAAACTGAAGAAATCAGGCGGATGGGCTGATCAATTGATCGAATGCTGCCAACAGCCGCCGCAGCTCCCGGCTCTGCTCCGGGCGGTCGGTGAACACCGTTTCGGCCATCACCAGGATGCCCGAGGCGTTGGGCAGCGGGTGCCCCTGCTCGAGAATGATCAGCATGCGCGGCAGGAAGATCCACTGCAGCCACTGCTCGAAGGCCATGCTGTCGACCGCGAACGGCACCGTGCTGGCCAGCGCCTCGGCGCTGGGGGTGGCATCGCTCCACCAGCCCTGCACCTTGAGCTCGCGCTCGATCAACAGCAGGTGGTCGGCGATATCGAGAATGCGCTGTTCCATCACAGGTTGACCTGCGCCTTCTGCCGCGCCAGCGCAGCACCGGCGCTGTCACCCTGCTTCTCGCGGGCCTGGGCGATGGTGTTCCACAGCTGCGCTTGCAAGTCCGGGCGGCCGTTGGCGTAGGTCAGGGCGCGGCGAGCCAGCTGCTCGGATTGCGCCGCATCCCCTTGCGACAGGCGCACCTGGGCCAGGCGGAACAGCACCTGCGGCTCGCGCGGGGCGATGCGCTGGGCACGCTCCAGGCTGGAGGCAGCGCCGTTGAAGTCGCCACTGCCCTGCTGCTGCTGGGCGGTGGTCAGCAGCGCCAGCACCGGGCCGTCGAGCTGCTCGTCGGCAGACAAGCCGCCGCTGCTGGCCCGCGGGATGCCGGTCGGCGCCGGGGTGGCGGCCGGGGCGCTCATCGAGGCGATGTCGAACGGCTCGTCAGCCACCGGGTTGGGGTTGGTGCTGATCGGGCCACTGCTGACCGGGCCCGGGGTGATCGGGCCAGTGCTGATCGGCGTGGTGCTGATCGGCGAACCGCCGCTGCCCTGCGGGATCATCACGGTCACGCCGGAGTCTTCCGGCAGCGACTGCGCCTGGCTGCTGCCGCCGCTGGTCGGGTAGGCCGACGTGCGGTTGGCCGAGACGCGCTCGCTGTTGGAAACCCGGGTGCTCGAATCCACCACCGGGATGTTGCCACGCGGAACGCTGGCGCAGCCGTGCAGCACGGCCACCGCGGTCAAGGCAGGTATCCACCACTTGTTCACTTCACACCCTCTTCAAAGCTCGTGCTCAATTCATCCAGCCCTTGACCCAGTCCATGACCGATTCAGCCGGGTTCTGCTCGCCACCACAGGCAGCGCCGACGGGCGGTTCGCTGCCGCGAATATACGGCATCTGCACCGCTCCCGGACAGCTGGCGTCGGAACCCTGGCCGGTATGCGGGTCGATCCAGGCCTGCACCACGTTGTCCGGCTGCGGCATATCCAGCGGCAGCGGGTCGGCCTTCTTCATGAAGCTGGTCCACACCTGCAACGCACCGGTGGCGCCGGTGAACGGGGTCTTGCCGTTGTCGTCGCGGCCCAGCCACACCACCGCCAGCAGGTCCTGACTGAAGCCGGAGAACCAGCTGTCGCGCGAGTCGTTACTGGTACCGGTCTTGCCCGCCAAAGTCAGCGAGCTGGGCAGCACGTTGTACACCGAGCGGCCAGTACCTTCACGCATCACCCGCTGCATGGCGTTCTGCACCAGGTAGATCGAACCCGGGTCGAAGGTCTGCTGGATCTGGAACGGGTAGCGCTTGAGCGGCTCGCCTTCGGCGGTGAGCACGCTGCGGATGCCGCGCATCGGCGTGTTGAAGCCGCCGTTGGCGATGGTCTGGTACATGGTCGCCACCTGTATCGGCGACATGCCGCCAGCACCCAGCAGCATCGCCGGGAACGCCGGCCAGTCCACCTGCACGCCCAGCCGGCCGATGGTCTTGATCACGTTCGGCACGCCCACTTCCAGGCCCAGCTTGGCGGTGGACAGGTTCAGCGAGTTGGCCAGGCCCTGGTACAGGTAGATGGTGCCATGCGGGCGGCGGTCGTAGTTCTGCGGTCGCCACACCTGGCCATCGGCGCCTTTTACCGAGAACGGCTCGTCCTGCACCCAGGTGGTCAGGGTGTACTTGCTTGGTTGCTCCAGCGCGGTCAGGTACACCGACGGCTTGACCAGCGAGCCGATCGGCCGCGAAGCGTCCAGCGCCCGGTTGAAGCCGGCAAAGCCCGCCTGGCGGCTGCCGATCAGCGCCTGCACCTCGCCGGTTTCCGGGTTGGTGACCACCATCGCCGATTCCACCTCGTCAGCCCCCTTGCGCCCGGCCAGGCGCTTGAAGGTCTCGCTCATGGCGGTTTCGGCCTTCATCTGCAGGATCGGGTCGAAGCTTGTGAAGATGCGCAGGCCTTCTTCGGTCAAGTCTTCGTCGCGGTAATCCTGACGCAGCTGGCGCTTGACCAGGTCGAGGAAGGCCGGGAACGAGCTGTCGGCCAGGCTGCCGCGCTTGGTCACGCCCAGCGGCATTTTCTTCGCCGCATCGACCACTTCCTGGCTGGCCACGCCCTGCTCGGCCAACAGGTCCAGCACCAGGTTGCGGCGCTGCAACGCGCGCTCGGGGTAGCGGCGTGGGTTGTAGTAGGACGGGCCCTTGACCATGCCCACCAGCAAGGCGATCTGGTGCAGTTTCAGCTCCTGCAGCGGCTGGCTGAAGAAGAACTGGCTGGCAAGACCGAAGCCGTGCACCGCACGCTGGCCGTCCTGGCCGACGAACACCTCGTTGAGGTAGGCCTCGAGAATGTCACGCTTGTCGTAGTGAACCTCCAGCAGCACCGCCATCATCGCCTCGGTCAGCTTGCGGCTGAGGCTACGCTCGTTGGTGAGGAAGAAGTTCTTAACCAGCTGTTGTGTCAGGGTACTGCCGCCCTGGCGCATGGCACCCGACGAGGTGTTGACCCAGATCGCCCGGGCGATCGACTTGGGCGACACGCCGAAGTGGCTGTAGAAGTCGCGGTCTTCGGTGGCGATCAGGGTTTCCAGCAGGTACGGCGGCACCTGGTCGATCTTGATCAGGATCCGGTCTTCGAGGTTCTTCGGGTAGATGCCGCCGATCATCAGCGGCTCCAGGCGCACCACGTCGAGCTTGCCGCCGTTGGCGCCATTGAGCCCGGCCACATAGTCGCCCGAGAAGCGCACGCGCACGAACTGCGCCGGCTCCATGCCCTCGTAGAACTGGAAGCCACGGGTGTTGATGTCGATGGTGTTGCCGTTGACCGACGCCGCACCCGGCCCGTTGGCCGCGCTTTCCCGGCGGTAGCCGAGGGCATCGAGTTCGGTGAGGAAGTCGTTCTTGCTCAGCTTCTGGCCGACGAACAGCTCCAGCGGCCGGGCGTACACCTTGGCCGGGATGGTCCAGCGCTTGCCGGAGAACTTCTCCTGCACGGTGGCATCGAGGTAGACCGCGAAGCCGGCGATCACTACCAGGCCAACCAGGCTGAGCTTGATTGCCCAGCCCAGCCAGGCGCGGGCGCGGCCGGTCGGGCGTTGTTTGGGGGTGCGGGAATTTCGGGTACGTGTCATGGCGGCGGATTATACGCACTTTATAAAAGGGAGGCAGACGCCCCATTGGCGGTTTGCAGGGGCGGCACCATTGACCATAATGGCGCCTTCGAATTCCCTGACTCCCAAAGGAAGATCCGTGAGCCAAGCCCTGATCACCGCGTTGCAGAACCCCGCCCTTTATCCGCACCCGGTCGAAGGCTTCCAGCTCATCGAGACGCATATCTCCTGGGTGCTGCTGACCGGCGAGTACGCCTACAAGGTCAAGAAACCGATGAACTTCGGCTTCCTCGACTTCACCAGCCTCGACCAGCGCGGCCACTTCTGCCGCGAAGAACTGCGCCTGAACCAGCGCCTGACCGAAGGCCTGTACCTGGATGTACTGCCGATCACCGGCAGTGCCGACGCCCCGCAGCTCGGCGGCGAAGGCGAGGCGATCGAGTACGTGCTGAAAATGCGCCAGTTCCCCCAGGGCCAGATGCTCAACACCCTGCAGGCCAACGGCGAGCTGAACGCCGGCCACATCGACCAGATGGCCCGGCAGATTGCCGAATTCCACCTGCAGGCGCCCAAAGTGCCGGTCGACCACCCACTGGGCACCCCGGACGCGGTCATGGCCCCGGTAGAGCAAAACTTCGAGCAGATTCGCCCGTTCCTCACCGACAAGGCCGACCTGCAGCAGCTGGACAACCTGCAGGCCTGGGCCCAGGACAGCTTCAAGCGCCTGCACGGCCTGCTCGAAGCGCGCAAGGCCAATGGTTTCATTCGCGAATGCCACGGTGACATCCACCTGGGCAACGCCACCCTGATCGACGGCAAGGTGGTGATCTTCGACTGCATCGAGTTCAACGAACCGTTCCGCCTGACCGACGTCTACGCCGACGTCGGCTTCCTCGCCATGGACCTCGAAGACCGCGGCCTCAAGTGCCTGTCGCGGCGCTTCATCAGCCAGTACCTGGAGCTCACCGGCGACTATCAAGGTTTGGAGCTGCTGAACTTCTACAAGGCTTACCGCGCTCTGGTGCGGGCCAAGGTCGCCCTGTTCAGCATGCCGGCCGACGCCGACGGCGTGCAGCGCGCCACCACCCTGCGCACCTACCGCAACTACGCCAACCTGGCCGAAAGCTACAGCGCCATCCCGTCGCGCCTGCTGGCCGTCACCCACGGTGTTTCGGCAGTGGGCAAGAGCCACGTGGCCATGCGCCTGGTCGAAGCCCTGGGCGCCGTGCGTGTGCGTTCGGACGTGGAGCGCAAGCGCCTGTTCGGCGAGCAGCAGCAAGCCGACGCCGGCCAGTTGCAAGCCGGTATCTACGATGCTGATGCCAGCGCCGCCACCTACCAGCGCCTGCACGAGCTGGCCGCCACCGTTCTGCGCGCCGGCTTCCCGGTGGTGCTCGATGCCACCTACCTCAAGGCTGAACAGCGCCAGGCTGCGGCAACTGTCGCCAGCGAAACCGGCGTGCCGTTCCTGATCCTCGACTGCCATGCCCCGGAGGCAGTGATCGCCAGCTGGCTGGAACAGCGCCAGGCCGAGAACGACGACCCGTCGGACGCCACCCTCGAGGTGGTCAAGGCGCAACAGGCCAGCCGCGAGGCACTGAGTGCCGACGAGCTCAAGCAAAGCACCCGCGTCGACACCCAGGCCGCCAGCAGCATGGACCAGGTGATCGAGCAGATCCGCCAGCGCCTGCCCGGGCTGTAACCTGCCAGGCGTGAAGCAGTCGACAGTTCACGCCTGAAGTCAGGCGCCTCCCACGTGATGGCATTACAGTATCATCACGACCCACAAGGAGGCGCCGCCATGAACCAACCCCGTCAGCTGGACAACGTGCTGTTTACCCTGGTTCGCGACGAGAAAATCGCCGAGTTCAACCGGGTCAAGGCCGCGCATCCCTCAATCGATTTTCGTGGCGGCGACTTCCGTGGCCTCGACCTGCGCGAGCTGGACGTGAAGGGCATCGACTTTAGTGATGCGTACTTTCGCGCCGCCGACCTGCGCGGGCTCGACCTGCGCGAGAACGGCCTGGAAGGCGCAAGCCTTGCCCATGCGCAGATCTCCGGCACCTACTTCCCCGCAGAGCTGAGTGCCGATGAAATCCTGATGTCGGTGAAATACGGTACCCGCATGCGCTACCGCACCGTGCGCTGAGGCTCTACCAGCCCCATCGCCGGCAAGCCGGCTCCTACAGGGTAATGCGATCGTCTGTAGGAGCCGGCTTGCCGGCGATAGGGCCGGTACAGCCAGCACAAGACCGTTGCGCATTGCCCCCAACCCAAGCAAACCAACCCCTCCGGTCGGCCCCGCTGGCAAAAGGCCGCGCATTCCCCAACCCCCGCTACACTCCTTCCTGACCTGCTCGCGATTTATCCCCATGACCCGTTCAGCCATCGCAAGGAGGCTCGATGAACGATGAATTGCAGCACCTGAAAAACCTTGGCAAGACCTCCGCGCAATGGCTGCACGCCGTGGGTATCCACAGTGCATCGGACCTTCGCCGCCTGGGCGCGGTGGGGGCGTACCAGGCTGTGAGAACGCGAGGCTTCCGGGCTTCAAAGGTGTTGTTGTACGCCATCGAAGGCGCCCTGCTGGACATGCACTGGAACGACCTGCCAGCCGAACGCAAGCAGGCGCTCAACCAGCAACTGGATGCAAAGTGCCCTGCAGCACGGGCCGAAAAATAATTTCGCAAAAGCCATTGACTGGGAAATGAGAATCGTTATGATTATCACAACTGGTCGCGAGACTGGTTGGATAAACTGAAAGCCCCTGGTTCGGACTCTCAGATTATCTCCTCATCAGGCTAATCACGGTTATTGACCCGCCAATTTGGCGGGTCTTTTTTTTGCCTGTACCAACCCTGTCGCCGGCAAGCCGCCTCACATAGAACAAACTACAACTCATTGATTTAACGCGCTCCTTGTGGGAAGCGGCCTTGCCGGGGCGCCGTCCGGTCGAGATGGGCTGCGAAGCGGCCCCAAGGCCTAGGCCTCATGCAAAATTGCCGGGGCTGCTGCGCAGCCCATCGCGACACTAGGCCGCTTCCCACAGGGGCCGCGGTGCATCTGCGAGACTAGTTCTCTGCGCAACAGCGCAGCCCGAAGGACCTGGCAATCTCCCACAGGCGATGGCGTCAGTGCCCCCTGCGCAACTGCGCGCAGTAATCCTGCTCAGGCAACGCCGCGGTGTACCAAGCGAAGTCAGCCTCCCCCGGCTCCACCTCCTCCCCCACTTCGGCCAACAGCACCACCAGGCTCTGCCCCTTGGCCCCCAGGTCTGCCAGGTGCAACGGCACCCCCAGGTCCTTGCGCACGTGATAACTGCCGGCAAACAACAGCGCAGGCTGCGGCGCTGCCAGCAAACGCTCGGCAATACGCCGGTCACGCAGCTGTTGCACAGCCAGCATCGCCGGCAGTTGGCTTTCGGGCAGCAGGTTGCAATGCCCGGCGCGCACCTGCTCGCGCAACTCATCCAGCACGGCAGGCGCGTTGGAGCGTTCACCCGGTGGGCTCACAGGGTGGCGGTAAGCATCACGCATTTCGCCGGGCAACAGGTTCGCAGCCAGCAGCGGGTAAGGCTGCGCCAGCGCATGGCGCACGATCGGCCCATACAGCGACCAGTCCCAGCCATCCTGCCAGGCCAGCGCCTTGGGTAAATCCGCCGGTAACGGCGCCTTGAGCCCATCCACCAAAGCCTGCTGTTCGGGCTGCAGCATCTCCAGCAACAGGCTGCCTTGCGGCCGGCGGCTCTCCAGCGCGCGCAGCAGCCAAAGCTGCAGCGCATGGTGATCGGGGTTGTCGTGCTTCTCGCCCACCAGCACCCGCGGTGCATCGGCCAGGCGCTGCACCAGTTGCTCCGGCGCCAGCACCTGCCCAGTAGTCAGGTCGACTATCTGCCCGAGTTGCGCATGGGCGCGCCCTTCACTGGCTTGCCAGGCCGGCAATGGGGCGAGGCTGGCGTGGCAACCGGCCAATGCCAGGCTTATCGGCAGACACAACAGCAAGTGGCGGATCATGCGGGCTCCTAGCGGGTGATGATCAGCGGGTGGCCACGCTCCGGGTGCGGCTGCACCAGCACCTCGATGCCGAACACCGCTTTGAGCGCCGTCGGCGTCAGTACCTGCTGCGGCGTGCCCAGTGCATAGCAGCGGCCCTGCTCCAGCAGCAGGATATGGTCACAGTATCGCGCCGCCAGGTTGAGGTCATGCAGGATCACCAGCACCGCCGCGCCGCGGTCGGCAAAACTGCGCACCGCCTGCAGGGTGGTGTGCTGGTGCAACGGGTCGAGCGCCGAAGTGGGCTCGTCGAGCAGCAGCGTGGTGCCAGGCTCGCCCGGCCACAGCTGGGCCAGCACCCGTGCCAGGTGCACGCGCTGGCGCTCACCCCCGGACAACGCCAGGTAGCTGCGCTCGACCAGGTGCAAGGCATCGGCCGCCTGCAGCGCCGCCGTGACGATTTCGTGGTCACGCTCGCGGCCACTGGCATGGGGCAGCCGGCCCATGCCCACCACTTCGGCCACGCTGAACGAGAAACCCAGGGTCGACACCTGCGGCAATACCGCCAGGCGCCGGGCCCGCTCCTGCCCGGGCCAGTCGCCCAGGGCGCGGCCATCCAGGTGCACGCGCCCGGCACTCGGCGCCAGCTCGCCACACAGCGCCGCCAAAAGGCTGCTCTTGCCGGCGCCATTAGGCCCGAGCACACCCAGCACCTGCCCCGGCTGCAAGCGCAGGTGGATATCGTGCAGCACCTCGGTGTTGCCCCGGGTCAGCGAGAGCCCTTCGACATCGAGCATCAGTTGCGCCCCCGCACCAGCAAAAACAGGAAGAACGGCGCGCCGATGAACGCCGTGACAATACCGATCGGCAGCTCGGCCGGCGCCAGCGCCAGGCGCGCGATCAGGTCGGCGAACAGCAATAGCGCGCCCCCCGCCAGCAACGAGCCCGGCAACAATACCCGGTGGTCGGGCCCGGCCAGCAAACGCACCAGGTGCGGCACCACCAAACCGATGAAGCCGATCAGCCCGGCCGCCGCCACCGCAGCCCCCACCCCCAGCGCCGTGCAGAACACCAGCTCGCGCTTGAGCGCCTCCACATCGACGCCCAGGTGGCGCGCCTCCGACTCGCCCAGCAGCAGCGCATTGAGCGCCTGCGCCCGGCGTGGCAACCACAGGGCCACCGCCGCCGCCACCAGCAGCAACGGCCACAACCGCTCGTAACTGGCGCCATTGAGGCTGCCCAGGTTCCAGAAGGTCAGGGTGCGCAAGGTCGCGTCATCGGCCAGATAAGTGAACAAGCCCACTGCCGAGCCGCCCAGCGCGGTCATGGCAATACCAGCCAGCAGCATGGTGGCGACGTTGGTCTGCCCGTCACGCCGCCCCAGCCGATAAACCATCGCCGTCACCCCCAGCCCGCCAATGAAGGCGCACAGCGACAGCAGGTACGGCGCGAACCATTCAGGCATGCCGCCCAGCCAGCTACCGCCGACAATCGCCACCGCCGCACCCAGCGCGGCGCCACTGGCCACGCCGACCAGGCCGGGGTCGGCCAGCGGGTTGCGGAACAACCCCTGCATGGCCACCCCCGACAGCGCCAGCACCGCGCCCACCGCCAACCCCAGCAGGGTGCGTGGCAGGCGAATCTGGCCAAGGATCATCTCGGCCTGCTCAAGGCCTTCACCCGCCAGCGGCACGCCCAGCAGGCGCAAGCCCGCGCGCAGCGTGTCGATCAGCGGCAGGCTGACCGGCCCCAGCGCCAGCGACAGCCACACCGCCAGCAGGCACAGCAGCCCCAGCCCGATAAACAGCGTGCGCGGCCGGACCCGTGGCCTCATGGGTTGAGGCTGGCCTTGGCGGCCGGGTAGAAGCTGGCCGCCAGCTCATGCAAGGTGGCTGGCAGGCGCGGGCCCAGGCCGCCTACCAGCAGGGTCGGGTCGAGGGACACCAGGCGCTTTTCGCGCACCGCGCGCGAGCCCGCCAGTGCCGGGTTTTCCTTGATCAGCGCCTGCAAGGCCTGCTCGCCGCTCAGCGCCCGGTCAGAGAACACCACCACGTCCGGGTCCAGCGCGGCCAGCGCCTCCACCGAGAAATTCTTGTAACCCTGGTGCTCAGCCAGGTTACGCCCACCGGCCTGGCGCAGCACCCAGTCACCCGAGGTGCCCTGCCCCGCGATCAGCGGCTTGGCCCCGGCATGCCCGACCAGCAGCAACACCCCCGGCGCCTTCTGTCCGGCCTGGGCCTGCTTGATCTGGCCTTGCAGCGCCGCCAGCTGGTGGCGGTAGTCGGCGGCCAGTTCAGCGGCTTTCTGTTCACTGCCCAGCAACGCGCCCAACTGCTTGAGGTTAGCGTCCACCGCACCCAGTTCGGCCTTGCTGGAGAACAGCTCAACCTGCACCCCGGCCTTGCGGATCTGCGCCAGCACCGGTGGCGGGCCCATTTCATCGGTGCCCACCAGCACATCCGGGCGCAGGCTCAGAATGCCCTCGGCCGACAACTGGCGCTGGTAACCGATACTCGGCAGCGCCTTGAGTGTTTCGGGGTGCTGGCTGGTGGTATCAACCCCCACCAGTCGCTGCTCGCCCCCCAGCGCGCTGATCCATTCGCTGAGGGCGCCACCGGCGCTGACCCAACGCTGCGGCAGTTCTGCAGCCAGGGTGTGGGATGACAACAGCAGGCCTGCGCACAGGGCAATCAGGGCAGAAGGGCGGCGCATCACGGGATTCCTTTGCAGAAGAGCGGGGCCGCACGCCTTGTGGCGCTCGGCAGAACTGCGCACCATAGCCAGCCTGGCGCGGCGAATGCGGGCAATTTGATAATTGTTCGCATTGAAGCGTCAAGTCACCCACCATTAAGATGGCTTAAATGCACTACCTCTGCCCCAGCGCCGCCCTTGCCGAAGGCCATAGCCGCGCGTTCAAGGTTGCCGACCTGCAACTGTTCGGCATCCGCCGCCACGGCACCGTCTACCTGTACCGCAACCGCTGCCCGCACCGCGGCATCGGCCTGAACTGGAACGCCGACAGTTTTCTCGACGACAGCGGCACGCTGATCCAGTGCGCGCACCACGGCGCGCAGTTCATCATCGACAGCGGCGAATGCATCACCGGCCCCTGTGCCGGCGATTGGCTCGAAGCCCTGGATTGCCTGGAAGACAGCCAGGGCATCTGGCTCAACGCCCCAGCAGCACCGGCAACGGGCGATCGATGACAATGCGCTCGGCATCCAGCCGCGCGCCATAGGCCAATACCTCGACCCCATCGGCCACCGCTGCGCGCAGGGCGTGGGCATAGGCCGCGTCGATCTCCTCGGCCGGGCGCACCGCCTCGATACCAGTCAGGTTCACGCAGTACAGCTGCACCGCACGAATGCCCTGGCGCGCCAGCGCCGCCAGCTCGCGCAGGTGCTTGGCGCCGCGCTGGGTCACCGCGTCGGGGAAGGCCGCCACGTGAGTGTCGGGGTAACCCAGGGTGACGCTCTTGACCTCGACATACGCGGGGCCTGTGGCGAACTCCAGGTAGAAGTCGATGCGGCTGCGCTCCTCGCCGTAGGCCACTTCACGGCGCAGTGCGGTAAAACCGGCAAGCTCGCTGATGACCCCGGCGCGCAAGGCCTCTTCCACCAGCGGGTTGGCCCGCCCGGTGTTGACGCAAGCCAGCCGCCCCTGGGGCGTTTCGCTGATTTCCCAGGTGCCCGGCAGCTTGCGCTTGGGGTCGTTGGAGCGGCTGAACCACACCTGCCCGCCCTCGCGCATGCAGTTGAGCATGGAGCCGGTGTTGGGGCAGTGAATGGTCAGCTGCTCGCCATTGGGCAGTTCGATGTCGGCCAGAAAGCGCTTGTAGCGGCGCAGCAGACGCGCCTGTTCCAGTGCAGGTAAGAACTCCATCAGCCTTGCCAGCTCCGCAGGCCACGGGCAATGCGCTGCACCGCCTCTTCCAGGCGCGGCAGGCTCTGGGTGTAAGCGAAGCGCACATGGTGGCCGGCCTGGTGGCGGCCGAAGTCCAGGCCCGGGGTGAAAGCCAGGTGCTCGGTTTCGAGGAAATGCCGGCAGAACGCGAAGGCATCACCGCCGAATGCGCTGATATCGGCATATAGATAGAAGGCCCCCTGGGGCTCAACGGCGATGCCGAAGCCCAATTCGCGCAGGGCCGGCAGCAAATAGTCGCGCCGACGCGCAAACTCGCCGCGGCGCTCTTCCAGAATGGCCAGGGTGTCGGGCTCGAAGCACGCCAGCGCAGCATGCTGGGCCATGCTCGGGGCACTGATGTAGAGGTTCTGCGCCAGCTTCTCCAGGTCAGCCACCGCCGAGGGCGGTGCGATCAGCCAGCCCAGGCGCCAGCCGGTCATGCCGAAATACTTTGAAAAACTGTTGAGCACAAACGCCTGGTCGTCCACTTCCAGCACGCTGGGGGCGTCCATGCCGTAGGTCAGGCCATGGTAGATCTCGTCCACCACCAGGTGGCCATGGTGCGCGCGGGTGGCCTTGGACAGGCTGGCCAGCTCGTCGCGGTCGAGCACCGTGCCGGTGGGGTTGGCCGGCGACGCCACCAGGGCGCCTACGGTGTCCTTGTCCCAATAACGCTCTACCAGGTCAGCAGTAAGCTGGTAGTTCACCTCCGGGCCCACCGGCACCAACTGCGCACCACCCTCCACCAACCGCAGGAAGTGGCGGTTGCACGGGTAGCCCGGGTCGGCCAGCAGCCAGTGCTTGCCCGGGTCTACCAGCAGGCTGCTGGCCAGCAGCAGTGCGCCGGAGCCGCCCGGGGTGACCAGCACCCGCTCCGGGTCCAGGTCGACGCCGTAGCGCTGGCCATAGAAGCCGGCAATCGCTTCGCGCAACTGCGGCAGGCCGCGCGCAGCCGTATAGCGGGTGTGCCCGTTGGCCAGCGCGGCCTGGCCGGCGGCGACGATGGGCGCTGCGGTGGTGAAGTCCGGCTCGCCGATCTCGAGGTGGATCACGTCGTGGCCGGCGGCCTGCAGTTCGTTGGCACGGGCCAGCAGGGCCATGACGTGGAAGGGTTCGATGGCGCGACTGCGCGCACTGTGTGGCTGAGCCATGGGCCTTCTCTCAATTGGGTCTAGACTGGTGATTCTACCCGCGCACGTCAGCGAACGCGCCGCCGCTGTCGCTGTCAATAGCAGGCACAGAGCGGGGTAGCGCACCCCGGATCTATCTGGTAAGTTCGGCGGCTCGCAGTCGCAGGGCCGGCGGGCGCCGGAGATGGAAACAAGCCTGCGCATTGGATCAGATGAGTGAGAGGCGGTCTATTCATGTCCACCGTAGAAAAGCAAAAAGCCCAGACCATGTACGGTGTCGAACCCTACGTCGAGACCAAGGGCGAAGAATACATGGGCGAGCCCATGAAAAAGCACTTCACCAAGCTGCTCAACGCCTGGAAAGGCGAGCTGATGGTGAGTGTGGACCGTACCGTGGACCACATGAAGGATGAGGCAGCCAACTTCCCCGACCCGGCCGACCGTGCCAGCCAGGAAGAAGAATTCGCCCTTGAGCTGCGCAACCGCGATCGCGAGCGCAAGCTGATCAAGAAGATCGACAAGACCCTCGACAAGATCAAGGCCGACGAGTACGGCTGGTGCGACTCCTGCGGCATCGAGATCGGCCTGCGCCGCCTCGAGGCCCGCCCTACCGCCGACCTGTGCTTCGACTGCAAGGAAATCGCGGAGAAAAAGGAAAAGACCGTCGGCAAAGGCTGACCTCTGATCCCGTAAAGACGGGGCGTATTGATTGCGGGTGCAAGCCTGCAAGCGGTACGCCCCGTTTTCATTTATACAGCGGTGCAAGCCATGACCGACCCTCGCTACATCGGGCGCTTCGCCCCCACCCCCAGCGGCTTTTTGCACTTCGGTTCGCTGGTCGCCGCCCTCGCCTCCTGGCTGGATGCCCGCGCCGTCGATGGCCGCTGGCTGCTGCGCATGGAAGACACCGACCCACCGCGGGAAATGCCCGGCGCCCGCGACGCCATCCTGCAGACGTTGGAGCGCTACGGCCTGGAATGGGACGGCGAAGTGGTGTTCCAAAGCCAGCGCCACCACGCCTACGCCGAGGTGGTCGAGCGCCTGTTCAACATGGGCCTGGCCTATGCCTGCACCTGTTCGCGCAAGCAACTGGAAGGCTACGACGGTGTCTACCCCGGGCTGTGCCGCAACGCCGGCCACGCCCGCGAAGGCGCGGCGATCCGTCTGCGCGTGCCGGAGCTCTTGTACCGCTTCGACGACCGCGTGCAGGGCCGCTTCGAGCAGCACCTGGGCCGCGAGATAGGCGACTTCGTCATCCAGCGCCGCGACGGGTTGTACGCCTACCAGCTGGCGGTGGTGCTGGACGACGCCTGGCAAGGGGTGACTGACATCGTGCGTGGCGCCGACCTGCTGGACAACACCCCGCGCCAGCTGTACCTGCAGGAGTTACTGGGGTTTGCCCAGCCGCGCTATTTGCACATCCCGCTGATCGTGCAACCGGACGGGCACAAGCTGGGCAAATCGTACCGTTCGCCGCCGCTCGAGGTCGACCAGGCGACGCCGCTGTTGCTGCGGGCGTTGCGGGCGCTGGGGCAGGAGGCGCCGCTGGAACTGCAGGGGGCCAGCCCTGCCGAGGTACTGGCGGTGGCCAGGCAACAATGGCGGCCAGAGCGAATTGCACGGCAAATGAGCGTGCCAGAGGTCGAGCTGCGCTGATGCCTGCAGTGGCCCTATCGCCGGCAAGCCGGCTCCCACAGGGTTTTGCGCCGTCTGTAGGAGCCGGCTTGCCGGCGATAGGGCCATCGCAGGTAAAACCAGACGCAAAAGCCCAACAAATTCAACCCCTTGGCTAAGCCCCCCAATTCCGGCTACCCTCGCCCCAGCCATTTGCGCCAATAATAAGTCCAAGCCCGCAGCGCCCACTCATCGAGGCCAGCATGTACATCTATCGTTTGGTCCTGCTTCTGGTCGTGGGGATCTACCTGTTCTCCCCGGCCATCATGGACTGGTGGATCGAACCGACCGGTGCCTGGTACCGCCCCTACCTGCTCTGGCTGATCCTGATCGTCGTCACCTTCATCCTGCAGAGCCAACGAGATGCCGATGAGCTTTAGCCTGACCCAGATGATCCTGATCAGCGCCGCCTACCTGCTGGTGCTGTTCGGCGTGGCCTGGGTCAGCGAACGCGGGCTGATCCCGCGCGCGGTCATCCGCCACCCGCTGACCTACACCCTGTCGCTGGGCGTCTACGCCAGTGCCTGGGCCTTCTACGGTTCGGTCGGCCTGGCCTACCAGTATGGTTATGGCTTCCTCGCCTGCTACCTGGGTGTGTCGGGGGCCTTCCTGCTGGCACCGGTGCTGCTGTATCCGATTCTCAAGATCACCCGCACCTACCAGCTGTCGTCGCTGGCCGACCTGCTGGCGTTCCGCTTTCGCAGCACCTGGGCCGGCGCGCTGACCACCATCTTCATGTTGATCGGCGTACTGCCGTTGCTGGCCCTGCAAATTCAGGCGGTGGCCGACTCCATCAGCATCCTCACAGGCGAACCGGTGAAAGCGCGCGTGGCGTTCGCCTTTTGCGCGCTGATCATCCTGTTCACCATTTTCTTCGGCTCGCGCCATATCGCCACCCGCGAAAAACACGAAGGCCTGGTGTTCGCCATCGCCTTCGAGTCGGTGATCAAGCTGCTGGCCCTGGGCGGCATCGGCCTGTATGCACTGTACGGCGTGTTCGGCGGCCCCCACGAGCTGGAGGTGTGGCTGCTGCAGAACCAGACCGCCCTGGCCGCCCTGCACACACCCTTGCAGGAAGGCCCGTGGCGCACCTTGCTGCTGGTGTTCTTCGCCTCGGCGATCGTCATGCCGCACATGTACCACATGGCCTTCACCGAAAACCTCAGCCCACGCTCGCTGGTCAGCGCCAGCTGGGGCCTGCCGTTGTTCCTGCTGCTGATGAGCCTGGCGGTGCCGCTGGTGCTGTGGGCCGGCCTGCGCCTGGGCGCCAGCACCAACCCGGAATACTTCACCCTGGGGCTGGGCATCGCCGCCAACAACCAGGCCCTGGCATTGCTGGCCTACGTCGGCGGGCTGTCGGCGGCCAGCGGGCTGATCATCGTCACCACCCTGGCGCTGTCGGGCATGGCCCTGAACCACCTGGTGCTGCCGCTGTACCAGCCGCCGGCCGAGGGCAACATCTACCGCTGGCTGAAGTGGACCCGCCGGGCGCTGATCGTCGCCATCATTACCGCAGGCTTTGTCTTCTACCTTACCCAGAACAACCACCAGAGCCTGGCCAACCTGGGCATCGTCGCCTTCGTCGCCACCCTGCAGTTCCTGCCCGGGGTGCTCTCGGTGCTGTACTGGCCGACCGCCAACCGCCGCGGCTTCATCGCGGGCCTTCTGGCCGGCATGCTGGTGTGGATGGTGACCATGCTGCTGCCGCTGCTGGGCAACCTGCAGGGCTTCTACATTCCGCTGCTGGACATGATCTACGTACTGGACGACACCAGCTGGCACATGGCGGCCATCGGCTCGCTGGCGGCCAACGTGCTGCTGTTCACGCTGATTTCGCTGTTCACCAACGCCAGCAGCGAAGAGGCCAGCGCCGCCGAGGCCTGCGCAGTGGACAACGTGCGCCGCCCGCAACGCCGCGAGCTGCACGCCGCCTCGCCCCAGGAGTTCGCCACCCAGCTGGCCAAGCCGCTGGGCGCCAAGGCTGCGCAAAAAGAGGTGGAGCAGGCCCTGCGCGACCTCTACCTGCCGTTCGACGAGCGCCGCCCCTATGCCCTGCGCCGCCTGCGCGACCGCATCGAGGCCAACCTGTCCGGCCTGATGGGCCCAAGCGTCGCCCAGGACATGGTCGAGACCTTCCTGCCCTACAAGTCCGGCAACGAAAACTACGTCACCGAAGACATCCACTTCATCGAAAGCCGCCTCGAGGACTACCACTCGCGCCTGACCGGCCTTGCCGCCGAGCTCGACGCCCTGCGCCGCTACCACCGCCAGACCCTGCAGGAGCTACCCATGGGCGTCTGCTCGCTGGCCAAGGACCAGGAGATCCTGATGTGGAACAAGGCCATGGAGGAGCTCACCGGGATCGCCGCCAAGCATGTGGTCGGCTCGCGCCTGGTGACCATCGGCGAACCCTGGCGCGGCCTGCTGCAGGGGTTCATCGACGTCCCCGACGAACACCTGCACAAACAGCGCCTGGCCCTCGACGGCCAGCCGCGCTGGCTCAACCTGCACAAGGCGGCCATCGACGAACCCCTGGCCCCGGGCAACAGCGGCCTGGTGCTGCTGGTCGAGGACCTCACCGAAACCCAGGCCCTGGAAGACAAGCTGGTGCACTCCGAGCGCCTGGCCAGCATCGGCCGCCTGGCCGCAGGCGTGGCCCACGAGATCGGCAACCCGATTACCGGCATCGCCTGTCTTGCGCAAAACCTGCGCGAAGAACGCGAGGGCGACGGCGAGATCATCGAGCTGTCCAGCCAGATCCTCGAGCAAACCAAACGCGTGTCGCGCATCGTCCAGTCGCTGATGAGCTTCGCCCACGCCGGCGGCAGCCAGCAGAACAGCGAGGAGCCGGTGTGCCTGGCGGAGGTGGCACAGGATGCCATTGGTCTGCTGGCGTTGAACCGGCGCAATTTCGAAGTACAGTTCTTCAACCTCTGCGACCCGGACCACTGGGTCGAGGGCGACCCGCAACGCCTGGCCCAGGTGCTCATCAACCTGCTTTCCAATGCCCGCGACGCCTCGCCGCCCGGCAGCGCCGTGCGCGTGCGCAGCGATGTCAGCGAGCACACCGTCGACCTGATCGTCGAGGACGAAGGCAGCGGCATCCCGAAAAACATCATGGACCGCCTGTTCGAACCCTTCTTCACCACCAAGGACCCAGGCGAGGGAACCGGACTGGGCCTCGCGCTGGTCTATTCCATCGTGGAAGAGCATTATGGGCAAATCACCATCGACAGCCCCGCCGACATCGAACGGCAACGTGGTACCCGGATCCGCGTGACCCTGCCCCGGCATGTCGTAGCGACGTCCCCTGAAATTCGAGACCGTCGAGAGAATTGAATCAATGCCGCACATTCTGATCGTCGAAGACGAAACCATCATCCGTTCGGCCCTGCGCCGCCTGCTCGAACGGAACCAGTACCAGGTCAGCGAAGCCGGCTCGGTGCAGGAAGCCCAGGAACGCTTCAGCATTGCCACCTTCGACCTGATCGTCAGCGACCTGCGCCTGCCCGGCGCCCCGGGCACCGAGCTGATCAAGCTCGGCCAGGGCACCCCGGTGCTGATCATGACCAGCTACGCCAGCCTGCGCTCGGCGGTGGACTCGATGAAAATGGGCGCGGTGGACTACATCGCCAAGCCCTTCGACCACGACGAGATGCTCCAGGCCGTCGCGCGCATCCTGCGTGACCGGCAGAACGCGCCAGCTGCCGCTGCAGCCCCTGCCGCCGAAGCCCGCCCGGGCAACGGCAAGGCGGCCAGCGACAAGCCTGCTGCATCTGCCAACGGCGAAATAGGCATCATCGGCTCCTGCGCGCCCATGCAAGAGCTGTACGTGAAGATCCGCAAGGTCGCGCCCACCGACTCCAACGTGCTGATCCAAGGTGAGTCGGGTACCGGTAAAGAGCTGGTGGCCCGCGCCCTGCACAACCTCTCTCGCCGGGCCAAGGCACCGATGATCTCGGTGAACTGCGCGGCCATCCCGGAAACCCTGATCGAGTCCGAGCTGTTCGGCCACGAAAAGGGCGCGTTCACCGGCGCCAGCGCCGGCCGCGCCGGCCTGGTGGAAGCCGCTGACGGCGGTACGCTGTTCCTCGACGAAATCGGCGAATTGCCACTGGAAGCCCAGGCCCGCCTGCTGCGCGTGCTGCAAGAGGGCGAGATTCGCCGGGTCGGCTCGGTGCAGTCGCAAAAGGTCGATGTGCGCCTGATCGCCGCGACCCACCGAGACCTGAAAAACCTGGCCAAGGCCGGGCAGTTCCGTGAAGACCTTTACTACCGCCTGCACGTGATCGCCCTGAAGCTGCCAGCCCTGCGCGAGCGTGGCAGCGACGTCAACGAAATCGCCCATACCTTCCTCGCCCGCCAGAGCGCGCGGGTGGGGCGTGACGACCTGCATTTTTCCAGCGAAGCCGAACAAGCCATCCGCCACTACAGCTGGCCGGGCAACGTGCGCGAACTGGAAAACGCCGTGGAGCGTGCGGTGATTCTCAGCGAGAGCGCGGAAATTTCCGCCGACCTGCTGGGCATCGACATCGAGCTGGCCGACCTCGAAGACGACGACGGCCTCGACAGCCTGCCGGCACTGGTCAGCGGCGGCGCGAACAACGCCAGCCACGAGCCTACCGAGGACCTGTCGCTGGAAGACTACTTCCAGCACTTCGTGCTCGAGCACCAGGACCACATGACCGAGACCGAGCTTGCGCGCAAGCTGGGCGTCAGCCGCAAGTGCCTGTGGGAGCGCCGCCAGCGCCTGGGCATCCCGCGGCGCAAGAGCAACGCTACCAGCGAATAACCGGTCCAACGTCAGGCCCATCGCGGGGCAAGCCCGCTCCCACGCACACCTGCGTGGGAGCGGGCTTGCCCCGCGTGCGTTTGGGGGGCGGTAACAGATCAGATCCTGCAAAAATCTGTTACCTCTGCCCTGCGACGTAACAGCACACGAGGCGTACGGTAACGAAATTTCCACATTTGCCCGGCACAGAAAGCCGCCGGAATGGCCAAAACCCCCGGTTTCATTGGGTTTTCAAAAGTTGGCACGGCACCTGCTATATGTTTGGTACAAGAACAATAACAAGCACTGCAATTCAAAATAAGAACAAGACGAAACGGCTCACGCACAATAAAAACAAGACGGCGGAGGCGCAGCTAACTGATTCTTTTGGAGAGGAGTTGTGTTTGGGGCTTGCCCCACGATCAGGCAGAGAACAACAAAAACTGCACTTAAAAGCAGCACCTGAACTGATTGGACCGCAAGGTCAGCATCATCTCGGCGACCAAAGCAATCCGTTTGCTCTTCACCCCTGGTTTAGGGGTCGTTCACAAGCTTCGGGTTTTGTGAACAGGGCACTCAACAAAAACAAGAAGCCCAGCAGAAAAACAATAAGAGCACACAACGACTTGGTGGGGAGCTTCGGCTCCCCATTGTCGTTTCTGGCCCTCTGCTACGGGCCTTGGCATACCGCCTACACCATCCCTCCAGTAAATGCTAGAATCCCCGCCCATCATGCGGCCATTCTCATACCCTTGGCCGAACATTCCTTCAAACAGTGCATCCCATGCTGAAGAAGCTGTTCCAGTCTTTCCGCCCGCCCGTTCGAGGCCAACACCACAGGCGCACCACGCCTGAAGTGATCAACAAGAGCCAGCACTCGCTGCAGCGCAGCCAGTTCAGCCGGCATGCGGTGAACATCGTCGAGCGCCTGCAATCGGCGGGTTACGAGGCCTACCTGGTGGGCGGCTGCGTGCGTGACCTGCTGCTGGGCATCACGCCCAAGGACTTCGACGTCGCCACCAGCGCCACCCCTGAACAGGTGCGTGCCGAGTTCCGCAATGCCCGTATCATTGGCCGGCGCTTCAAGCTGGTCCACGTGCATTTTGGCCGCGACATCATCGAGGTCGCCACCTTCCGCGCCCCGCACTCGGACGAGGACCAGGCCGACAGCCACCGTTCCTCGCACAATGCCAGTGGCCGCATCCTGCGCGACAACGTGTACGGCACGCTTGAAGAAGACGCGCAGCGCCGCGACTTCACCATCAACGCCCTGTACTACGACCCGGTCAGCGAGCGCGTGCTCGACTACGCCAACGGCATGCACGATGTGCGCAACCGCCTGCTGCGCCTGATCGGCGACCCCACGCACCGCTACCAGGAAGACCCGGTACGCATGCTGCGGGCCGTGCGCTTTGCCGCCAAGCTGGACTTTGGCATCGAGAAGCACACCGTGGCACCGATCCGCGAGCTGGCGCGCATGCTGCGCGACATCCCGCCGGCACGCCTGTTCGAAGAAAGCCTGAAGCTGTTCCTCAACGGCCAGGGCGCCATCACCTTCGAGATGCTGGTCGACCTGAACCTGTTCGAGCCGCTGTTCCCGGCCAGCAGCCACGCCCTCGAAGAGCGCCCGACCTACACCCACACGCTGATCAGCCAGGCCCTGAGCAACACCGACCTGCGCGTCAAGCAGGGCAAGCCGGTCACCCCGGCGTTCCTGTTCGCCGCACTGCTGTGGCCGGCACTGCCGGGTCGCGTGCTGCACCTGCAAAACCAGGGCGTACCGCCGATTCCCGCCATGAACGGCGCGGCCCACGACCTGATCGCCGAGCAGTGCCAGCGCATCGCCATCCCCAAGCGCTTCACCCTGCCGATCCGCGAGATCTGGGACATGCAGGAGCGCCTGCCACGCCGTAGCGGCAAGCGCGCCGACATGATGCTGGACAACCCGCGCTTCCGCGCCGGCTACGACTTCCTGCTGCTGCGCGAAAGCGCAGGCGAGGAAACCGACGGCCTGGGCCAATGGTGGACCGACTACCAGGACGCCAACGACAGCGAGCGCCGCGAGATGATCCGCGAGCTGGGCAGCCGCGACGACGGCGGCGCCAGCGGTGCCGGCCCGCGCAAACGCAAGCGCAGTGGCAGCAAGCGCAAGCGTGAGGACGACCAGGCGTGGGACTGAGCAGCACCCGCGCCTACATCGGCCTTGGCAGCAACCTCGACGAGCCCGCCGAACAGCTGCGCAGCGCCCTGCAGGCGCTGGGCCTGCTAAGCGGCACGCAGTTGGCCGCAGCCTCGGCGCTGTACACCAGCGATTCGCTGCTGCCCGGCCAGCCGCGCTACACCAATGCCGTGGCCGCCATCGACACCCAGCTTGAGCCGCTGCAACTGCTCGACGCCCTGCAAGCCATCGAGAACGGCCAGGGCCGGGTGCGCAAAGAGCGCTGGGGCCCGCGCACCCTCGACCTCGATGTGCTGCTGTTCGGTGACCAGGTGATCGACATCCCGCGCCTGAAAGTGCCGCACTACCACATGCACGCGCGCCCCTTCGTGCTCTACCCGCTCGCCGAGCTGGTACCCGCCGACTTCCAGCTTGCCGACGGCCGCGCGCTCGCGCAGTTGCTGCAGGACTGCCCGTTCGTCGGCCTGGAACGCCTGTAATTCGGGCGTTTCGGGCGGCGGTAACGCCAGTAACACCCGTGCCGTAACAATGCGGTAACAGGGTCATTGACTTCCCCCACCCCGCTCACGACTATAGGCGTCCCGCGGCGCCACACGGCCGCAATCACCCATTTAGGCCCGGACGGACTTATGCCCGAACATCACGATGATGATGTGCCGCTCCGATTGATGAAGACACGCGTTGTACGCAGTTGTTTCACAGCGCCTGAACGAGGATGCCCTACATGCCTGAAGTAACCCTGACCACCCTGAACGGCCTCAAGGCCAAGGGTGAAAAGATCACCATGCTGACCTGCTACGACGCCACATTCGCCAAGGCTGCCAGCGAGGCTGGCGTCGAAGTGCTGTTGGTGGGCGATTCGCTGGGCATGGTCCTGCAAGGCCATGACAGCACGCTGCCGGTCAGCAATGACGACATGGCCTACCACACCGCCTGCGTGAAGCGCGGCAACCAGGGCGCGCTGATTCTCGCCGACCTGCCGTTCATGGCCCACGCCACCACCGAGCTGGCCTTCGCCAACGCCGCTCAGCTGATGCGTGCCGGCGCACACATGGTCAAGATCGAAGGCGCCGCCTGGCTGGCCGAGACCATCCGCCTGCTGGCCGACCGCGGCGTGCCGGTGTGCGCGCACATGGGCCTGACCCCGCAGACCGTCAACGTGCTCGGCGGCTATAAAGTGCAGGGCCGCGCCGAGGCCCAGGCGCGGCAGATGCGCGCCGATGCCATCGCCCTGGAACAGGCCGGCGCCGCCATGCTGCTGCTCGAATGCGTGCCCAGCGAACTGGCCGCAGAAATCACCCAGGCGGTGAGCATTCCGGTGATTGGTATCGGCGCCGGCAGCGCCACCGATGGCCAGGTGCTGGTGCTGCACGACATGCTCGGCCTGTCGCTCACCGGCCGCGTGCCGAAGTTCGTGAAGAACTTCATGGCCGGCCAGCCGGACATCCACAGCGCCCTGGCCGCCTACGTTCAGGCGGTCAAAAGCGTCAGCTTCCCTGCCAGCGAACATGGGTTCAGCGCATGAATACCGTCAAGACCGTCCGTGAACTGCGCGCCGCCGTGGCCCGCGCCCGTGGCGAAGGCAAGCGTATCGGCTTCGTGCCGACCATGGGCAACCTGCACAGCGGCCATGCCGCGCTGGTGACCAAGGCCGCGCAACGTGCCGACTTCGTGGTCGCCAGCATTTTCGTCAACCCGCTGCAGTTCGGCGCCGGCGAAGACCTCGACAAGTACCCGCGCACCCTCGCCGCCGACCAGGAAAAACTGTTCGAGGCCGGCTGCCAGCTGCTCTTCGCCCCCACCGTCGAAGAGATGTACCCCGACGGCATGGCCGTGCAGACCCGGGTCAGCGTGCCGCAACTGTCCGAAGGCCTGTGCGGCGCCAGCCGCCCGGGGCACTTCGAGGGCGTAGCCACAGTGGTCAGCAAGCTGTTCAACATGGTCCAGCCGGACCTTGCCGTGTTCGGCGAGAAGGACTTCCAGCAACTGGCGGTGATCCGCGCCATGGTGCGCGACCTGAACATGCCGATCCAGATCATCGGCGAGCCGACCGTGCGCGCCGAAGACGGCCTGGCGCTGTCGTCGCGTAACGGCTACCTGAACGCCGAACAGCGCGCCGCCGCCCCTGCGCTGTACCGCGTGCTCAGTGCCATGGCCGAGGCGATCCGCCGTGGCCAGCGCGACTTCGCAGCGCTGGTCGCCGATGGCCAGGCACAGCTGGACGCAGCGGGCTTTCGCAAGGACTACCTGGAAGTACGCCACGCCCTGACCCTGCGCCCGGCGCAGCTTGACGACCGCGACCTGGTGGTGATTGCTGCTGCGTACCTGGGTAACACCCGGCTGATCGACAACCTGTACCTGCACCTGGAAGACCACACCGCCTGATCTGGCCCGGCGCGGCCCCTCCACCTGTGGGAGCGGCCTTGTGTCGCGATGGGCTGCACAGCAGCCCCGGCAATTTTGCATGATGCAGAGATCCTGGGGCTGCTGTGCAGCCCATCGCGACACAAGGCCGCTCACCACAGGGACCGCGTAACCTGCAGACCTGCGCTGTACCTGTAGGAGCCGGCTTGCCGGCGATGAAGCCGGCGCAGGAATATTTCATCCCCCGCCCCACCCTCCCCCATTCCCGCCTTGCAGCCATTGCCTATAATGGGCAGCTTGCAACTGGCATAGACTGCCAGTGTCAAAGCCTGACCATGCCCCAAGGAAACCATCCGCAATGGCGTATTACCGCACCCCCCACGATGTCACCGCGCTGCCGGCCTGGCAGGCTCTTGCGCAACACCGCGACGCCATGCAGGGCTTCAGCATGCGCGAAGCCTTCGCCGCCGACGGCAAGCGCTTCGACCAGTTTTCCCTGAGCAGCTGCGGGCTGTTCCTCGACTACTCGAAGAACCTCATCACCGAGCAGACCCGCGACCTGCTGGTCAACCTGGCCAACGAAGTCGAGCTGGCCGACGCCATCAAGGCGATGTTCAGCGGCGAGATCATCAACGCCTCCGAAGGCCGCCCGGTGCTGCACACCGCCCTGCGCCGCCCGGTCGGCGACAAGCTGAGCGTCAACGGCGTCAACGTGATGCCCGACGTGCACAAGGTGCTGAACCAGATCACCGAGCTGGTCGGGCGCATCCACGACGGCCTGTGGCGCGGTTACAGCGAAAAGCCGATCACCGACGTGGTCAACATCGGCATCGGCGGCTCGTTCCTCGGCCCGGAGCTGGTCTCCGAGGCCCTGCTGCCCTACGCCCAGCGCGGCGTGCGCTGCCACTACCTGGCGAATATCGACGGCAGCGAGTTCCATGAGCTGTCGGCCAACCTGCGCGCCGAAACCACGCTGTTCATCGTCTCGTCGAAGTCGTTCAACACCCTCGAGACCCTGAAAAACGCCATGGCCGCGCGTACCTGGTACCTGGCCCAGGGCGGCTCGGAGGCCGAGCTGTATCGCCACTTCATCGCCGTGTCGAGCAACAAGGCTGCGGCCGTGGCGTTCGGTATCCGCGAAGAGAACATCTTCCCGATGTGGGACTGGGTGGGTGGGCGCTACTCGCTGTGGTCGGCCATCGGCCTGCCGATCGCCCTGGCCATCGGCACCGCCAACTTCAAGGAGCTGCTGTCCGGCGCCTACACCATGGACCAGCACTTCCAGACCGCGCCATTCGACAAGAACATGCCGGTGCTGCTGGCCCTGCTGGGGGTGTGGTACGGCAACTTCTGGAACGCCAACAGCCACGCGATCCTGCCGTACGACCACTACCTGCGCAACATCACCAAGCACCTGCAGCAGCTGGACATGGAGTCCAACGGCAAGAGCGTGCTGACCGATGGCACGCCGGTGAAAACCGACACCGGCCCGGTGATCTGGGGTGGCGTCGGCTGCAACGGCCAGCATGCCTACCACCAGTTGCTGCACCAGGGCACCCAGCTGATCCCGGCCGACTTCATCGTGCCGGTGGTCAGCTTCAACCCGGTGGCCGACCACCACCAGTGGCTGTACGCCAACTGCCTGTCGCAAAGCCAGGCACTGATGCTCGGCAAAACCCGTGAAGAGGCCGAAAGCGAGCTGCGCGCCAAGGGCCTGAACGAAGCCGACATCGCCAAGCTGGCGCCGCACAAGGTGATCCCGGGCAACCGCCCGAGCAACACCCTGGTGGTCGAGCGCATCAGCCCACGCCGCCTCGGCGCGCTGGTGGCGATGTACGAGCACAAGGTGTTCGTGCAGAGCGTGATCTGGGGCATCAACGCCTTCGACCAGTGGGGCGTGGAGCTGGGCAAGGAGCTGGGCAAGGGCGTGTACCAGCGCTTGGTCGGCAGCCTGGAAGAAAATGCAGAAGATGGCTCGACCCAGGGCCTGATCAACTACTTCCGCGGGCGTCACCGCGGCTGATATCGCCATCGCCGGCAAGCCGGCTCCTACAGGCGGTGCGCACCGCCTGTAGGAGCCGGCTTGCCGGCGATGAGGCCCGTACAGGTTGAACACCACCCCCAGCTACACTGTCCATCGAATAACCGCCGCTGTCCCTCGCCCCTAACAAGAGCAGGACCACCCGCCATGTTCGATATCCGCAACTACCCCCAGGCCTTGGCCACCCGCCAGGCCGCCACCCCTACCGACGCTGACTACCAGCGCCTCTACCGCCAGTCGGTAGAAGACCCCGACACCTTCTGGGCCGAACAGGCCAAGCGCCTGGACTGGGTCAAGCCCTGGACAAGCGTGCAGCAGTGCGACCTGAAGACCGGCGAGGCCCGCTGGTTCGACGGCGGCCAGTTGAACGTCAGCTACAACTGCATCGACCGCCACCTGGCCCGGCGCGGCGAGCAAACCGCCCTGCTGTGGGAAGGCGACGACCCCACCGACAGCAAAGCCATCACCTACCGCGAACTGCACAAGCAGGTCTGCCGCCTGGCCAACGCCCTGAAAGCGCGCGGCGTGAAGAAGGGCGACCGGGTGTGCATCTACATGCCGATGATCCCCGAGGCCGCCTACGCCATGCTCGCCTGCACGCGCATCGGCGCCATCCATTCGGTGGTGTTCGGCGGTTTCTCCCCCGACGCCCTGCGTGACCGCATCCTCGACGCCGACTGCCGCACCGTGATCACCGCCGACGAAGGCGTGCGCGGCGGCAAGCGCATACCGCTCAAGCAAAACGTCGACAAGGCCCTGGCCAGTTGCCCGGCAGTCAGCAGCGTATTGGTGGTGCAGCGCACCGGTGGCGATGTCGCCTGGAGCGAGGGGCGCGACCTCTGGTACCACCAGGCATGCGAGAACGCCGGCGACGACTGCCCGCCCGCGCCGATGGGCGCCGAAGACCCGCTGTTCATCCTGTACACCTCCGGCAGCACCGGCAAACCCAAGGGCGTGCTGCATACCACCGGCGGCTACCTGCTGCAGGCCACCCTCACCTTCAAGACGGTGTTCGACTACCGCGACGGCGAGGTGTTCTGGTGCACCGCCGATGTCGGCTGGGTCACCGGCCACAGCTACATCGTCTACGGCCCGCTGGCCAACGGCGCGGTGTCGCTGATGTTCGAAGGGGTCCCCAACTACCCGGACACCTCGCGCTTCTGGCAGGTGGTCGACAAGCACCAGGTGAACATCTTCTACACCGCACCCACCGCCCTGCGCGCGCTGATGCGCGAAGGCGCGGGGCCGCTGCAAGGCACCTCGCGCAAAAGCCTGCGCCTGCTCGGCAGCGTCGGCGAGCCGATCAACCCCGAAGCCTGGGAGTGGTACTTCGAGCAGGTCGGGCAAAAACGCTGCCCCATCGTCGACACCTGGTGGCAGACCGAAACCGGCGGCATCATGCTCACCCCGCTGCCCGGCACGCCACGGCTCAAACCTGGCTGCGCCACCCAGCCCATGTTCGGCGTGCAGCCGGTGCTGCTGGATGAACAGGGCAAGCTCATCGAAGGCCCCGGTGCCGGGCTGCTGGCCATCAAGGCCAGCTGGCCGGGGCAGATCCGCAGCGTGTACGGCGACCACCAGCGCATGGTCGACACCTACTTCAAACCCCTGCCCGGCTACTACTTCACCGGTGACGGCGCGCGCCGCGATGCCGACGGCGACTACTGGATCACCGGGCGCATCGACGATGTGATCAATGTGTCCGGCCACCGCATCGGCACCGCCGAAGTGGAAAGCGCCCTGGTGCTGCACGACAGCGTCGCCGAGGCCGCCGTGGTCGGCTACCCCCACGACCTCAAGGGCCAGGGCGTGTATGCCTTCGTCACCCCCATGAACGGCGTGACGGCCGACGACGCGCTCAAGGCCGAGCTGCTGGCCCTGGTCAGCAAGGAAATCGGCAGCTTCGCCAAGCCGGAGCTGATCCAGTGGGCGCCGGCCTTGCCCAAGACCCGCTCGGGCAAGATCATGCGGCGTATACTGCGCAAGATCGCCTGCAACGAGCTGGACAACCTGGGGGATACCTCCACCCTGGCCGACCCAGGCGTTGTGCAGGGGCTGATCGACAAGCGCCTCAACCAGTAACCTGCGGCCCGGGTGGCCGCCCGACAGCAAGGCCGCCATGCAAGCCCTACGCCGCCGTATCGAAACCCAGGTCATGAGCCTCACCGGGCTGGCCCTCGGCCAGCTCGACCTGGAAACGCCCAAGGGCGACCCGGGGCTGTTCGGCCCGCAAAGCATCAGCTGGCAGGTGCACGGTGACTTCCCCAGCATGCTGGTGGGCGGCATCAGCGCATTGCTGCTGCAACTGCTGCACCCGCTGGCCCTGGCCGGGGTATGGGACCACTCGAACTTTCGCCACGACCTGCTCGGGCGCCTGCGCCGGACCAGCCAGTTCATCTCCGGCACCACCTTCGGCTCGCTGCGCGATGCCGAATGGCTGATCGACAAGGTGCGCACCATTCACCTGCAGGTGGTCGGCACCGCCCCCGACGGGCGCCCCTATGCCGCCAGCGACCCCGACCTGCTGACCTGGGTGCACGTGGCCGAGGTGAGCAGCTTCCTCGCCGCCCACCTGCGCTACCGCAACCCGCACCTGCCGCGCGCGCAGCAAGATGCCTACTACAACGAGATCGCCCTGATTGCCGAACGCCTGGGGGCGCGCGACGTGCCGCGCTCCTGCGTGGAAGTGGAGGCCTACCTGCAACGCCTGCGCCCACAACTGCAATGCAGTGCCCGTAGCTTGGAGGTGGTCGACATTCTGCTGCGCGCCCCGGCCCCCAGCCGCCTGGCCGAGCCGGTCGGCAAGTTGATGCTCAAGGCCGGTATCGACCTGCTGCCGGGCTGGGCCGCGCAAATGCTCAGCCTTGAGCAATCGGCACTGGAACGGCGCCTGGTGCGCCTGGGCCTGGCCAGGACCGCACCGTTGTTGCGCTGGGCCATGCGCGATGGCTCGGCGCACCGCGCCCGGCGGCGCATGGGCCTTGAATAAGGTATTTTGGTCGGCTCAGCGGAACCCATTTAACGTGCCATACTCCAAGCACCCCAGCCTGATACAGACGATGCGACACATGCCCAAAGGATTGACCCGCGCCGTCGGCGCCCTGCTGGCCCTCGTGGCCCTGTACAGCCTGCTCGGCTTCCTCATACTCCCCGGCATTGCCCTGCGCATCGCCAACCAGCAACTGGCCCAGTACGCCACGCTGCCGGCCCACCTGCAGCGCATCGAGCTCAACCCGTTCAGCCTCGAGCTGACCCTGTGGGGCCTGCAGATCGGCGAGCCCGGCAAAGAGCAGGTAGGCTTCGAACGCCTGTACGCCAACCTGTCGCTGGACAGCCTGTGGACCAAGGCCCTGCACCTGGACGCGGTGGAGCTGGACAAGCCGCGCACCGAGCTGTTGTTCGCCAAGGACGGCAGCCTCAACCTGACCCAGCTGTTCAAACTGCCGCCCAGCGAACCCAAGGCCGACCAGCCGCCCAGCGACCCGTTCCCGCTGCGCATCGGCAGCATCAAGCTCAACGAAGGCTACCTGCATTTCGAGGACCTGCGCCCCAGCGAGCCGATCGAGTTCCTCTACGACGCGATGAACCTTGAGCTGAAAAACCTCAGCACCCTGCCCAACGACAACGCCGACATGACCCTGGTGGCCAACGGCCCAAATGGCGGGCGTATCGACTGGAGCGGCACCCTGAGCCTGGCGCCGATTGCCTCCGAGGGCACCTTGAAGATCGCCGACGGCAAGATGAAGCTGTTCTGGCCCTACGTACGCGACGCCGTGCCGCTGGTGCTCGAAGACGGGGTGGTGAACCTCCAGACCCACTACAAGCTCAACCTCGCCAAAGACACCGAGCTGCTGCTGGACAACGTCCAGCTGCGGGTCGCCCCCTTCGCCATCCAGGCCCCGGACGGCCGCCCGCTGGCGCGTCTGGCCAGCCTTGAGGTGAGTGAAACCTCCATTGACCTTGCCAAGCAGCTGGTCACCGTCGGCAAGGTGCGCAGCGAGAAGCTGGAAACCTGGGCGGCACTGGAAAAGGACGGCCAGCTCGACTGGCAGAAACTGTTCGCCAGCCAGCCGGCCAAGGCCACGGCAAAAGAGAAGGCCGAACCCGCCGCCGCCGAACCGACCGATAAAGAGAAGGCCGCCAAGGCGCCCAGCAAGCCCTGGCAGGTGTTGCTCAAGGATGTCCAGGCGCGCAACTATCTGGTGCACCTGGCCGACCGCAGCCAGAAAGAGCCGGTGGCGCTGGACGTCGGCCCGCTCAACCTCGACTTGCAAAACTTCGACAGCCTCAACCAGTCACCCTTCACCCTCAAGCTCGACACCGGCGTGGGCAAACAGGGCAAATTGCAGGCGGCCGGCCAGGTCAACCTGGCGCCGGTCACCGCCAAGCTGGATGTAGCCACCCGCGACATCGACCTGCGCGTGGCCCAGGCCTACATCAGCCCGTTCATCCGCCTGGAGCTGCGCAGCGGCATGCTCTCCAGCGACCTGAAAGTCGACCTGAAGAACACCGCACCGCTGGCCTTCGCCATCACCGGCAAGGCCCAGGTCAACCAGTTGCACACCCTCGACACCATCAAGAACCGCGACTTCGTCAAATGGCAGCAGGTCAACGTCGATGGCCTGTCGTACGTGCACGGCGACGCCCTGTCGATCGACAAGGTGACCCTGCTGCAGCCCTACGCGCGCTTCATCATCAACGAAGACCGCACCACCAACGTCGATGACCTGCTGATCCCGCAACCGGCCGGGGCACCTGCCGCCAGCCAGAAGCCGGCCGCCAGCAAAAGCGCCAGTGCCGAAAAGCCGCTGGGCATTCACATCGGCCAGATCAACATCAACGACGGCTCGGCCAACTTCGCCGACCTCACCCTCACCCCCAACTTCGCCACCGCCGTGCAGCAGCTCAATGGCCAGATCGGCACCATCGACAACCGCAAGTCGGTGCCGGCCAAGGTCGACGTGAAGGGCAAGGTCGACCGTTATGCACCGGTGACCATCAAGGGCGCGCTCAACCCGTTCAACCCGCTGGCCAGCCTGGACATCGCCACCAGCTTCAAGCGCGTCGAGCTGACCACCCTGACCCCCTACTCCGGCAAGTTCGCGGGCTTCCGCATCCGCAAGGGGCGGCTGAACCTCGATTTGCACTACCTGATCACCAACGGCCAGCTCAAGGCCGAGAACAAGGTGGTGGTGGAACAGTTGCAGTTGGGTGAGAAGGTCGACAGCCCCGACGCGGTGGACCTGCCGATCCGCCTGGCCATCGCGCTGCTTAAAGATACCGAGGGCAAGATCTCCATCGAGCTGCCGGTAACGGGTGACCTGAACAACCCGCAGTTCAGCGTGATGCCGATTGTCTGGCAGACCCTGCGCAACCTGGTGCTGCGCGCGGCCCAGGCGCCATTCAAGTTCATTGGCGGGCTGATTTCCGGCGGCGGCGCCGAGGACCTGGGCAACGTGTCGTTCGCCCCGGGTTCCAGCGACCTCACCCCCGACGCCCAGGGCGCCCTCGACAAGCTGGCCTCGGCGCTCAAGGAACGCCCAGAGCTGCGCCTGGAGATCGAGGGCACCGCCGCCCAGGCCAGCGATGGCCCGCTGATCGCCCAGCAGCGCCTGGAGCGTGAGTACCAGGCCACCTGGTACAAGATCCTGCAGCGCCGGGGCGACAAGGTGCCGGCCAATGCCTCGCTGCTGGTGGTGGACGACAGCGACAAGCCGGCGATGCTTGAAGGCATCTACCGCAACCGCCTGAAACAGCAGCCACCGGCCGAATGGCAGCAACTGGGCCGCGACGAGCGCACCGCCAAGCTGCGCGAGGCGGTGATCAAGTCCTGGGCCGAGAGCGCCGTGTTGCTGCGTAACCTGGGCCAGGAACGGGCCAGCAGCATCAAGGACTACCTGGTCGACAAGGGACAGCTCGAAGACGACCGCGTGTACTTCATCGACGCTACCCTCGGCCAGCCGCAGAGCGATGGCCGGGTAGTCACGCCGATGCACCTGGATGCCGAGTAACCGGTAACAGCGTGTCGCCTCCATCGCCGGCAAGCCGGCTCCTACAGGGAACGCAATCTTCTGTAGGAGCCGGCTTGCCGGCGATGGGGCCCTCAGCCCGTCACGCCAACCGCTGCCCCGACACCGCCGGATGATACAGCGGCTGCACCTTGTTCCCCGCCGGGTCCAGCAAATGAAAACTGCGCGCCCCGTCACCATGGTTGAACGGGCGGTCCAGCAGGGTCACGCCACGGGCCTTGAAGTACTGGTACCAGGCCTCCAGCTCCTCCGCGCTGTCGACGATGAAGCCGTAGTGGTCCAAGGTCTGGAAGCCATTGGCCGCCATCGCCCCGCGCCCCAGCGACAGGTTGTCGTTGCCGCAGGTGAGGTACACCAGGTCTTCGTTGGCGCGGTTCAGCACCTGCATGCCCAGCACATCGACGTAGAAGCGCTCGCACTCCTCCAGGTTGGGTACCAGCAAAGCGATATGGCGCAGGCCATTCAGGCGGCCCGGGCGGCTGGGTAGATCGGACATGGGTAGCACTCCTATTTTTGTATACAATTCATAATAGAATTTAAAACAAAAGGAGTGATCTGTGTACAGCCTGTTTATCAAGACCCGGGTAAAGCCCGGCAGCGCCGACGCCTTTCTGACCGCCATCCAGGCCAACGCGGCTGCTTCCGTGGCCACCGAGCCGGGCTGCCTGGTGTTCGATGTGTCCCAGGACCGTGAAGACCCTGACGTGATCTACCTGTACGAGATCTACCAGGATGACGCGGCCTATGAGGCCCATACCCACACCGCGCATTTTCGTGACAGCCGGCCGCTGGTGGAGCCGCTGATCGTCGAGCAGGTGTGTTACGAGAGTGAGGTGGTGGCGCGTAACCCGGTCAATTGAGCATCCTGCGGCTGCGCAGCCTGTGCCGGCCTCATCGCCGGCAAGCCGGCTCCTACAGGGCCCTGCAAGCCAGCAAGATCGGGCTCGACAACAAACAAAAACCCCGGCAGATGCCGGGGTTTTTGCGGGATAGGTTGGCCAATTCCCTTTGGCCGACGGGACATTCCTTACTCGGCTTTCAGGCCATCAGCCGAGACGGCCTGTACGCCCTTGATCTTCTTGGCGATGGCAACGGCCATCTCTTTCTGCGCATCGGTGATGGCCACATCCGAGGACAGCGAAACCACACCTTTGTTGGTTTCGACCTTGATGTCGCTGCCTGGCACGCCTTTCTCGGTCATCAGGTCAGCCTTCACCTTGGTGGTGATCCAGGTGTCGGAGGTCGCTTCCTTGGCTTTGGTCACCTCACCGGCCGCAAGCTGCATCGGGGCCTGGGTGGACTGCTGGGCGAATGCCGCGTTAGCCATGGTCAGGGTCAGAGCGGTAGCAGTAGCGGCAGCAATGGCGAACTTCTTCATGTGGGTCACTCCTGTTGTTCGAAAGGTCTGCGCCGTGGTTTTTGGCGGCAGGTAACAGATAGATTGCACGCCACGTGCCAGCTTTTTCGTTTCGCTTGCTCCCTTTAAAAACAATGAGTTAGGTACAATCCACGCGATCATCAGTCGTGCAATTTGCAATCCGGGCCGGTTTGCTGCGTGCAAGATGCAAGTGCGCCAGGCAGCTGTTCGGCCCTGCCTGGGTATAACATTGGCCTGTGGCCCAGCAACCGGTCGATTGATCGCGCAAGGAGTGCAGAGGTAGATGGTGAGAAGCAGAATTCTTGCAGGTGGCAGCCTTCGCATCTGGCTGGCCGCGTCGCTTTTGGGCAATGCAGTACTGCTCGGCAACCTCTCCTGCGGCCCGGCCACCTCGCCGATCTCAACCCGCGTGCCTTTGCGCATCGAAGCCCCCGTGGAGGACGGCAACGATTACATGCTACCGCCCGGCACCAGCCTGTACCCCGACAAGGCCTTTGCCGAGGGGCATGAGCGCTACATCCTGTACCTGTACCACAAGGGTGTGATCGCCCATGAACAGGTCCCGGTGCAGGCGCAGTACGCAGGCAGGCTGATCGACCCGCTGTGGCTGTCGGATATCGATGCGAACAGCGCCGGCAAGCCCTTGCTGAGGAAGGAGGATGTGTTGGCCGCCCTTCGCGCGAATACCCTCAGCCGGGATGAGCTGGCCGATATCCTGGGCTCACTGCCTTAAGCCACCCCTGCAAAAACGCAGGCATAAAAAAACCCCTCGGTGATAGTGCCGCCGGGGCTGCCTTGCAGCCCATCGCCGGCAAGCTGGCTCCTACAGGGAACGCGATCTTCTGTAGGAGCCGGCTTGCCGGCGATGGGCCGCAATGCGGCCCCGGTTACAGCACTACCCCCGAGGGGTCCTTGCATTCAGCCCGAAGGCCGAATCAGACGCCCGATGCCTTGGCAGCGGCAACGTCCTTGATCGACAGCTTGATACGGCCGCGGTTGTCCACGTCCAGTACCAGTACTTCAACTTCCTGGCCTTCTTTCAGGATGTCGGTGACTTTCTCGACGCGAGCATCGCTCAGCATGGAGATGTGCACCAAGCCGTCCTTGCCCGGCAGGATGTTGACGAAGGCGCCGAAGTCGACAATGCGCTCGACCTTGCCGACGTAGATCTTGCCGATCTCGGCCTCGGCGGTGATGCCCAGGATGCGCTGCTTGGCAGCATCTGCCGCTTCCTTGGTTTCGCCGAAGATCTTGATCGAGCCGTCGTCTTCGATGTCGATCGAAGCCTTGGTTTCTTCGCAGATGGCGCGGATGGTGGCGCCGCCTTTGCCGATGACGTCACGGATCTTGTCGGTGTCGATCTTCATCGCGATCATGGTCGGGGCATTGGCCGACAGCTCGGTACGCGACTCGCCGATGATCTGGTTCATCTGGCCGAGGATGTTCAGGCGCGCTTCCAGGGCCTGGCCCAGGGCGATTTCCATGATCTCTTCGGTGATGCCGTTGATCTTGATGTCCATCTGCAGTGCGGTAACGCCTTTGGCGGTACCGGCAACCTTGAAGTCCATGTCGCCCAGGTGGTCTTCGTCACCGAGGATGTCGGTGAGGATGGCGAACTTCTCGCCTTCCTTGACCAGGCCCATGGCGATACCGGCAACCGGCGCCTTCATCGGTACACCGGCGTCCATCAGGGCCAGCGAAGCACCGCAGACCGAGGCCATGGAGCTGGAACCGTTGGATTCGGTGATTTCCGACACTACACGGATGGTGTAGGGGAAGACGTCAGCGGCAGGCAGCATGGCCTGGACCGAACGGCGGGCCAGACGGCCGTGACCGATTTCGCGACGGCCAGCACCGCCCATGCGGCCACACTCGCCCACCGAGAACGGCGGGAAGTTGTAGTGCAGCATGAAGGGGTCTTTCTTCTCGCCTTCGAGGGTATCCAGCAGCTGGGCGTCACGGGCGGTACCGAGGGTGGCAACCACCAGGGCCTGGGTTTCACCACGGGTGAACAGGGCCGAGCCGTGGGTTTTTGGCAGAACACCGACTTCGATGTTCAGCGGGCGCACGGTCTTGGTGTCGCGGCCGTCGATACGTGGCTTGCCGTTGACGATGTTTTCGCGAACGGTGCGGTATTCGATTTCGCCGAAGATATCTTTGACTTCGCCGGCCGATGGCTGGCCTTCTTCGCCGGAGAACTTGGCGATGGCCTGGTCACGCAGCTCGCCCAGGCGCGCATAGCGGTCGGCCTTGACGGTGATGGTGTAGCCCTGGGAAACGGCTTCGCCGAACTCAGCGCGGATGGCGTTGAACAGCTCGGTGTTGGCAACGGCGGGTTTCCAGTCCCAGGTCGGCTTGGCAGCTTCGGCAGCCAGCTCTTTGACCGCCTTGATCACAGCCTGGAATTCGTCGTGGGCGAACAGTACGGCGCCCAGCATCTGGTCTTCGGTCAGCTCTTGGGCTTCCGACTCAACCATCAGTACAGCCGATTCGGTACCGGCCACGACCATGTCCAGGCTCGAAGCCTGCAGCTGCTCGTAGGTCGGGTTCAGCAGGTAGCCGGTGCTTTCGTGGAAGGCAACGCGGGCAGCGCCGATCGGGCCTTCGAACGGAATGCCGGAGATCGCCAGGGCAGCCGAGGTACCGATCATCGCGGCGATGTCCGGGTCGGTCTTCTTGCTGGTCGAAACCACGGTGCAGACAACCTGCACTTCGTTCATGAAGCCTTCCGGGAACAGCGGGCGGATCGGGCGGTCGATCAGGCGCGAGGTCAGGGTCTCTTTCTCGGAAGGACGGCCTTCACGCTTGAAGAAACCACCAGGGATCTTGCCGGCGGCGTAGGTTTTTTCCTGGTAGTGCACGGACAGCGGGAAGAAGCCCTTGCCCGGGTCGGCTTGCTTGGCACCGACCACGGTCACCAGCACGGTAACGTCGTTGTCGACGGTAACCAGCACGGCGCCGGTTGCCTGACGGGCAATGCGGCCCGTTTCGAGAGTAACGGTCGATTGACCGAACTGGAATTTCTTGATTACCGGGTTCACGGTTTCCTACCTTTTCAGTGGCTCTTGGGGGAACTGGTTCTTGCGAATTCTTGGGCAGAACGGGGAATCGGCCCCATTGACCGTCCAGATACAACACGAGGCTGGGAGCCTGGCGCCAAACGGAATAATCCGCTCAGCATTGCCAGGCTGCCAACCTCGGAGATACGCGTGGCGTGCCCGACGACAATGCTGCGAAGCAGCATAGCCGAAGCTTGCGACACGCCATGCACACCACTGACCAGGCCGCTATTAGCGACGCAGGCCCAGGCGACCGATCAGGGCGCTGTAACGAGTGGTGTCTTTGCCCTTCAGGTAGTCCAGCAGCTTACGACGCTGGTTAACCATGCGAATCAGGCCACGACGCGAGTGGTGGTCTTTTTCGTTGGCCTTGAAGTGGCCTTGCAGCTTGTTGATGTTGAAGGTCAGCAGGGCAACCTGAACTTCCGGGCTACCGGTGTCGCCTTGGGCTTGCTGATAGTCTGCAACGATTTGGGCTTTTTCTTCGACGCTGAGGGCCATTTGGCTTCTCCTGATAAACGGAACCCGCAAGCGGGGTCCAATAGGCCAGGGACTGGATCCCTGTATTAATAAAAAGAGTAATGACCGTGCCTACTGACAGCCATCCTCGAGTCCGCAGGGCAAAGCGTTGACCTCGCCCTGTGGGTTCGGTCATTCCGACCGAATCAGCCGACGCGGCGCAATGCGCCCGTCTTCGCTCACTTCACCGATACCGATGAAGCGACCATTGTGATCCTGCACCCGGACCATGCCGAATTGTGGGGCATCCGGGGCGCGTACTGCCTGGCCATGCAGCCAGTAAAACGAACTGTGCTCGGACAACAGCACCAGCGGCCAGTCCTGCAGCCCGCTGTCGGACGGCATCAGGAAGCGATCAAGCGCTTCGTTGCCACCTTCGGCGTGGGCCGCTTCGAGCGCTTCGAGGGTGACGGTCTGCGCCAGTTCGAAGGGGCCTGCCTGGGTACGGCGCAATTCGGCGACGTAGGCACCACAGCCCAACGCCTCGCCCATATCCTCGACCAGCGTACGGATATAGGTGCCTTTGCTGCAGCCAACCGACAGGCGTGCACGGGTGCCTTCGCACTCGAGCAGTTCAAGCCGGCCAATAGTAACAGAACGCGCCTCGCGCTCCACTACTTCCCCTGCACGCGCCAGTTTATACAGCGGCTGGCCATCGCGCTTGAGGGCCGAGTACATCGGCGGTATCTGCTGGATCTGCCCGCGAAAACGCGGGATCACCGCCTCGATGTCGGCGCGACCAACGGTCACCTCGCGGGTTTTCAGGACTTCGCCTTCAGCATCCCCGGTGGTAGTGGTCTGGCCCATCTGCATCACCGTCTCGTAGCCCTTGTCGGAATCGAGCAGGTACTGCGAGAACTTGGTGGCTTCACCGAAGCACAGCGGTAGCACGCCACTGGCCAGCGGGTCGAGGCTGCCGGTGTGGCCGGCCTTTTCCGCGTTGAGCAACCAGCGAACTTTTTGCAGCGCGGCGTTGGAGGTGAACCCCAGCGGCTTGTCGAGCAGGATGATGCCGCTGACGTTGCGGCGGATACGTTTGACCTGGGCCACCGCTTACTCCTCGGCGTCCGGCTTGTCGGCATCCTTGTGCAGACGGTCTTCGGCGACCGCGCGCTCGATCAGTGCCGACAGGTGGACACCGCGGCTGACGCTTTCGTCGAAGTGGAAGTGCAGTTGCGGCACGCTGCGCAGTTGCATCGAGCGGCCCAGGTGCAGGCGCAGGAAGCTCGCGGCGCTGTTCAGGGCCTTGAGCGACTGCTGCACGGCGTCCGGGGTTTCTTCGCCCATGACGGTGATGAACACCTTGGCGTGGCCCAGGTCGCGGCTGACGTCGACGGCGGTGATGGTCACAAGGCCCACGCGTGGGTCCTTGACTTCGCGGCGGATCAGCTCGGCCAGCTCGCGCTGCATCTGATCGCCAATGCGTTGGGTACGGCTATATTCTTTGGCCATTCTGGCTACCTGTAACTTAAAGCGGCAAACGCCCGGTCAAGCTTCTGGCCTGACCGGGCGCTGCCTGCAGAGACGCTGCCAACCGCCCTGCAACGGGGGTTGGCAACGGGCTCACCCTTACAGGGTACGAGCCACCTGGACTTTCTCGAAGACTTCGATCTTGTCGCCGACCTTGACGTCGTTGTAGCTCTTGACGCCAATACCGCACTCCATGCCGTTACGCACTTCGGCAGCATCGTCCTTGAAGCGACGCAGCGATTCCAGCTCGCCTTCGAAGATCACCACGTCGTCGCGCAGTACGCGGATCGGACGGTTGCGGTACACAGTACCCTCGATGACCATACAGCCGGCGATGGCACCGAACTTCGGCGAACGGAACACGTCGCGCACTTCGGCCACGCCCAGGATGTTCTCGCGAACATCGCTGCCGAGCATGCCGGTCAGGGCCTTCTTGACGTCTTCGATGATGTCGTAGATCACGTTGTAGTAACGCATATCCAGACCTTCCTGCTCGACGATCTTGCGCGCACCGGCATCGGCACGCACGTTGAAGCCGAACAGCACCGCGTTCGAGGCCAGTGCCAGGTTGGCGTCGCTCTCGGTGATACCACCGACGCCGCCACCGATCACGCGAACCTGAACTTCGTCGTTGCCCAGGCCGCCGAGCGAACCCTGCAGCGCCTCGAGCGAACCACGCACATCGGTCTTGAGGACGATGTTGAGGGTCTTCTTCTCTTCCTGACCCATGGTCTCGAAGATGTTTTCCAGCTTGCCGGCGTGAGCACGGGCCAGCTTGACCTCGCGGAACTTGCCTTGACGGAACAGGGCAACTTCACGGGCTTTCTTCTCGTCGGCAACCACCGACATCTCTTCGCCAGCGTCGGGAGTACCGTCCAGGCCAAGAATTTCGACCGGGATCGACGGGCCGGCTTCTTTCACCGGCTTGCCGTTCTCGTCGAGCATGGCGCGCACGCGGCCATAGTTGGAGCCGACCAGGACCATGTCGCCCTGACGCAGGGTACCGTCCTGAACCAGGATGGTAGCCACCGGGCCGCGGCCCTTGTCCAGGCGCGACTCGACCACGACACCACGACCAGGTGCGGTCGGGGTGGCCTTGAGCTCGAGGATCTCGGCCTGCAGCAGAACGGCTTCGAGCAGCTCGTCGACGCCGGTACCCATCTTCGCCGAAACCTTGACGAACGGGGTGTCACCACCCCAGTCCTCGGAGGTCACGCCTTCGACGGACAGCTCGTTGCGGATGCGGTCCAGGTCTGCACCTGGCTTGTCGATCTTGTTCACTGCAACCACCAGCGGCACGCCAGCAGCTTTCGCGTGCTGTACGGCTTCGCGGGTCTGCGGCATCACGCCGTCGTCCGCCGCCACCACCAGGATGACGATGTCGGTGGCCTTGGCACCACGGGCACGCATCTGGGTAAACGCAGCGTGGCCCGGGGTGTCGAGGAAGGTGACCATGCCACGGTCGGTTTCGACGTGGTAGGCACCGATGTGCTGGGTGATACCACCGGCTTCGCCGGCAGCAACCTTGGCACGACGGATGTAGTCGAGCAGCGAGGTTTTACCATGGTCAACGTGACCCATGACGGTCACGACCGGAGCACGCGACTCGGTCTGGCCTTCGAACTTCAGCGATTCGGCCAGGGAGTCTTCCAGGGCAGTGTCGCTGACCAGGGTGACCTTGTGGCCGAGCTCTTCGGCGACCAGCTGAGCGGTTTCCTGGTCGAGCACCTGGTTGATGGTGACCGGGGTACCCAGCTTGAACATGAACTTGACCACTTCAGCGCCCTTGACGGACATCTGGTTGGCCAGCTCCGAAACCGTGATGGTTTCGCCGATGGTGACGTCACGAATGACCGGGCCGGTCGGGTTCTGGAAGCCGTGCTGGTTGCGCTTCTTGCCTTTGCCCTTGCCGCCGCGACGACGGAAGCCATCGCTTTCTTCGTCGGTGGTACGGGGGGCTGCGCGTGGAGTCGGAGCCTTTTCCTTCTCCTTGACCTTGACCTTGACCGACATGCGCGGCGCATCGCCACGGCCGGCGGCAGCCGGGCCACCGCCGCGACGGTCGTCGTCACGGGAACGGCTTTCGTTGCGGCGGGTCTCGTCTTTCTTGCGCTCGGCAGCACGGGCGGCGGCGTCTTCGGACACCGGCGCGTTGGCCACTACCGGGGCCGCGACCGGAGCCGGCTCAGCCTTCGGCGCAGGCGCAGGCGCAGCGGCCGGGGCCTCGGCGGCCTGACGGCGTGCCTGCTCCTCGTTGCGCTGGCGAACTTCGGCCTCGACCTTCTCGCGCGCGGCGTTTTCAGCGGCGCGGCGCTCTTCCTGCTCGCGTTTCTGCTCAGCCTGGATCTCTTCCGGGCTGCGCTGCACGAATACTTTCTTCTTGCGTACTTCTACGCTGATGCTCTTGCTACCGGCGACACGCAGCGTGCTGGTGGTCTTGCGCTGCAAGGTAATCTTGCGCGGCTCTTCCGCCTTGCTCTTGTGGCTGCTCTTCAAATGAGTCAGCAGGGTCTGCTTCTCATTGTCGGTCACTACCTGACCGGCGTCGGTGTGCGGCAGACCTGCCTCACGCATCTGCTGCAGCAGGCGCTCTACCGGTGCCTCGACCTCTTGGGCCAGTTCTTTCACCGTGACTTGCGTCATGCACTTCTCTCCTCAGGCCGCGCCTAATTACTCGAACCAGTGGGCTCGGGCGGCCATGATCAACTTGCCGGCACGCTCTTCGTCGATGCCGTCGATGTCGAGCAGATCGTCGATCGACTGCTCGGCCAGGTCTTCGCGGTTAACCACGCCGCGCACCGCCAGTTCGGCCGCCAGGTCTTTGTCCATGCCCTCGAGGGAGAGCAGGTCTTCAGCCGGATGGGCGTCTGCCAGTTTTTCTTCGGTAGCGATGGCCTTGGTCAACAAACGGTCCTTGGCTCGAGCGCGGAGCTCATTGACGATGTCCTCGTCAAAGCCATCGATGTTGAGCATTTCTTCCAACGGTACGTAGGCAATTTCTTCGAGGCTGGTGAAGCCTTCGTCGACCAGCACTTGTGCCAGCTCCTCGTCGACTTCCAGTTCATCGATGAAATTGCGCAGGATGTCGCCGGTTTCAGCCTGTTGCTTGGCCTGGATGTCCTTCTCGGTCATCACGTTCAGGGTCCAGGCGGTCAGCTGGCTGGCCAGACGGACGTTCTGGCCGCCACGGCCGATAGCCTGGGCCAGGTTGTCTTCGGCAACGGCGATATCCATCGCATGGGCGTCCTCGTCAACGATGATCGCGGCAACCTCTGCCGGCGACATGGCGTTGATGACGAACTGCGCCGGGTTCTCGTCCCACAGGACGATATCCACACGCTCACCACCCAACTCGCCGGATACGGCCTGGACGCGCGAACCACGCATGCCGATACAGGCACCTTGCGGGTCGATGCGCTTGTCCTTCGAGCGGACGGCGATCTTGGCACGCGAACCCGGATCACGGGAGGCGGCCATGACTTCGATGAGGCCTTCGGCGATTTCCGGCACTTCGATGCGGAACAGCTCGATCAGCATCTGTGGCGCGGTGCGCGACAGGATCAGCTGAGGGCCGCGGTTCTCGGTGCGGATTTCCTTGAGCAGCGCACGCAGACGCACGCCAACACGGAAGGTCTCACGGGGAATGATGTCTTCACGGGCCAGCAACGCTTCGGCGTTGTTGCCCAGGTCGACGATGACGTTGTCGCGGGTGACCTTCTTCACGGTACCGGAGATGATCTCGCCCACGCGCTCGCGGTAGGCATCGACCACCTGGGCGCGCTCGGCCTCGCGGACCTTCTGCACGATGACCTGCTTGGCGGTCTGGGCGGCGATGCGGCCGAATTCGATCGACTCGATCTTCTCTTCGATCACGTCACCGACCTTGGCGTCCGGGTGCGTGTCCTGGATCTTTTCCAGCCAGGTCTCGATCGCCGGGTCGTCCAGGTCGTTTTCGTCGACCACGGTCCAGCGGCGGAAGGTCTCGTAGCTACCGGTGTGGCGGTTGATTTCCACACGCAGGTCGACTTCGTCCTCAAAACGTTTTTTGGTCGCAGTGGCCAAGGCCACTTCCAGCGCTTCGAAAATGACGCCGGGCGGTACACCTTTCTCGTTGGATACCGATTCAACAACCAGCAGTACTTCTTTGCTCATCGTACGCCTCGCCTTGCGCAAGCCATTGGGCCCGGAATATCCGCCGGGCCCGGCACGTCTCAGTCAAAACTGGGAATAATATTGGCCTTGTCGATCGAGTCGATCGGCAGCAGGAACTCATGACTGTCCACCTGGACCACCACATCCTGCTCCTCCACACCGCGGAGAAGGCCCTGGAAGTTACGACGCCCTTCAAAAGGCGTGCGCAGCTTGATCTTCACTTGTTCGCCGGCATGCGAGGCAAACTGTTCCAGAGTGAACAGCGGGCGATCCATGCCTGGAGAGGACACCTCGAGGGTATATTCACTGCTGATCGGATCTTCCACGTCGAGGATGGCGCTGGCCTGACGGCTGACCGCTTCGCAGTCCTCCACCAGAATGCCGCCTTCCTTGTCGATATAGACGCGCAGTACCGAATGCTTGCCCTGAGAGACGTATTCGATCCCCCAGCACTGATAGCCCAGACCCTCGACAACCGGGGCCAACAAGGCCTGCAACTGTTCTAGCTTGCTCGACACCTGAACCCCCTCGTGCATGCTGTGCAAATAAAAAATGGGCGAAACGCCCATCCCTGAAAGCGCCGTTGGACAACGACGCCAAAACTGTCGGCTAGCAAAAAGCCCCTTAAAAGGGGCTTTGCTAAAACTGGTTGCGGGGGCTGGATTTGAACCAACGACCTTCGGGTTATGAGCCCGACGAGCTACCAAGCTGCTCCACCCCGCGACAAAGCTGGGGCGAAAGTATAAGACCGAACCCTGTACAGGGTCAATCCGACCTCCACCTGCAAGAAAGCCCGCTCAAAGCGGGCTCTCATGCTTCAATTGGTACCGAGAAGGGGACTCGAACCCCTACACCCTATGGGCACAACCACCTCAAGGTTGCGTGTCTACCAATTCCACCACCTCGGCAATACTACTTTTGAAACCCGTTACTTCTGCTCTTGAGCCGGAGGAGGTACGTCACCAGGGTTAGTGGTGGTTTCGCTCTTCTGCTGTTGGAGCACCGGTACGTCATCATTAACTGCCGGCTTTTGCTGCTCTTTAACTTCAAGCACCGCAGGATCTGGAAGACCGGCTTGGCCAAGCTGGTGAGCTTGTTGCTTCGCGAAGTATCCTAACCCAAGTGCTGTCAAAAAGAAAGTGGCAGCGAGTATAGCAGTCAATTTACTTAGGAACGTTGCAGAGCCTTGGCTCCCGAACACAGTATTAGAAGCACCTGCGCCGAAAGATGCACCTGCTTCGGCACCTTTACCCTGTTGCAGCAGAACCAGCACTACCAGCGACAGCGCTGCCAACAGATGAAAAACAACGATAACTGTTTCCAGCATTTGTTCAGTTTCCTGCGGCGCGACAAATTGCACCGAATTCGTCTGCGTTCAGGGACGCTCCACCAATGAGCCCCCCATCGATATCCGGCATGCCGAACAGTTCGGCCGCATTGGCCGCCTTCACGCTGCCGCCGTAGAGAAGCTGCACGTTACCGGCAACTTCGGCGTCCATCACGGCCAGCTGCTTGCGGATGGCGGCGTGCACATCCTGGGCTTGCTGGGGCGAGGCCGTCAAACCAGTACCAATGGCCCAAACAGGCTCATAGGCAATGACTGCATTGGCAAAAGCCTTGATACCGAACACGTCGATAACACTGCTTAGTTGACGCCCTACAACTTCCAGCGTCTTGCCTGCCTCGCGCTCTTCGAGAGTTTCCCCTACACAGAGCACCGGCGTCAAACCACTTTTCTGAGCCGCTGCAAACTTCTGATTCAGCACTTCGTCACTTTCGCCGATAATCTGGCGACGCTCGGAATGGCCAATCAAGACCAACTTGCAACCCACTTCAGCCAACTGACTCGGTGCAACTTCGCCGGTCAGCGCGCCTTGTTCAGGCTGTATTGCAGAATTCTGTGCACCTACGATGATCCCCTTGCCTTTGAGCCCATCGACAACTTCGTTGATGAACAGGGCCGGTGGAAACACCGCAACTTCGATACCGTCGGGAACGAGCATTTCGCTCAAGCCCTGGGTCAGCTCAGCGACGCTGGCGCGGGTACCGTGCATCTTCCAGTTACCAGCTACCATGGGGCGACGCATGCTTTACCTCGTCGGTCAAAGTGGGCGCAGATCTTACCCAACCCGATCTGCGCTGGCAAGCCTCTTTCAGGCACAAACTTCTGTGACCAGCCTGGCCAGGGCTTCGGCATGGCCGCGCACCTGACCTTCGTCGTCACCCTCGACCATCACCCGCACCAGCGGCTCGGTGCCAGACTTGCGCAGCAGCACGCGGCCGCGGCCGGCCATGGCCTCGGTAGCCTTGGCACTGGCCTCCTGGACCAACGGGTTTTGCAGCGGGTCGTCCTTGCCGGCCTCGAAGCGCACGTTGATCAGCACCTGCGGGCACTTGCGCACGCCCTGGCGGGCCTGGGCAAGGTTTTCGCCGCGGCGCTTGAGCGCCATCAGCACCTGCAGCGCGGCGATGATCGCATCACCGGTGGTGGTGTGGTTGCAGCACACCACGTGCCCGGAGTTCTCACCACCGAGCAGCCAGTCGCGCTCGAGCAGCTCGGCCATCACGTAGCGATCACCGACCTTGGCCCGCACGAACGGGATGTCCAGTTCCTTGAACGCAAGTTCCAGGCCCAGGTTGCTCATCAGGGTGCCGACCACGCCACCCTGCAGCTTGCCACGGTCGTGCAGGTCGCGGCCGATGATGTACAGCAGCTCGTCACCGTCAACGATGGCGCCAGTGTGGTCGACCATCAGCACGCGGTCACCGTCACCGTCGAAGGCAATGCCCAGGTCGGCATGGCCCACCAGCACGGCAGCCTGCAGCGATTCGATATGGGTCGAGCCGCAGTTTTCGTTGATGTTCAGGCCATCGGGGGCTGCGTGCAGCACGGTAACCTCGGCGCCCAGCTCACGGAACACGCTGGGGGCGACCTTGTAGGTGGCACCGTGGGCGCAGTCGACCACGATCTTCAGCCCGGCGAAGCTGGTGCTGGTAGGTACGCTGCTCTTGCAGAATTCGATATAGCGGCCCGCGGCATCGTTGATGCGCGATACCTTGCCCAGCTTGCCCGACTCGACCACGGTCATCGGCTGGTCGAGCAACTCCTCGATCATTAGCTCGACTTCGTCCGGCAGCTTGGTGCCATTGCCGGAGAAGAACTTGATGCCATTGTCGTCGTGCGGGTTGTGCGAGGCACTGATGACGATGCCGGCTTCGGCGTGGAAGGTACGGGTCAGGTAGGCGATGGCAGGTGTGGGCATCGGGCCCAGCAGCAGCACGTCGGCGCCGGCGGCGGACAGGCCGGCCTCGAGCGCGGACTCGAACATGTAGCCCGAGATCCGCGTGTCCTTGCCCACCAGTACGCGGCAGTTGCCATGCTTGCGGAAGGCCATGCCTGCGGCCCAGCCGAGTTTCAGCATGAAGTCCGGGGTGATGGGAAACTGGCCAACGCGGCCACGGATACCATCGGTACCAAAGTATTTTCTGCTCATAGGGACTCCAGTGTTCTTATTCGGCGCTTTGTACGGCGGCGATCATGCGCACCACGTCGACAGTCTCGGCCACATCGTGCACGCGCAGGATGCTCGCGCCCTTGGTCATGGCCAATGCAGCCAGGGCCAGGCTGCCATACAGCCGCTCGTCGACTGGGCGGTCCAGGGTGAGGCCGATCATGCTTTTGCGCGACACCCCCACCAGCAATGGCCGCCCCAGGCGATAGAGCGCTTCCATGTGCTTGAACAAGCTCAGGTTGTGCGCCAGGGTCTTGGCGAAACCGAAGCCCGGGTCGAGGATGATGCGCTCGGCAGCAATGCCGACGGCCGCACAGGCTGCCATGCGCTGCTCCAGGTAGCGCCCTACATCGGCGGTTACATCGTCGTAGTGCGGGTTGTCCTGCATGTTACCCGGCTCGCCACGCATGTGCATCAGGCACACCGGCAGGCCGGTATCGGCTGCCGCGTCCAGCGCACCATCGCGCTCCAGGGCGCGCACGTCGTTGATCAGGCCGGCGCCCAGGCGGGCCGACTCGCGCATCACGGCGGGCGTTGAGGTATCGACCGAGATGACCACGTCCAGGCGGCTGTTGATCGCCTCGACCATTGGCGCGACGCGCTCCAGCTCCTCGGTGGGCGACACTGCCCGGGCGCCGGGGCGGGTCGACTCGCCGCCGATATCGATCAGCGTGGCACCGGCCGCCACCATCGCTTCGGCGTGGCGCAGGGCTTCGTCACGCTGGCTGAAGCGACCACCATCGGAGAACGAGTCGGGGGTGATGTTGAGGATGCCCATGACATGGGTACGGGACAAATCAAGAACCCGGTTGCCGCAAGGCAACCGGGTCGGGTACTGCTGTGAGGTCATAGAAAGCCTTAGTGCTGTGCAGCTGGCCCGCCGATCGGCGATTCTGGACGGTCACCCTGGGAGGCCTGGTTGCCAGAAGTACCGGCATCGTTGTCCCAGTCGCGCGGCTCGCGCGGGGTGCGGCCAGCCATGATGTCGTCGATCTGGTCGGCATCGATGGTTTCGTACTTCATCAAGGCCTCGGCCATGGCGTCGAGCTTGTCACGGTTATCGGTGAGGATCTGCTTGGCCGTGGCGTAGCACTGGTCGATGATGCTGCGCACCTCGGAGTCGATCAGCTTGGCGGTCTCGCCCGACACGCTGGCGTGCTGGCTGCCGGCGCTGCGACCGAGGAACACTTCGCCTTCTTCTTCGGCGTACATCAGCGGGCCGAGCTTCTCGGACAGGCCCCACTTGGTGACCATGTTCCGGGCGATCTGGCTGGCACGCATGATGTCGTTGGAGGCACCGGTGGTCACGCCATCGAAGCCCAGGGTCATCTCTTCGGCGATACGGCCGCCGTACAGCGAGCAGATCTGGCTGATCAGCGCGCGCTTGGACAGGCTGTAGCGATCTTCTTCGGGCAGGAACATGGTCACGCCCAAGGCGCGACCGCGCGGGATGATCGACACCTTGTAGACCGGGTCATGCTCGGGCACGACGCGACCGACGATGGCGTGGCCGGCTTCGTGATAAGCGGTATTCTGCTTCTCTTTCTCGGACATGACCATGGTCTTGCGCTCGGCGCCCATCATGATCTTGTCTTTGGCCAGTTCGAACTCTTTCATCTCGACCAGGCGCTTGCCAGCCCGGGCAGCGAACAGCGACGCCTCGTTGACCAGATTGGCAAGGTCGGCACCGGAGAAGCCTGGTGTACCACGGGCGATGACGGCCGCGTTGACGTTCTCGCCCAGCGGCGCCTTGCGCATGTGCACCTTGAGGATTTGCTCGCGACCGCGAATGTCCGGCAGGCCGACCACCACCTGGCGGTCGAAGCGGCCCGGGCGCAGCAGCGCAGGGTCGAGCACGTCCGGGCGGTTGGTGGCGGCAATGACGATGATGCCATCGTTCATCTCGAAGCCGTCCATCTCCACCAGCAGCTGGTTGAGGGTTTGCTCACGCTCGTCGTGACCGCCGCCCATGCCGGCGCCACGGTGGCGACCAACAGCGTCGATCTCGTCGATGAAGATGATGCACGGTGCGTGCTTTTTAGCCTGCTCGAACATGTCGCGCACACGGCTGGCACCCACGCCGACGAACATCTCGACGAAGTCGGAGCCGGAAATGGTGAAGAACGGCACCTTGGCTTCGCCAGCGATGGCCTTGGCCAGCAGGGTCTTACCGGTACCTGGCGGGCCGACCATCAGCACGCCACGCGGGATGCGGCCGCCCAGGCGCTGGAACTTGCCCGGGTCACGCAGGAACTCGACCAGCTCACCGACTTCTTCCTTGGCCTCGTCGCAACCGGCGACGTCAGCCAGGGTGGTTTTCACCTGGTCTTCGGACAGCAGGCGCGCCTTGCTCTTGCCGAAGCTCATCGGGCCGCCCTTGCCGCCCGCTCCGCCCTGCATCTGGCGCATGAAGAACATGAACACGGCGATGATCACCAGGATCGGGAAGCTCGCGACCAGCAGCTGCGTCCAGATGCTCTGCTGTTCAGGTTGCTTGCCTTCGACGGTGACGTGATTGTCGACCAGGTCGCCGATCAGACCATTGTCGGTGATGGCCGGACGGACGGTCTTGAAATTGTCGCCGTCGGTGCGCTTGCCGGTAATGATGTAGCCGTCGACGGTCACGCGCTCGACCTTGCCATCCTTGACCTGCTGGATGAAGTCGGAATAGTTGAGGGTCTGCGGCTCGTTAGGGCTCGAGAAGTTGTTCATCACCGTCACCAGGACGGCGGCGATGATCAACCAGAGGATCAGATTCTTTGCCATGTCGTTCAATTCGCTACCCTCTGAGGCCGGCGCACGACGCAACCGTGCCTCGCATGATATTCATCGCCCTAACTTACTACATTACCTACGCACACGCAGGCACCGTCTGTAACCCTTTGTGAAAGCTAGACTACACGAAGTTCGGACGATCCTGACGCAGTGGCCGATTGGAAATAACTATCGGTCACCACGCAAAACCGCTCACGCCCCCTTGAATCCTCGCCCCAGCAGGTACTGCTCACGGGAGCGGTCCCGCGACGACGAAGGCTTGCGCATCTGCACCTTGTCGAACTTGCTGCGCACTTCCTTCAGGTAAACGTCGAAACCTTCACCCTGGAAGATCTTGATCAGGAAGTCGCCGCCAGGGCGCAGTACGCGGCTCGCCAGGTCCAGTGCGAGCTCGCAGAGGAACATGGCGCGCGGGATATCCACCGCGGGCGTACCACTCATATTGGGGGCCATGTCGGAAATCACAAGGTCCACGTGCGAATCGCCCACGGCCTGCAGGATTTGCGCAAGCACCTCGTCCTTGGTGAAGTCACCCTGGATGAAGGTCACGTCGGCGATGGCGTCCATTTCCAGGATGTCCGAGGCGATCAGCCGCCCCTGCCCGCCGATCAGACGGCTAGTCACCTGCGACCAGCCACCAGGGGCCGCGCCGAGGTCGATCACGCTCATGCCAGGGCGGATGAGTTTGTCCTTTTCCTGGATCTCCAGCAGCTTGTAACTGGCGCGCGAACGGTAGCCGTCCTTCTGCGCCTGCTTGACGAAGGGGTCGTTGAAATGCTCGCGCAGCCAGTTTGCGCTGCTTTTGGAACGTTGTACCACGGGGCACCTCGATGATATGCGTCGTGTTTGACTGGGCGGAGCCACAGGCCCTCGGGTAAAATGCCCGTCAATTTTACAGAATCAGACGAAAAGGGTCAGATTATGCCGCTCAACAACGAGCAGAAGAAGCAATACAAGTCCATTGGTCATGACCTGAAGCCGGTTCTGATCGTCGCGGGCAATGGTTTGAATGAAGGCGTGGTCGCCGAACTGGAACGCGCCCTGGTCGATCACGAGCTGATCAAGGTCGAAATCCGCTCGGAAGACCGTGAAGAACGTGCTGCCGTCATCGCCGAGCTGTGCAAGGCCGGCCGCGCCGAACTGGTGCAGACCATCGGCAAGAAGGCGCTGATCTACCGCAAGAACCCGCAGCCGAACAAGCAGCTGTCCAATATTCACCGTTACAAGTAACGGCTGGAGCGCGGGGCAAACGCCCCGCCTGTAGGAGCGGCCTTGTGTCGCGATGGGCTGCGAAGCGGCCCCCTGCAATACCTGCAGTGACGCCGATACCCAGGGGCTGCTTCGCAGCCCATCGCGACACAAGGCCACTCCCACAGAGGACCGCGTCAACTTGAGCTAGCGCCGCGCCCTCAGCGGCACCGGCTGGGCCACCAGCACGATGCCGGAGAAGCCCAGCACCAAAAAGCAGAACATCTGCCAACGCTCACCCACGGAAATCCCGTAGCGCAGCGTGTAGTAGCTGATGCAAGCAGCAAAGCCGAGCAGCAGCATCTGGCCGCGAAACTGCCGCCACCAGGCCGCCAGGCCATCCACCCTCGCCAATACTGCCAGCTGCACCAGCAGCCCGAGCATGGCCACGCCGATCAACCAGCGGTCGATCTGCCCGGCCACGTCATGCACCAGCAAGGGCGCCAGGCCACTGACTTTCAGCGCCGGCACCAACCCCACGTGAAACACCCAAAGGCCGCCGACCCAGAACACCTGGGCCAGCTGCCAGAGGATACCCTCGAGGGAAGGCGCCCGCAGGCGCCGGTCAGATGTGCTTGACTTCGACAATCTCGTACTCGACCGTGCCGCTTGGCGTCTTGACGACAACGGTGTCGCCCTCTTCCTTGCCAATGATGGCGCGAGCGATCGGCGCACCGGCCGAGAGCTTGCCCTTCTTGATGTCGGCCTCGTCCTCACCGACGATCTGGTAGGTCACCTGATCGCCGGTTTCGGTGTTTTCCAGGTCCACGGTGGTCCCGAAAATCACCTTGCCGGTGTGGGCGATGGTGGTGACGTCGATCACCACCGAGTTTTGCAGGCGGCCCTCGATGTCACGGATACGCGCCTCGACCATGCCCTGCTCCTCACGGGCAGCATGGTATTCGGCGTTCTCCTTGAGGTCGCCCAGCTCACGGGCTTCACCGATTGCCTGGCTCAGGCGCGGGCGCTCGGTCTTGCTCAGAAACAGATGCTCTTCTTCCAGGGCGCGAGCGCCCTGGACGGTCATCGGGTACTTGGTAATGCTCATGCTTTGAGTCCTGCATGCAGATCCTGCAGGCGACGAACGGTCTTTTCCGGACCGAATTTCAGCGCCTCGCAGATGGCTTCACCGGCCGCAATGGTGGTGGTGCAGTAGATCTTGTGTTGCAGCGCATTGCGGCGAATCGAGTACGAGTCGGCAATCGACTGGCGGCCTTCGGTGGTGTTGATGATCAGCGACACTTCGTCGTTCTTGATCATGTCGACCACGTGCGGGCGGCCTTCGGTCACCTTGTTCACACGGCGCACTTTCAGGCCGGCCGCTTCGATCACCTTGGCGGTGCCAGCGGTTGCGACCACTTCGAAGCCCAGGGCGATCAGGTCGCGGGCAACGCCAGCCACTTGCGGCTTGTCGTCGTCACGCACGCTGATGAACGCAGTACCGCCGGTCGGCAGCACTTCGCTGGCGCCCATCTGGGCCTTGGCGAAGGCTTCACCGAAGCTGTCACCCACGCCCATGACTTCACCGGTGGATTTCATCTCAGGGCCGAGGATCGGGTCAACCCCCGGGAACTTGGCGAACGGGAAGACGGCTTCCTTGACGCTGTAGAAGTTCGGGATGATTTCCTGGGTGAAGCCCAGCTCTTTCAAGGTTTTGCCAGCCATGACGCGGGCCGCGATCATCGCCAGCGAAGTGCCGATGCACTTGGAGACGAACGGCACGGTACGCGAAGCGCGCGGGTTGACTTCGATCACGTAGATCTTGTCGCCCTGCAGGGCCAGCTGCACGTTCATCAGGCCGACAACGCCCAGCTCCAGGGCCATTTTCTTGACCTGAACGCGGACTTCGTCCTGCACTTGCTTGCTCAGCGAGTAAGGTGGCAGCGAGCAGGCCGAGTCACCGGAGTGCACGCCGGCCTGTTCGATGTGCTGCATGATCGCGCCGATCACCACGTCGGTGCCGTCGCACACCGCATCCACGTCCATTTCAATGGCGCAGTTGAGGAAGTGGTCGAGCAGTACCGGGCTGTCGTTGGACACTTGTACCGCTTCACGCAGGTAGCGCTTGAGCTCGTCCAGTTCGTAGACGATCTCCATGGCGCGGCCGCCCAGTACGTAGGATGGGCGCACCACCAGCGGGTAGCCGATGCCGCCAGCGGCGCTGATGGCTTCTTCTTCGCTGCGCACGGTGGCGTTTGGCGGCTGCAGCAGGTTCAGGCGCTGAACCATCTGCTGGAAACGCTCGCGGTCTTCGGCGCGGTCGATGGCGTCCGGGCTGGTACCGATGATCGGTACGCCGGCTTCTTCCAGGGCGCGGGCCAGTTTCAGCGGAGTCTGGCCGCCGTAGTGAACGATCACGCCTTTGGGTTTTTCGACGCGGCAGACTTCCAGCACGTCTTCCAGCGTCAGCGGCTCGAAGTACAGGCGGTCGGAGGTGTCGTAGTCGGTGGAGACGGTTTCCGGGTTGCAGTTGACCATGATGGTCTCGTAACCGTCTTCACGCAGCGCCAGGGCGGCGTGTACGCAGCAGTAGTCGAACTCGATGCCTTGGCCGATACGGTTCGGGCCACCACCCAGGATCATGATCTTGTCGCGGGTCGACGGGTTGGCCTCGCACTCTTGCTCGTAGGTCGAGTACAGGTAGGCGGTGTCGGTGGCGAACTCGGCAGCGCAGGTGTCGACGCGCTTGTACACCGGGAACACTTCCAGCTTGTGGCGGTGACGGCGCAGGTTCTTGTCGGTGATGCCGAGCAGCTTGGCCAGGCGCTGGTCCGAGAAGCCCTTGCGCTTGAGGCGCAGCATGTAGTCCTTGTCGATCGCCGACAGGGCCAGGGTCTTGACCTTCTCTTCTTCCTTGATCAGGTCTTCCATCTGCACCAGGAACCACAGGTCGATGCCGGTCAGTTCGAAGATTTCTTCGATGGTCATGCCCGAACGCATGGCGTCGGCCACGTACCAGATACGCTCGGCGCCCGGTACGGTCAGCTCGCGCTTGAGAATGCTGGCGGCGTCGGCGCTGGCCAGGTCGACTTTCGGGTCGAGGCCGCAGGCACCCACTTCCAGGCCGCGCAGGGCTTTTTGCAGGGATTCCTGGAAGGTACGGCCGATGGCCATGACTTCACCCACGGATTTCATCTGGGTGGTCAGGCGGGCGTCGGCTTTCGGGAATTTCTCGAAGGCGAAACGCGGCAGCTTGGTGACGACGTAGTCGATCGACGGTTCGAAGGACGCAGGGGTGCGGCCGCCGGTGATGTCGTTCTGCAGTTCGTCGAGGGTGTAGCCGATGGCCAGCTTGGCGGCGATCTTGGCGATCGGGAAGCCGGTGGCTTTCGAAGCCAGGGCGGACGAACGCGATACACGCGGGTTCATCTCGATCACGACCATGCGGCCGGTGTTCGGGCAGATACCGAACTGCACGTTGGAGCCGCCAGTTTCGACACCGATTTCACGCAGCACCGCCAGCGAGGCGTTGCGCATGATCTGGTATTCCTTGTCGGTCAGCGTTTGCGCGGGTGCGACAGTGATCGAGTCGCCGGTGTGCACGCCCATCGGGTCGAAGTTCTCGATGGAGCAGACGATGATGCAGTTGTCCTTTTTGTCACGGACCACCTCCATCTCGTATTCCTTCCAGCCGATCAGCGATTCGTCGATCAGCAGCTCCTTGGTCGGCGACAGGTCGAGGCCGCGGGCGCAGATTTCTTCGAATTCTTCACGGTTGTAGGCGATGCCGCCACCGGTGCCGCCCATGGTGAACGACGGGCGGATGATGCACGGGAAGCCAAGCTTCTCGAGCACCGCATTGGCCTCTTCCATGCTGTGGGCGATACCCGAGCGCGGGCACTCGAGGCCGATGTCTTTCATGGCCTTGTCGAAGCGCGAACGGTCTTCGGCCTTGTCGATGGTGTCGGCGTTGGCACCGATCATCTCTACGCCGAACTTTTCCAGAACGCCGTGGCGCTCCAGGTCCAGGGCGCAGTTCAGGGCAGTCTGGCCACCCATGGTCGGCAGGACGGCGTCGGGGCGTTCTTTCTCGATGATCTTGGCCACCGACTGCCACTTGATCGGCTCGATGTAGGTGGCGTCGGCCATGGCCGGGTCGGTCATGATGGTGGCCGGGTTGGAGTTCACCAGGATGACGCGGAAACCTTCCTCGCGCAGGGCTTTGCAGGCCTGGGCGCCGGAGTAGTCGAATTCGCAGGCCTGGCCGATCACGATCGGGCCAGCGCCGAGAATCAGGATGCTTTTGATGTCTGTACGTTTTGGCATGGTTGTCACTCAAATCCGCGGGTCAGTCGGCAAGCCGTCTTGAACAATCTGGGTCAGGCGCTTCCGGGTGCGGCGTTCGCCGCCCCGGGGCCTTGATGCAGGATGCTCAGCGGCGCTTGGCCATGGCATCGGTGAAACGATCGAACAGTGGCGCGACGTCGGTCGGGCCTGGGCTCGCTTCAGGGTGGCCCTGGAAGCTGAACGCGCTCTTGTCGGTACGCTCGATACCCTGCAGGGTGCCGTCGAACAGCGACTTGTGGATGGCGCGAACGTTGCCCGGCAGGGTGGTTTCGTCTACGGCGAAACCGTGGTTCTGGCTGGTGATCATGACCACGCCGGTGTCCAGGTCCTGGACCGGGTGGTTGGCACCGTGGTGGCCGTGGCCCATCTTGACGGTCTTGGCGCCGGAGGCCAGGGCCAGCAGCTGGTGGCCCAGGCAGATACCGAACACCGGGATCTCGGTCTCGAGGATCTCTTTGATCGCCTGGATGGCGTAGTCGCACGGCTCGGGGTCACCAGGGCCGTTGGACAGGAACACGCCGTCCGGGTTGAGTGCCAATACTTCGCTGGCCGGGGTCTGGGCCGGTACCACGGTCACGCGGCAGCCACGGGCAACCAGCATGCGCAGGATGTTCAGCTTGACGCCGTAGTCGAAGGCAACCACGTGATACGGCAGGTCGGCGGCATCGATGGTCGGGTGGCTGTCGGTTTTCAGCTCCCACACGCTGGAGCGCCACTCGTAGCGCTCCTTGGTGGAGACGACCTTGGCCAGGTCCATGCCTTTCAGACCCGGGAAGGCGCGGGCAGCGGCGATGGCCTGCTCCTCGGTGATGTTGTCACCGGCCAGGATGCAGCCGTTCTGGGCGCCTTTTTCGCGCAGGATACGGGTCAGGCGACGGGTGTCGATGCCGGCGATGGCAACGACGTTGTTGGCCTTGAGGTACTCAGGCAGCGACTGGGTGTTACGCCAGTTGCTGGCCAGCAGCGGCAGGTCGCGAATGACCAGGCCGGCAGACCAGACACGGTTCGACTCGGCGTCTTCCGGCGTGGTGCCGGTGTTGCCGATGTGCGGGTAGGTCAGGGTGACGATTTGCTGCGAGTAGGAAGGGTCTGTAAGGATTTCCTGGTAGCCGGTCATAGCGGTGTTGAATACCACCTCACCAACGGTCTGACCGTCGGCACCGATGGCTTCACCGCGGAAAATACTGCCGTCGGCAAGGGCGAGTATGGCTGGCTTTGTCAAGAAGACCTCCCGTAAATCAAGCATGAAAGGGCGATCGCAGGTTGCAAAAAAGCGGAGTGACGTATGGACACGTCACCCCGCTTTCATGTGCTGAATTCAATTCGCTGCGCGCTTTTAGTGGACACACTAAAGCTGTAGCTTACAGAAAAGTGCGTTTTCGGTCTACCGCATATGTGTCTCTAAAACACATGAATGCGACAGAATGGCGCTTTTCGGCGTCGACGCCATCGCCGGCAAGCCGGCTCCTACAGGGGAACGCACGCTCCTGCAGGAGCCGGCTTGCCGGCGATAGGGCCATCAATGCAGCTCGAGCACATCCTGCATGTCATACAGCGCAGGCGCACGCCCATCCAGCCACAGCGCCGCACGCACCGCGCCCTTGGCGAAGGTCATGCGGCTTGAGGCCTTGTGGGTGATCTCCACGCGCTCGCCTTCAGCGGCGAACAGCACGGTATGGTCACCCACCACGTCACCGGCACGCACAGTGGCAAAACCGATGGTCTGGCGGTCACGGGCACCAGTCTGGCCTTCACGGCCATACACCGCCACTTCACGCAGGTCGCGACCCAGCGCCTGGGCCACTACCTCGCCCATGCGCAAGGCGGTGCCCGACGGCGCATCGACCTTGTGCCGGTGGTGCGCCTCGATGATCTCGATATCCACCTCGTCACCCAGCACACGGGCCGCGGTATCCAGCAGCTTCAGACACAGGTTCACACCCACGCTGAAGTTGGCGGCGAAGACGATCGGGATTTCCTTGCCCGCCTCCACCAGCAGCTGCTTTTCTTCGGCACTGAAGCCGGTGGTGCCGATGACCATGGCCTTGCCCGCCTTGCGGCAGAAGGCCAGGTTTTTCAGGGTCACCGACGGGTGGGTGAAGTCGATCAGCACGTCGAACTCGTCCACCACCTTGGCCAGGTCGTCGACGATCGGCACGCCGATACGCCCCAGGCCGGCCAGCTCACCGGCGTCGGCCCCCACCAGGGTACTGTCCGGGCGGTGAATGGCGGCGGTCAGGCCGGCCTTGGGCGCCTGCTGCTGCACAGCCTCGATCAGCACCTTGCCCATGCGCCCGGCGGCGCCCATCACTGCAATACGTCGCATAGCCTGTTCCTTGTCAGAGATCGCCAAAGAAGCGCTTCACGCCTTCGAACCAGCCACTGGCCTTGGGCGAGTGGGAGCTGTCGACTTCCAGCGAGCTACGCAACTCTTCGAGCAGTTCGCGCTGGCGGCGGCTGAGGTTGACCGGCGTTTCTACCGCGACGCGGCACAGCAGGTCGCCGGCACCACCGCCACGCACTGGCGCCACACCCTTGCCACGCAGGCGGAACTGCTTGCCGGTCTGGGTGCCTTCAGGGATTTTCAGCTTGACCCGGCCATCGAGGGTCGGCACTTCCAGCTCGCCACCCAAGGCAGCGTCGGTGTAGCTGATCGGCACTTCGCAGTACAGGTGCTTGCCGTCGCGCTGGAAGATCGCGTGCTCACGCACGCTGATGACCACGTACAGGTCACCGGTCGGGCCGCCATGGGCACCGGCCTCGCCTTCGCCGGACAGGCGGATGCGGTCACCGGTATCAACGCCAGCCGGAACCTTGACCGACAAGGTCTTGTACTCTTCGACACGGCCTTCGCCATGGCACGAGGTGCATGGGTCGGTGATGATCTTGCCCTGGCCATGGCAGCGCGGGCAGGTCTGCTGCACCGAGAAGAAGCCTTGCTGCATGCGCACCTGGCCAATGCCGCCACAGGTCGGGCAGGTCGACGGGGTCGAGCCCTTCTTGGCGCCGGAGCCGTCGCACGGTTTGCAGTTGACCAGGGTCGGCACGCGAATGCTGACCGTGGTGCCACGCACCGCTTCTTCGAGGTTGAGCTCCAGGGTGTAGCGCAGGTCGCTGCCGCGCTGGGCACCGCTACGGCCACCGCCGCGGCCACCACCGAAGAAGTCGCTGAATACGTCACCGAAAATGTCGGAGAAGTTGGCGCCGCCGAAGCCTGCACCGCCGCCACCCATGCTCGGGTCGACACCGGCGTGGCCGTACTGGTCGTAGGCGGCACGCTTGCTGGCGTCGGACAGCACTTCGTAGGCCTCGTTGGCCTCCTTGAACAGGTCTTCCGACTCTTTGTCGCCCGGGTTGCGGTCCGGGTGGTACTTCATCGCCAGACGGCGGTAGGCCTTCTTGAGGTCGCCTTCGCTGGCGCCGCGCTCGACACCCAGGACCTCATAAAAATCACGCTTGGACATAGGTCATTTGCACTCTTGGGGTGTTTGGCACCGGCGCGCAGCTGTCGCGCCGTGCCGCCAACACCTGCCGCCATACGCGAATGCGCCCAGACAGATGCTGTAAAAATTCTCGTGTTCCAGACACGCCAACGCGGGAGCAAGCCCCCGCGCGGCGACATCCTACCAGTTCACCGTGCCAAGACGGTGAACGGGCGACAGCATGCAACGATTACTTCTTGTCGTCGCCTTTGACTTCTTCGAACTCGGCGTCAACCACGTCATCGTGCTTGGCTTCAGGCTCGGCCTGCTGGGCGCCGCCCTGCGGTTGCTCGGCCTGTTGCTCGGCGTACATCTTCTGGGCAACCGGGGCCGACACCTTGGACAACTCCTCGACCTTGGCGTCGATGGCAGCCTTGTCGTCGCCTTTGACAGCGGCTTCCAAGGCAACCACGGCCGCTTCGATGGCGGTTTTCTCTTCGGCAGTGACCTTGTCACCGGCGTCGACGACCATCTTGCGGGTCGAGTGCACCAGCGCGTCACCCTGGTTACGGGCAGCGGCCAGCTCTTCGAACTTGCGGTCTTCCTCGGCGTTGGCCTCGGCGTCACGCACCATGCGCTCGATCTCTTCGTCCGACAGGCCGGAGTTGGCCTTGATCACGATCGACTGAGCCTTGCCGGTGGCCTTGTCTTTGGCGCCGACGTGCAGGATGCCGTTGGCGTCGATGTCGAAGGTCACTTCGATCTGTGGCACGCCGCGTGGAGCTGGCGGGATGTCCGACAGGTCGAACTTGCCCAGCGACTTGTTCTGCGCGGCTTGCTTGCGCTCGCCCTGCAGCACGTGGATGGTCACGGCGCCCTGGTTGTCGTCGGCAGTCGAGAACACCTGCGACTTCTTGGTCGGGATGGTGGTGTTCTTCTCGATCAGCGCGGTCATCACGCCGCCCATGGTTTCGATACCCAGGGTCAGCGGGCTGACGTCCAGCAGCAGTACGTCTTTGACGTCACCGGCCAGTACCGCGCCCTGGATCGCAGCCCCCATGGCCACGGCTTCGTCCGGGTTGACGTCCTTGCGCGCTTCTTTACCGAAGAAGTCGGCAACGGCCTTTTGCACCATCGGCATACGGGTCTGGCCACCGACCAGGATCACGTCGTCGATCTTGCTGGCGTCGATGCCGGCGTCTTTCAGGGCGATGCGGCAAGGCTCGATGGTACGGTTGACCAGGTCTTCGACCAGCGATTCCAGCTTGGCGCGGGAGATCTTCACGTTCAGGTGTTTCGGGCCGGTCGCGTCTGCAGTGATGTACGGCAGGTTGACGTCGGTCGACTGGGCCGAGGACAGCTCGATCTTGGCCTTTTCAGCGGCTTCTTTCAGGCGCTGCAGGGCCAGCGGGTCGTTCTTCAGGTCCATGCCGGACTCTTTCTTGAACTCGTCGACGAGGTAGTCGATCAGGCGCATGTCGAAGTCTTCGCCACCCAGGAAGGTGTCGCCGTTGGTGGCCAGTACTTCGAACTGGTGCTCACCGTCGACCTCGGCGATTTCGATGACCGAAACGTCGAAGGTACCGCCACCCAGGTCATAAACGATGACGGTGTGGTCGCCCTTGGCCTTGTCCATGCCGTACGCCAGTGCAGCGGCGGTCGGTTCGTTGATGATGCGCTTGACTTCAAGGCCCGCGATGCGGCCGGCGTCTTTGGTGGCCTGGCGCTGGCTGTCGTTGAAGTAGGCCGGTACGGTGATGACCGCTTCGGTGACCGGCTCGCCCAGGTAGTCCTCGGCGGTCTTCTTCATCTTTTTCAGCACTTCGGCGCTGATCTGCGGCGGCGCCATGTCGTTGCCGTTGGCTTGTACCCAGGCGTCACCGTTGCCGGCCTTGACGATCTTGTAAGGCACCAGCTTGATGTCTTTCTGCACGACGTCTTCTTCGAAGCGGCGGCCAATCAGGCGCTTCACGGCGAACAGGGTGTTGTGCGGGTTGGTGACGGCCTGGCGCTTGGCCGACTGGCCAACCAGGATTTCGCCGTCGTTGGCGTAGGCCACGATCGAAGGGGTAGTACGCGCGCCTTCGGCGTTTTCGATGACCTTGACGTTACCGTTTTCCAGGATGGAGACGCAGGAGTTGGTGGTCCCCAGGTCGATACCGATGATTTTGCCCATGTTGATTCTCCCGAAACTTGAATTGGGTGGCAGCGGCTACATTGGCCAACTGCGGTAATACTTGAGTGCTTGACACCTAGATGGGGATGCCCCGACAGATTTCAAGCCTTCTCGTTGATCGATGGCTGCGGCGCGGCCGGCGCCTTGCTGACCACCACCATGGCGGGGCGCAGCAGGCGGCCGTTGAGCAGGTAGCCCTTCTGGAACACGTTCAGCACGCTGTTCGGCTCGACATCGGCGCTTTCCTGCATGGCCATCGCCTGGTGGTGCTCGGCGTTGAACGGCTGGCCGTGCGGGTCGATGGCTTCGAGGTTGTAGCGCTTGAGGGTGTCCTGGAACATTTTCAGGGTCAGCTCGACGCCTTCGCGGATCTTCTTCACCTGTTCGTCTTCGACGTTGGAGTGGGCCAGGGCCAGCTCCAGGCTGTCGATCACCGGCAGCAGGTCGCCGGCGAACTTCTCGAGGGCGAACTTGCGCGCCTTGTCGACTTCCTGCTCGGCGCGGCGAATGCTGTTCTGCGCCTCGGCAGCCACACGCAGGGACTGGTCCTTGGCCGCGGCCAGCTGCTCCTCGAGCTCCTGAACGCGGGCGCCGGTATCTACTGCAGCGGCCTCTTCGGCATTAAGGTCTTTCTCGTTCAGCTGTTCGTCAGCCATGGGGTCTCTCCTCCACAATTTCTGTTGTACGAGCAAAGCTCGCCGTGTCTGCCGGCTATATGGGGCCGGAAAAACCAGCTTCAAGGGCAAGGGCGCTTTTCCACATTCATCGGGCGGGCATTGTCAGCAGGCGCAAAACCACTGTATAAATAACCAGACCTCAGCCCTCGGGAGCCGCCCCATGCTGCTGCACCTGTCCATTCACAACTACGCCATCGTCGAACACCTCGACCTCGAACTCGCCCGCGGCATGTCCGTGATCACCGGCGAAACCGGGGCCGGCAAGTCGATCATGCTCGATGCCCTGGGCCTGGCCCTGGGTGACCGTGCCGACAGCGGCGTGGTGCGGCCCGGCGCAGACAAGGCCGATATTCTGGCCACCTTCGACCTGGGCGACATCCCCGAGGCCCACACCTGGCTGGCCGAGCGCGACCTCGAAAGCGACGGCCCGTGCATCCTGCGCCGGGTGATCACCGCCGAAGGCCGCAGCCGCGGCTACATCAACGGCACGCCCTGCCCGCTCGGCGACCTCAAGGCCCTGGGCGAGCTGCTGATCGACATCCACAGCCAGCACGAGCACCAGTCACTGCTGAAAACCGACACCCACCGTCGCCTGCTGGACGAATACGCCGGCGCCATCGACCTGGCCCGCCAGGTGCAACTGGCAGCCCGCCGCTGGCAGCAGACCCGCCAGGAGCTCGAGCGCCTGAGCAATTCTGGCGACGAGCAGCGGGCCCGCCACCAGTTGCTCAGCTATCAATTGGAAGAGCTGGACAACCTGGGCCTGGGCGAACACGAGCTGGTGCAGCTGGAGCAGGAACACAAGAACCTGACCAACGCCGAAGCGCTGTTCGGCATCTGCCGCCAGGTCATCGACCAGTGCAGCGAAAGCGACTCTGGCAATGTGCTCAGCGCCCTCACCGTCAGCCTCAACCGCCTCACGGCCGTGGCCAACGCGCCCAAGGCCCTGGGCGAGGCAGTCAACCTGATCGCCAGCGCGCAAATTCAGGTAGAAGAAGCCGTCGGCGAGCTCAACCGCTTCCTCGACCACTTCGATGCCGACCCCATGCGCCTGCAAACCCTGGAAGAACGCCTCGACGCCATCTACACCCTGGCCCGCAAGCACCGCGTGCACCCCACCGAGCTGCCACACCTGCAGCAGCGCCTGATGGAAGAAATCGAAGGCCTCAACGCCAGTGACGAGTCCATCGAGCGCCTGGGTGAGGAGTTGGCTGCCTACGCGCAGCACTATGAACAGAAGGCCACCGAGCTGAGCACCCTGCGCCGGCAGGCCGCCACCCAGCTGGCCACCGCCGTGGAGCAGGAAATCCAGCGCTTAGGGATGCCCGGCGGGCGCTTCTGCATCGAGCTGACCCCGTTCGAGCACGGCGAGCTGTCGCCCCACGGCCTGGAGCAGATCGAGCTGCTGGTCAGCGCCAACCCCGGGCAGCCGCTCAAGGGGCTGGCCAAGGTGGCCTCAGGCGGCGAGCTTTCGCGTATCAGCCTGGCGATTCAGGTGATCACCGCGCAAACCTCGCGCATCCCCACCCTGGTGTTCGACGAAGTAGACGTCGGCATCGGCGGCCCCACCGCAGAAATCGTCGGCCAACTGCTGCGCCGCCTGGGCGAGCGCGGCCAGGTGCTGACCGTGACCCACCTACCCCAAGTCGCAGCCCAGGGCCATCACCACCTTTTCGTGCACAAGGTGCGCCACAGCGACACCACCCACACCGCCGTGGCCAATCTAGGCAAGCGCGAGCGGGTGGAAGAAGTGGCACGCATGCTGGGCGGCATCGACCTGACCAAGGAATCCCTGGCCCATGCACGCAAGATGGTGGTGAGCAGCAAGGCATAGCCAGCACGCGCCTACAACGAATTCCCCCCCATAAAGCACAAAGGCGACCCGAAGGTCGCCTTTGCTGTCCATAACGATCTAAATCGTTACTTCTTTTTACGCACATAGAGGACCAGGTTGTGGTCCACCAGTTCGAAGCCGTGCTCGGCCACGATTTCCTTTTGCCGGCGCTCGATCTCGGCATCCATGAACTCGATGACTTCGCCGCTATCCACGTTGACCATATGGTCGTGGTGGCCGCCGTCAGCCAGCTCGAACACCGCATGGCCGCCGTCGAAGTTATGGCGAACCACCAGGCCAGCTGCTTCGAACTGGGTCAGAACGCGGTACACGGTCGCCAGGCCAACGTCCTCGCCAGCCTCCATCAGCGCCTTGTAGACATCCTCGGCACTCATGTGACGCTGCTCGGTAGAGTCGAGCATCTGAAGAATCTTGACTCGAGGCAGGGTCACCTTGAGGCCGGCTTTGCGCAATTCGCTATTTTCAACCATGGTCAGCTTTCTCGCCGATGCTGCTTCGCAGCTTCTCTTAATACGGGTATGATCGGGGTTTACGTTGTCCAGCCAAGATAGTGGAAGTCGCCCACCGATGCAAAACAACACCAAGCTCTTGCTAACCAGCCTCACCCTCGTGGGACTGCTCGCACTCGCCGGTTGCTCGTTTCCCGGGGTTTACAAAATCGACATCCAGCAGGGCAATGTCGTCACGCAGGACATGATAGACCAATTGCGCCCGGGAATGACCCGCCGGCAAGTAAGGTTTATCATGGGCAACCCCCTGCTTCAGGACACCTTCAACACCAATCGCTGGGACTACCTGTACAGCCTGCAGCCCGGTGGTGGCCAGCGCCAGCAAGAGCGCATGAGCATCTTCTTCAACGAGAACGACCAACTGGTCAGCCTGGCCGGCGACTTCATGCCCGGCGTCAGCCGCGACCAGGAAATTCTCGGCGGCAGCGGCGACACCACCGTCAGCCCGGCCCACCAAGGCCAGCCTGCCGAAAAACCGGCCAAGGCCGGCTCGCTGGAAGACTCGATCCAGAAAGAAATCGACACCATCGAGACCACCCCGGTGCCCACCCCGGCCCCGTTGGAAACCTCGCCGCAGTAAGCGCTGCGCACAAAAAAGCCCGGGCATTGCCCGGGCTTTTTATTGGCCGCGCTGTGCAGCCCCTGTAGGAGCCGGCTTGCCGGCGATAGGGCCGGGCATGGCGACATCCATTCAAAGGGTGCACCGCCTGGGCTGGCCTCATCGCCGGCAAGCCGGCTCCTACAAGGGGTGGCATGAACAGAGAAGGCCCCTCGTTACCCCTCAGCTATACAGCTGCTTGGCCCGCTGGCAGAACGCATCGACCATGGTATTGGCCGCCTGGTTGAACAGCGGGCCCAGGGTGGCGCGCACCAGGGCACCGGCATAGTCGAACGACAGGTCCAGGCTGATCTTGCAGGCTTTCTCGCCCAGCGGCTTGAACACCCACAGCCCATGCAACTGGGTGAACGGCCCCTCTTCCAGGTTCATCTCGATGGACTGCCCCGGCACCAGCACGTTACGCGTGACGAAATGCTGGCTCATACCGCCCTTGGCCACATCCAGCTTCGCCCGCATGTGCGTGTCGCTCACCTCGATCACCGTCGAAGCCGAGCACCAGGGCAAGAATTGCGGGTAGCTGGCCACATCGTTGACCAGGTCGTAAAGCGCCTGGGCAGGGTATGGCAGCAGGGCCGAGCGTTGAATATGGGTAGTCATCCAGGCATCACTTCCAAACGGGGCGGCGGCGCTTCGCAGCGCCGGAAAAACAGTTCTGATCAACAGAACAAGGCCACCATTGTCAGGGATTCGTCCTACAGGCTCAAGCGCAGCTAAACCCCGTAGCCGAGCGCGCGGCGACTCCCTATAATGCGGCCCCTATGGCTAAGCAAAAGAAACATCCGACCGGGACCATCGCGCAGAACAAAAAGGCGCGACACGATTACTTCATCGAACACAAGTTCGAGGCCGGGCTGGTCCTGTCCGGTTGGGAAGTAAAAAGCCTGCGGGCCGGCAAGGCGCACCTGACCGACAGCTACGTGCTGCTCAAGGATGGCGAAGCCTGGCTGTTCGGCAGCCACATCACCCCGCTGACCACCGCCAGCACCCACGTCATCGCCGACCCCATCCGCACCCGCAAGCTGCTGCTGAACAAGCGCGAGCTGGAGCGCCTGGAAGCCGCCGTGGCGCAAAAGGGCTACACCTGTGTGGCGATGTCGCTGTACTGGAGCAAGCACCTGATCAAGTGCGAAATCGCGCTCGGCAAGGGCAAGAAGGAGTTCGACAAGCGCGACACCGTGCGCGAGCGCGACTCCAACCGCGAGCTGCAGCGCACCATGCGCAACAAGGGCAAGGAAGACTAACCCCGCCCCGAGCGGCCACGGTGATTCCTGTGGGAAGCGGCCTTGTGTCGCGATGGGCTGCACAGCAGCCCCGGCGATCTTCAATGATGCAAAAGCCCTGAGGCCGCTGCGCGCCCTTTTCGCGGCACAAGGCCGCTCCTACAGAAACCGTGAAAGCGGCGAGCTCTATTACCGCCCGCTGCGCCGCTCCGCCCGCGCCACCCGCTGAGCCTCTTCCTGCGCCTCTTCCAGCACCTCCTGCACATACAGAATGTGCCGGCTGGACACCTCCCGCGCCTCCTCGGCCCGCCCCTCGACAATCGCCTGGTACAACTCGCGGTGCTGGCTGATCAGCATGTCGCGCGTCTCGCTGCGCTGCTGGTACATACCACCGATGTTGGTGACCACGTTGCGCTTGAGCAGATCGAACAGCCCGCGGATGGTGTGCAGCAGCACCGCATTGTGGCTGGCCTCGGCAATCGCCAGGTGAAAGCGCGCATCGGCCGCGCCCTCCTCCGCCCGGCTGACCTCGTCAACCCGGTTGTAGCAGTCCTGCAGCGCATCGAAGGCCACCTTCAAGCGCTCGCGGTCCGGCCCGGTGGCGCGCTGCGCCGCGTAGTAGGCGCAGGACGCCTCCAGCGTATGGCGAAACTCCAGCAGGTCGCGCTGCGCCTCGGGGCTACCCTCGAGCAACTTGAGCAGCGGGTCGCTGAACGTCGAGCCGAGTGACTCCGCCACATAGTTGCCGCCACCCTGGCGGCTGACCAGCAGCCCCTTGGCCACCAGCTTCTGGATCGCCTCGCGCAACGACGGGCGCGACACCCCGAACTGCTCGGCCAGGGCGCGCTCGGCCGGCAGCCGCTGGCCCGAGGTCAGCGTGCCTTCCAGAATCATCCCTTCCAACCGATCGACGATGTCGTCGGACAGGCGCCGTTGGCGGACCTGATCAAAAACCATCACATGCTCTCCACGAACCCCGGCGGTACCGGGCCGGGGGCGCCTATTCTGCGCCTAACCAGCCCACCCCGACACCCATCAGTTGGCGTTTTTCAGCGCCACTCAGCCGCCCGCTCATCGGCATACGACCAAAGTTTTCCACAGGACAAATTGACACACCCACGAAGCGGCTTTTAACCTAGCGACCAGCCATTGTAAATTGGTCTTACCAATTATCCAATGCCAGTGCCTGACCAACAACAATTAGGGGCCACCCCGTATGCAAACCTGGCAACAACTCTATACCCCGCTCGGTAGTCTCGGCCTGTCCGCACTGGCGGCGGTCGTTCCCATCGTGTTCTTCTTCCTCGCCCTCGCCGTGTTCCGCCTCAAGGGCCACGTCGCCGGCAGCATCACCCTTGCACTGTCGATCCTGGTGGCCATCTTCGCCTTCCAGATGCCCGTGGACATGGCCCTGGCCGCCGCCGGCTATGGCTTCCTGTACGGCCTGTGGCCGATTGCCTGGATCATCGTTGCCGCGGTGTTCCTCTACAAACTCACGGTCAAGAGCGGCCAGTTCGAAGTGATCCGCAGCTCGGTGCTGTCGATCACCGACGACCAGCGCCTGCAGGTGCTGCTGATCGGCTTCTGCTTCGGTGCCTTCCTCGAAGGCGCAGCCGGCTTCGGCGCCCCGGTGGCCATCACCGCCGCGCTGCTGGTGGGCCTGGGCTTCAACCCGCTGTACGCCGCCGGCCTGTGCCTGATCGCCAACACCGCGCCGGTGGCCTTCGGCGCCCTGGGCATCCCGATCATCGTCGCGGGGCAAGTCACCGGCATCGACGCCTTCCACATCGGCGCCATGACCGGCCGCCAGCTGCCGCTGCTGTCGCTGTTCGTGCCGTTCTGGCTGGTGTTCATGATGGACGGCCTGCGCGGCGTGAAAGAAACCTGGCCTGCCGCCCTGGTAGCCGGCCTGAGCTTCGCCGTCACCCAGTACTTCACCTCCAACTTCATCGGCCCGGAGCTGCCGGACATCACCTCGGCCCTGGCCAGCCTGATCTGCCTGACCCTGTTCCTGAAAGTCTGGCAACCCAAGCGCTCGTTCAGCGAAGCGCGCGGCAGCGTCGGCGCCGCCGTGGTGCAGTCGGGCGGCAGCCAGCCGACCCCGTACAGCTTTGGCGAGATCTTCAAGGCCTGGTCGCCGTTTTTGATCCTCACCGTGCTGGTGACCATCTGGACCCTTAAGCCGTTCAAGGCCGCGTTCGCCCCGGGCGGCGCGATGTACAACTTCGTGTTCAACTTCGCCATCCCGCACCTTGACCAGTTGGTGGTCAAGACCGCGCCGATCGTCACCGCGCCCACTGCCATGCCTGCGGTGTTCAAGCTCGACCCGATCTCCGCCACCGGCACGGCCATCTTCCTGTCTGCCCTGATCTCCATGGCGGTGCTGAAGATCAACTTCAAAACTGGTCTGACCACTTTCAAAGAGACTTTCTGGGAACTGCGCTGGCCAATCCTGTCCATCGGCATGGTGCTGGCCTTCGCCTTCGTCACCAACTACTCCGGCATGTCCTCGACCATGGCCCTGGTACTGGCCGGCACCGGCGCTGCGTTCCCGTTCTTCTCGCCGTTCCTCGGCTGGCTGGGCGTGTTCCTGACCGGCTCCGACACCTCGTCCAACGCCCTGTTCAGCTCGCTGCAGGCCACCACCGCCCACCAGATCGGCGTCAACGACACCCTGCTGGTCGCGGCCAACACCAGCGGCGGCGTAACCGGCAAGATGATCTCGCCGCAGTCCATCGCCGTGGCCTGCGCCGCCACCGGCCTGGTCGGCAAGGAATCGGACCTGTTCCGCTTCACCGTCAAGCACAGCCTGTTCTTCGCCACCATCGTCGGCCTGATCACCCTGATCCAGGCTTACTGGCTGACCGGCATGCTGGTTCATCACTAAAGTGAAAGGGGCCGGGCGCACCAATGCGCCCGGCATCTCCTACCACCCACGCTGCGAGAATCCATGATCATTTCCGCCTCTACCGACTATCGCGCCGCGGCCCAACGCAAGCTGCCCCCCTTCCTGTTCCACTACGCCGACGGCGGCGCCTACGCCGAGCACACCCTGCGCCACAACGTGTCGGACCTGGCCGGCATCGCCCTGCGCCAGCGCGTGCTGAAGAACATGTCCGAGCTCAGCCTAGAGACAAAGCTGTTCGACGAAACCCTGAGCATGCCCGTGGCCCTGGCCCCGGTCGGCCTCACCGGCATGTATGCCCGCCGCGGCGAAGTGCAGGCCGCCCGCGCCGCCGCCGCCCACGGCATCCCGTTCACCATGTCCACCGTGTCGGTGTGCCCGATCGAAGAAGTCGCACCCGCCATCGACCGGCCGATGTGGTTCCAGCTGTATGTATTGAAAGACCGCGGCTTCATGCGCAACGCCCTGGAGCGTGCCAAGGCCGCCGGCGTGAAAACCCTGGTGTTCACCGTCGACATGCCGGTACCCGGCGCCCGCTACCGCGACGCCCACTCCGGCATGAGCGGCGCCAACGGCCCGCTGCGCCGCGTGCTGCAAGCCATGACCCACCCCGAATGGGCCTGGGACGTCGGCGTGATGGGCCGCCCGCACGACCTGGGCAACATTTCCAAATACCGCGGCAACCCCACGGGCCTGGCCGACTACATCGGCTGGCTGGGCGCCAACTTCGACCCGTCGATTTCGTGGAAGGACCTGGAGTGGATTCGCGAATTCTGGGACGGCCCGATGATCATCAAGGGCATCCTCGACGCCGATGACGCCCGCGACGCAGTCAAGTTCGGCGCCGACGGTATCGTCGTCTCCAACCACGGCGGGCGCCAGCTCGACGGCGTGCTGTCCAGCGCCCGCGCCCTGCCGGCCATCGCCGATGCAGTCAAAGGCGATATCAAGATCCTCGCCGACTCCGGCATTCGCAGCGGCCTGGACGTGGTGCGCATGATCGCCATGGGCGCCGACACCGTACTGATCGGCCGCGCCTTCCTGTGGGCCCTGGCCGTGCATGGCCAGGCCGGGGTGAAGAACCTGCTGGAGTTGTTCGAGAAAGAAATGCGCGTGGCCATGGTGCTGACCGGGGCCAAGACCATCAGCGAGATCACCCGCGATTCGCTGGTCCGCGAACTGGGCGCCTGAGCGCCCGCACCCGATACCGCCTGAATGACCGGGGCACGCCGCGCGCAGACGCTGCGGCCCCGCGAGGAGACTGCATGAGCCTGCCTGCCGCGTTCCTGCGTGATGCCGAGCGCCTGATCCCCGCCGAACGCCGCTTCGACGACCCCACCTCGACCCTGGCCTTCGGCACCGACGCCAGCTTCTACCGCTTGATACCCAAGCTGGTGGTGCGGGTGGAGTCCGAGGACGAAGTGGTCGCCTTGATCCAGCTGGCCCAACGCGAGCGCGTGCCGGTCACCTTCCGCGCCGCCGGCACCAGCCTCAGCGGCCAGGCCATCAGCGACTCGGTGCTGATCGTGCTCGGCGACAACTGGAACGGCCGCGAAATCCGCCACGATGGCGAGCAGATCCGCCTGCAACCCGGCGTCATCGGCGCCCAGGCCAACGCCTGGCTGGCCCCCTACGGGCGCAAGATCGGCCCCGACCCTGCCTCGATCAACGCCTGCAAGATCGGCGGCATCGTCGCCAACAACGCCAGCGGCATGTGCTGCGGCACCGCGCAGAACACCTACCACACCCTCGCCGGCCTGCGCCTGGTACTGGCCGACGGCACCCGCCTGGACAGCGAAGACCCGGCCAGCGTGGCCGCCTTCGAACACAGCCACGCCGCACTGTTAAGCGAGCTCGCCCGCCTGGGCCGCGAGACCCGCGCCAACACCGCGCTGGCCGAACGCATCCGCCACAAATACCGACTGAAAAATACGACGGGCCTGTCGCTGAACGCACTGGTGGACTACGACCAGCCGCTGGACATTCTGCAGCACCTGCTGGTCGGCTCCGAAGGCACCCTGGGCTTCATCAGCGCCGTCACCTACGACACCGTGCCCGACCACCCGCACAAGGCCAGCGCCCTGCTGGTGTTCCCCACCGTCGAGAGCTGCTGCCGCGCCGTCACCGTGCTCAAGCGCCAGCCCGTGTCGGCCGTGGAGCTGCTGGACCGGCGCAGCATGCGCTCGGTGCAGGAGATGCCCGGCATGCCGCTGTGGGTCAAAGGCCTGTCGGATAACGCCTGCGCCCTGCTGATCGAGTCCCGCGCTGCCAGCCAGAGCCTGCTGCACGAGCAGCTCGGGCAGGTGATGGCCGCCATCGTCGATTACCCGCTGGAGCAAAAGGTCGAGTTCAGCGAAGACCCCGCCGTGTACAACCAGCTGTGGAAGATCCGCAAGGACACCTTCCCCGCCGTCGGCGCCGTGCGCCAAACCGGCACCACGGTAATCATCGAAGACGTCACCTTCCCCGTCGAGCAGCTCGCCGAAGGCGTCAACCGCCTGATCCAGCTGTTCGACAAGCACCGCTACGACGAGGCGATCATTTTCGGCCACGCGCTGGAAGGCAACCTGCACTTCGTCTTCACCCAGGGCTTCAACAGCGCCGAAGAAGTCGCCCGCTACCAGGCGTTCATGGACGACGTGGCGCAACTGGTGGCCGTGGAGTTTGGCGGCTCGCTCAAGGCCGAACACGGCACCGGCCGCAACATGGCGCCGTTCGTCGAGCTGGAGTGGGGCAATGACGCCTACCAGCTGATGTGGCAGCTCAAGCGCCTGCTCGACCCCAACGGCATCCTCAACCCCGACGTGGTGCTGAGCACTGACCCCGACATCCACCTGAAAAACCTCAAGCCGCTGCCCGCCGCCGACGAAATCGTCGACAAGTGCATCGAATGCGGCTTCTGCGAGCCCGTGTGCCCGTCCAAGGGCCTGACCCTCAGCCCGCGCCAGCGCATCGTGATGTGGCGCGACATCCAGGCGAAAACCCGCGCAGGCGTCGACACCCGCGAGCTGCTGCAAACCTACCAGTACCAGGGCATCGACACCTGCGCCGCCACCGGCCTGTGCGCCCAGCGCTGCCCGGTGGGCATCAACACCGGCGAGCTGGTGAAGAAGCTGCGCAGCCAGGCCGCCGAGCACATCAAGACCGCCGACTGGCTGGCCGAGCACTTCCACACCACCCTGCGCGGCGCGCGCCTGACCCTGGCCGCCGCCAACGGCGCACGCAAGCTGCTCGGCGCCCCGCGCATGTCGCGCATCAGCGCCACCCTGAGCAAAGCCAGCAACGGCCGCCTGCCACAGTGGACCCCGGCCATGCCGCAGCCGCTCAAGCCCATCGACTTCGGCCCGGCCAGCAACGACGCCCGCCCACGGGTGGTGTACCTCGCCGCCTGCGTGTCCCGCGTGATGGGCCCCGCCTACGCCGACCGCGAGCAAAGCTCGCTGCTGGACAAAACCCGCGCCCTGCTGGAAAAGGCCGGCTACCAGGTGGTGTTCCCCGGCAACGCCGACAGCCTGTGCTGCGGCCAGCCGTTCGCCTCCAAGGGCTACACCGAGCAAGCCGAGCACAAGCGCCAGGAGCTGATCGCCGCGCTGCTGCACGCCAGCCGCGGCGGCCTCGACCCCATCTACTGCGACACCAGCCCGTGCACCCTGCGCCTGGTCCAGGACCTCGGCGAAACCCGCCTGGACCTCTACGACCCGGTGCGTTTCATCCGCACCCACCTGGTGGACAAGCTCGAGTTCACCCCGCAAGACGAACCGGTGGCCGTGCACGTGACCTGCAGCACCCAGCACCTGGGCGAAAGCCAGGCGCTGATCGACCTGGCGCGGCGCTGCAGCAAGCAGGTGGTAATCCCCGAAGGCATTCACTGCTGCGGCTTTGCCGGCGACAAAGGCTTCACCACCCCCGAGCTGAACGCCCACTCGCTGCGCACGCTGAAGGATGCCGTGCAGTATTGCAGCGAAGGCATCTCCACCAGCCGCACCTGCGAGATCGGTTTGTCGAGCCATAGCGGTATCGACTACCACGGGCTGGTGTACCTGGTGGACCGCGTAACCCGCGCCCGCAGCCTCTGAACCAGCGGGCCGCCTGCGCGGCGGCCCGTCACCCGTATGCACCTAGATCCCGGTCTTGTTGAAACCCTCAAAGCCAGCGCGATCCCCGTCAGATGCAACTGTCTTGCTCAACCTCTAAAAGTTGACGCGCTCCCCCCTGTGGGAAGCGGCCTTGTGTCGCGATGGGCTGCGCAGCAGCCCCGGCAATGTTGCATGAGACTGAGACCTCGGGCCTGCTTCGCGACACAAGGCGGCGCCCACAGAGACCGCGTTAAATCAATGGCTTGTAGTTTGTTCTATGAGAACCGGCTTGCCGGCGATTGGCCCTCCCCCCCCTCTCAGCCACCAGACCTTTCCCACACCAAATTCAGACCAAGCTGAATATGCCCCCCTTCCCCCGGCAGGCATCGTCCGCAACGCACGGATTGCCGCCAAGGCCTGCGGAAAAGCGCGGCATCGGCCCCCAAACCTTCTCCCAACTGCTCATTCTCTGAGCGAGAGGCCGACATGTCAGAGCTCTACCTGATGGGTTACACCTTGGCGGCGGCTTTTTTGCTCGACTGGCTATGCCGCTCAACAACCTTGCGAGCAACGCTGTACCTGGTGCTGATGGCCGTCAGCATCACCCGTTGCTCCCAACTGGGCGAACGCCAGGTGCTGCAACTCGATGGCGGCCAATGGGGACTGCTGTTCGCCCTCGCCGGCCAGCGCCTGCTGTTCAAACGCTCGCGCTATTCGCGCAGCAAATGCGATTGAGCCCAGCACTCACCGGCAATCCGCAGATCGTGGGAGCGGGCTTGAACCGCGACAAGGCCCGCAAACCCGCCAGAAATTTCCAAACCCGCAACCAAATGCTTCAGCGCCAAAACCAATCAGACCTTTCCTACGCACTTATAGGAATCGGTCACGTAGCAGCCCCAATCCCCCACGGATAACGTCCCCAGCCACTGCCCCAAGTACCCGGCGCAGCTCCCCGGCACCCCGTCACGACCCCTGCTCACGGACCGAGACCGTCCTGGCCCAGGTGCCTTTCCAACGCATCGTTCGATACCAAGGAATGGCATGATCCCTACCGCTCGACTCGGCGACACCCACTTCTGCCCCCTCCCCGGCCACGGCATCACGCCCATCGTGTCCGCCTCGCCCACCACGCAAATCAACTCCCTGGGCGCCGCCCGCGTCGGTGATGTCTGCGGCTGCGGCGCGGTCATCACCGCCGGCTTCCCCTACATCACCATCGACGGCCAGCCAATGGCCCACCTCGGCAGCCCCACCAGCCACGGCGGCACCATTCTCACCGGCAGCCCGGATACCTTCGGTGGCTTCATGTTCGGCGGGGAGGCCAGCCAAACCGTCATCGACTTCGCCAAGCTCGGCGCCGTGCGCCCGGACGGCTCGGTGGACGAGCAACTGATGGCGGAACTGCTAGCCGACCCGCAGTTGCAGCAAAGGGCGCTGCTGTCCGGCGCCCTGCTGAACCCCAGCAGCAAAACCCCGCCGGCACCCAGCCAAACGACCACACCCGAACTGATCGCCGTCGCCGGCAGCCAGCATGACGCAGGCTCAGGCAACAAGATGATGTTCATCGGCCAGGCCGTGCGCGAGCTGGCCGAGTTCAAGCGCAACAAGCCGACGCTGATACGAACGCTGGTGGTATTCACGCCCTCGTACAACGAACAGATGCTCAGCGCCGCCCGCGAATCCGCTGTCGCCTACGAGGCCGAATATGTGGAAGTGGCAACCGCCCAGGCACTTATCGACTACCTGAACGAGGGCAAAGACCGGACGCAATTTCCCATCGAGCAACTGGCGCTGTTCAGCCATGGCGTACCGCAACGGGTTGCCTTCGGCTACCAACTCGCCGACGACTTTGACATGGCGCTGAACATGCTCAACTACGAACAGATCTCGCCCCAGGCTTTTACCAGTAAGGCGCAGATCGACAGTTATGCCTGCCGTACCGGCATGGGCAACCGCTCCGAATTTCCGGTTGAAGACAGCATTCAGTTCTTGCCGCAAACCCATCAGAGCCTGGCGCAGTTGCTGGCTGACCATCTGCGGGTCAAGGTGCGTGCGTTCGTGCGCCGCTCGGACTACAAGAATACTTGGGGGTCGTTTGACGAGCGGCAGTGGGGCAAGCTTTGCGGGCTCAGTGGTAATACTGCGCCGGATGAGGCGTGGTGCATGAGGTGGGATAGTCTAAAAGCTGAGCGGAGGATTAAAGATCAACGGCAAAAGTTTACTTACCAGAGGATGGGGGCCATGAACCCTGTGATCTCGGGCGATACGCCGATTGGTGCACCTGGAGGTTTATTTGAATTTCTACCGAAGTAAAAAATTCTGGATTGCCTTTATTTTCATCTGCCCGGCGCTACTGCTAGCGACACTCTACGGTATCAAAATAATGACAAGCGTATATAAAAAAGACTTAGGCAACGGCGTTGTGATCTATGCAGACGACTATGTAAAATCTGGCCAATGGGTCTTCGACTGTGAGTATGGACGCCTGATCAGCCGCCAGCCAGTCACACCTCCCATTTCCGAATTGAAAAGCGCTAGCAAACTAACCATCGAATCAATGTACTCCCTCAAACAGTCCGATTTACCAGCAGCAAAGTCCATGATTAGAGCCGCTACTGCAATACCGGAATGGTACAAGAACCTTCGTTACCTGTACTCTGGCATTGATGAGTACGGAGGTATCATCATACACGGATTCGACATGCTGGTTGAGCATGAAGACCGAAAATGGGGTTTGATAATATGGCAACATATCCAGTCCTCCGGCATATCTAACTTTCTGGTTACTGCAGAACTGTACGACCCTGAAACCTATATTGACCACGCCAAGGCGTTAGAGGCTGCGAGGAAAAGCTGCCCTATACCGCAATGACAGCAACGCAGCAGGTCCTCTGATTTCGAGGCATAGCCATCTTTAACCCGAAGCGTATGCTTCCCCAAAATTCCCGGAGTCTGAATGCATGGGATACGGTCCTTCCTGGATCAGTTCGATGCAATCAACCCTTTGAAGAGGCGCCAATGAGTTTCGTTCGACGCAGAGGCATCAAAGCTGCCTTCATCCTGGTTGTTCCTTTGATTTACCTTGCGGTCAATTATGCAGTGAAACCTATGATCAGTGTATTCAAAAAAGACTTCGGCAACGGCGTGGTGATCTATGCCGACGAGTATGTAAACACAGGCCGCTGGGTATTTGACTGTCGCTACTCACGCCTGATTAGTCGCCAGCCGTTACCTGCGCCAATCGCAGAATTGCAACGCGCTGACAAGCTCACGATTGGCTCCATGTATAACCTCCCGCCATCCGATGTGGTGCTAGCAAAACAAGCGATCAGAGCTATCACAGCAAAATCTCAGTGGTATAAAAACCTGCGTTACCTTTATTCCGTCCTTGACGAGTACAGCAATGTCGCCGCTCATGCATTCGACTTGCTGGTTCACCATGACGGTCGGCAGTGGGCTTTTCACGTGTGGCAGGACATACAACCCAATGGAACTTCTGGGTTCACGATTTTCGCTGAGTTATACGCCCCCGAAAACTATATTGACTACACCAAGGCACTAGAGGCGGCGGCAAGAAGTTGCCCAACACCTCAGCGAAAGTCTCCATAACGACCGACTAACGGGGCTAGCCTTACCATACCGAGGCCGGGGGAGCAGGATTGTCCCGCAGTGGAGACAATGAAAAACCTTAACCCCCTTAATCAATTCGCTAGCCTCATTGCTCTATCAGGAAAGCACGATGGATTACTTTCGACACAAAAGTGTCTGGCTTGCCCTCACCCTCATTAGTCCTTTTGTATTTTTTACTGCCAACTACGCGTTCAAAAACACGACTAGTGTCTACAAAACCGACTTCGGTAACGGCCTGGTGATTTACGCCGACGATTATGTAAATAGCGGCCATTGGGTATTCGATTGCAGGTACTCACGACTGATCAACCGTCAACCACTTCCTATTCCGCTCGCCAAATTGAGGCAGGCCAACATGTTTACAATAGGTAGCATGTATGAATTGAGTGCGACTGACACGCAGCTTGCCAAAGCTGCCATCAGGGCCATAACAACACAACCTGATTGGTACGAAAGCTTGCGCTACTTGTATTCAGGCTTAGGCGACAACAGCAACCTCGATACGCATGTTTTCGACCTACTGGCTCAACATAAAGGCCGCACATGGGCGTTACGGGTTCGGCAACATATCCATTACGACGGTAAATCCAGTTTCAATATCGTCGCCTTGTCTTACGACCCTGAGACCTATGTTGATTATGCCAAGGCGCTCGAGGTTGCAAGGAAGAGCTGTCCGGTCGCGCAATAGGCAACTGCCACACCGTCATATTAGGTCGTAGAGTACACAATGCCTTGCCGGTGCGGCACCGCACTTGGCTATTCATGCACGTGGCGGCCGGCTCTCCCGGCAATTCGGCCGGAAAGACATTGCGAAATCTGTATAGACCCGCTGAGTTCAACTACCCGCCCACCACCCCATCAGGAAAGCACGATGTATTATCTTCGGCGCAAAAGCTTCTGGCTCGTTTTCACCATGATTGCTCCTTTGATATTTCTCACTGACTACTACGCATTCAAAGCAATGACGAGCGTATACAAAAAAGATCTTGGCAACGGCGTAGTTATCTACGCCGACGACTACGTAAAAAGCGGCGACTGGGTATTCGATTGCGGCTATTCACGCGTAGTAAGTCGCAATGCGCTGCCCGTACCGGCCTCGAAGTTGGCACAAAGCGAATATTCTTTCGGCAGCATGTATCACCTGAGTAAAGCTAACCAGGAAACTGCGAAAGCCCTCATTAGAGCCACCACTGCAACCCCCGACTGGTACAGGAATCTGCGGTATGTATACTCCGGGCTAAGCGAATACAGCGATATCAGAGCACATCTATTCGATCTGCTCACAGAGCATGAAGGCCGAACGTGGGGCTTGAGGGTTCGTCAAAACATTCAACCCAATGGTAGCTCAAACTTCGAGATTTCAGCCGAACCCTACGATCCGAAGACCTATATTGATTATGGCAAAGCTTTTGAGTTGGCGGCCAAAAGCTGCCCAGCCCCGCAGTAAAAAATCACCCCAACGAGTTGCTACCGAGATACGCCTGCGCGAACCCAAAACGTGGGAGCGGGCTTGCCCCGCGATAGGTCCCAAAACCTGTAAGACATTTCCGAATCTGCAACCAAATGCTTCAGCCACAAACACGTTCGGACCTATCCTACGCAACTGTCGGAAGCAGCCACGTTGTCGGGCAAGAACCTCAGGAATAACTTCACCGGGTCGCCACATTAGGTGACCGGGTGTGAGAACCCGACCTGCACTGCCAGGCTTTCGCTTCATGGCAGCCATGCGCGGGCAGACTTCGGTCTGGCCGGCTTCAGTGCACCGGTTTCTCACCCCGCGTACGGCTGCCACCTTACATCCGTGAGAAAGATCGAGGAGGCGGCTCCCATCACGCACTGAGATTCCGCCATGAAAAAGCTCGTCCCCGATCCGCCCCACCTGTTCCGCTACCTCACCCTCTCCCCCAACCTCACCCCTGAAACCGCCCGCACCGAAGCCGACGCCCTGATGACCTGCCTGCACCAGGTCCTGGACCTCTACTTCGACAGCGCCGAAGAAGACCAACGCCAAACCCTCATCAACACCAGCCTCTACCTCAGCCAGCTCCTGCAACCCCTGACCCGCCACGCAGCAGGAGCCCAGCCATGACCGACCAACCTCGCCAACACCACACCGCCGGTGTCACCACCTACATGGAGCTCTACAGCATCCAGCCCGGCATCCCCTTCGAGCACGCCTTCGGCGAGCTGTCCGTCCTGCTCGGCTGCATCCGCCACCTCACCTGCGAAGCCGAAATGGAAAGCGACCTGATCGCTGGCAGCTCCGCACGCATCCTAAGCGCCATGGCCAAAGCGCTGATCTACGACATGGAAATCGGCATGAACCGCAGCACCTGACCACCCGCCATGCACAGCCACCGGAGCGAGCCTGCGTGGGAGCGGGCTTGACCCGCGATGAGGCCTAAAACGCGTAAGACATTTCCGAACCTGCAACCAAATCCTTCAGCCAAAAACACGTTCGGACCTATCCTACGCAACTGTCGGAAGCAGCCACGTTGTCGGGCAAGAACCTCAGGAATAACTTCATCGGGTCGCCACATTTGGTGACCGGGTGTGAGAATCCTGTAGTTTCAAGAAATTCAGCGTTTGCTCTATGGCAGCCGTGTGCGGGCAGGCTTCGGCCTGACCGGGTTTCTTGTGCCCCGGATTCTCACCCCGTCCACGGCTGCCACCCTTCGGCTTGTGAGATTGCTCGGCGGGTGGTGTTCTCCCAAGGCAGCACAAGAGATACACCCCATGAAAAAGATCGTCCCAGCCCCACCCCACCTGTTCCGCTACCTCACCCTCTCCCCCAACCTCACCCCCGAAACCGCCCGCACCGAAGCCGACGCCCTGATGACCTGCCTGCACCAAGTCCTGGACCTCTACTTCGACAGTGCCGAAGAAGACCAACGCCAAACCCTCATCAACACCAGCCTCTACCTCAGCCAGCTCCTGCAACCCCTGACCCGCCACGCCGCAGGAGCCCAGCCATGACCGACCAACCCCGCCAACACCACACCGCCGGCGTCACCACTTGCATGGAGCTCTACAGCATCCAACCCGGCATCCCCTTCGAGCACGCCTTCGACGAGCTATCCGCCCTGCTCGGCTGCATCCGCCACCTCACCTGCGAAGCCGAAATGGAAAGCGACCTGATCGCCGGCAGCTCCGCGCGCATCCTCAGCGCCATGGCCAAAGCGCTGATCGACGACATGGAAATTGGCATGAACCGCAGCACCTGACCACCCACCATGCCTTGCCACCGGAGCGAGCCTGCGTGGGAGCGGGCTTGCCCCGCGATAGCCCCAGATAACCGCAAGACACCTCCAACCCCATTCCCAGCCACGACCACCAACGGACTTGGCCTGAACACGACCGAAAACCTCCCATAGCAACACCACCCCCATCTGATAGCGAGGCCAGCATGGCAGCCGTCTCATTTCTCGTTTACCTGTTGATCTCGAGCGTACTGCTCGACTGGGCATGCCGCTCGAAAATGCTGAGAAGAGTCTTGTACGCAGTGCTGATGGCCGCCGGCATCACCACCTGTACCCAACTGGGCCCTCGCGAAGTGCTGTACCTCGATGGCGGCATGTGGGGCATGGTGTTGGCCCTGGCCGGCTTCCGCCTGCTGTTCAAACGGTCGCATTACCGCCGAGCCCGCGAAGGCTGAACCCACTCCCCCTCACCCCGATGGAACCCTCGCCAACCCCGCGCAGTCCACCCAACAGGCCCACCTTCCCGAGGCCTCACAAGGAGACACCCATGAAAGGTACTGCGCTATCCGCCCTGTTCGCGGCCGCCACCCTGCTGGCCTCGCCTGTGTTTGCCGCCGATGACCTGTGTGTCATCAACCTGCAGAAGATCGATGACAGCATGGCCACCGCCGGCGCCACCTCCGAAGGCCTGGACAAGGCCGTCACCGAGCACGTCGACCAGGCCAAGGCCGCCCAGGCCAAAGGTGACACCAAGCAATGCATCGCCATCACCAGCAAGGTGCTGGAGCGCCTGGAAAAAACCGAGAAAGGCAGCGGCACCTCCGGCGGCAGCGGTACCTGACCCCTGCGCACGGGCGGCGCACCCCGCTGTCGACGCCGCCCGCGCAAAGGCGTATACTCCGCCCTGCACGCCGTAAAAAGCGCGCCAGCTAGAGCTGAGTGTGGGGCCGATTAGGATTCGACGCCGGTAGCGAAACTCTAGGTGCATGCCGAGTTGGTAACAGAACTCGTAAATCCACTGTTGCAACTTTCTATAGTTGCCAATGACGAAAACTACGAGGGTTACGCTCTCGCTGCGTAAGCAGCTGAGCCCGCTCTCCTGGTAGCTTCGGCTCCAGCAATCATCAGGGGATGCCTGTAAACCCGAAATGATTGTCATACAGAACAGGATCGTCGTGCAGCACGTTGGGGGCGAAGCGACTAAAACTTACCCAACTCGTCCAAAGCACCCTGCCCGTCGGGCGGCTGCGGATTAACTCAATAGACACGGCTAAGCATGTAGTACCGACAGCGGAGTACTGGCGGACGGGGGTTCAAATCCCCCCGGCTCCACCAAATGATCAAACAAAGACGTCCACGGACGTCTTTTTTTGTGCCTGGAAGTCAGTGAAATCAAGGGTTTACTGCTCTTTTGAGGGCCACAACGGTTTTTTGAGTTCCAGCCATCCCGGTATTCCCGGTGGTATTCCAGCCTACCTGGGGCTAATCTTGGGAATACCAAAAGGTGTCAGGGAGCTTCTCCCATGTGCGCTCAAACAGCTCGCCTCTCCGACCGCCAGCTCAAGGCGGTCAAGCCCAAAGACAAGGACTACGTCCTCACGGATGGCGACGGCCTCCAGCTCCGAGTCCGGGTCAACCGCTCGATGCAGTGGAATTTCAACTACAGGCATCCGATCACCAAAAATCGCATCAACATGGCGCTCGGCTCCTACCCCGAGGTCTCTCTGGCGCAAGCTCGGCGGAAAGCGGTTGATGCTAGGGAAGTACTTGCTCAGGGGATCGACCCCAAAGCTCAGCGCAACGATCTCGCACAGGCCAAACTAGCCGAGACGGAACATACGTTCGAGAAAGTAGCCACCGCCTGGTTCGAGCTGAAAAAGGATTCGGTCACGCCGGCCTATGCCGAAGACATCTGGCGTTCACTCACTCTGCACGTTTTCCCGAGCATGAAATCGACTCCGATTTCGGAAGTGAGCGCACCGATGGTGATCAAGATTCTTCGCCCCATCGAAGCCAAAGGCAGCTTGGAAACCGTGAAGCGGCTTAGCCAGCGCCTCAACGAGATCATGACCTACGGTGTCAATTCGGGAATGATCTTCGCGAACCCGCTCAGCGGGATTCGGGCGGTATTCAAGAAGCCGAAGAAAGAAAACATGGCGGCGCTTCCACCCGAGGAGCTTCCTGAGCTCATGCTGGAAATTGCGAACGCCAGCATCAAGCGCACGACCCGCTGCCTGATCGAATGGCAGTTGCACACCATGACTCGCCCTGCCGAGGCTGCGACTACTCGCTGGGTAGACATCGACTTTGAAAGGCGAGTCTGGACTATCCCACCGGAGCGGATGAAGAAACGCCGCCCGCACAGCATCCCGTTGAGCGATCAAGCTATGTCATTGCTGGAGATACTGAAGTCCCACAGTGGTCATCGGGAATACGTCTTCCCGTCAGATCGAAACCCTCGTACTCATGCCAATAGCCAGACCGCCAACATGGCGTTGAAACGCATGGGCTTCCAGGACCGCTTGGTCAGCCACGGCATGCGCTCGATGGCCAGCACCGTATTGAATGAACATGGGTGGGACCCGGAGCTCATCGAAGTGGCGTTGGCGCACGTCGACAAGGATGAGGTGCGCAGTGCCTACAACCGAGCCGACTACATCGAGCGACGGCGGCCGATGATGGCTTGGTGGAGCGAGTACATTCTGAAGGCGTCGACGGGCAATCTCTCGGCCAGCGCGATGAATCTGGCTAGGGATCGGAACGTAGTACCCATCCGATAGGGCGGCGACAACGGCGACACCGGCGACAGACCGCGTGCCATATACATCCTTGCCGTCTGAGCGGATGGCGACAGTCGCCAACTCGCCTCGATTTTGGCTTTTCCGGCTAAGCCCGTGAGCATGGGGAGGCTTCGCATCCCCATGCTCACGGGCTAACACTAGAAAAGCGACAAACGGCTACTTTGCCACTGACTCCCACTGACTTCCAAAGCACGCCAGAGGTTGAATCTGGCGCATTTCCATGTGCCCTGCACCAATTGACCCGTGCCGCGGCGACCGATAGAACGAAGATTCAAAGCGCTGCCTTAGGCAGCACCCCAGATGACCAGAGCCTTCAAGGTCATGCCGCTAACCCGGTGGTTCATCCTAAAGTGCGATTCGCGCCCGGAGGCTCGCACGGTCATTCGCCAGAATGATGGACGCCCTCTAAACAATCCGCCTAGTGCGGCTGCCCGCTAACCCTTTAGCCCCGCAGCAACGAACCTGCTCGGCCAACGTTTTGCGCCAACCGTTCGCCCGTCTCTTTTTTCCAGAAAAGAGACGGGCGCTCCTTCCACTGCTACAGCCCTCATCGCACATGGTTTTGCGGCATTCCCCCTCGTGACAATCGGCGTGACAAACGCCGATGTCACCAGCAACAGCGCTGTAGATGATGGTGCCGCAGACCAGGGAATGGACTGCACCTGACTGACAGTCAGGCATGCCCCGGTCATCGCATTGCTGCGTTCACCCGACTCAGGATCTCGCGGCACTGGTTTCGTCAGCCAGTGCAGCCTCCACCCGCCCACCGGTCACGGTGCTCAGGAGGCCAGATCATGAGATGCCCTTGCTCCTGGTCGTAAGGAGCCGCCAGTCCCGCGTCAGTGGACACCCTCACAGGTCGCAGGGGCCTTGATCCCTGATAACACTCAGCATTCTTGGCGGGATGACGTGAGGAAGAGATCGGTCACTTCTGGAGGATGGCTATGCAACTGCGCGAAGTTCAAGGGCCACCGCGCCCCTTGCTGGAGCAGCAGATTACGCCCCTACCCTACCCGGTCGCGGCGCTGGGCGATCTATTGGGGCCTGCCGTGGAACGCATGGCCGATGTGATCGGCGTGCCCTGCGCCATGGCCGCGCAATCCGTTCTGGCCACAGCCGCTTTGGCGAGCCAGGCGCACGCCAATGTTCACCTCGACGGTCGAATCTATCCGTTGTCGCTGTACTTGCTGACGGTGGCTTGCTCGGGTGATCGCAAAAGCGCGGTGGACCATGTTGCGCTGCAGGCCGTACGAAACTGGGAGAGACAGCAGTGGATCGCTTACGGCGAACAACTCAAGGCGCACCGAGCAGCGATGAGCCTCACCGCGAAATCGCCAACCTCGAAAAAGTCAGCACAGCCAGCACTGGACGCCCAACCTGAACCTGTCCAACCAAGACTGCTCACTGCTGAGCCGACCATTGAGGGCCTGGTCAAAAGCCTGTGCCACGGCTTGCCCAGCATGGGGCTGTTCAGCGATGAAGGCGGCCAGTTCTTAGGCGGCAGCACCATGAGCAAGGACAACATGATCAAGGCGATCACTCACTTGTCAACGCTGTGGGACGGCAGCCCGATTGATCGGTCGCGCGCGATGGCAGGGGAAAGTCTGCGTGCCTATGACCGCCGTCTCAGCATGCACTTGATGCTGCAACCCCGCCTGGCCGACCGCTTGCTTCAGGACGCAGATATCAAAGACCAGGGAATCCTAGGGCGCTGCCTGATCAGTTGGCCCGAGCGTCTGGTTGGACAACGGCTGTACAAAGCCATCGACCTGACCCGAGATCCAAAGGTACACCTGTACCAGCAGCGCATTGCCGCGCTGATGCAGAAGCCTTGGTCACGGCATACAGATGGTGGCCTCACGCCTGCGGTCATAGAGTTGAGCCCACGCGCCCGTGAAGCATGGATTGCCATTCACGACACCATTGAATGCGAGTCAGGGGAGTTCGGCGAGCTGGTCAACGTCCAAGCTGCAGCGAGCAAAGCCGCCGCGAACGTACTACGCATGGCTGGTGTGATGGCGGTGGTTGAGGAATCGACTGTATTGGAAGACATGCACATTCAGCGCGCCTCCACGCTGATGGATTACTACCTGGCCGAGAACCAACGCCTGACTGAACAGGAACCACTGAATAAGCTTCGCGCAGAGGCTGATTGCCTGCTGCGCTGGTTGATAAAGAAGAACTGGCCACCGTTTCGCCTGCGCGACCTTACGCGCAACGGCCCCCGCTTTGCCCGTAAAAGCACGCGGCACACCTTCGAGTTATTGCTGCAACTGGTTGCCCATAACTGGCTGGACAATGACGGGGACATATTCGAGGTGCGCCATGTTCCGCCTCAATGACGCCGTGCGCCGCTATCGAGCGCAACATCGCTCGCCGACCGATTTACGGTGTGTCGTCGCCACTGCCACCACTTTGTCGCCACGTGCCAATCCAGATACGGCGGGGGTTGTCGCCAGTGTCGCCGCTGTCGCCGCTCCAAAATCTGAGTCAACCGACCTCGCTTGGCTTATCGAGCAGTTGCAAGAAGAAGGGGCTTTGCTGCAACGCAGCGAAAATGCCCTCCTCATCCGCCCAGCACACTGGGGACAGTTGGACACCATCGGCCCCCACTGGAAAGCCCTGCTGCTGCTCCTACAAACCAACGATCAAGGTGAAGACAATGGCGCTGGTCGGTCGGCGTGACGGTCGCAATTTCGGCTACGGTCGCCAACTGAGCTACGCCGGTCGGCAGGCACTGGAAGATCTGTTTGCCGGCGGCCACTTCGCCACCGTCAAAGCGCACAGCGATCGCTGGCAAACCTTCGTGCGCTGGTGCCGGTCTGAGGAAGGCCCCGGTTACAACGATGCCCGCCAGATTGATCGACAAACGCTGAATGACTACGCCGCATATCTTCGCCAGCAGATCCAGCAAGGCGAACTGGGCGTCGCTACCGCGCAAAACCGCCTGAGCAGCGTCAACCGCACCCTTGCTGCGCTGCGCGGTGATCAGGATGTAAGGATCGCCAGCCCGAGTCAGGCGTTGGGACAGCAGCGCTCGAGCGTACGCACTCGCGCGCCGGATGGCCAAAATCACCAACAAATGCGGCGACTGGCTGAGGTGCTTGGCGAACAGCAACACGATCGGGTGGCCGCCATAGTCCTTTTAGCTCGAGCAACAGGAATGCGCCTGCGCGAAGCGATCCTGGCTGACCTGCCACGCTTACACCGCGAAGCCGAACGCTTAGGCCGCATCAACATCCAAGACGGCGCCAAAGGAGGCCGTTCAGGCTCATCAGCGCCGCGATGGGTCGTGGCCAATGAAGCGGTGAAAGCGGCTTTGCAGTTGGTTCGTCAGGCATCGCCGACCGGCAGCCGCAACTTGCTGGCCCGAAACGAAAGCTACACCGTGTTCCTGCATCAGACCGTACTCCCCGCCCGCGAAACGCTACATGAATACGGGCTGAAGGGTTTCCATGAACTGCGAGCAGCCTACGCCTGCGAGCGTTACGAACAGCTTACAGGCCACGCTGCCCCGGTCAATGGCGGCCACTGCAACCGCATTGACCGCGAGCAGGATCGTCAGGCGCGGCGACAGATCAGCGTTGAACTCGGGCATAACCGGCTCGATGTGGTGTCGGCCTACATTGGAGGCAGAGCGTGAATAAGCCATTCGATATGGCGCTGTTCCTGAGCGGTGTATTGGCCGGCTCAAAGGTCACGCAGCAACGCCACCTGCGCCAAGCCCGAATCATGCAAGCGGCCATTCAAAAACGCTGGCAGCGAGACAATCCTTGGACCTGGCAGCTCAAGCATGTGCACTGGTTCCTGGCTCACCATCTGAAGGGCCATTCCGAAGCTACCCGGTATTACTATTGGCTCACGGCCCTTTTGGTCTGGAAGCGATTAGGGAACGGCCGGGAATTGTTGATCGCGCGCTCGACTAGTCACGGATAGGCAGCCCTCCAGCCTCAATTGTTTCCCGTCTTCCATTTCAGCGTGGATATTCTCTTACGGACAAACCTGTTCGAATAACACCGTCGCAACTGCAAAAAATGACCAAAACCGGTTAGTCGTGACAGGCAGAAAACGACCAAGAATCGCCATTGAAACGTCGAACTTGGGTGACTCCTCTGGCCTAGTAGCTATCGTCGATGGTAGAGCACTGGGCGCAAGGTTGGGGCCACATCGCCATCATTGGCGTGTTAACATTGGTGGTTAAAGGGACGCGACCCCAGGATCGATTAGCTCCATCAAATAGGATGTAGGTTAAATGCTTGGCAATGGCCCAGCGAGCGTTGTTTTGCGGGTGGCTCGACTCCGCTTCCTCTCCGCGACGGTAGGTGCAAGCTGGGAGTTGGTGCAGGCCTGATCTGATTACAGATGCTTAACCGAGATGGGAGCAAAAGTACAGGGAGGACGAGATTCAGGGAGTTGCGTAGCCTCCGGTGTTGAACCGAGAGTTCAGTCATCATTTTGCGGCATCACAATAAAGGGTCGGGAGACCAGGGAATGGAACAAGAATTTTTGTTGAGGTTTCTTGAGATTGGAGTTATCGACCTCAAAGGCGATGACATCAAACTCGATAAGCTTCGATCCACCGCCAAAGACCTGTCAGCCACTCTTCGCAAGGTGCCCTCAAAGACCGCCACCTTCACGATGGCGGCGGCCGACCCCAACATTCCAGCTACGGACCCAACTGTAGATGAGGCAATGGCCTCCCTCCGTAAGCAATGGGAGACTGTTGCAAACGCCTTTGCCGGGCGCCCCGTTGGCATCTTGCGGGCTATTTTACTAGATGCGATCGTGCAGGCGGCTCGTTCGGAAGATGCGATTGCCGTCGCCTTCGTCAACACCGCACGCAATGCCTTGGTCCACACCGAAACTTCTGACGAAGCTGAGATCTGGCGTGAAGCTATTGGCGAAATTGAGACGAAGGTCGATGCGCGCGCTGAGGTTGAGTGGGCAACGCCGGAAATGATTACGGTCGATCCCTTGCAGTACACGCCGCCAGCGCCAGTGTCTACGGACTATGAGGCACCCACTGTCGATCGTAGTGAGCTCAAGGCGAAAATCCATTCCGCTGCGGGACCTTGGGGACCCACCAACCCGAATCAGTATTCGCCCTCAAACAATCCCCAGCACTGGGCGCAAGAATTTGCAAACAAGATGAGCCTCGCCATCGCAGAGACTTTGGATGAGATGGCCACGGAGCTTGCGCCAGCTCCCGTCGACCTCTCGGGCCCGCTATCTACACTGGCAAAGGCAGTCACATCTCACGTTGACAAAGCGTTATCGAGCTTTAGCGGCGCGACGGTAGGTCTTCAGCGCCGCACGAACCTACTTTGGTGGAAGGAAGCGCTTTATTCCCCGAGCGCTCATGCGAGCTACCTTGACCTACCTCCGTTCGAGGCCTCTGCTTTGATGGCGCTCGACCTACACGAGCAGGTGCCAACCTATTCGCCAGCAAGTGTGTCGGCCTTCCTACGAGAGGCTATCCGCTGCCTTCCCGCAGAGAAAGATGATCAAGGAGGCAGCGAGCGTGACTTCGCTAGCCTCGTGCACGATGCTAGGACAAGCGCATTCATGCGGCCTTTCCGCGCGCTGGCTGCTCAGTATGCACCTGCACCCGTTGGTCGAGGCCCGCTACTGTCGTTAATTGGCCACCCGGGGGATTCAGGTGCAATCGAAGCGACGATCATGTGTGCCCTAGTTGGTGTGGACGCTTCCACCAAGATGACCCCGTCCGAGTGGGGAACATACCTATTCCGTGAGCTTCAGAGCGCACGCGCCACCAACGAGAGCCCAACAAAACGGGTCAGGAAGAAGTAAGGCGCCCATGGACAGATGCCCCCATCCCAACTGTTTCGCTGATGACAACACCACCTGTACGCTGGGCCACATCCGGCTCGATGTGTGCCCCGAGTGGAATCGTATTAGCAAAGGTGAAGAAGCCGCTTCGGCTAACTGCGACCAGATGCTGCTCCCGTGGAGCGGCTTGGCGATGGGAGAGTCTGACCTCAACTTCGTCAGTGGTAAGGTCAAGCCCATCACCGTCGGTATCGTCGGCCCAGAAAGCGCAGGTAAGACGACACTTCTCGGTGCGTTCTATCTGCTGCTGGGTCAAGGTGCCCTGACTACAGATGCCAATTTATTCAGCAACTCTTACACGCTGGCAGGTTGGGAGGCGGTGGCGACGTATCTGCGCTGGAAACCGGGGCAGCCCCCAAGCTTTCCGCCCCACACACCCAGCGGAGCCGCTCGAGCACCCGGCATGCTTCACCTTGGCTTTCGCCGTGAAGACGGGTCGCTACGCGACTTTCTTTTTGCCGATGCACCTGGAGAGTGGTTTCAAAAATGGGCGATCAACGAGCAGGCAACCGATGCGGAGGGAGCCCGCTGGATTGCTCGACACGCAGACGTCACGCTACTGATTGCTGACCGTCAGGCTCTTGCTGGGCCCAGAATGGGGACCGCTCGAAACGACTTCCAACTGCTTGCTCAGCGAACAGTAGCCAAGGCCCGCGGACGGCGCTTGGCACTCGTCTGGACGAAGGGGGACGTAGAAGTGGCGGCTGCCATGGAGGCCCAGATCAGAAAAGCGGTGGCCTCGCATTCATCTAGCGTCCCGGAATTCATAGTCAGCGTATCGGCTTGTGGCGAGGTCGACGCTGCAGAAGGCTTCCGCGAGCTATTTGACTGGGTTCTTCGGTCTAAGCGCGCGGGGGTTGACTTACCCACGACAGAAGTCTGTGGTCACGATCCTCTTTTTCGATTTGGTAGGAGATAGTTGGTGGCTGCTCAACACACCATCTTGTTGGTCGGCGAGTCAAATGTCGGTAAGACTCACTATGGGGCCCAGTTTTTGAAACGGCTCATGGTCAAGGCCGACGCGCTCAAGATGACAGGCGCTCCAACGAACCTGGAGGCGTTCACTACAGCTCTCAGTTGCCTGACTGAGGGAAAGTCTACCGACCACACACCAGCTAACATCTACGTCGAGAGCGTCTGGCCCATTACGGACAAGGCTGGCCGTTACGCCGAACTGGTTTGGCCGGACTATGGCGGCGAACAGGTTCGTAACCTTGTCACGCAGCGCCGGATCCCGTCCGCCTGGCGCGATCGCGTGGTCGAAGCCACGGACTGGGTCGTGCTCATCAGATTGCATTCGCTTCGCTCCGAAGACGACTTGTTCTCGCGCCCGCTGCAGTCATTCGCTGCAGTTGAGCCCCAGAGTGAGGCGGCGGCATATGAGCTGTCAGATCAAGCAAGGACTGTGGAGCTCCTTCAAATGCTGCTGTACCTGGCGCAGTTCCATTTCGACCGGCCGCTTCGCAAACCTCGCTTAACCATCTTGCTGAGCTGCTGGGATGAGCTTAATACGACGGAGCTGCCGGCTGACCTCTTGGCGTCTCGACTGCCGATGCTGTGGTCGTTCGTGCGCAGCAATTGGGCGTTGCCTACTGTCATTGGCCTATCGGCCTTGGAACGCACGCTCAGCAAGACGGATGCGGACCTAGAGTACGCAATCCGTGGCCCTGAAGAGTTCGGTTACGTGGTGCTACCCAACGGTGTGAAGAACACCGACATTACCCTGCCGATCCAACACTTGATGGCAGACAGGACCTAATCGCATGCGAGTCGAACAGGCCGTTTATGGCGAGATCCCAGGCCGTGGTCACGGACTGAGAACATCGAGTACGAACGCGCCTATAGCCGCTGCCATCGCATCAAAGCTCGACTTACCAGATGTAGTGCCCCCAGGTGTCCAAGCTTGGTCGCCGTTTGTACGCGGCTTTCCTATCGACGACCACTACCTTCTCGCTCGCACGTTTCTGGATTCAAGCGCGTCGCGCGGCGGCATGGTGCTGACTCATGCACTAATTGTCAGCTTGGACGATATGTGCAAAGTGGGAAGCCTGGCCGCGCTCTTTGGACGGCTGGCAGCCTCGGTCACAGAATGCCCTGACTCAGTGGTAACGCTTGAGCTTGACAATGAAGGCAGCAGCCACCTGCCACCCGCTGACTTGATCGGTACGGCCAACGCGCTGGCAGCCCAAGGACTCGCTCCAGTTGTCCGAATGAGTGTCGAGGGGTTCGAGCACCTCGTTGACTCACTGTGGAAGAACCTCTGGCCGGCCTTGAGACGAACCTTCGCGTTCCGGCTGAGCTTCGGTCCGAACGACCTGGTCGAGCAACCCATGCCGGCGCTTGTATGCACGCCCGAGCAGCTCCAAGCTCGCTGGACAAAGCATCGCATGGTCAAGCCAGACGATAAAACTCCGAACTCTGAATCCGCCAGAATTCTCTGCGGCCAGCGCGACGTGCAGCCAATCCTGGCTCTCGCCGAGGACCTGGGCCTTGGAGTTCACACACTCAGAGAACTGAGCCGGCTTGAACGGCTGCAAACCCTCCTCTCTGGCGGCGAAAGCTTCGATGATTTGCTGGCTGCCATACGCTTGGCAGACGGCCTCTCAAATCAGCCGATGTTCGGCGCAAGCATCAAGGACAAGCTCATCGGTCGATTTACGGCCTTGATTCCAGGCGCAGGCTGCAAGCAGTTGCTGCTAATGAGGAATTTGACACTCTCTGGCTTTGCCAACACGCGGGCGCTATGGTCGGCCGTTGAGCTCCTTGTCAGTAACCTCGGATTTGCTCCAGCGGACGACGTCGACTTAATGCAGATGGTCGCAGCCGCAGTTGATGAGGACCTCGCATTACCTCCCTGGTGCGCTGCAGTGACAACCGGCTTATCGACTGCCGTTCGTCGAGACAAGCCCGCCATTTACCAAGCAATTTGGAGATGGGCCGAACATAACCACACCGCGTTCGCCGCAGCGGTAGATACCCTACCGGCTGACGAAAAAGTTGAGCAGCGGCTAGCGGGGGAAGTGCCCAGAATGCTCCACGTTACCTCTTCGGCCGCTCTACTCTCGCCGCTGCTGAAGAAGCGCTGGCTGACCGCGTACGGCGCCACGCTAGCGGCAACGCTGTCCCCTATCGATGCCACAGGCCAGCAACTCAAGGTTGATAAAGACCTAGATCACAGCGCCGGGTTACGGTCAGCCCTTCGGTACGCGAGCCCACCTCAAACATTGGAGTGTGCGCTGGTGCATAAGGACCCACGGCTGGTCGGATTGTGCGCAGAGCAGGCCGCTGCCCATCCTCAGATCCTGTCTAACATCCGCTGCGATAACATTACCGAGCAACAGGTGTGGGGCGCTGTGATTGGCAAGAACTCTTCCCTTTGGAACGCACCTAGTAATGCCATCGGCGCGCGTGACACTGTTTTAGCTCAACTCGTCGAAGGGCTACCCGTCGACACCGGCCTACTCGAGGCGCTGGCAAAAACCCCTTTGGCTGACTTATGTGCCACCTCGGAGCGTGCGCGATTGTGGTCGCTTTTGCCCGCGTCGCAGTGTGACCACTACCTGCAGGCGACCGCAACCGGCTGGCTGGAAGTAGCGGCGAAAGGCGCAGTGGTGACTTCCCCCGAAGCCCCACTTGAACGCGCAATCATGGCTAGCTCGAACCTGCGGTCAGTGCTTGAAAGGTCATCAGTTCCGGTTGATGTGCACCTGGCAATCATCAGTGGCCTCCCGTCGTTTCCCGAAGAGGTGTTTATCGCATGGCTGAACAACATCTTGAAGGGCGCTCGCATACTTTCTCATGCGGATTCTGAGCAGCTAGGAACGCTTGTGGCGTCACGTCATTGGGAGCGCGCTGCTAAACATCTTTCGGACCGGCTTGCCGGCCGTCCAGATATCAAGCCAGGGCTAAAGCTGTGCGCAGACTTACTCAGCTTTTATACGCGTTGGAAGCTTGGAATCTCAAAACTAAGCACCGCCGAAAAGTGGAAAGCCTTCGAAGATGAGGTCTGTGAACTCTATCCAAGCGGTCCGGATAGCGACGAGCTCTGGTCTCGCGCCGGAGGCAAAAATTCCGATCTACCTGGACGATCTCAAAATGGCGCAACACGTTGGCACGCTGCATTGAATTCAATCCGTTTCGGCGGCCGTCCGACTGCACGTGATCTGCTTAAAACGATGTGTCAAGACTTTCCCATGAACGAGAAGCTGCGCCTCTATATCAGCGATACAGACATTGTAGGCTGGCGTTAAAACTCCCACATTCCCATGGTGGAAACATGAACCCAACTGGCTACCCTCAAGGTCATGCCCTACTTATCGGCGTGGCGAACTATCAGCAAATTTCCAGACTACCTACCGCGATTCTGAACGACGTCAATGACGTCGCCGCTACGCTCTCATCGCCGGATCACTGTGGCTATTCCCCCGCCAACGTCGTCACTCTCCTAGACGCGAACGCTACTCGGGCAGCTGTTTTGAGAGGGCTAGCCGAACTGGCTACTCGAGCCGGGTCTGATGATACGGCCTGCGTGTTCTTCTCCGGCCACGGTGGCGTCGTGGGCAGCCCAGGCAATGAAGACAGCGTGCTGGTCACTGTGGATAGCGATCTCGCTGACATTGAAAACACATCCATTAGCTCGAATGAGCTAGCTGCTGCACTTGCGCAGATCAAGGCGAAACGACTTCTGGTCTTCATCGACGCTTGTCATGCTGGAGGCGCTGCGATCTCGAAGAGTTTGAAGGATGACAAAGGCCACGAGCTCAAGTCTGGCTATAGCCAAAACACCTTCGCAAAACTGGCAGTTGGTAGCGGACGTGCACTAATGGCATCGTGTCGTGCTGACGAAGTGTCGTCCGTATTTACCGGTGCAAGGAACAGCGTATTCACTACTGCACTGCTGGCGGGTTTACGCGGAGCTGCCGACAAGAGCGCAAGCGGCTTCATCAAAGTCTTTGACCTGTTTAACTACGTCTCCGAAGAGGTGCCTAAGCTGATCCCAGACGGCCAGCACCCAATTTTTAAGGCTGACAACCTTGAAGTGAACTTCGCTGTCGCGCTTAGCCAAGGTGGGAAGAAGTCGCCGTACAGTCCTGAAATTACGCTAGCAGTGCGAGAGGAGCTCCCATGGTCGGAGCTTGAGAAGATCTTGGTCGAGCTCTACCCATTCGGACCACGGGACCAAGAGGTCTGGAGCCGCGCCGGCGGTGACCTGTCCCGTCTCCAATTTCATCCCACCGGTCAGGCTGCTTGGCATGCAGCGCTTCGCACGCTTAAACAGGGCGGTGGTGGAAGGAGTATCAACTTCGGCAGCTTGCTTAGTACAGCGAAGGAAGACTTTTCGAACCATACGCAGTTGGCGATGCTGCACGCGTGATAAGCACGACCATTTGAGCATATTCGCCTGAAGCGTAAGGATCTACGGGAAGCCAAAACTAAAAATGAAAATTCCCTTCTAGAACTTGACAGGATTAGAGAGGCAAGACGGCATCTAGTGACACCAAGTGCGTCGTCGACTTTTGGTAGCCGCCGACATCCGTAGAAAATCATCGAGCGTCTCAGATCAGCCAAAAGTAGGCCCACTTGTCGGCCAAGAGGCTGGTATCGCTTGGTTGCATGAATCCGCCTGCCTTGGTAAGGCTGGTCTGCACCATCGCAGCGTGCTTTCGCGTAACAAAATGCAGTGGTCAGGTTTAGTGGCGCCTGGCTTTGCGTTATTGATGCCAATTTAGTATCACAAGAGGAACTAGCGCTAGTATGGACGATAAGGAGAGGTTTGCCTTTTACGAGAAGGTTTTCTACCAGGAGCTCGACCGCAAAGAAAAACTCTACGCCAGATTGAGTATGCCGCTTGCGATGCTGGTAGCCATCGTCACCTTCCTCTCGTATATGCTCAACAAAGCACCAACTACCGAGGACGGTACTGCGAGCGTCTTCTTCTGGATTTTCTATCTCAGCACGTGCTTGATGCTGCTGATCGGCGCTTTGTATTTCCGTGCTACATGGTCCCTTAGGGATTTCGACAGAGGTCTTCCAACACTGATGGAGCTTGAGACTCATCGGCGTAGCTTCAGCGATGATTACGAGAAATATTGGACCAATCCAGAAGAAGCCGATGCACACTTCAAGAGCTTGGTTCTGAATTACTTCATCGAAGGCGCAACGGTGAATACAGAGAATAACGACAAACGCGGGAGCTATCTCCGATCGCTTGCAAACTATGTAACGGCGGCGCTGTTTCTCTCAGTGCTGTCATTCCTTCCATTCTATGTACATCAACAGGAGCAAGTTAATAATGGCCCAAAAACCGCCACCGCCACCACCTCCGCCGATGCGCTACGTAAAAGATAATCAGCCAAGAAAAGAGCCGCCCCCACCTCCACCTTCTCCCACTCCGTCTAAAAGTTAACTCTTCAGCCCGCAGTGATGCGGGCTTTTCTGCCTCGAGGCAATGCTTAAATACCGCACCTGGAAAAGTTTTGTCTGTTGAATACGGCTGCCACCTACCCAAAGCCGACACAAAACGTCGTTGCCGACCAACCAATACAAGCCGAAAATTTGCAACCATCCCATCTTGCGCAAGACAACCTTTAAAGTCCATTATAGCGCCTGTGATAAAATATTTTCCTAGCACGCCGAACTTTAAAAGTTATATCAGGATCTGCATCGACTTCGTACTTTATTATGAATTCCGCCTCATCCCAATCTCTAGCCAAAACCTGGCTAACGTACGGCACTAACCCTTTCGATTCGGGCTCCAAAATAAAAGCGAAAATATTAAGATCGGTATCTTTGCTGGGAATCTCATCAAAATGCTGTTCAAGCTTAAAATTATCTGGAGCATTGGTTATACGGCCATCCTTATACTCCAACTTAAGCTCGCCGGACTGCCAATCTGAAATAGTAATGCGACTGAATTCTTTGAAGTGCTTTATAAAAGGCATTACAGTTTCAGCGCAACCAAGGTATGAATCAATGACTGTATCGCCTTCAATAACGGAGAATATCAGAGGATAGCTCGAACTGAGCCGAAGGTTTCGACTTTTAAAATCCCTGGCGGACTGCTCGAACTCCTCAATAACTACAGGATTCGCTTCCTCAAAGCCCAAAAAGGCTATAATCGCGTACTTCGGAGAATCAATCATTTCGTAATTATCATTTACGATCTTCATTAACTTGTTACTGAAAGCAAAACCTATTGCTCCTTCACCCTCATCAAAAACATCAATACTAAGGAGGCGATGATGGAGTTGCTTGTTCAGTTGAAGAGCAGTCGCGGTATGCCGGGACTTGTTAAGAATTACAACGTAGTCAAATTTTCCAGAGTCGAATGTTTGTTGCGCCTCAGTCAATGATACATCCATTCGATACATATCTTCTTGGCTATTGACAAAGCCATTTCCGATGGCTAAGCACATGCGAGTGCTGACAATGCAAAAATGGTCTGACTTCATCTGAGTCAGCGTGCAGGTCGAGTCACCTAACTCTGGTGTCTCCCCACATAGAACGTAGCATATGTCCGGCTGTTTCTGTATGCCCTGTCTGGTTATATAAAGCCCCGTAAATGATCCGCCAATTCCATAATTGGGTAACGTGCGATTATGCATGCCATATATCTGCAAGAGAGAAAGCATCCGAACGAGCATGAACTCATTCGCCTTCTCATACAACCTAGACTCACTCTCCCAGCTTTTATGAAACACATCATGAAAAGCCGTTGTGTACTGAATCAAGTCTGGTGGCGGGCTTCCAAACTCGACAAAATGCTCATGACTCGAAACAAAATCCTCTTGCAGGTTAGTAAGGACGGTGATTCTTGGCTCTGAATCAAAACTGATTACAGCTATCTTTATCGCCGGCCTAATTTGAAAGTCGGGATAGTTCAAGTGGGCTAGAGTTAACGCATTAATGGGCGGGGCATTATTCTCCAAATGCATTATAGCAAGGCTTATAAGCTCATGCCCAAAATCAACATCACCCGAGAGACAGAGCGCCGCGTTGGACGAACTGAATATTTTAAATGCCCCTTCACAAACATATTTCGTATTGTCGGCAAAGCCCTGCTGTTGGCCTAGGGAGGTAACCCCGTTGGGATTGCCAGTTACGTTCCCTCCATAGCTGGTTATCGCACTGTCTGCTGCAATGAAAGCTGCGTTACCAGTTTTCCATACTACGCAATATGTCACTGTGGATTCCCTTCTAACACCATGGATCTATGAATCTTCCCTATTCTCCTTAAAACCGTAGTTGGCGGCAATGAGGCGAGCCGTATCGACCGGTAGAACCCACAATCCCAAGTGCACGCTCACGAGCAGCTGTGCCGGAATTGGTCTAGGGCGAGCGTCCACTCGTGGCCAATCTCTACCTGCCGCCAGCGGCAGCCATGGGCAGTTCACTGCCAATCATGGTTGCGAAACGTGCTGGCCAGATCGAATGTAAACGGGTGGTCAAATGGAGCGAGTATTCCAATTGGTATTCCAACTAAAAACTAGAACAGTTATTAATGCTCTAAATCAATAGATTACTGAACTGGTTCAAATTACCCCGGCCCACCACTTCATGATCTATACACGCCCACAGACATCTTTCCGTGCCTGAAGTACCGTAACAGCCCCCCCTTCAGCAACAACCTTCAAAAGGGCTACCGCAAAATCCATTCGTTGCCCCCCATACCCTGCCTCCCTCAAGAAACTCTCCCCCTCGCGTGCCTATCCCCCACATCACCACCTCTCGCCGCCCACTCACTGCCCTTGCCTCTCAAGACGGTGCACCCATGCCAACCACTCCTCCGCCCTTCACCTTGGCCTGCCGGGACTGCGTCTAAAAGCAGACCTCCCAGAGGATGACGCGCCAGCCCTGAATGCTGCCATGTTCATCCACTCCCCCACCTGCGATACCCCCTCCGCTTCAGCTTCACACCGTCACTCAAAAGTAAGCCCTCAAAACACACCTCAAGCAATTCCTGCCGCTCCACGGCTGAACCGTCACCAGCGCGACACAGCTTGTCGCCCCCCCTGCGCACAATAAACCTCATCTCACAGAGGACCTGACAATGAAAAACCTGCTCGCCACCATCGGATTCTTCGTAGTGCTGACCAAAGGCTACGCGTTCTACCGCGAATACAACGAGATGAAACGCGAACGCGCAGCGCGCCAGGCCGCCGCGGGTTGAATCGCAGCGAAATTCCCCGGCGCCCCCCTCCTAACAACTAATGGCATAAAGCCATTCTATTGAGTAGGATTCCGCTCAACTTGACGCCAGCCTTTGGCGCTCGGTCGAGACATAGAACCAGGAAGTTGCCATGTCCCAAGCGAAGGATACGCTGCTCAGGCTGTTTGCATTGCTGCGTCTGATACCCACCGAACCTCAGCGCATTGCAACACCAACCCTGCTCGAAAAACTCCATGACAGGGGCTTCTCGGTCACCCTGCGCTCGATCCAGCGAGACTTGAGCCGGTTGTCGATCCCGTTCTCCCTGCAATGCGACGACAGCGAGACGCCTTTCCGCTGGAGCTTTACCCGCGAGGCACCGCTCAAGCTGGAAGATATGGACGCGCCCACTGCATTGGCGCTGTTCCTCTCGGAAAGCCACCTGAGCCCGATTCTGCCGCAAAGTGTTCTGGACCAACTGGGTCCGCAGTTTCGTCGCGCTCGCAATTTCCTCCAGGGTTTGGGTGGCAATGGCCTGGCCGACTGGGCAAAGCGCGTGCGCTCGCTCCCCAATGGCAAGACCCTGCTCCCGGCGCAGGTCAGTGCACACACGTGGGCCCAGGTATCGGCCGGCCTGCTCGAGCGCAAACAGCTGGAAGTGGCCTACCGAAGCCGCAGCAAGGGCGAGCTCAAGCGCTTTCGCCTGCACCCGGCGGGCTTGGTCTCCCGCCATTGCGTGAGCTACCTGCTGGCCTCGGTGAATGACTACAGCGACCTGCGCCAATTTGCCCTGCACCGCATCAACGAGGTGAGCGTGCTCGATGACGCCGCCAACATGCATGAAAGCTTCGACGTGGACGCCTATATCGCCAGCGGCGTGTTCAGCCACCGCGAAGCCGAAGCCAAGGTCGAGCTGCTCGCCGACATACGCCCGCAAATCGCAGACCTGCTCCGCGAAACACCACTGAGCCAACAACAGACGTTGTCCGGCCCTTGCGAACAGGGCTGGTACCGCCTTCAGGCCACGGTGCCACTGGACCGCGAAACGCTCTACTGGATCTTCGCCCTGAACGACAACATTCGCCTGTACGCACCGCAGGTATGGGTGAATGAAATTCGCGATCGATTGAGCTCGATGCTGGCCCTTTACCAGAACGCTCACCTGAATCCTCAACCGCACAACCTGCCTGACCCCAACACTCAAAAGGACATTGCCATGCCACTTCCTCTCATCCTCGGCGCCGCGGCGCTGGTAAGCGCAGCCTACGGAGCCAAGAAAGGCTACGACGGCTATCAGAAGCACTCGGAAGCCGATGACATCGTCAACGCTGCCAAAGCGCGTTATGCCGACAAGAAGGACGCATTCGACGCTCAGGAGAAAGCAACCAACGCCGCACTGGAGACGCTGGGCCGGGATGAGTTGGAGATCGGCAAGAAGTTCGACGAATTCAAGACACTCGCCAACGACTTGCTGGAGAAGCTCAACGCAGACCGCCAGGACAAGCTGAAGATCAATATACCGAAGCACAAGCTGCAGAGCATCGAGAGCTACAGCTACACCGCAGTGGGCGTGCTCGGGGCCACCGCAGGTGCGGGCCTGGCCGGCGCGGCCGCCGGGTTTGCCGTATACGGCGGCGTCATGGCGCTGGGCGCAGCCTCCACCGGCACCGCCATCTCGTCGCTGGCCGGGGTTGCAGCAACCAACGCAACGCTGGCGGCAATCGGCGGCGGCTCGCTCGCTACTGGTGGCCTGGGCATGGCCGGCGGTACTGCCATTCTGGGCGCTGCAGTGGCAGGCCCGGTGCTGGCAATCGCCGGCTGGGCTTACAACAGCCATGGCGAAGAAGCCCTGAAGAATGCGCACAAGGCAGACCGCGAAGTAGACAGTGCGATCACCAAGCTGCAAAAAGCCCAGCAGCAGTTGAGCAAGGCAGAAGACTACGCCTTCGACATCAACGACGTACTCAAGTCGGTATATGGACAGTTCGACAAGTACTTCGAACACCTCAAGTACGTAGCCCGCCGTATCGAAGACATGCGTTCGCGCAAGCTCGACCCACAGGCTGAGATGGCCAGCATGAGCGAGACCGTCATACGCGCAATCAACAACGGCTTTACCCTGGCCGCGATCCTGGTCGACCTGATCACTACCCCGCTGTTCAAGGTCAAGGAAGTGAACGGCAATGTGGTCAAGGACAAGAACGACATCCCGGTCATGGCGACCGATGCCGATGGTTCGATGATCCTCAACAGCGCCAAGCTGGACGAGCAGATCAGCGAAACCAAGGCCAAGGCGCAAGGCGTCGAGCCCGCCTGATGCCCCGCGCGGGGCCGAAAGGCCCCGCCACCGCTTCGCCCTTCACTCATTCGTCATGGACGCTCCTATGCACGCCGCAGCGCAAGAATTCCCCTGGGCCGAAGAGCTCGAAAAAACGGTTATCACCAGCCTCACCACCAGCTTTGGCCTGGACTTCCTGCTGTTCAAGGACAAGCAGGGTGGCGAGGTGAACACCATCCACAACGTGCGTAACGGGGTTTGGGCGACCGAGGCAGAAAAGCAACGCTTCGAACAACGTGGCGAGTACGACTCCACGCCGTACCACCAACACGCGAACTACATTGCCACCGGCCAGCGAGACAAGGCCAGCCAGGCGGCGGGTACCCTGGACGACCCTTATCGCAATACGGTGATGGCTGCCCATGAACAACGCAACCTGGACCATGTCATCAGCGCCAAGGAAATCCACGATGATGCTGGCCGGGTACTGGCCGGCCTCAGTGGTGTGGAGCTGGCCAACCAGAGCAGCAACCTGCAGACCACCCACGAGACGGTCAACAAGTCGAAGAAACAGACGCCGATCAACGAATACCTGGACAGGCTGCCTGGCCTGATCTCCAACCATGAGAAAGCGCTGGCGGGTGACCGTGCACGCCTGACGAAAATGCCGCGCGACACCCCGCAGCAGCAGCATGAAGCTCGCGCACTGGAAGACAAGATTCGCAAGACCGAGAGCAAGATCAACGAGCTCAAGGCCGTGGACCCTGAAGGCATGCGCAAGCGTGATGCAGAGGCCCGCGCGCCCTACGACCAGCAGATCAACGCGGCCTATTACACCAGCAGCGCATTTCTGCACCAGACCGCGCGCGCGTCCGGGGCAGCCGGTTTGGCTATGGGTACACGCCAGATGCTCGGGTTGGTGATGGCAGAGGTCTGGTTCGAACTGCGTGCGCAACTGCCAGCCCTGTTGGACAAGCTCAAACACAAGTTCAGCCTGGAAGCCTTCGTCGACAGCTTCACCCAGTCACTCCAGGGCATCTGGACCCGGGTGCAGGAGCGTTTCCATGACTTCCTCACAGCCTTCAAAAATGGCGTATTCGCCGGTGTGCTCGGCAGCCTGACCACCACGGTGTTCAACATCTTCGCCACCACCCAGGCAATGGCGATCAAAATCATCCGTGAGCTGTGGGGCCAACTGGTCAAGGCCATCAAGGTGATGGTGTTCAACCCTGACCAACTCAGCTTCGTGGAGCAATGCCAGGCGGTGACGTCGTTGCTGTCGGTGGGCGTTTCCACGGTAGTGGGCACCATGGCCTACACCCAACTGGTGCCATTGCTCAGCTTCCCGTTCGGCACAGAGCTGGCCGCGTTTGCCGGTGCGCTGGTAACAGGCGTGATGACCCTGGGCCTGAACTACTTCCTGCTGCACAGTGCGATGGCTCGTAAGCTCTGGGCCTTCATCGAATCGCTGACACCGCACGCCGGCACGGTGCGCGAGTTCCAGGCAATCAACGCAGAACTGGACCGTTACCTGCTGGAACTGAGCCGGCTGGAGTTCAACATGGACGTGGAGGAGTTGCAGGCCTTTACCTTGGAGCTCGAAGCGTGCAATGACGAGATCCAGCGCAGTGCGATTCTCAAGCAGGCTGTGGAGGCACGCGGTATCGAATTGCCGTTCGAGGTAGGTAACACGGCCAGCACCCGCAGCTGGCTGGCTTCGCTGGTATGACGCTACCGGCGTTCCCTTGTAGTCAATGCGGGCTGTGTTGCCGCAGTGTGCACCTGGCAGAACAGACGCAGTACCTTGATCGAGGGGATGGCGCTTGTCGGCATTACAACGATACCGACAAGCGCTGCCTGATCTACGAGACCCGCCCGGACATCTGCCGGGTCGACCGGCAGTACCGAATGCACTATGCCGGGCGATTCAGCTGGGAGGCATTTGTCGAGGCAAATGTTGAGGTCTGCAAGATCCTGCAGGGTCAGGACCACCTGAACTGAGCGGCCGAGTTGCGCCGTGGTTTGCAAAGGGGTGTCGTGCGTACGCAACCCCTGCGCTGTTCTGCTGAAGGCAAAAAGGACGTCCAGGGCCCGCTTAAAGCGGGCCCTTCCCGTTCACAATACCGCGCCCCTCTCACCTCACCAGCTATAACTCACCTTAGCCGTAACCTCCCGCCCCGGGTTGTAGTAGTCAGCCGTCCCCGACCCCACCACATGCTGCTCATTCAGCAGATTACTAACGTTGACCGCCAAGTCCGTCCCCTTGGCAATCTTGTAGTTGAACGCCGCATCAAACAGCGTGGTCCCCTCGGTGCGCTTGGTATTGGCCGCATCCATGTAGTAAGCCCCCACGTACCGCGCCCCCAGCCCCACGCTCACGTCGGTCCCGGGCAGTTCGTAGTAGCTCCACAGCGACGCGGTGTGGTTCGGCGCGATGGTGAACTCATTACCTTCGAGCGAAGTACCGTCACGCAAGGTGCCGCGCAGCACATCCGACTTCATGTACGAATAAGCACCGATCAGGCTCAGTTCCTGGGTCAGCTGCACCTTGGCCTCCAGGTCCAGGCCACGGGCGCGGGACTCGCCCACGTTCTGCTGCTCGATGATGCCGCTGGGCAGCACCACGGCAATGCTCACGTTCTCCTGGGTAAGGTCGTACACGGCCGCCGAGAACATGGCGTCCATCTCCATCGGCGAGTACTTCACGCCCACTTCGTACTGGCGGCCGGTCTGCGGGGTCACGCCCACCTGGGGCGGCGAGACGGACTCGACCATGCTCACGTAGGTCGACACTTCGTCGGTGACGATGTAGGTCAACGCGCCGCGGTAGGAGGTGGCGTTGTAGTGGTCGCGCTCATCGATAGTGGTCGGGGTGCTGAACAGGTTGTAGCCCTTGCTGCTCAGGTCCATCGAGTCGTTGCGCACACCGGCGGTGACGATGAAGCGGTCGTAGAACGACAGGTTCTGCTGCAGGAACACGGCCTTGGTGGTGACGTCGTTCTTCTTCGCGGTATAGGGCGTCAGCGTTGCGGGCACGCCGGTGAATACCGGGTTGGCGATGTCGATCGAGGACACGGTGTCGTACACCGAGCTCTCTTTGTTCGAGGAGTTGAGGTACTCCACGCCCACCAGGCTGCTGCTGTCGATGTGCTCGAACTGGTGGTCGTACTGCAGCATCAGGTTGCCGTTGAACTGGTTGGCATCGCTGTCGGTGCCCAGCAGGTAACGGGGGATGCTGGTGCCCACGCGCGTGGCGGAGTCGCTCAGGTAGACGTAGCCGTAGTTGTCGGTCAGCTCGCTGTAGCGCAGGTTGCCGCGCAGCACGAAGCCGTTGTCGAAGTCGTGGGTGACGTTGCTGCTGAGGCTGGTGCGCTCGACGTCGTGGTAGTTGTAGCTGGGCTCGCCGTAGAACTTGTCGCGGTCATACTCCTTGTCCAGCGGGTAGCCGCCGCTGTTGGGGGAGCTGTTGGTCTTGAGGTAGTCGAGAATCACCGTGGCCGAGGTGTAGTCGGTGGGGGCCCAGGTCAGGCCGCCCATCACGAAGCGGTTGTCGTCCTGCGAGTGCTCGTACTCACGGTCGCTGTTCTGCATCTTGGCGGTGAAGCGGCCGGCGAGGGTGTTGCTTTCGTTCAGCGAGTCGCCCACGTCGATGCCGGTTTCACGGTGGTTGTACGAGCCGTAGGTGACGTAGCCCTGGCCGAACTGCTCGAAGCGCGGCTGCTTGGTGACGAAGTTCACCGAGCCGCCGGGGTCGGCGGGGCCGAACAGGGTGGAGTTGGCGCCACGCAGGATTTCGATGCGCTCGTAGGCGAACGGGTCTTCGCGCACGCCGCGCATCGAGCTCAGGGTCAGGCCGTCGCGGTAGGTGGTGGCCTGGAAGCCGCGAATCTGGAAGTAGTCGTTGCGGTCGTCACTGCCGTAAAAGTCGCTGACCACGCCGGGGGTGTACAGCAGGGCTTCTTCGGTGGTGCTGACGCTGCGCTGCTCGAGTTCCTTGCGGGTCACCACCGATACCGAAGCCGGGGTGTTGAGGATGCTGGTGGCCACCTTGCCGCCCACCCACAGCTCCTTGGCCACTACCGAGTTGCTGTCATCGCCGGCATCCACCTTCACCTTGGCGTTGATGATCACCGGGGCCAGGCGGTAGTCCTCGGTGGCGCCGATTTCCAGCGGGCCGGCGGGTTTTGGTGGGACTACCAGCAGGTAGGCGGTGGGGGTTTGCTGGTCGACTTGCAGGTCGTTGCCTTGCAGCAGTGCGGCCAGGGCGCTCGGGGTGTCGAGGGCGCCGCTGACGCCGCGGGTGGTGCGCCCGGCCACGCTGGCGGCCTCATACGACAGGCTGATGCCGGCCTCGCGGGCAAAGCGGTCGAGCGCCGGGGCCAGCGGGCCGGCCGGGATGTTCCACTGCTGCACCGGGCTGTGCTGCCCGGCGGGCGTGGTTTGCGCCAGGGCCGGCAGGGTGTGGCTGCCGACCAGCAGGCCCAGGGCGGCGGCCTGGATGGCGCGGCTCAGGGGGTGGCGCAGTGGGATCGGGGACGCACTCATTTTCTCGCTCCGTACGGGGTCGACAGGTAGGCCTGTATTGCGGCCTTTCCTGCTTGCCGAACGAGAATGAGAAAGTACCTCATTTATTTTTAAATATTTGCCGGATGGCTGCGGGGGCCTGTTCTGGCCTCATCGCCGGCAAGCCGGCTCCTACAGGGGATCGCGTTACAGGTAGGAGCCGGCTTGCCGGCGATAGGCCGCAAAGCGGCCTCGCGGTCGGTCAACGCGCCAGCGAAGCGGCCCGCTCCAGGCTCATGCCTTTGGTCTCCGGCGCCAGCCACACCGACACGATCAGGCCGACCACGGACACCACCGCAGCAATCAACATGGTGTTGTTGATGCCCAGGTGCAGCAGTGACATCGGCACCAGCCAGGTGCCCGCCGCCGAGCCAATGCGCGACATCGACGCGCCCATGCCCACGGCGAACGCACGAATTTCAGTGGGGAACAGCTCGTTCGGGTACACCAGCTCCAGCACCTGCGCGCCGCCGATGAACAGCGCATAGGCACCGAACAGCACCAGCACCAGAATCTCGGAGCCATCGGAGAACACGCCCAGCCCCAGCAGCGCCAGGCTCGACCACAGGAAGCTGTGGATAATCAGCGGCCGGCGCCCGAGGGTGTCGATCATCTTGGTGGCGACGATGCAACCGACCACGAACAGCAGGGTAATCAGCACCGAGCCGTACGACGCCCAGGCGCCCTTCAAATTCAGCGCCCCCAGCACCACCGGCGCGAAGGAGTACACCGCAAACATCGGCACCACCGCCGCGCTCCAGAACACCGAGACGAACAGCATGCGTTTGCCGTAGCCCGAGCGCACCAGGTCCAGCAGGGTGACCTTCTGCTCGGCATCCTGCGCGGGCACGTTGGCCAGCGAGAACGAGGCGCCGTACACCTGCTTGATGATGCGCTCGGCTTCGTCCAGGCGGCCTTTGCTCATCAGCCAGCGCGGCGACTCGGGGGTTTTCAGGCGCACGATGAACAGCAGTGCGCCGAGTACCGCGGAACTTGCCAGGGCCAGGCGCCAGGCCTCGTCACCGCCGTAGGCGAGGATCAGGTTGCCGACGATGTACGACAGCGCTGCGCCAGCAAACCACAAGATGGTCAGGCCGGCCAGGCGCGGGCCGCGGTTTTTCTGCGGCAGGAATTCGGTCAGCAGCGAGCCTGCCACCGGGTATTCCAGGCCGACGCCGATGCCCACCAAAAAGCGCAGGATGAACAGCGCCATGCCTGACTCGACCCAGAAGCTGCCCACAGAGCCGATGATGAACAGGATGGGGCCAACGAAGAACAGGCGCTTGCGGCCGATCTTGTCGGTCAGCCAACCGCACAGGAAGCTGCTGAAGAAGGTGCCGAGCATGGCCGAGGCGGCTACCAGGCCCTGCCAGAACGAGTCCAGCTTCAGGTAGTCGGAAAACTGCACGATGACCACGCCGATGATGCTCAGGATGTAGCCATCCAGCACCCAGCCGCCGCCGGCGCGTGCGGTCATCAGTTGGTGGAAGCCATTGATTGGTACATCTTCGATGGAAGTATTGTTCTTGTTCATCTTACCCAGCCCCTTCGGCATTGATTATTTTCGGGCAAACAACGCCAGTGCCCGGGATAGTTCCCAAGCGCAGTAACGGCATAATCAATGCGCGGATTTTTTATATTTAACGGCGGCAAGGCCGCCCAACTGCAACTGGCCCCGGAGTGCCCAAAAGGCCAGTAGTGCGGCGGATTAGAGCGCCCGCTCCGGCTGGCTGTCAACGCGCTTATAGCGGCTTTCGGCTGTCCGGTACGTTATAGTCTCGTTTTGGCCAGTTCACGACTTGCCGGGAATATTCATCAGCTGCAAAACACTTAAATTATGGCCCTGTAACATGGCCATAACTTCAACTTTCAAAACACTTGAAAGTTACAGCGATTTCATCGCGGCCTTGAAGCCACACCGGTAAGCTGGCAAGTACCAGCCCGTTGCGGGCTCCGCAAAGGTACGCCTGCATGCCACGCCTGTGGATAACCGCCCTGCTCGCCCTGCTGCTTTGCTCCCATGCCAACGCCGCAGCGCAAATGCTGCACCTCGGCCAGGGCCCGGGTTATGACTTGCTCGTCTACGGCAATGCCGACCAGCCCCAGGCCCGGCGCGCGGTGATCATCGTCCATGGCGTGCGGCGCAATGCCGAGGACTACTACCGCAGCGGCAAAGCGCTGTTGCACAACGCAGGCCTCGACGGTGCGGGTACCTTGCTGCTGGCCCCCAACTTTCTTACCGCAAGCGACCCGCTGGCCCGCGCCAGCATGCCACTGTGGCCCAAGGGCCTGTGGATGCATGGCGGCGAATCGACCGATGGCCAGCGCGGCATCGCGGCTTTCAGTGTGCTGGATGATCTGCTCGCCTACCTGGCAGACCGCCAGCGTTATCCACAGCTGAAGGAGATCGTGCTGATCGGCCATTCGGCCGGCGCGCAGTTGATGCAACGCTATGCCGTGCTGGGCGAGGCGCGGGCGCAAGGCATCCGGGTGCGCTATGTGGTTTCCAGCCCGTCTTCGTACCTGTACCTGGACCGCAACCGGCCGCAGGGCGATGGCTTTACCGACCAAGGCCTGTGCCCGGGGTACGACCGCTACCGCTATGGCCTGGAGCAGCCGCCGGCCTACCTCACCCGCCAGGGGCTGGGTGCGCGCCAGTTGTTCCAGCGTTACGCCGGGCGGGATGTGACCTACATGGTCGGGGCGCAGGACACCCATGCCGACAGCAAGGTCATGGACCACAGTTGCGGCGCCGAGGCCCAGGGGCGTAATCGCGTGGAGCGGCAGTTGGGCTATCTGCGCTATGAGGGGTTTCTGTCGCGGGCCTGGGGCGTGGCCATTACCCATAGGCAATTTCAGGTGCCGGGTGTGGGGCACAGTGCCGAGAAGTTGTTTGCGGCGCCAGTGGTTGCGCGGGGCTTGTTTGCAAAACCTGCGAGCAAATCGTGATTTTGCATGATGCCGAAATCCTGGGGCCGCGTTGCGGCCCATCGCGACACAAGGCCGCTTCCCACAGGGATCTCATCATCCCGAGGCCTGCGCTGTACCTGTAGGAGCCGGCTTGCCGGCGATGAGGCCGGCACAGCCAGCACAAGACAGCTGCTACAGAGAACGCGACGGCTGCAGCCCATCATCACCCCCTAACCCCCAACGCATAAAACTCCTGCAACTTGGCCTGCAGCAACGCCTTGTCCGGCAGGCGTGTCTGGTACTCGGCAATCAACGCCGGCGACAGGCTGCGGTTGAGGGCGTACTCGACCACTTCATCCTCCTTGCTGGCGCACAGCAACACACCAATCGCCGGGCTCTCATGAGCCTTGCGCTCGTTGCGGTCCAGCGCCTCTAGGTAGAAATCCAGCTTGCCCAGGTACTCGGGCTCGAAGCGCCCTACCTTCAGCTCGATGGCCACCAGGCAGTTCAGGCCGCGATGGAAGAACAACAAATCCAAAGCGAAATCGCGGCTGCCAACCTGCAGCGGATACTCCGAACCGACGAAGCAGAAGTCCCGGCCCAGTTCGATCAGAAAATCCCGCAGGCGGGCCAGCAGGCCCTGATGCAGGTCGGCCTCGGCATGCCCGCTCGGCAGGTCGAGAAACTCGATCATGTACGCATCGCGAAACACATCGAGCGCGGTGGGGTGAGCCTGTGTCAGGGCCGCCGAGGCCTTGGCCGGTTGCGCCACGCTGCGTTCGAACAGCGAAGCCTTGAGCTGGCGCTCGAGCTCGCGCTTTGACCATTTTTCCTGAACCGCCATACGCAGGTAGAAAACCCGTTCTTCCTCGCGTTTGCACTGCCCGAGAATGATCAGGTTTTGGCTCCACGGCAATTGTCGCACCAGTGGTGCGACAATTTCATCGCCTTGATAAACCTCATAAAACTGGCGCATGCGAAACAGGTTCGCCCGGGTGAAACCGCGTAGCCCGGGCTGCGTTTCAACCAGGTGGTCGGCCAGCAATTTGACCACACCATCCCCCCATTCAGCACTGGCCAGCTTATGGCTGATATACGCCCCCACCTGCCAGTACAACTCGATCAACTGCGTGTTCACCGCCTGCACCGCACGCTGGCGGGCCCCCTGTATCAACCCCAGCACCTCGTCGAAGCGCCCGCTCATAGCCCCGTCGGCAATACCTTTGTTTTCCATGTGGCAGCTCCCTGGCAAAGCCCGGAGTCTATGCCCGCCCTCCCGCAAAATCGCCCGCACAACTGTTGCAAAAAGAAAGGGGCGCCCTATGGCGCCCCTCCCCGTTCACAACCGCCCAATCACCCCGCCGACCGCGCCGCCACCACGCGCTTGTGCCCACGCGTGGTCACGATCCCGAGGAACGAAATCACGATCGCCAGGCTCAACGTGGCGCTCACCTCGGCCCGGTGCTCCTCGGTGTACATCATCACCGCCAGCGCCCCGCTGATGAAGATGATCACCGCCCAGGTCAGGTACGGGAACAGCCACATGCGGAACTTCAGGTTGGCATTCTCGCGCTCCAGCCGCCCACGCATGCGCAGCTGCGAAATGGCGATCACCAGGTACACCAGCAGCGCGATGGCGCCACTGCTGGCCAGCAAGAACTCGAACACGCCCTTGGGTGCGAAGTAGTTGAGGATGGCAATCGCCGCACCGATCAGCGTGCTGCCAAACACCGCAGCGCGCGGCACGCCCACCTTCGAGGTGTTCTTCAGCATGGCCGGTGCATCGCCGCGCTTGGCCAGCGAGTACATCATCCGCGAGGCGATGTAGATCGACGAGTTCATGCAACTGGTCACCGCGATCAGCACCACGAAGTCCACCATCAGCGCCGCGTTGGGGATGTTCATGATTTCCAGCGCACGCTGGTACGAGCCCACCACCGCCAGCTGCGGGTCGTTCCACGGCACCACCGAAATGATCACGAAGATCGACAGGATGTAGAAGGTGCTGATGCGCCAGATCACCGAGCGGGTGGCCTTGGCGATGTTGCGCGCCGGGTCACTGGACTCGGACGCAGCAATGGTCACAGCCTCAGTGCCGATGAAGCTGAACATCACGGTGATGAACGCCCCCACCACCGCCGACCAGCCCTTGGGCGCAAAGCCGCCGTACTCGTTGACCAGGCTGCTCAGGCCGCTGACCTCACGGTTGGGCAGCCAACCCATCAGCGCGGCGAAGCCAAGCCCGATGAAGCCCAGAATGGCAGTGACCTTGAGGATGGCGAACCAGAACTCGAACTCGCCGTACTTGGCCACACTGAACAGGTTGGTGCAGGCCAGCAGCAGCACCGAGGCCAAGGCGAAGATCCAGCTGTCCACCTGGGGGAACCAGGCGTTGAGCACATGCCCCGCGGCCAGTGCCTCGATGGGGATCACCAGCACCCAGAACCACCAGTACAGCCAACCGATGGTGTAGCCGGCCCAACGGCCGATGGCCTGGTCGGCGTAGGTGGAAAACGACCCGGTGTCGGGGTGGGCCACGGCCATTTCGCCGAGCATGCGCATCACCAGCACCACCAGGGTGCCGGCCACGAAGTAAGAAATTATGGTGGCGGGGCCGGCCGCCGCAATGGCGTGCCCGGAGCCCACGAAAAGCCCTGCACCGATGATGCCGGCAATCGACAGCATCGTTACATGGCGTGGCTTGAAACCTTGTGCAAGGTTGCCATCAGTTCCCACGGTGTTCATTGATCTTGTTCTCTTTTTGCTGACACAAGGAAAGGGCAGAAGGCGTAAGCGAAACAGTATCTCCTTGAAAATCAATAAGAATGACACGTCGCTCACGCTCTGTAGTTGACCTTGTTCACGCTTTCACAGAGCAACGCACCGGCGAATACGGAGTTCATTTAAGCCGCGTGGAGCATGGGGAAATTATTCGAGAACGCCCCGAAGGTGCGCGATCACGACACGGCATTTCCGTTCACGCCAGATGTCGCGATTGGCTTGCCTGAAAACGACAAGTGCAGCAAAACGCCTTCAATCTTCGGTATACGGCGCCCATAAAAAAGCCCCGGTCTCCCGGGGCCCTGTTACCGGCGTCTGCCTACGCCTGCCCGGTACGCTCGAAGCGACGGGCCAGCAACAGGTAAGCGAAGATCCCCAGCACGCCATGGGCGGCCACGAACCAGAGTGCGTTGTGGAACGAGCCGGTGCTGGCCACCACGTAGCCGATCACCAGCGGGGTGACGATGCCGGCAATATTGCCGATGCCGTTGAACACGCCGCCGCACAGGCCGACCATCTTCTTCGGCGCCACATCCGACAGCACCGCCCAGCCCACCGCCGCCAGGCCCTTGCCGAAGAAGGCCAGGGTCATCAGCGCGATCACTGCGGCGTTGCCGTCCACATAGTTGGCCAGCACCAGGCTGGTGGACAACGCCATGCCGATCACGAACGGGGTCTTGCGCGCCTTGGACGGGTGCACGCCGCGGCGGATCAGGCAGTCGGAGACGAAGCCGCCGAGAATGCCGCCGGTAAACCCGCAGATCGCCGGCAGCGCCGCCACCCAGCCGGCCTCCATGATGGTCATGCCGCGGCCCTTGATCAGGTAGATCGGGAACCAGGTAATGAAGAAGTAAGTCAGCGCGGTGATGCAGTACTGCCCCAGGTACACCGCCCACAGGTTGCGGCTGGTGAACAGCTGGGCAAGCTCGGCGCGGGTCGGTTTGCTCTTGGTGGTCTTGCGCTCTTTCTCAAGGTCCACCAAGGCGCCGCCTTCGCGCATGTAGTCGAGCTCTTCGCGGCTCAGGCCGGGGGCGCTGTGCGGCTCGTGGTACAGCCTGAACCACACCACCGCCAGCACCAGGCCGAGCACGCCCATCCAGATGAACACCTGCTCCCAGCTCAGGCTGTGGGTCATCCAGGCCATCAGCGGGGCGAACACCACCACCGCCATGTACTGCGCCGAGTTGAACAGCGCCGAGGCGGTGCCACGTTCGCGGGTGGGGAACCAGCAACTGACGATGCGCGAGTTGGCCGGGAACGCCGGCGACTCCACCAGGCCGAGCATGAAGCGCAGCGAGAACAGCGCCACCGCCGCCGACACCCCGGCCAGGCCCATCCAGCCGACAGTGCCCTGCAACAGGGTGAACAGCGACCAGAGGATCAGGCTGATGCCATACACCCGGCGCGCGCCGAAGCGGTCGAGCAGCCAGCCGCCGGGCACCTGGCCCAGGGCGTAGGCCCAGGCAAAGGCCGAGAAGATCATGCCCAGCATCACCGGGTCCAGGCCCAGGTCGCTGAGCACCTGGGTGCCGGTGATCGACAGGGTGGCGCGGTCGGCGTAGTTGATCACGGTGATGACGAAGATCAGTGCCAGAACCAGGAAACGATGGCGGCCGATAGCGGCCACGGTCGACGCGGGGGCGACGGCGGATTTGCTGTGCATGTGGACCCTCTTGCTTCTCGGGGAAGCGATTGTTCTTGTGGAAAGAAGGTGTGGCCCTTGGGCCTTGTTTTGCCTGTTCTGGCCCTATCGCCGGCAAGCCGGCGATGGCGTCAAACCCGGTTCGGCGGCACCTCACCGGCAAAACAGGCCTTGAGGTTGTGCAACACCATCGCGCCCATCTCCAGCCGGGTTTGCAGGGTGGCGCTGCCCCGGTGCGGCTGCAGGCTGACCTGGTTCAGGTCGCGCAGCGCCGGCGGCACATAGGGTTCATCGACGAAAACATCCAGCCCGGCACCGGCAATGCGCCCTTCGCGCAAGGCTTCGACCAGCGCGTCCTCATCCACCAGCTTGCCGCGCGCCACGTTGACCAGATACCCGTCCGGCCCCAGCGCTTCGAGCACCTCGCGGGTTACCAGCACCTGCCCGCCATCGGCGGAGGCGGCCAGCACCAGCACGTCCACCGAGCGCGCCAGGGCCACCAGGTCGGCCTCATAGCGGTAACCGCTGCCGGGCTGTTCATGCCGCCCGTTGTAGGCAATGCGCATGTCGAACGCCGCAGCACGTTTGGCAATCGCCTTGCCCACCGCCCCCAGCCCGACAATCCCCAGCTCGATACCACTGACCTTGCGCGCCAGCCCCAGGTTGACCGTGCCCCACAACCCGTCGCGCACCAGCCGCTCACCCTCGCCCAGGCGGCGCAGGGTGCTGATGATCAGGCCCATGGCCAAGTCCGCCACATCGGCGGTGAGCACGCCCGGCGTGGTGGTCACCTGGATGCCGCGGCTGGCGGCGTGGCGCAGGTCTACCGCGTCGGTACCTATGCCGCTGATGGCGATGATCTCGAGCGCCGGCAGCTGGTCCATCAGCGCGTTCGAAAGGCCCTTGGCGCCACCTGTGACCACACCGCGAATGCGCGGGCCCACCTCGGCCAACAACTGTTGCGGGTGGTCGTGCTGGTACAGCCGATGCACCTGGTAGGCCGCCACCAGCTCGGCATCGATGGACTCGGGCACAGGCTGGGTCAGCAGTAGGTCGATGGTGTTCTGGTTCATCTCAAATATCCGGCAGTTCGAAGTTCATGCATCGATCCTAGGCCGGCATTCGATACAGGTCTAATATAGATACAGCATCGAATAATCCAGGAATTGAATCATGGAGCTGCACCAGTTGCGCTGTTTCGTGGCCGTGGCCGAAGAGCTGCATTTCGGCCGCGCCGCCACCCGCCTGCACATGACCCAGCCGCCGTTGAGCCGGCAGATCCAGCTGCTGGAGCATTCCCTCGGGGTACTGCTGCTGGAGCGCAACAACCGCCAGGCGCGCCTGACCCTGGCCGGGCAAAGCTTCCTGGAAGACGCCCGGCGCATCCTGCAGATCAGCGAATCGGCCAGCCATTCGGCGCGGCGCATCGCCCACGGCGAGGCCGGCCGGCTGACCCTGGGCTTCACCGCGGTGGGCGCCTACAGCATGATTCCGCGCCTGCTGGTGCACGCCGGGCAAACCCTGCCAGACATCGAGCTGGTGCTCAGCGAGCGCATCTCTGCCACCCAGGTGCACGACCTGGAGGCCGGGCTGATCGACGTCGGGCTGGTGCGCCAGGTGCTGCCCAGTGCGCGGGTGGAATACCTGCCGATTCACCGCGAGCCGTTCGTCGCCGCCCTGCCCGCCGGCCACCCGCTGGCTAACCGTGAACGGGTGCGCCCGGGCGACTTCGATGGCCAGCCGTTCGTGATGTACAGCGCCAACGAGGGGCGTTACTTCCACGACCGCATCGCCAACCTGTTCGCCCGCCACCAGGTGCAGCCGCACTACCAGCATCAATTGGGGCAGACCCATTCGATTCTCGGGCTGGTCAATGTTGGTTTGGGCTGCGCAGTGGTGCCGGCCTCGGCCCAGGCGTTGCGCCTGGAGCAGGTGGTGTTCAGGCCGATGCAGGGCATGGAGCAGCAGGCGGAGATTTTCCTGGCGTATTGCCGGGACAACCCCAACCCGGTGCTCGGGGCGTTCGTGGCCATGGCCCGGGCGTTTTTCGAAGCCGGGTGAGGCACGCACCTGTAGGAGCGGCCTTGTGCCGCGAAAGGGCCGCGCAGCGGCCCCGGCGATTTTGCATGATGCACAGATTCTGGGGCCGCTACGCAGCCCTTTCGCGACACAAGGCCGCTCCTACAGAGGTCGCATAACCTTAAGGCTTGCGCCTCAGCGCACCAGGCAAGGCTTCTTGTTATCGAACGTCCACCCCGGGATCAAGAACTGCATCGCCACGCTGTCATCCCGCGCCCCCAGCCCCATGTTGCGGTAGCACTCATGGGCCTTGGCCAACTGGTCTTCATCCAGCTCCACCCCCAGCCCCGGGCGCTGCGGCACGCGCACATGGCCGTCGACGATACGCAGCGGGTCGCGGGTCAGGCGCTGGCCGTCCTGCCAGATCCAGTGGGTGTCGATGGCGGTGATCTCGCCCGGCGCGGCCGCCGCCACCTGGGTGAACATCGCCAGCGAAATATCGAAGTGGTTGTTGGAGTGCGAACCCCAGGTCAGGCCCCAGTCGTTGCACATCTGCGCCACCCGCACCGAGCCCTGCAAGGTCCAGAAGTGCGGGTCGGCCAGGGGAATGTCCACCGACTGCAACTGGATCGCATGGCCCATCTGCCGCCAGTCGGTGGCGATCATGTTGGTGGCGGTGGGCAGCCCGGTGGCGCGGCGGAACTCGGCCATCACCTCGCGGCCCGAATAGCCGTTCTCGGCGCCGCACGGGTCTTCGGCGTAGGCCAGCACATGGTGCTTGTCGCGGCACAGGGCGATGGCCTCTTTCAGCGACCAGGCGCCATTCGGGTCGAGGGTGATGCGTGCCTCGGGGAAGCGCTCGGCCAGGGCCGTTACCGCTTCCATTTCCTCTTCGCCGCGCAGCACCCCGCCCTTGAGCTTGAAGTCGCTGAAGCCGTAACGCTGCTTCGCCGCTTCGGCCAGGCGCACCACCGCGTCGGCGGTCAGGGCCTTTTCGTGGCGCAGGCGGAACCAGTCGTCATCGGCGTCGGCTTCGTTACGGTAGGCCAGGTCAGTCTGCCGGCGGTCACCGATGTAGAACAGGTACCCGAGCATCTTCACCGCCTCGCGCTGCTGGCCCTCACCCAGCAATGCCGCCATCGGCACGTTGAGGTGCTGGCCGAGCAAGTCGAGCAGCGCAGCCTCGATGGCCGTTACCGCATGCACGGTGATGCGCAGGTCGAAGGTCTGCAGCCCGCGCCCGGCGCTGTCGCGGTTGGCGAAGGTCTGGCGCATGGCGTTGAGCACGCGCTGGTAGTGGCCGATGGGCTGGCCGACCACCAGGCTGCGGGCGTCTTCCAGGGTTTGGCGAATCTTCTCGCCGCCCGGCACCTCGCCCAGGCCGGTGTTGCCGGCGCTGTCGCGCAGCACCACCACGTTGCGGGTGAAGTACGGGCCGTGGGCGCCGCTGAGGTTGAGCAGCATGCTGTCGTGGCCGGCCACCGGGATTACCCGCAGGTCGGTGACCACCGGGGTGCTGGCGTGAACGGCTGGGGTCGTCTGCATAGTCATGATTGTTCTCTCGCAGGGGTCAGTGGGGCTGGCCCAGGGCCGTGGGGGCCTTGGGCGCATCAGTAGTGGCGCCCTTGGGGCGGGTGCGCACGAAGAAGATGGCGATGGCGGCCAGCACCGAGGTCACGGCCAGGCCGTACAGGCCGCCCTGGATCGACCCGGTCTGCTGCTCCAGCAGGCCGAAGGTGGTGGGCGCAACAAAACCGCCGAGGTTGCCCACCGAGTTGATCAGCGCAATCACCGCCGCAGCGATGCGTGCATCCAGGTAGCCCTGGGGGATCGGCCAGAACAGCGACGAGGCCGACTTGAAGCCGATGGCCGCAAAGCAGGTGGCGACAAAGGCGAACACCGGCCCGCCAGTGGTGGACATGAACATGCCGATGGCCGCGATCACCAGCGCACCGGCCACCCAGGCCTGCTGGAACTTGAAGCGCGCCGAGCCCGCAGCGAAGGCGTACATGGCGATGATCGAGATCAGCCAGGGGATGGAGTTGAAGAAGCCCACCTGGATTTCGCTCAAATCGCCCATGCGCTTGATGATGCTCGGCAGCCAGAAGGTCGCCGCGTAGATGGTCAGCTGGATGCAGAAGTAGATCAGGCAGAACAGTACGATCTGGCGGTCCTTGAGCAGGCTCCAGGCCGAAGGTTTCACCGCGCCCGAAGCCTCGCGCTCACGCTGCTCGCGGTCGATGGTTGCAACCAGCGCGTCCTGCTCGGCCTGGCTCAGCCACTTGGCATCCTGGGGCTTGGAATCGAGCCAGAAGAACACGAAGAAGCACAGGCTCACCGAGGCCATGCCTTCGATGAACAGCATCCATTGCCAGCCGTGCATGCCCAGGCCCTGGATCTGCATCAGCGCCCCGGCCAGCGGGCCGGAAATCAACGACGCCAGCGCCGAGCCGCTGAGGAAGATGGCAATCGCCTTGCCGCGCTCGGCCGCCGGCAGCCAGCGGGTGAAGTAGTAGATCACCCCGGGGAAGAACCCGGCCTCGGCCACGCCCAGCAGAAAGCGCAGCACGTAGAACTGGGTTTCGTTCTGCACGAAGGCCATGGCGGTGGCCACCAGGCCCCAGGTGAACATGATGCGGGTCAGCCACAGCCGTGCGCCGACCCGTTGCAGCAGCATGTTGGAGGGCACTTCGAACAGCGCGTAGCCGATGAAGAACAGGCCGGCGCCAAAACCGTAGGCCGCCGCGCTGATGCCCAGGTCGCTTTCCAGGTGTGGGCGCACGAAGCCGATATTGACGCGGTCAAGGTAGTTGACGATGAACATGATGACGAACAGCGGCAGCACGTGGCGCTTGACCTTGGCCACGGCACTGGCCAGTGCGTCGCCAGCGCTTGCGGCGGACGGATCGAGGGTGTGGTTCACAGGTGAATCTCCCACTAATTGTTTTTGTGCGGGTCGGTTGTCTGACAGGGCAGTGGGACGCAGCATAGGCCCGGCGAAGTTGTACGACAAGAGTGCAACTGGCCGATAAAAAGCAAAATACAAGCAGATAAAACATACAAAATACGCGATCACTCTAATAACGCGCAGATCATGAATATCCGTCGCAGAGAAATCACGGGCAAAAAAAAGTTTTATCGATTAACTTGTCATACAAGTTGACGCAATCAGGTGCCGCCCCATGACCGAACGCAAACGCAGCCACAGCCGTGCCCATGACCTGGTGTCGAGCCTGACCCAGCAGATTCTGCTGGGCACCTTCAAGACCGGGGACCGCTTGCCGTCAGAGAACACCCTGGTGCGCGAGCACGGGGTCAGCCGCACCGTGGTGCGCGAGGCGTTGTCGAAATTGCAGGCCTCGGGGCTGGTGGAGCCGCGCCACGGCATCGGCACCTTCGTGATCGAGCGCCAGGCCCAGGCCGGCCTGCGGGTGGGGGCAGAAAACGCCGCCAGCGTGCGCGACCTGCTGGAGCTGCGCATCGGCCTCGAAGGCCAGGCCGCCGCCTTGGCTGCCTTGCGCCGCAGCGATGAGCACCTGGCGCGCATGCGCCAGGCGCTGGACGACTACCAGGACCTGGCCGCCGCCGGTGACAGCTGCATCGAAGCCGACCGGCGCTTTCACCTGTTGATTGCCGAGGCCACCGGCAACCTGTATTTCAGCGAAATGATGGGCCAGTTGGGTAACGGCCTGATCCCGCGCAACCGCCTGGCCCTGGCCGAGCGCGAAGGCGCAAGGCTGGCGCGCCAGGCGTACCTGGCCAACCTGGAGCACGAGGCGATCCTCAACGCCATCCGCCGCCAGGACCCGGACGCCGCCCGCGCCGCGATCTGCCTGCACCTGTCCAACAGCCGCGACCGGCTGGTGCCGGATTGAACGACCGCCGCCAACACGCCCCCTCTGTAGGAGCGGCCTTGTGTCGCGAAAGGGCTGCGCAGCGGCCCCAGGATTTGCGCATCCTGCAAAATCGCCGGGGCCGCCATGCGGCCCTTTCGCGGCACAAGGCCGCTCCTACAAAGGGGGGCGTGACTGGGCTTCAGGCCAACGCGCTATCCACCAACACCTGCAACCGCCCCCGCGAGCAGCGTTCCACCCGCGCAGCCACGCCATACACCTTGGCCAGCAACTCAGGCTCCAGCACCTGCTCCGGCGCGCCGCTGGCCACCACCCTGCCCTCGCTCAGCACCACCAGCCAGTCGGCATGGCTGGCCGCCAGGTTGATGTCGTGCAGCACCGCCACCGCCAGCAAGCGGTGGGCCTGCACCCGCTCGCGCACCGCATCCATCACCCGCAGCTGGTAATGCAGATCCAGCGCGCTGGTGGGCTCGTCCAGCAGCAGCACCCGCGGGTTGCGCGCCAGCAACTGGGCCAAGGCCACCAACTGCCGCTGGCCGCCCGACAGGCTGCCCAGCGGGTACTCGGCCAGGTACTCGATGCCCAACCGGCGCAGCGCCTCGAAGGCCACCTCCAGGGGTTTCTCGACACCCGCCACCCGCAGCCCGGCGAGGATGCTCTCCAGCACCCCGAGCGCAATGCCCGGCGGCAGTTGCTGGGGCATGTAGGCCAGGCGCCGGGAACGCTCGGCAAAGCCCAGCCTGGTGACGTCCTCACCGTCCAGGCTCAGCGAGCCCTTCATGCGCTCCAGCCCCGCCAGCGCCCGCAACAGGGTCGACTTGCCGGCGCCATTGGGCCCCACCAGCGCCACCAGGCTGCCGGCCGGCAGCGCCGGCAAACTCACCCCGTGCAGAATCTGCCGCGTGCCATAGGCCACCGACAGTTGATCGATCAGCAAACTCACAGGTTTCTCCCCCGGCGGAACACCAACGCCACGAACACCGGCACCCCCACCAACGCAGTGACGATGCCCACCGGCACGATCACCCCGGGCAGGATCAGCTTGCTGGCAATCGACGACAGCGACAGCAGCAACGCACCGACCAGGGCACTGGCCGGCAGCAGAAAGCGCTGGTCCTCACCCACCAGCAGGCGGGCAATATGCGGCCCCACCAGGCCGACGAAACCGATGGTGCCGACAAAGGCCACCGCCGTGGCCGACAGCAGGCTGATACGCAGCAGCGAAGCCAGGCGCAGGCGCCGGGTGTCCACGCCAAAGCTGCGCGCACGCTCCTCGCCCATGCGCAACAAGGTCATGGCCGGCGCTGCACGCAACGAGAACGGCACCACTACAGCAAGCACCCCGGCCAGCAGCGTCAGCTTGTTCCAGTCGGCCCGGGCCAGGCTGCCCAGGGTCCAGAACACCAACTGCTGCAGCACGTCCTCGGTGGCCAGCAGTTGCAGCAGCGACACCACCGCGTTGCAACTGAACACCAGGGCGATGCCGAACAGCACCAGGCTTTGCACCCCGGCGCCGCGCAAGCGCGCCATGGCCTGCAACAGCACCACCGACAGGCAGGCGAAGGCGAACGCCATCAGCGTCACCTGCACGCTGGGTGCCAGCCACGCCACGCTCACCGGGTAGGCGATGGCCAGCGAGGCGCCCAGCGCTGCCGACGACGACACCCCCAGGGTGAAGGGGCTGGCCAGCGGGTTGTCGAGGATCGCCTGCATCTCGGCACCGGCCAGCGCCAGCGCCGCGCCCACCAGCACCGCCATCAGCGCGTACGGCAGGCGCACGTTCCAGATGATCACCCGATCGGTGGCGCTGAGCGTGGCCGGGTCGAACACCCCGTGCAGCAACTGCCCCAAGCCCATGCCCGAGGCGCCACTGGCCAGGTCGCCAAGCACCGACAGCAGCAACAGCGCCGCCAGCACCGCCACCAACAGCGCCCGCCGCCACAGCAGCCGGCGGTAGCGCCAGGCCGCCAGGGCAACGCCTTCCCGGGCCATTGCGGTCACTTGGCGGTAACCCAGTACTGGCCATCCAGGCCGACTTTCAGCAGTTGGTTGATTTCAGCCATGGTCGCCTTGGGGTCGAGGTCCTTGAAGCGTTCCGGGTGCACCCAGCGGGCCATGGCCTCGATGGCCAGGATGTTGAACGGCGAGTTGTAGAAGTCATGCCACAGGCCATGGGCCTGGCCGGCCTGGATCGGCCGCAGCGGTGCGAACTCGGGGCGCGCGGTGATCTTCGCCAGGCTTTGCCGGGCGGTGTCCTGCGACACACCCGCGCCCAGCAACACGCCTGGGGCGCGGTTGCCGGTGGCGATGTACACGTCCGGGTCTGCCTGCAGCACGTACTCCACGCTCACATCGCCCAGCGCGCCCGGCACCACATCGGCGCCGATGTTGTGCCCGCCCACGGCCTCGACCACGCTGCCCAGGCCGCTCTTGCCGGTGGTATGCCCCGGGGCCTGCCACACGCCGGCCAGCAGCTCGAGGAAGACCTTCGGCCGCTGGCTGTCGGGCAGCCCGGCCACCTGGTCGGTGACGCGCTTGAGGTGCTGGTCGTACAGGCTCAGGTACTCCTGCGCCTGTTGCTCGCGGCCCAGCAGCTTGCCCAGCGCCTGCATGCTCACCCGGGTGTTGTCGATCGGGTGCACGCGGAAATCGATGAACAGCACCGGCACCCCGGCCTTGGCCAAAAGGTCAGCCACCGGGCTGTGCTGGGTCGGGCCTTCGCCGGCGATGCTGAAGATCGCCAGGTCCGGTTTCAGCGCCAGAATCTGCTCGGCGCTGACGCTCTGCTCGGAGGCCTGGCCGATCAGCGGCAGCTTGGCCACCTGCGGGTACAGCTTGGCGTAGACGTCATAGGTGTGCGGGTCGAGCAGGCGCATGTCGTTCTGCCAGCCGACCACCCGCTGGAACGGGTTGTCGCGGTCCAGCAGGGCCAGGGCGAAGAACAAGCGGCCTTCGCCGAGCACGATGCGCTGCGGGGCATGGGCCATCTCGACCGTGCGGCCAAGCACGTCGGTTACTTGCACGGCACTGGCCGAAGGCGCCAGGCCCAGCCAGGCGGTGAGGGTCAGCACAACAGGCAGCAGGCGCCGCCAGGAAGGGGGGATGAAGCGCATGGGGGCATCCTCTGGAAGAGAATCGGTCGCATTTGAACCGCGGCATTCTGTCAGCCGTCCCACCCTGCCGGTGTGCGCAAATGTCACACGCCAGGCACAAACCATTACAAGGTTTCATCTAGTGCGCCAGGAGCCGGCAACGCCGGTGCCATCGTTGCCGGGCGAACGCTATCCGGCAACCTGCCCCCCTGTAGGAGCCGGCTTGCCGGCGATAGGGCCGGGCCTGGCAAGCAGCGATTTGTGCCTGGGCTGCTGGCCTCATCGCCGGCAAGCCGGCTCCTACAGGGAACGCAGATCAGCCCAGAAGCTTCTTCAACGCCCGGCAGTCCGCCGCATGCCAGTCAGCCAGCGCCGGCCAGGGGTTGTCCGGCAGGTTCACCAGCACCGTGCGGGTGCCGGCGGCACGGCCGCAGTCGAGGTCGAAGCGGTAGTCGCCGACCATCACCAGCTCAGCCGGCGCAACACCCCAGGCCTGGGCGATCTGTAGCAGGCCATCCGGGTTCGGCTTGGGCGCTGCCTCGTCGCGACCGAGAATGTGCTCGACCGGGAAGCAATCCGCCAAGCCGATCGCCTCGAGGGTGACATGCGCAAGCTCCCGGGCATTGCGGGTGAGGATTGCCAGGCGGCACCCCCGCGCAGCCAGCTCGCGCACCAGCTCCACCGCCCCTTCGGCCGCCTTCGAGGCAATTGCCAGGTCACGCTCGTGCTCCAGCAGCCAGGCATGTTTGGCCGCAGCCTCCTGTGCCGGCAGTGCAGCCAGGTGGGTGAGAATGTCGTGTTCGGCCGGGATCTCGAGGGCTTCACGAATGGCGGCAAAGTCGTGCACCGCCACGGTCAGGGTGCCGTCCATGTCGAACACCCAATGGCGAATCGCGGCCAGGTTCATGCCCAGTCCTTGCGGTGGCGAATCAGGCCTTCCTGGGTGGACGAGGCCACCAGTTGGCCGGCGCGGTTGTAGATGTTGCCACGGCAGAAGCCACGGGCATTGCCGGCCCAGGGGCTGTCGGTGGCGTACAGCAGCCACTCGTCGGCACGCAGGTTCTGGTGGAACCACAGCGAATGGTCAAGGCTGGCGATCTGCATATCCTTCTGCCACACCGACTTGCCATGGGGCAGCAGCGAGGTGGTCAACAGGCCGAAGTCCGAGGCGTAGGCCAGCAGGTACTTGTGCAGCGCGGGGATGTCCGGAAGGCTGCCGTCGGCGCGGAACCAGGCGTACTTCACCGGGTCGCCCGGCTTGGGGTCGAACGGGTCGCGTTCGGTCACCGGGCGGATCTCGATGGGCTTGGCGCACAGCACCTTGTCGCGGATGCGCTCGGGCAGGCGCTCGGCCATGTTGCGCGCCAACTCCACCTCGCTGGGCAGGTTTTCCGGGCCGACCACATCGGGCATCTGCGCCTGGTGCGCGAAGCCCTCTTCGTCGTACTGGAACGACGCACTGCAGGTGAAGATCGGCTGGCCCTTCTGGATCGCCGTCACCCGCCGGGTGCTGAAGCTGCCGCCATCACGCACGCGGTCCACCGAGTACACCACCGGCATGCTGGCATCGCCCGGGCGCAGGAAGTAGCCGTGCAGCGAATGCACGTGGCGCGCGTCCTCGACCGTCTGGCTGGCCGCCGACAACGACTGGCCAAGCACCTGGCCGCCGTACAGCTGGCGGAAACCCAGGTCCTGGCTGCGGCCGCGGAACAGGTTCTCTTCGATGGATTCGAGGCTCAACAGGTCGACAAGGTCGTCCAGCACATGGCTCATGAAAGGTTCTCCTGGCAAGGCAATACGGCGCTGTTATGGCTGCAGATGATACAGGGTTTGTCAGCGCTGCCGTCGAGGGGCAAACCGGTCAGCCTCGCAGGGTGCTTTCCCAACGTGCACGGTCGATGCGGTACAGCACATGGGGGCGCAGCGGGTCACCCTCGGGCAGGCGCGGGTGCTCGAAGCTGCCGTCGAGGTCCTGGACCATGCCGATGGCCTGCATCACCTTCTGCGACGGCAGGTTGCTCTCGGTGGTGAACGACACCACCTCCTCCAGGCGCAGCTGGGCGAAGGCGCAGCGCAGGCAGGTCCAGGCCGCCTCGCTGGCAAAGCCCAGCCCCCAGTGGCGCCGGGCCAGGCGCCAGCCGATCTCCACCGCCGGGCCGAACGGCGCGTCGAAGTTGACGTTGAGCAGACCCGTCATGCCGATGAACGCGCCGCTGTCCTTGCGCTCCAGCGCCCACAGGCCATAGCCGTACTCGTTGAAATGGCCACGGATGCGGCCCATCAGCGCTGCGGTTTCCAGACGCGTCATGGGCGCGGGGAAGTAACGCATCACCTGAGGGTCGGCGCACATCGCGGCGAACTCGCGCAGGTCGTCGTCGTGCCATTGGCGCAGCACCAGGCGGGCGCTCTCCAGTGCGGGGATGGGGGTCATCGGGCGGCTCCGAAATGGCGGCTTGCCAGTCTACAGCGTAGGCCGATGAACGAAGTTTCACCCCTGTGCCGGCTAGCGATGTTTTTTTCACATCGGCTTCACCGGGTGCGGACAGGCCACTGCCGAGAATGCCGGCAAATACAGCGGCCACACGTCGACGCCGCAATGCCATCGGAGTGACAGATGCTTTCCAATACCCTGGACAACCCGGCCAGCCAGGCCCGCCTGCGCCGCCCGCTTGCGCGTCTGGCGACGGGCAGCGCCATCGGCGTACTCGTGGTACTGACCGCGCTGGCCGCCTGGCTAGCGACGAGGACTCACATCGTGGACCTTGGCAACGAGCAACAGTTGAGTAACAGCGGCCTGCTGCAGGCCTGGCAGGACGGTGCGGTGCTGGTGATGATCCGCCACGCCGAACGCTGCGACAGCGCCCCCGGGCCCTGCCTGAACGACAGCACCGGCATCACCGTGGCCGGCAGCGAGGCCGCCACCCGGGTTGGCCAGGGCTTGCAACGGCTGGGCCTGGCCGAGGCGGACATGCTGGTAAGCCCGAAACTGCGCACCCGCCAGACCGCGCACTACCTGCTCGGCCAGGAAGTGGCCACCGCCGACTGGCTGGAAACCTGCGACAAGCAGTTCGCCGGCGAAGCCCTGGCGCGCAAGCGCCCCGGGCACAACCTGGTGCTGGTGACCCACAACGGCTGCATCGACCATTTCCAGCGCCAGCAGCATGTGCCGGGTGGTGAGCGCGAGAGCGGCTACGCCAGTGCGTTGTTCGTGTCGGTGGACGGCAACGGCAAGGCGCGCATCCTTGGGCGCATGAACGAGCCGGAGTGGCAGCGGGTATTGGCGTCGACCGGCAGGTAACAGGTTCCTAGCGGACCACTGTGGGAAGCGGCCTTGCCGGGGCGCCGTCCGGTCGAGATGGGGCGCGAAGCGGCCCCAGGATTTTGGCATCATGCAAAATTGTCGGGGCCGCTACGCGCCCCATCTCGACCGGACGGCGCCCCGGCAAGGCCGCTTCCCACAGGGATCGCACCAGCTTTTAGAAGTTGAGCAAGACAATTGCTCCCACAGGTTTGGGCACTTGTGCCCCAGGTAATCCGCAGAGCATGCACAAAAACTGGCAAGATCAGCCCAGGCCCCCACCACGACACCGCCCCATGCCCCTGCCGCTGATCTACCACGACGACTACAGCCCCGAATTCCCCGCCGACCACCGCTTCCCGATGGACAAGTTCCGCCTGCTGCGCGACCACCTGGTGCAAAGCGGCCTGACCACCGATGCCGCCTTGCTGCGCCCGGAAATCTGCCCCAACGACATCCTCGCCCTGGCCCACGAGCGCAGCTACATCGAGCGCTACATGAACGGCGACCTGTCCCGCGAAGACCAGCGCCGCCTTGGCCTGCCGTGGAGCGAGGCCCTGGCCCGGCGCACCGTGCGCGCGGTGGGCGGCTCGCTGCTCTGCGCCGAAATGGCCCTGCAGCACGGCATCGCCTGCCACCTGGCCGGCGGCACCCACCACGCCCACTACGACCACCCGGCGGGCTTTTGCATCTTCAACGACCTGGCGGTCATCAGCCGCTACCTGCTGGAGGCTGGCCGCGTGCACCGGGTGCTGATTTTCGACTGCGACGTGCACCAGGGCGACGGCACCGCGCGCATCCTCCACGACACCCCCGAGGCCATCACCGTATCGCTGCACTGCGAGCAGAACTTCCCTGCGCGCAAGGCCCAGAGCGACTGGGACATCCCCCTGCCGCGCGGCATGAACGACAGCGCCTACCTGAAAGTGGTGGACGATGCCCTCAACTACCTGCTGCCGCTGTACCAGCCAGACCTGGTGCTGTACGACGCCGGCGTGGATGTGCACAAGGACGACGCCCTAGGCTATCTGAACCTGACCGACCAAGGCCTGGCAGAGCGCGATGAACGGGTGATGCGCCAGTGCCTGGGCCGGGACATCCCGGTGGTGGGGGTGATCGGCGGCGGCTACAGCAAGGACCGGCAAGCCCTGGCCCGGCGCCACGGCATCCTTCACCACAGCGCGGCGCGTGTCATCGGTTGTTCACAATGACTGTGGAACCGCCTGTGGATAACCTGCGGGAAAGCCGCGCCAGCCCTTTGCCTGCCTGGGCTGCAGAAACATGATCATTTTTTGACCAGTGGTTGTGCACAGCCCCCTGGGGTAGAATGCGCGACCTTTTCCACAGCCCGTCGCCCGCCATGTCCGAATCCCACAGCACCGCCCGCCCCCTCGTCGCCGTCATCGGTGGTGGCCCTGCCGGCCTGATGGCCGCCGAGGCCCTGGCCCGGCGCGGCGTGGCCGTGCAGGTGTTCGACGCCATGCCGTCGGTGGGCCGCAAGTTCCTGCTGGCCGGGGTCGGCGGCATGAACATCACCCACTCCGAGCCCTACCCGGCGTTCGTCAGCCGCTATGGCGCACGCCAGGGCGAGGTCGAGGCGTTGTTGCAGGGCTTTGATGCCGACGCCCTGCGCCAGTGGATTCACGGCCTGGGCATCGAAACCTTCGTCGGCACCTCGGGCCGGGTATTCCCCCGCGACATGAAGGCCGCGCCACTGCTGCGCGCCTGGCTCAAGCGCCTGCGCGACAGCGGGGTAGTTATCCACACCCGCCACCGCTGGCTGGGCTGGAACGCCGATGGCAGCTTGCAGATCAGTTATCCACAGGGCGAACTGAGCGTGCAGGCCGATGCCGTGGTGCTGGCCCTGGGCGGCGGCAGTTGGGCGCGCCTGGGCTCGGACGGCGCCTGGGTGCCGTTGTTGAACCAGCGGGGTGTGGATATCTCACCATTGCTGGCGAGCAACTGCGGTTTCGAAGTGCAGGGCTGGAGCGCGGTGCTCACCGACAAGTTCGCCGGCGCGCCGCTCAAGAACATCGCCCTGGCCGTGCCTGGCGCGGCCATGCGCAAGGGTGAGTTCATTCTCACAGCGCAAGGGGTCGAGGGTAGTCTGGTTTACGCCTGGTCGGCAGCGCTGCGTGACGCGATCAACCGCGACGGCCACGCCACGTTGTTGCTCGACCTGTTGCCCGACAAGCCTGTGGACAAGATTGCCCAGGCCCTGGCCAAGCCCCGCGGTTCGCGGTCGATGGCCAAGCACCTGCACAGCCAGTTGGGCCTGGATGGGGTGAAGGCGGCGCTGCTGCGCGAGCTGACCGACCCGGCCACCTTCGCCGAGCCTGCACGCCTGGCAGCGGCGATCAAGGCCTTGCCGATCGAGCTGGTACGCACCCGGCCGCTGGACGAGGCGATCAGCAGCGCCGGTGGCGTGCGCTTCGAGGGGCTGGACCAGGGGTTGATGGTGCGCGGGCTGCCGGGGGTGTTCTGTGCCGGCGAGATGCTCGACTGGGAGGCGCCGACCGGGGGGTATCTGCTGACGGCGTGTTTTGCCAGCGGGTTGAAGGCAGGGCTGGCGGCGGCGGATTGGTTGGCGGGTAAAGCCTGAACGAATGCCGGGGCTGCTTTGCAGCCCAATCGCCGGCAAGCCGGCTCCTACAGGGGGTACGCGATTGTCAGCATTGACCCGTGACCTGTAGGAGCCGGCTTGCCGGCGATGAGGCCCTCAAGGCTTGCGCTTGGCCGGCTTGCCGCCAAAGCTCGGCACCTTGCGCACGGCCTTGACCGCAGGCGTTGCCGGGCCCGAGTCGGCGCTGTCCATCCAGCGCCCCAGGCCGCGCTTGGCGCTGTTCTCTTTAGGTTTTTTCGGCTTCTTCGGCTTTTTCACCACCTGCCCGCTGGCATCGATCTGCGGCACCCGGTGGTCGGGGATGAAGTCCGGCTCTTCGTGGCGCGGCAGCTGCTGGCGAATCAGCGTCTCGATTGCGGCCAGCAGGTTCACCTCATCGGCGCACACCAGCGAAATCGCCTCGCCCTTGTTGCCCGCCCGGCCGGTGCGGCCGATACGGTGCACGTAGTCCTCGGCGACGATCGGCAGGTCGAGGTTGACCACCAGCGGCAGGTCGTCGATGTCCAGGCCGCGAGCGGCCACGTCGGTGGCCACCAGCACCTGGATTTCACGCGCCTTGAAGGTGTCCAGCGCGCGCTGGCGGGTGGCCTGCGGGCGGTCACCGTGAATGCCGTCGGCGTTGATGCCCTCGCCCAGCAGGCGCTCGACCAGCTCGTCCACACCCTTGCGGGTCTTGGCGAACACCAGCACCTGCTGCCAGCGCTGCTTGCGCAGCAGGTGGCAGAACAGGTCGGCCTTGCGCTTCTTGTCCACCGGCACCAGCCACTGCTTGACGGTGCTGGCGGTGGCGTTGCGCGGGCTGACCTCGATGCTCAGCGGGTCGTTCAGGGCAAGGCCCGCGAGCATGCGGATCTGCTCGGAGAAGGTGGCCGAGAACAGCAGCGTCTGGCGCTTGCGCGGCAGGGCGGCGTATACCGACTGCAGTTCTTCGGCAAAGCCCAGGTCGAGCATGCGGTCGGCTTCGTCGAGCACCAGGGTCTGCACCTGGCCGAACTTGATGGCGTTCTGGCGGAACAGGTCGAGCAGCCGGCCCGGGGTGGCCACCAGCAGGTCGACACCCCTGCGCAGGCGCATCATCTGCGGGTTGATGCTGACCCCGCCGTACACCGCGTAGGTGGACAGCGGCAGGTCTTCGGCATATTCGCGCACGTTGGCGTGCACCTGCTCGGCCAGCTCCCGGGTGGGTACCAGCACCAGGGCGCGCACCGAATTGGCGGCCACCTTCTCGCCCTCCAGGGCCAGGCGCTGCAACACCGGCAGGGCAAAGCCTGCGGTCTTGCCGGTGCCGGTCTGGGCGGCGGCCATCAGGTCGCGGCCGGCGAGCACGGCGGGGATGGCCTTGGCCTGGACCGGGGTTGGGGTGCTGTAGTCGAGCTTCTGCAGGGTGCGCAGCAGCGGTTCGATCAGGCCGAGTTTGGCGAAATTCATGGTGGTACCGTCAGGGGGTTCAGCGAAGGCGGCAAGTTTAACGCAATGGGTTGCATTTGTAGGAGCCGGCTTGCCGGCGATGAGGCCATCACCGGCAACACAATAAAATCGCCCCCACGCCTGTTACGCCATCAGGCCGCCGCAGGCGCCTTGCGCCATTGCGGCAAACCGATCAGCACCACCGCGCCGATGATCACCGCCATGGCCATGCACTCCTCGGCGCCAATGCTCTCGCCGGCGAACACGATGCCCAGCAGCACCGCCACCGCCGGGTTGACGTAGGCGTAACTGGTGGCCGCCGCCGGGCGCACGTGCTTGAGCAGATAAAGGTACGAGCTGAACGCCAGGATCGAGCCGAAGAACACCAGGTAGGCCAGCGCGCCCCAGCCCGCTGCGGTCGGCATCTGGGTCATGCGTTCGCCGCTCACGGCGCTGCCGATCAACAGCGCGGCGCCACCGGCAAGCATCTCGGCGGCGCTGGCCATGGCGCCCTTGGGCAATGGCAGGGTCTTGCTCCACACCGAACCGAACGACCAGGCAGCGGCCGCGAACAAAATCAACGCCGCGCCCATGGGGCTGGCCTGCAGGTTGGAGCCGAGGTTGAGCAAGCCGATGCCGGCCAGCCCGAGGAAGATGCCCGCCCACTCCAGGCGCGAGTTGCGGTGGCCGAACAGCAACCCGAACACCAGGGTGAACAGCGGCACGGTGGCCACCGCCAGCGCCGCCACGCCCGAGGCGACGCCGGCGTGCTCGGCCAGGGTCACCCCGCCGTTACCGCAGCTGAGCAGCAAAAAGCCGATGGCCGCCGCCGAGCGCCATTGCGGCCAGGTCGGTGCCGGCGCCCCGCGCCAGCGCAAAAAACCATACAGCAGGCTGCCGGCAATGATGAAGCGCACCCCGGCCATCAGCATCGGTGGCCAGGATTCCACGCCAATGCGGATGAACAGGTAGGTGGAGCCCCACACCAGGTACAGGGCAAGAAAGGCGCCGATGAGCAGCAACGGGAAGCGACGGGAGGCAGGCATGGCAGAAGGGCTCGAAATCCGTTTACGGGTGGCTTAGTTTAGAAAGGCCCTTGCGCAAACTTAAGTTACAAAGCGACTTTAAATCACCGAAACACTTTGCAAAAAATGGTTATTCAGCGAGTTTGCCATGCTTTGCAAAGTCACCAGGAATCGCCATGGACAAGTACGACCGCATGCTCCTCGCCGCCCTGCTGGAAAACGGCCGGGCCACCTACGCGCAGCTGGCGCGCCAGGTTAACCTTTCGGCCCCGGCGGTGGCCGAGCGGGTAGCCAAGCTCGAGGCCAGCGGGGTGATTACAGGGTATACCGCCAAGGTCGACCTGGAGAAAATCGGCCTGCCGGTGCAGTGCATCATCGAACTGCGCCTGGCCAGCCATGGCAGCCATGATACCCACCATGCCTATGCCCAGCTGGCGGCCATTCCGCAAATCACCGAATGCCACCGGGTGACCGGCGACCCCTGCGTGATCATCCATGGGGCCGTGGTATCGATGGTTGAACTGGAAGCGCTGATCAACCGCATCGCGCAGCTGGGCTTCACCAAGACCTCGATCGTGCTGTCCAGCGCGGTGGAACGGCGGGTGCCGTTGGGGCATCTGGAGGGCAGGAAGGGGTGATGCTGCCGGTGCTGGCCCTATCGCCGGCAAGCCGGCTCCTACAGGTGCAGCGCGAGCCTGACGCTTATGAGCATCAATGCTTGAGCAGCAACTTGCCCTCGATCGGCACATAGCGGCTGGCGGCGCGGATCACCGACAACGCGGTCAGCCCCGGCACGCCATACACCACGGTCTCTACGCCATGGCGCTGCATCGCCCGCTCCAGCAGCAGGTCGAAATCGCCATCACCGGAGGCCAGCACCACCTGGTCGACCCGCGCTGCGGCCTCGATCACATCCAGGGTGATGCCCACGTCCCAGTCGCCCTTGGCCGAGCCGTCGGCGCGCTGGATGTAGGGTTTCAGGCGCACCTCGAAACCCAGGTTGCGCAAGATCTGCTGGAACTGCTGCTGCTTGCTGTCGCCGCGGTCGATGGCATAGGCGAGCGCCTCGACGATCTGCCCTTCGCGGCTGACATCGGCCCACAGCGCGGCATAGTTGAAATGGCAGCCGTGGCCCTGGCGAACCGTGTAGTAGAGGTTCTGCACGTCGGCGAACAGTGCGATTTTTTTCAAACCTGATACTCCGCTGGGGCGTGGGCGGGGCTGCCATGCAGCCCTTGTGCCGCGAAAGGCGCGCAACGCGCGCCCGGGAATGTCAGCGAGTATGCCAGAGCCCTCAGACGTAGTCGTCGTCGGAGAAGAAGCCGCCGTCATCACCGCTGTAGTCGGTATCGGCAAAGCCACCCTGGTCATTGCCCCAGCCACCGTTGTCGGCCACCTGCTGCTGGCCGCCCTGGTCGTTCCAGCCACCTGGGTCGCTGGCCGGTGCCGGCTCCTCCTTGATGACCTCGACCACCTCTTCAGGCTGCGAGTGGTGGTTGAACAGGCTGCTGATGCCCTGGGCCAGCAGCACGCCACCGGCCACGCCCGCAGCAGTCTGCATGGCGCCGCCAAGGAAGCTGCTTGCACCGCTGCGCGCAGGCGCTGCGCCGAAGCCTTGTTGCTGTTGCGGCTGTGGCTGTGGCTGTGGCGCTGCATAGGCCTGGGGCGCCGAATCACGCCAGCCACCGCCGCTCGAAGTTGGTGGTGGCGCCACCGAACGCTGAGGCTCGGGGGCCGGGCTGCGCGTGCCACCACCGAACAGGCCGGAGAGAAAACCCCCGCCGCTGTTGCCGGCGGCAGGGCGGGCGGCGTCCTGCTGGGCGCGGGCCTGCTTGAGCTGTTCTTCAAGCTGCTTGTTCTGCTCGTCCAGGCGCTTGAGCGCCGCTTCCTGCACCAGAATCGCCTGGGCCATGTAGTAAGGCGCCGCCGGCTGCTGGCGCAGGTGCTCCTCGATACGCGCCTGGGCCTGGGCATCACGCGGCTGGGCCGGGTCCTCGGCTTGCTTGATACGGCCGAACAGGCCGTCGATCAGGGTTTGTTCTTCAGTGTTCATCGGGGCAACCTCGTGCGCTGAACAGGGCATCGGACAGCGTCAAAGATGGGGGGCCGGCAGTGCCGATTCAACGTTTTGGCCATGAAACATTTTTCAGCATGTGTGCGCTCTGGGCTAAAGTGATGCCCTGCTTTTTTGCCATGCGATGTTGACCGATGAATCCGCTGAGCGTTCTGCGCGACTCCCTGTACTTCTTCCGCCGCCACCTGGCGAACATCCTGCAACTGTGCCTGCCGCTGGTGGTGCTCGAGGCCCTGGCCACCCAGTTGCTGTACAACCAGCTGGGCGAGCAGGCCTCGCCGGCCTACGGCATGCTGGTGAGCCTGCTGTTCTACCCGCTGTACAGCGCAGCGTTGATTCTTTACCTGGACACCCGCAGCAACGGCGAGCCGGTGGCCAAGCGCAACCTGTTCGCCCGCGCCGTTCAGCTGTGGCCGGCGCTGGCCCTTTTGATACTCATCAGCTCGCTGCTGATCATGGCGGGCCTGGCGCTGTTCATCTTCCCGGGGGTATGGATCATGGTGAACCTGGTGTTCGCCGAATACCTGCTGGTGCTGCGCGGGCTGCCGGTGGTCGAGGCCATGCGCACCAGCGCGCGCATGACCACCGGGCACTTCCTGCGGATCATGGTGTGCATGCTTTCGGTGCTGGCGCCGCTGTGGCTGATCGACGGGCTGCTGCTGACCGCCTTCCCCGACCCGCAACCGGGCGTGCAACTGGCGCTGGACAGCCTCAACGGCTTTTTGCAGCTGTTCAGCACCGTGGTGCTGTACCGGCTGTTCATGCTGCTGGAGAGTGAAGCAGCGGCTTGAGTTGCGCTTTGTGCTCAAGCGGGTCCAGACAGGCTGACACACGCTGCTGATTGCGACGCCAATGCTGCAGAGGAAGCGTATCGGCCTGCAACCCGACAGGCGCAGCCGGCAAAGTGGTTCGGCACGGCCAACGCGCAGTTGCCAAGGCCACCGATCACGAGGAGCTTTCATGATGACGCCAACCCAAGCGCCGAGCTGGGCCACGCAAGCATTCTCAGCCACGCTGTTCTTGCTCAATGGCAGCAGCAAAGTCCCGGTCACCCACCTTGACACGTTTTATGCCCCCTCCTCGCCCAGTGGTGGCAGCGAGCAAAGCACGCTGGACGACGGTTGGTTGCGGGTGAAGGGCACGGCAGATGCCATCACGCTGCACTTTCACTACCTTTCGAGCACCACCGACCGGCTGCATTATGAATTGGCGCTGGGCGGTGACCGTGACCGAAAACTGGCGGCCAGCCGCAATGGCTACCTGGGGCTGTACAAGCATGCAAGCGTCGAGGGTTTCTGGAAGCTCGAGCCCCTGGCCTACCAGGGCAACGAACTGCGCTGCCGGATACGCGACCACCTGGGGCAACTGGTCAAGGTGGAAACCGGCAGTGGTTACCTGACAGTGGGTAACGGTGCAGAGCAGCAATGGCTGATCGTACGGGCCTGAAGCCTTAGCCGGCCTGGCTATGCAGCAGCCGACTGGCATGCCGACGAACGGCTCGGTTATGCTCGCCCGACCTGCCTGCACAAGCCGAGCCGATGATCCGCCTACTGCGCAATACCTTGTTGTTCCTGCTTCTGCTGCTGATTGCCCTGTGGCTGCTGGCCGAGCACCTCGGCTGGCAACCTGCGCCGCGCGAGGCGGTTCCGCTGGCCTGCCAGGGCAGCGCCGCACCGCTGAGCCCGGGGCAGTCACTCAAGGTAATGACCTGGAACGTGCAGTACCTGGCCGGCAAGCGCTACGTGTTCTGGTACGACCAGGGCCATGGCAACGACACCCGCCCCAGCACCGAAGACCTGGCCTTCAACCTCGACGAGGTGGCCCGGGTGATCCGCGCCGAACAGCCCGATATCGTCCTGTTGCAGGAACTGGACCGCGACGCCAAGGCCAGCGGTTACCAGGACCAGCTTGCGCTGCTGCGCGAGCGCCTGGCCGACCTCTACCCGTGCAGCGTGCAGGCCTATGACTGGAAAGCCGGCTTCGTACCGGACCGGCACATTCTAGGCAGCGTCGGCCGCACCCTGGCCACCCTCAGCCGCTACCCCATCGACAAGGCCGAGCGCCTGCAACTGCCCAATGCCGCCGACGATGCCCTGGCCCGGCTGCGCGAGCGCCAGCCGGCGGTGCTGGTCAGTTACTTGCCGGTGAGCGACGGCAGCCGTCTGGCAGTGCTCAACACGCAACTTTCGCCCTATCACACCGGCAGTGACCTGCAACTGCGCCAGGTGCGGCATGTGGCCAAGGTCCTCGACCGCCTGGAGACCCAGGGCACACTTTGGCTGATCGGCGGCGACTTCAACCTGCTGCCCCTTGGCCAGTACCGCCGCCTGCCACCGGCGCAGCGTGGCAGCTACCCGGCCGACAGCGACCTGCACCTGCTGTGGGACAAGTACCCGATGATCCCCAGCAATGCCGAAGCCAGTGGTGCCGAGCGCAGTGCCTGGCTGACCCACTTCCCCAACGACCCGACCGTCACCGGGCCCGACCGCACCCTCGACTACCTGCTGCACAGCCCGCGCCTGCTGCGTGAGCAGGGGCAGGTGCTGCTGGACGATACGTTGCAGATTTCCGATCACCTGCCGGTGATGGCGACGTTGCAGATGCCGCAGCCGGGTGTGTCGCGACGGCCGTGAGGTAATGCCCCACCGGTTTTTTGGGGGGCACCGGCTGCGTCGGTGATCGCCGGCACAGATTGAATGGGCCTCCTATGTGCCCCTAGGCTTGGCCCGCGCAGTCGCCTCGGCCACCAGCGGGTCGTCCGGCCAGTAGTGTTTGGGGTAGCGGCCCTTGAGGTCCTTCTTCACCTCGGCATAGGTGGTGCGCCAGAAGTTGGCCAGATCTTGAGTGACCTGCACCGGCCGGCGCGCCGGCGACAGCAGGTGCAGCTTGACCTGCTGGCGGCCACCGGCGATGCGTGGGGTGTCGGCCAAACCGAACAGCTCCTGCAGGCGCACGGCGAGGATCGGCGGCTGCTCGCTGTAGTCCAGGCGGATGTTCGAGCCCGAGGGCACGTTCAGGTGCGATGGCGCCAGCTCTTCCAGGCGCTGGGGCAGCGGCCAGGGCAGCAGGTTGCGCAGCATCGATGGCAAGTCCAGGGCCGAGAAGTGGCTCAGCCGCGAGACCTTGCCCAGGTACGGCTGCAGCCAGTCTTCGAGGCTGGCCAGCAGGGCTGCGTCGGCAAGGTCGGGCCACTCGCTGTGGCCGTCCTTGGCCAGGTCGAGCTGGCGCAACAGCGCCACCCGCGCCTGCCACTGGCGCAGCTCCGGGGTCCAGCTCAACAGGTTCAGGCCCTTGCGTCGCACCAGGCCGAGCAGTGCCCGGGCGCGGGCGTCATCGTCCAGGCCTGGCAAGGGTTCGCGGCTGAGCACCAGCTCGCCGACCTTGCGCTGGCGCTCAGCGCGCAGCACCTGCTCGCGCTCATCCCAGTCCAGCAGGTCGAGGGTTTCGACCTGCTCGGCCAGCACACCCTCGAACAGCGCCGGGTCGAACTCGGCGGCCAGGTAGATGCGTTCTTCACGCTGGCCCTGGCGGCTGCCCAGGTCGGCGATCACCAGCCAAGGCTGCTTCATCAGTGCGTCGGCTTCGCTGAACAGCGCCGCGCGGCCATTGGCCAGGCGGTACTCGGCACCACCTTCGCGGCGCTGCTGTGCCACCCGGTCGGGGTAGGCCAGCGCCAGCAAGGCGCCGAGCCAGCGTGGGTGGTCGGGGTCGGCCACTGCTGCGCCGGGCTTGCCGCGCAGTTGCCCGCGGTACTGCCGGGCCAGCTGGCGGGCGCGCTGTACACCGCCCTGGCCACCTCGGGCGGCCTTGCTTTCGCCACTGAGCAGCGCCAGGCGCGCGTGCAGGTCGGCGCCACCGCCGCGCTGGATATCCCGTTCGCCCAGCAGCGCTGCGACATCGCAGGCCATATGGCCCAGGCCCAGGCCCTGGCCGCGCAGCAACAGGTGAGCGATGCGCGGGTGGGCGGGTAGCTCGGCCATGGCCTGGCCATGGGCGCTGAGATTGTCGCGGCTGCCGGGCTTGAAGGCGCCAAGCCGGGCCAGCAGGTCCTGGGCCTGACCGTAGGCCGCTGCCGGCGGCTGGTCGAGCCAGCTCAACTGCTCTGGCGGAACGCCCCAGCGCGCCAGTTGCAGGGCCAGGCCGGCCAGGTCCGCCTGGAGTATCTCGGCACTGCCGTGGGCCGCCAACTGCTCGTGCTGGGCCTCGGACCATAGCCGGTAGCACACCCCCGGCTCCAGGCGCCCGGCGCGGCCGGCGCGCTGGGTGGCACTGGCGCGGGAGATGCGCTGGGTGTCCAGGCGGGTCATGCCGCTGCCGGGGTCAAAACGCGGCACCCGCGCAAGGCCTGCGTCGATCACCACGCGCACACCATCGATGGTCAGGCTGGTCTCGGCAATGTTGGTGGCCAATACCACCTTGCGCTGGCCCTTGGGCGCAGGCTCGATGGCGGCGCGCTGGGCATTGAGCTCAAGCTCGCCGTGCAGCGGGCACAGCAATATGCCCGGGCGTTCGCCGATGGCTTCCTGCAAGGCCTGGTGCACCCGGCGGATCTCGGCCTGGCCGGGGAGGAAAACCAGCAGGCTGCCGGTTTCGTCGGCCAGGGCCTGCAGCACGCAATCCACTACACGAGGCTCGATGAACTCACCGGGCTGGAATGGCCGGCCCCAGCGGATATCCACCGGGTGCATGCGGCCCTGGCTGCTGACCACCGGTGCGTCGTCCAGCAGCCGGGACAGGCGCTCGCCTTCGAGCGTTGCCGACATCAGCAGGATTTTAAGCGCCGGCGTGTCACGCAACAGCGCCCGGCCGTTGAGGCTCAGGGCCAGGGCCAGGTCGGCGTCGAGGCTGCGCTCGTGAAATTCGTCGAAAATCAGCAGGCCCACGCCGTCGAGCGCCGGGTCGCTTTGCAGACGCCGGGCCAGGATGCCCTCGGTGACCACTTCGATGCGGGTGTTCGGGCCGACCTTGCTGTCCAGGCGAATGCGGTAGCCCACGGTTTCGCCAACCTTTTCACCCAGCTCCGAAGCCAGGCGCTCGGCTGCCGCGCGGGCGGCGAGGCGGCGGGGTTCGAGCATCAGGATGGTCTGCCCGGCCAGCCAGGGCTCATCGAGCAGCGCCAGCGGCACGCGGGTGGTCTTGCCGGCGCCGGGAGGCGCCTCGAGCACGGCTTCGTGACGCTCGCCCAAGGCGTGGCGCAATTGGGCCAATACGGCATCGATCGGTAATGAAATCATGGTGGTCCTCGAACAATCGTCCGAGTATAACGGCGAACCGAGGCAGCCCAATCATGGTCTGAGCTTCAGGCGAGACGAATTGCCTTGCCCTTGTAGTGCTACTTTCCGGAGAGACACATGCGTATCCCTTCCCGCGTCATCGGTGGCGCCCTGATCGCCACCCTGCTGACCCAAATGACGGCCTGCGGCACGATTTTCTACCCTGACCGCCGCGGTCAGATCGAAGGCAAGATCGACCCCGTCGTTGTGGCAATGGACGCCATCGGTATTCTGTTTTATGTGATCCCCGGCCTGATCGCCTTCGGCATCGACTTCGCCACCGGCGCCATCTACTACCCCGGCGGCAAGACCGCGCAAATCGACCCGGCCAAGCTCAAACCGGCGGTCAACGCCGACGGCCAGGTCGACAAGGCCAAGCTGCAGGCTATTCTCGAAAGCGAACTGGGCCAGCGCCTGCCGCTGGACGACCCACGGCTGATCCAGCACCGCGGCAGCGTCGAGCAACTGGCTGCCTTCGGCCTGGTACCGGCCGCCTGACCCCTCCTTCTGCCAGGCCCGCAGCATGACCGTGAGCGCCGAACACAAACGCTTGCTGCGCCTGGCCACCCGCGCCTCGCTGTGCGTGGCCAGCATCCTGGTGCTGAGCAAGGCCGTGGCCTGGTGGCTGAGCGGCTCGGTGAGCCTGCTGGCCGGGCTCACTGACTCGGCGCTGGATGCCGTGGCCTCCTTCCTCAACCTGCTGGCGGTGCATTACGCGCTGCGCCCGGCCGATGACGACCACCGTTTTGGCCATGGCAAGGCCGAGGCCCTGGCCGGCATGGCCCAGGCGCTGTTCATCGGGGTCAGTGCGGTGCTGATCGCGGTGCAGGCGGTGCAACGGCTGCAGGCGCCACAACCCCTGGGGGATACCGCTGCCGGCATCGTTGTGATGGTGCTGTCGCTGGTGCTGACCCTGGGCTTGCTGGCGTTCCAGCGCAAGGTTGTGCGCCTCACCGGCTCCACCGCCGTGCGCGCCGATTCGCTGCACTACCGCTCCGACCTGCTGCTCAACAGCAGTATTTTGCTGGCCCTGCTGCTGGCTCAGTTCGGCTGGCCGCAGCTGGATGCCCTGTTCGGCCTGGGCATTGCCTTGTACATCCTGTGGAGCGCGGTGCAGATTGCCCGCGAGAGCACGGCGATCTTGATGGACCAGGAACTGCCTGCCGACATCGGTGAGCGCATGCTCGAAGTGGTGCTGGCGATTCCCGGGGTCAAGGGGGCGCATGATTTGCGCACACGGGTATCGGGCAGCCAGTGGTTCGTGCAGGTGCACCTGGAGTTGCCGGGGGCGTTGCCGCTGGAGCAGGCCCATGAATTGTGCGTGCAGGCATCGGCGGCGATACGCCAGCGTTACCCGCGGGCCGATGTGATGGTGCATGCCGACCCGGTTTAGGGTTGCCTGTCAGGGCCTCATCGCCGGCAAGCCGGCTCCTACAGGGAACGCAATCGCCTGTAGGAGCCGGCTTGCCGGCGATTGGGCCAAACCTCAATTGGTGCTGTAACCCCGCCCGCTCAAACAAGCCCCCAGCGCCCGCCGGTAACTGTCGGCCACCTGCAGCGGCGGCGCGGCGGTGGCGGTGGCCGGGTCGAAGCCGGACTGGCTCACCGCCCAACGATGGCACTGGTACCGGTCCTGCTCCTGCTGCTGCGGCCCCTGGCCGTACAGCGGGTAGGCGACCACGTCGTAGGGCGTGCCCTGCTGCTGCACCGGCATCGGTGCAGGCGCCGCCACCGGCGGGTTGACCACCACGTACTGCTGGCTGTCGCCCATGTACTGGTAGTAAGTGTCGGCCACCAGAAAATACAGCGCGCCACCCGCCCATACCTCACGGGCATAGGATGGCAGGTAGCCGACACTCACCCCATAGGGCGGCGTCACCACCACATAGCTGCTGCCATGGGGGCGGTACCAGTAACCACCGGAGTAAAAGTAGTCCTGCCCACGGTACGGCACTTTCCAATAACGGTCCGGGAAGCGGTCCACATTGTGCCCCGGGCGATACTGCGGCCCCGGCCCCCAGCCGTTGCCATGCCCGTCCGGGCGCCCGGCCCAGTCGCCACCCGGGCGCTGCCCGGGCCCGCCGGCCTGCCAGTGGCGGTTGTCGCCCTGGCGACGCGGGATATCCTGGTAGTAACCCTGGCGCGGCTGCTGGGTTTGGCGCACCTCATCGCGGGAATTGAGCGGCGAGCCGCGCCCGCCATTGCCGTTGCCATTGGGGTCCTGCGGGCCATCGCCCGGCCCTTGGGCCAGGGCACCCAGGCTGATGACCATGCCCAGCAAACCAACACCTGCCAACTGCCAGATGCGCGACCTCATGTTGTGCCTCTCGATCAGGGAAACTGCATGGCACCAGTCTACCGCGCGGCTCGAATCGCAAGCATTAAAAAAGGGAGGCCTTGCGGCCTCCCTTCGGGAATTGTTGTCCGTGCTCGGTGCTTGTGACACCGGCTCACCTCGCGCCGTCTTCTGGACAGTGCGTAGCCCGGGGGCTGACGAACCCTGTTGGTTCGCTGGCCGCGACCGCCCGCCTGGGGCGTGTCGCCGTGGACTGATGTCCGGGCAGTGATTCTGGTGTTAAAGATAGGCCAGGGCGCGGGGCACAGGATTGCGAAGATTGCTCTGATAAATGGCACTTGCGCAATTTTTCACTCAGGTTCGATAATTCACCGCAATCCGGATAGAAAAGGCCCCTTTCATGAGCAAGCTCGACCGCTACGACCTGAGCATTCTTGCCGAATTGCAGCGCGATGCGCGCATCTCCAACCAGGAACTGGCCGAACGTATCGGCCTGTCGCCCTCCCCTTGCTCGCGGCGGGTCAAGCAGCTCGAAGACGACGGCTATATCTCGCGCCAGGTGGCACTGCTGGACCGCAAGAAGCTCGGCCTGAGCCTGACCGCCTACGTGCTGATCGGCATGGACCGCCACACCCCCGAGCGCTTCGAAACCTTCGAGGCGGCGATCCGCAACCTGCCGCAGGTGCTCGAATGCAGCCTGGTCACCGGAATGGACGCCGACTATCAGCTGAAGGTGGTGGTACCGGACATGGACCACTACCAGAAACTGCTGCTCGGCAGCCTGACCCGTATTGAAGGGGTGACCAGCGTGCGTTCGAGCTTCGTGCTCAACCAGGTGCTGGCCAGTACCGAGCTGCCATTGACCCACCTCCGTTGAATCGCAGCCAACCCGGCGTATGATCGGGTTTTCAACCTGCCCGGAGTGAGCTGATGGATCCCGCCGTATTCGAAGAGTGGATGATGATCATCCTGGTGACCGTGCTGATCGGTTTCATGGGCTTCATCGTCTGGGACCTGGCGAAGAAGTCCAAGGCCGGGCGCTTTGGTACGCTGATCCTGTTCTTCGTGCTCGGGCTCGGGGTGCTGGCGTTCATCATCAAAAGCGTGGTGGTGGGGTTTCTGGAAGGGGTGTAACGGGTCAGCTTCTACGGTAACCGTTGGAGCGGGCTTGCCCCGCGATGGCGATCACAGCTTCGCCGCCACCTCACGCCAGCAGCCCTGCTCCAGCCCTTCGAGCGACCAGTCGCCAATCTTCACCCGCACCAGACGCAGGGTCGGCAACCCCACCGCTGCGGTCATGCGCCGTACCTGGCGGTTGCGCCCTTCGCGAATCACCAGCTCCAGCCACGCGGTCGGCACGCTCTTGCGAAAACGTACCGGCGGGTTGCGTGGCCATAGCTCGGGCTCTTCCAGCAAACGCGCCTCGGCCGGTAGCGTCGGGCCATCGTTGAGCTCGACACCCTCGCGCAAACGCCGCAACTGCTCCTCGCCCGGCTCACCTTCCACCTGCACCCAATAGGTCTTGGCCAGCTTGTGCCTGGGGTCGGCGATACGCGCCTGCAGGCGCCCGTCGTTGGTCAGCAGCAGCAGGCCTTCGCTGTCACGGTCCAGGCGCCCGGCCGGGTAAATGCCGGGGATATCGATGAAATCCTTGAGCGTGGCGCGGCCCTCGCCGTCGCTGAACTGGGTGAGCACGTCGAACGGCTTGTTGAACAGGATCAGGCGCGGCTCGGCCGGCGGCGCCTTGGGCTGGCGCCGAGGGCCGGCAGGGCGGCGCGGGTTGTTGCGGGGTGGCGGGGGCATGGATCCTCAGCGGAACGGCGGCTCATCGAAGCTGCGCAGTTTACGCGAGTGCAGCGAGTTGAGCTCGGTGCGCAGCAGGTCGAGGGCGGCGATACCGATTTTAAGGTGCTGGCTGACCGCGCGGTTGTAGAAGGCGTTGGCCGAACCGGGCAGCTTGATTTCGCTGTGCAGCGGCTTGTCCGACACGCACAGCAAGGTGCCGTAAGGCACCCGCAGGCGGTAGCCTTGCGCAGCGATGGTGCCGCTTTCCATGTCCACCGCCACGGCGCGGGACAGGTTGATCAGCGGCCGTTCCTGGGCCCAGCGCAGCTCCCAGTTGCGGTCGTCGTAGGTGAGCACGGTGCCGGTGCGCAGGCGCTTCTTCAATTGCTCGCCACGCTCGCCGGTAACCTGCGCTGCCGCCTCCTGCAAGGCCAGTTGCACCTCGGCCAGCGCCGGGATGGGGATGTTCGGCGGCACCACGCGGTCGAGGATGCCGTCACGGCGCATGTAGGCGTGGGCCAGCACGTAGTCGCCGATGGTCTGCGACTGACGCAGGCCGCCACAGTGGCCGATCATCAGCCAGCAGTGCGGGCGCAGCACCGCCAGGTGGTCGGTGATGTTCTTGGCGTTGGACGGGCCGACGCCGATGTTGACCAGGGTGACGCCGTCGCCGTCGGCGGCGATCAGGTGGTAGGCCGGCATCTGGTAGCGGTGCCAGACCACCCCTGCCACCAGCGCCTGGGCCTCGCCGTTGTCCATGGCCTTTTCGATGACCACGTTGCCGGGCAGCACCATGCGCACGAAGCGCGGGTCTTCACGCAGCTGTTCCAGGCCGTGGGCGATGAACTGATCGACGTAGCGGTGGTAGTTGGTCAGCAGGATCCACGGCTGCACGTGGCGCCAGTCGCTGCCGGTGTAGTGCACCAGGCGGCGCAGCGAGAAGTCCACGCGGGCGGCGTCGAACAGCGCCAGCGGCAGGGTTTCGGCACTTTCCCAGTCGTACAGGCCGTCGGCGATGTTGTCGGTGGCCGCCGACAGGTCGGTGCTGGGGAACACCCGTGCCAGTTGCGCGGCGGTGATGCCGCTGCCGGCCAGTTCGTCGCCCTGGTCGACCACATAGGGGTACGGGATGCTCTGCTCGCTGACACCCACCTCGACGGTGACGGTGTAGTCGTGCATCAAGGGGCGCAACTGCTCCAGCAGGTAACCGCGAAACGCCGAGGGCTGGGTGACGGTGACGCTGTAGGTGCCGGCCACCTGCACCTTGGCGTAGGCGCGGGTGGTGGCGGCGACTTCGCCCTGGCTGTAGTAGGTCAGGCGCAGCGCCGGGTAGCGGAACAGCCCGCGCTCCTCGTCGCTCGGTTCGGTGCGGTCTTTGAGGTAACGCTTGAGGGCCTGGCTGAGGGCGCCGGTAGCCTGTTCATGCAGGGCCGCCAGACGGTCGACGGCCTGTTCGGGGGTAGCAACGACTTCAAACGCTTGGCTCACGCTGGGGTTCCTGTCTTCAGACATGCATGACGACCATCTTGCCTAGGTTGCCGGGTAAATACATCCCCGATAGTCGGCGCTGAACCTTTCGCGGGGCAAGCCCGCTCCCACGCCCAGTCAGGTGTGTTGCGTGGGAGCGGGCTTGCCTCGCGATGGCGTCATCCGACCCACACGGGCGTGGCGCGGGCCACCAGGGCCTCGACATCCACCCCGCGCGGCAATGCGCCGTAGGCTCGCCCGCCGCCGGCCAGGCGGCTGCCGATGAAGGCATCGCTGACCGTCGCATTGCCGGCCTCCAGCAGCAGCTTGGCCTGCAGCGCCAGGGCGATATCCTCGGTCAGCTGGCGGGCGCGGTACTGGATGTCGCCGGTGTCGGCGAAGGCGCCCTTGAGGTTGCCGATGAACGCCGCCAGGCGCGGGTCGCCGTGGCCATCGCCAAGCTCGGCGAACAACGCATCGAGCACCCCGGGCTCTTTCGACAGCGCGCGCAGCACGTCCAGGCACTGCACGTTGCCCGAGCCCTCCCAGGTGGAGTTGACCGGTGCCTCGCGGTACAGCCGCGGCAGGATGCTGTCTTCGACGTAGCCGGCACCGCCCAGGCACTCGGCGGCCTCGTTGATCATCCCGGGGGCGCGCTTGCAAATCCAGTACTTGCCCACCGCCGTCACCAGGCGGGCGAAGTACGCCTGCTGCGGGTCGTCCAGTTGGTCCAGCGCCTGGCCCATGCGCAGGCTCAGGGCCAGGGCCGCCTCGCTTTCCAGGGCCAGGTCGGCGAGTACGTTCTGCATGAGGGGCTGCTCGGCCAGCAGCCGGCCGCCGACCTTGCGGTGGGCACAGTGGTGGGCCGCCTGGGTCAGGGCCTGACGCATCAGGGCGCTGGAGCCGACCATGCAGTCGAAGCGGGTCATGGCCACCATCTCGATGATGGTCGGCACGCCGCGGCCCTCCTCGCCCACCATCCAGGCCAGGGCGCCGCGAAACTCCACTTCGCTGGAAGCGTTGGAGCAGTTGCCCAGCTTGTTCTTCAGGCGCTGGATGTAGAACTGGTTGCGCCCGTCGTCCGGCCGGTGACGCGGCAGCAGGAAGCAGCTCAGGCCCTTGTCGGTCTGCGCCAGGGTCAGGAAGGCGTCGCACATCGGCGCCGAGCAGAACCACTTGTGCCCCACCAGTTCGTAGGGCTGGCCGGGGCCCGGCGCGCCTACCGGGTAGGCGCGGGTAGTGTTGGCACGCACATCGGTGCCGCCCTGCTTCTCGGTCATGGCCATGCCGATGGTCACCCCGGCCTTGTGCCGGTCACCGATGTTGCGCGGGTCGTATTCGCGGCTGAGCACCTTGGGCAACCAGTAGCCGGCCAGCTCCGGCTGCAGGCGCAGGGCCGGCACGGCGGCGAAGGTCATGGTCAGCGGGCAGCCGCTGCCGGCTTCGGCCTGGCTGTGCAGGTAGGTCATGGCAGCGCGGGCGACGTGGGCGCCGGCGCGCGGTTCGGCCCAGGGCAGCGACGGCAGGCCGTGTTCGACGGCGGTGCGCATCAGTTCGTGGTAGGCGGGGTGAAAGCTCACCAGGTCGATGCGGTGGCCGTAGCGGTCGTGGCTGGCGAACTCGGGCTTGTGGGCATTGGCCAGAAACCCCGCAGCCATCAACGGGCCGCCGGCCAGGGCACCGTAGGCGTCGATCCGCGACTCGGCCCAGCCGGCGCCGCAGCGCCGTGCCCACTCTTGCAGGGGTTGGTCGAGGCGGTACAGGTTGGCGCCGTCGAGGGGCGGCGGCTGGTTGGTGACCTCGTGGGTCTCGGCGAACGGGTGCAGGTTCATCGGGGGCCTCCTGGAACCGCGCTGGGGTAAGAGACCCAGTGAAGCACCCTGGGGCGGGGAGTCAAAGTGACGAATCGGACTACCTGGGGGGCGATGTGGGGGCATCTGCCTTGTGCTGCCTGTACCGGCCTCATCGCCGGCAAGCCGGCTCCTACAGGGGTTGGCCTGCGCTGTACCTGTAGGAGCCGGCTTGCCGGCGATGGGGCCTACAACCGCTGCGGCCCCTGCACCACCCGACTCGGCGGCACCTGCACCTGGGTCACGTCCAGCGCCAGGCTCAGCTCGAAGCGGCTGCCAAGGCCTGGCGTCGACTCATGGGCAAGCTTGGCGCCGATCAACTCACCCAGCTGGCGGCAGATCGACAGGCCGATACCCAGCCCGCCGTAACGGCGGGTCATCGAACCATCGACCTGGAAGAAGCGCTGGTACAGCACGGCCTGGTCGAGGTCCTCGAAGCCGATGCCGCTGTCGCTCACGGTGATGCTCAGGGCCAGCGAGTCCGGTGCCACCAAACGCCCGCGGGCCTGCACGGTAACGCCACCCTGGTGGCTGAACTTCAGGCCGTTGTCTACCAGGCAGGCCAGGCAGCGCGCCAGTTTTTGCGGGTCGCCGATCAGGCTGTCAGGCAGGTCGGCGGGGATGTCCAGGCTCAGGTACAGGCCCTTGGCCAGGGCCTGGCCGGCATAGCCTGCGCGCAGCTCCTGCAGCAGCCGGCGCAGGCTGAACGGCACGCCATGCCGGCGCAGGCGCCCGGCTTGCAGTTCAGTGAGGATGAGGATGTCGTCGACCATCGCCATCATGTCCTGGGCCGAGCCCGTGGCGGTGCGATGGTACTGCGCCTGTTCGGCGCTCATCGGCAGGGTGTGCAGCAGCTCCAGCGAGCCGATAACACCGTTCATCGGCGTGCGCAGTTCATGGGTGACGGTGGCCAGGAACTCGTCCTTGAGGCGGTTGCTGTGGGCCAGTTGCTGGTTCAACTGCTCCAGGGTGCGGCCGGTTTCACGCAGGGTGCGCGCCTGCTCTTCACGCAGGCTGTTGATGCGGTCGGCCAGGGCCAGCGACAGCAAAGCCACCTCCAGCGCCGAACCCAACTGGCTGGCATACATGGTGATGAACAGGTTGGGCAGGTAACCGAGCACCATCAGGGTGTTGACCAGCCCGCCAAGCAGGAAGGCGCTCCAGGCGATGATGAACCAGCGCGCCACCCGCACCCCGCGCCACCAGGCATACACCCCGGCGCTGAACACGCTCACGGTGAACAGCAGCGCCAGCACCGTGGCCATGCGCAGCGCCACGCCATAGCGCAGGGTCACCGCCAGCACCATCACCAGCGCGCCACCGGCCATCAGCGCCAGCAGCAGGCGGTCGAAGGCCCGGCTCAGCCGCCCCAGTTGCAGGAAGTGGCGGGCGAACTGGCAGCCGAACAGCCCGGCAGCACCAATGAACAGCGGCGTCGAGGCATTCGCCCACCACGGGCTGTCGGGCCAGAAATAGGCGATGCCGGCGCCGTTGACCGACACCTGGTACAGGCCGAACGAGGCGATATAGAGGATGTAGTAGAGGTAGCTGACATCGCGCACGCTGAGGTAGATGAACAGGTTGTACACCAGCATCACCAGCAGTACGCCGTAGATCATGCCCAGCACGTACAGGCGGGTGGGCTGGTCTTCCATGTAGGCTTCGGCCGACCACAGCGTCAGCGGCGCCTGTACCGAACCCTGGCTGTGCAGGCGCAGGTAGGCGGTGGTCGCCTGGCCGGGTTCAAACGGCAACTCGAACAGGTAGTTGTTCTGGCGGATCTGCCGGCTGGCGTAGGGCAGCGCGTCGCCGGTACGCCCGGCCAGGCGATAGCCGCCCTCGGCGTCAGGCAGGTACAGCTCGAGGTGATCCAGCGGCGGGTAGGCCAGCTCCAGCAGCCACTGGCGCGGCTTGGCGGTGGGGGTGGCGTTGTATTGCAGATCGATGCGCAGCCAGAACACCGAGGTCGAGTAACCGGCGTTGAGCACGTCGTAGGGGTGCGCGTGGAAGCGGCTGGCGAACGCGGGGGAACTGACCTGGGCGATGCTGGCACTGCCGTCGGTGTCTTCGAAGACCTGCATGTGCCGCCCCAGCGGCAGGCGCCCGGTGGCGTCGTCGAAATCGACCGCCCCGGCGAACATGGGCAAGCAGCCCAGAAGCACAATCAGCAAATAGCGCATACAGCCCCAGCATGGCCTGTCCGGTCGCGTCGCGGTTGCCTCCTTTCCCTTTGAGACGACGTGATCCGGCAGAACCCGTTATCGAGTTATCCGAGCACTGTAGCATAGCTTCCCGGCTGTACCAGAGGCCACATACAATTTGCCTTTAAAGGCTCTAAAACGCACCTTTCAGCCATATCAAAAGCAACAAGCTGACTGCTCGATCAACAAAACCCGCCGAGCGAGCGGTCCGCACAAATGGGATTGGTGATAAGCTCGCCGACCATGAATACCTACAGCTCCCGCCCCGTTGTCCTCTGTCTCTCCGGCCACGACCCCAGTGGTGGCGCCGGGCTGCAGGCAGATATCGAAGCCCTGCTGGCCCAAGGCTGTCACGCTGCCCCTGCCGTGACCGCGCTGACCGTGCAGGATACCGTCAATGTTTCCGACTTCCGTGTGCTCGACCGCGAGTGGGTACTGGCCCAGGCCAACGCCGTGCTGGCCGACTCCACCGTAGCGGCGGTCAAGCTGGGCATGCTCGGCTCGATCGCGATGGTCGACACCGTCGCCGAACTGCTCGCTGCCCACCCGCACCTGCCGCTGGTCTGCGATCCAGTGCTACGCGCCGGTGGCGGTGGCCGCCTGGGCAAGGACGAAGTCGGCTACGCGCTGCGCGAACGCCTGCTGCCGCTGGCCACCATCGCCACCCCCAACCTGCCCGAGGCGCGCATCCTGGCCGAACTGCCCGAAGGCAGCGCCGACGAATGCGCCGAAAAACTGCTGCCGTTCTGTAGACACCTGCTGATCACCGGCGGTCACGGCGACGAGGTCGAGATCCACAACCGCCTGTATAGCCGTGACGGCCAGCAGCACACCTGGACCTGCCAGCGCCTGCCGGGCAGCTACCATGGATCAGGCTGCACCCTGGCCAGCGCCCTGGCCGGCCGCCTGGCCCTGGGCGAAAACCTCGCCAGCGCCGTGCGCAGCGCCCTGGACTACACCTGGCGCACCCTGCGTGACGCCGAGCAACTGGGCAAGGGCCAGTACGTGCCGCGCCGCCTGCCGCTGGATTTCTGCTCCTGACACGAGGCCACCCGATGACGCTCCGCGGTTTGTATGCGATCACCGACAGCCAGCTGCTCGCCGGCCGTTTTCTCTCCCACGTGGAAGCGGCGCTGGAAGGCGGCGTATGCCTTTTGCAATACCGCGACAAGGGCGACGACGACGCCCGTCGCCTGCGCGAGGCCGAAGCGCTGCACACGCTGTGCGAGCGCTACGGCACGCAGCTGATCATCAACGATGACGCCGAACTGGCCGCACGCCTGGGCGTCGGCGTGCACCTGGGCCAGACCGACGGCCCGCTGACGCCGGCCCGTGCACTACTCGGCCGCCAGGCGGTGATCGGTTCGACCTGCCACGCAAGCCTTGAGCTTGCGCAGCAAGCGGCCAGCGAAGGCGCCAGCTACGTCGCCTTTGGCCGCTTCTTCAATTCCGTGACCAAGCCGGGCGCCCCGGCCGCCAGCGTCGAACTGCTGGAGCAGGCCCGCGCCCAGGTCAAGTTGCCGGTCGCCGTGATCGGCGGCATCACCCTCGACAACGCCGCCCCGCTGGTCGCCCATGGCGCCGACCTGCTGGCGGTGATCCACGGCCTGTTCGGTGCCGACAGCGCGCAGGAAGTGACCCGCCGCGCCCGCGCCTTCAACGCCCTGTTCGCTTGCTGATTTTCAAGAGAAGACCCCCATGTCCCGTTCCGAAGACCTGTTCGCCCAAGCCCAGAAACACATCCCCGGTGGCGTCAACTCGCCCGTGCGCGCCTTCAAGAGCGTCGGCGGCACGCCGTTGTTCTTCAAGCACGCCGAAGGCGCCTACGTCATCGACGAAGACGACAAGCGCTATGTCGACTATGTCGGCTCCTGGGGGCCGATGATCCTCGGCCACGGCCACCCTGAAGTGCTCGACGCGGTCCGCAACCAGCTGCAGCACGGCCTGTCCTACGGCGCACCGACCGCCATGGAAACCGAGATGGCCGACCTGGTCTGCTCGATCGTGCCGTCGATGGAAATGGTGCGCATGGTCAGCTCGGGCACCGAAGCCACCATGAGCGCCATCCGCCTGGCCCGTGGCTACACCGGCCGTGACGCCATCATCAAGTTCGAAGGCTGCTACCACGGCCACTCCGACAGCCTGCTGGTCAAGGCCGGCTCCGGCCTGCTGACCCAGGGCGTACCGAGCTCGGCCGGCGTGCCGGCAGACTTCGCCAAGCACACCCTGACCCTGCCGTTCAACGACATCGCCGCGGTCGAGAAAACCCTCGCCGAGGTCGGCCAGAGCGTGGCCTGCATCATCGTCGAGCCAGTGGCCGGCAACATGAACTGCGTCCCCCCGGCGCCGGGCTTCCTCGAAGGCCTGCGCAGCCTGTGCGACAAGCACGGCGTGGTGCTGATCTTCGATGAAGTGATGACCGGTTTCCGTGTATCGCTGGGCGGCGCCCAGGGCTACTACGGCATCACCCCTGACCTGTCGACCTTCGGCAAGATCGTCGGCGGCGGCATGCCGGTCGGCTGCTTCGGCGGCAAGCGCGAGATCATGGGCTGCATCGCGCCGCTGGGCCCGGTCTACCAGGCCGGTACCCTGTCGGGCAACCCGCTGGCCATGGCCGCCGGCCTGACCACCCTGAAGCTGATCAGCCGCCCAGGCTTCCATGACGAACTGACCGCCTTCACCAGCCGCATGCTCGACGGCCTGCAACAGCGCGCCGATGCTGCCGGCATTCCGTTCGTCACCACGCAGGCAGGCGCCATGTTCGGCCTGTACTTCAGCGGCGCCGACGACATCGTCACCTTCGACGATGTGATGGCCAGCGACGCCGAACGCTTCAAACGCTTCTTCCACCTGATGCTCGAAGGTGGCGTGTACCTGGCGCCGAGCGCCTTCGAAGCCGGCTTCACTTCCATTGCCCATGGCGATAAAGAGCTGCAGATCACCCTGGATGCAGCCGAGCGGGCATTCGCCAAGCTCAAGTAAGCCTTCGCGGGGCAAGCCCGCTCCCACGGTGGGAGCGGGCTTGCCCCGCGATAGGGCCGGCACAGGCACTTTGTGATTCAGGTCACAACATTGCCTGCGCCCTTACCAATGCAGAAATCTGAGTAAAACTTTGTAAGGTAGGCGCTGCTTATCCCATAATGTGCCACCAGAGACATTGGTCGCAGTTTTGCAGAGGTAAGTCGATCCCCATGAACCGCACCGGCCGCGCCCTGACTATGGGCTGCCTGTTGCTTCTTCAGCCCCTGCTGGCCCTGGCGGAGGGCGGTAACTCGTTGCTGATTCCGGCGACGGGCCGCTGCACGCTGAACGCCGCGCCGGAAGACCTGGAGAACGCCCTCAAGGCCTGCGAGCGGACGGCACAGACCGGGGACGCCCAGGCCCAATACGAACTGGGCGAGTTCTACTACAGCGCATCGCCGCGCAACCTCGAAAAAGCCCTCAAGTGGTTCGAACAAGCCTCCCTGCAAGGCAACGCCCAGGCGCAGTATCGCCTTGGCTCGATGTTCTATCGCGGTGAAGGGGTCAAGGCCAACAATGTGCAGGCCTACATCCTGCTGAAGATGGCCGCGGTCAACGGCGCCGAAGATGCCCTGGACCTGGCCGATGAAGTCACCGAACAAATGCCTCGCGACGAACTGGAGCACGCCACCCAAGTGCTGGGCCAGATCTTCCGCAAGTACCTGCTCGAGCTACAGAGCGCCGAAGGCCGTTCACCGTTCTCGCCCCTGCCTTAAGCCTCTTCAGCTGCCATCACATCCGTGTAAGACAAACTCTGTAAGCTGCTTTTCATGGCCCTATCGCCGGTAAGCCGGCTCCTGCAGTGGAGCACGGTCGCCTGTAGGAGCCGGCTTGCCGGCGATAGGGTCGGTGAGGCCCGCGCAAAACCCTTGATCGTTTCAGTGCTTTCGCCACTGCCCATCAAGGGTTATTCTTGAGTTCACATTCATTGCCGTCGAGCGGCTAAAAACGACCTTGAACGCACCCATACAACCCCATCGTTTCACCCTCGAACCCTTCGAGGCCCACCGTTTCGCCAACTTGTGCGGCCAGTTCGACGAGCACCTGCGCCTGATCGAGCAACGCCTGGCCATCGAGATCCGCAACCGCGGCAATCAGTTCGAACTGATTGGCGAACCCCGGACCACCTCCGCTGCCGAACAGCTGCTGCGCCGCCTCTACCGCGAGACCAAGGCCACTGACCTGTCGCCGGAAACCGTCCATCTCTATCTGCAGGAGTCGGCAGTCGAGAACATCGACAACCCGGCGGTCAACGAAGTCAGCGTCTCGCTGCGCACGCGCAAGGGCAACATTCGCCCGCGCGGCGTCAACCAGCAGCGCTACGTCAAGGAAATCCTGGCCAACGACATCAACTTCGGCATCGGCCCGGCCGGTACCGGCAAGACCTATCTTGCCGTCGCCTGCGCTGTCGATGCCCTGGAACGCGAACAGGTGCGCCGCATCCTGCTGGTGCGCCCGGCGGTCGAAGCCGGCGAAAAACTCGGTTTCCTGCCTGGCGACCTGGCACAGAAGATCGATCCGTACCTGCGCCCGCTGTATGACGCGCTGTACGAGATGCTCGGCTTCGAGCACGTGGCCAAGCTGATCGAACGCCAGGTCATCGAGATCGCCCCGCTGGCCTACATGCGCGGCCGCACCCTGAACAACAGCTTCATCATCCTCGACGAAAGCCAGAACACCACGCTGGAACAGATGAAGATGTTCCTCACCCGTATCGGTTTTGGCTCCACCGCGGTGATCACCGGCGACATCACCCAGGTCGACCTGCCTCGTGGCACCAAGTCGGGCCTGGCCCACGTGATCGAGGTGCTCAAGGACGTGCCGGGTATCAGCTTCACCCATTTCCAGCCCAAGGACGTGGTGCGCCACCCGCTGGTGCAGCGCATCGTCGAGGCCTACGACCGCTTCGAAGCCCGTCAGTCCAAGCCCGAGGCGCCCGGCAAAGATGCTTGAACTCGATCTGCAACGGGCCACGGATGCCGCAGCCCCGGATGACGCCGCCTTTCGCCGCTGGTGCGAGCTGGCCCTGCGCCAGCGCACGGCCGACTCGGAGATGACCATCCGCCTGGTCGACGAAGCCGAGGGCCGCGAACTCAACCACACCTACCGGCACAAGGACTACGCCACCAACGTGCTGTCCTTCCCTGCCGACGTGCCCGACGACCTGCTCGATATCCCGCTGCTGGGCGATCTGGTGATCTGCGTGGCGGTGGTCGAGCGCGAGGCTGCCGAACAGGGCAAGACGCTCGAGGCGCACTGGGCGCACCTGGTCATTCACGGCTGCCTGCACCTGCTCGGCTACGATCACATCGAAGACGACGAAGCCGAAGAAATGGAAGCGCTGGAACGGGAATTGCTGGCAGAACTGGGCCACCCCGACCCTTACGCCGACGACGAAACCGACACAATCACACACTGACACTGCTAGGAACACGAGTAACCGCCATGAGCGAAGACCGATCGAGCAACGGGCAAAAGTCCTGGCTGGGCAAACTGACCCAGGCTTTTGCCCATGAGCCGAAAAACCGCCAGGAGCTCCTCGAGCTGCTGCGCGAAGCCCATCAGAACAAGCTGCTCGACAGCGAAGCGCTGACCATCGTCGAAGGCGCCATTCAGGTCGCCGACCTGCAGGTACGCGACATCATGGTGCCGCGCTCGCAGATGATCAGCATCAAGGCCAGCCAGTCGCCACGCGAATTCCTGCCGGCGGTGATCGACGCCGCGCACTCGCGCTACCCGGTGATCGGCGAAAGCCACGACGATGTGCTCGGTATCCTGCTCGCCAAGGACCTGCTGCCGCTGATCCTCAAAGAGAACGGCGACAGCTTCAACATCAAGGACCTGCTGCGCCCGGCCACCTTCGTGCCCGAGTCCAAGCGCCTGAACGTGCTGCTGCGCGAGTTCCGCGCCAACCACAACCACATGGCCATCGTCATCGACGAGTACGGTGGCGTGGCGGGCCTGGTGACCATCGAGGACGTGCTCGAGCAGATCGTCGGCGACATCGAGGACGAGCACGACGTCGAGGAAGACAGCTATATCAAGCCGCTGCCCAGTGGCGACTTCCTGGTCAAGGCCCTGACGCCCATCGAAAACTTCAACGAGTTCTTCGACAGCGAATTCTCCGATGACGAGTTCGACACCGTCGGCGGCCTGGTGATGAGTGCCTTCGGCCACCTGCCCAAACGCAACGAGACCACCGAAATCGGTGCCTACCGGTTCCGTATTCTCAATGCCGACAGCCGCCGGATACACTTGCTGCGCCTGACCCCGATCACACGTTAAGGAACGACATGCGCTGGATTTCCCGCCCCGGCTGGCCCGGTAACCTGCTGGCCCTGGCGGCCGGCGCCTCCACCCTGCTGGCCCTGGCGCCCTTCGGCATCTGGCCGCTGGCGCTGTTGTCGATCGCTCTGTTCTACGCCGGCCTGCGCACACTGAGCCCGCGCCAGGCACTGGCGCGCGGCTGGTGCTTTGGCTTTGGCCTGTACGGCGCCGGCACCTGGTGGATCTACGTCAGCATGAACACCTACGGCGGCGCCTCGCCGCTGTTGGCGATCCTGCTGCTGGTAGCGTTTTTCGCCTGCCTGGCATTGTTCTTCGCCCTGCCCGCCTGGCTGTGGGCACGCTGGCTGCGCCGCGACGAGGCGCCGCTGGCCGACGCACTGGGCTTCGCCGCCCTGTGGCTGCTGCAGGAAGCCTTCCGCGGCTGGTTCCTCACCGGCTTCCCCTGGCTTTACGCCGGCTACAGCCAGCTGGACGGGCCGCTGGCCGGGCTCGCGCCGCTCGGTGGCGTATGGCTGGTGTCGTTTGCCCTGGCCCTGAGCGCCGCACTGATCTGCAACCTGCCGCGACTGCGTGCACGCCCGTCTTTCCTGGCAGCAGGGGCTGTTTTGCTGCTGGCCCCCTGGGCCATCGGCCTGGCACTGAAGGGCCATGCCTGGACCAAACCCGCCGGCGATCCACTCAAAGTCGCTGCCTTGCAAGGCAACGTCGAGCAGGACCTGAAATGGGACCCGGCCCACGTCAACGCGCAGCTGGCGCTGTACCGCGACATGAGCTTCAGCTCCAAACCCGTCGACCTGCTGGTCTGGCCGGAAACCGCAGTACCGGTGCTCAAGGACCAGGCCCAGGGGTACATCGACATGATGGGCGCCTTTGCCGCCGAACGGCATTCGGCGCTGATCACCGGGGTGCCCGTACGCCAGGAAGTTCGTCACCAGCGCCGCTACTTCAACGGCGTCACCGCCACCGGCGAGGGCGACGGCACCTACCTCAAGCAAAAGCTGGTGCCGTTCGGTGAGTACGTACCGCTACAGGACATGCTGCGCGGGCTGATCGAATTCTTCAACCTGCCGATGTCGGACTTCGCCCGCGGCCCCGAGGATCAGCCACTGCTGCAGGCCAAGGGCTACCAGGTGGCGCCGTTCATCTGCTACGAAGTGGTATACCCCGAGTTCGCCGCCAGCCTTGCCGCGCGCAGCGACCTCTTGCTGACCATCAGCAACGACACCTGGTTCGGCAAGTCGATCGGCCCGCTGCAGCACCTGCAGATGGCCCAGATGCGCGCCCTGGAGGCTGGTCGCTGGATGATCCGCGCCACCAACAACGGGGTCACCGCGTTGATCGACCCGTTCGGCCGCATTACCACGCAGATTCCGCAGTTCGAACGCGCGGTGCTGTACGGCGAGGTGGTGCCGATGCAGCAACTGACGCCTTACCTTCAATGGCGCTCGTGGCCGCTGGCAATCGTCTGCGTGCTGCTGCTGGGCTGGGCACTGCTGGCGCGCCGCATCGCCAGTACCGTGTGAACTTCATCGTCGGCAAGCCGGCTCCTACAGGCCCGCGCAATACCCTGTAGGAGCCGGCTTGCCGGCGATAGGGCCTTCAGCCCGGGTTCAATAGAACACCCGATACCCCACCAACCCCACCGCCTCGTTCAACAACTGCGCGTTCTGCCACACCGCCCGGCTTTCCGGAATCAACCCGGCAAACGGCCTAGCATGGTCGCGCCCGAGAAACCCCACCGGCGCCGTCACTACCTCGAACCCGGCGCGCTCGAAGCTCCAGCGCGCGCGCTGCATGTGCCAGGCCTGGGTCACCACCACCACGCGGCGAACATCCTGCGGCAACAGCAGCGCCGCACTCATCTCGGCGTTCTCCCAGGTGGTGCGGCTGGCCTGCTCCTTCCACTTCACCGTCACGCCAAAGTCCTGCTGCAGGCCGTCGGCCATCAGTTGTCCTTCGCTGGGTGGGGTGGCGTAGTGCAGGCCGCCACTGGTCAACACCGGCAAGCCCGAGGCCTTGGCCAGCGCAGCGGCATAACGCATGCGCTCAAGCGCCATGTAGCTGGGCTGGTCGGCGCCACCCCAGGCCGGATCGCCGCGCTCACGCCCGGCCCCCAGCACCACGATGGCATCGGCGCGGGTCGCAAGGCTCGCCCAGTCGCCAGCGGTCAGGGCCGGTTCTGTTTCCAGGCGCCGCGCGGCCTGTTCCACCACCAGCGGCAGGCTCATCAGCAGCAAGCCGCCAAGCCCCAGGCAGAAGCAGCCAAGGGCCAGCCGCGGATGGCGCAGGCGCAGCCACCAGGCAGCCAGCAGCAGCACGATCAGGATGCCCGGGGGCATCAACCATTGTTTGATGAAGAAACGCAGCGCCATTGCACACCCTCCTGGAAGGCATGCAGCCTATGAGGAACGGCGCCGGGCCTCAAGGGGCGGCCGGCGCCGGACACTGCAGGGTATTGAAAAACCGGCGCGAAACCCGCGCCTGCAAACCTGAACGGCTAACGGGATGGCAGCGTCCTGGCGCTTGCTGGGGCGGTGTTGCGCTTGCGGTCCTTCAGCCAGATGATCCGGGCCGAGGACGGTTCCGGTTGCGGGTAGGCACCGGCGCTGGCATGACGGCCTTCCGGGAGGGTTTCCAGGTAGGCCTTGATCACCTCGAACTCCGCATGGCTCAGGCCACGCAACTCCAGCTCGGCAGGCATCTCGTCGCGCAATCGTACCGAGGTTCTGGCCACTTCCAGTGCCAGGCCCAGGCGGTCGATCAGGCGTTCATAAAGCTCCGGTTTGTTAACGGTAAGTTGCGACTCTCCCATCCGTACACCTCATTGAAGGTCAGAATATCTCCCCCCACAAATGAGCTTAGCGTCGCTGTAAAAAGCAGCCGAGCGCCGCGACCAACGGCCCGCGCGCCGGCTGGCGCAATCTAGGGTTTCCCACGATACAGGGCGCTCATGTATGCTACGGCGTTCACTCTATCGACACCGCAGTGCCGGTCGCAGCGAGCTTGCCCGGCCTGTGAACAGGGTCCTTTCTCTCTCAGCAAAAAAGTAGCCATGCACGAACAATACACGCCCCGTGATATCGAAGCCGCCGCCCAGTCGTTCTGGGACGAGCAACAGTCGTTCGCTGTTACCGAACAGCCAGGCAAGGACACCTACTACTGCCTGTCGATGTTCCCGTACCCGAGCGGCAAGCTACACATGGGGCACGTGCGCAACTACACCATCGGCGACGTGATTGCCCGCTACCAGCGCATGCTGGGCAAGAACGTCCTGCAGCCGATGGGCTGGGACGCCTTCGGCATGCCGGCAGAAAACGCCGCCATGAAGAACAACGTCGCTCCAGCCAAGTGGACGTACGAAAACATCGACTACATGAAGACCCAGCTCAAGAGCCTGGGCCTGGCCATCGACTGGGCGCGTGAAGTCACCACCTGCAAGCCGGACTACTATCGCTGGGAGCAGTGGCTGTTCACCCGCCTGTTCGAGAAAGGCATCATCTACCGCAAGAACGGTACCGTGAACTGGGACCCGGCGGACCAGACCGTGCTGGCCAACGAGCAGGTCATCGACGGCCGCGGCTGGCGTTCGGGCGCGCTGATCGAGAAGCGCGAAATCCCGATGTACTACTTCCGCATCACCGACTACGCCGACGAGCTGCTGGAAAGCCTCGACGAGCTGCCGGGCTGGCCTGAACAGGTCAAGACCATGCAGCGCAACTGGATCGGCAAGTCCCGCGGCATGGAAGTGCAGTTCCCCTACGACGTGGCCAGCATCGGCCACGAGGGTACGCTCAAGGTCTTCACCACCCGCCCCGACACCCTGATGGGCGCCACCTACGTGGCCGTCGCCGCCGAGCACCCGCTGGCCACCCAGGCCGCCCAGGGCGACGCCGCGCTGCAGGCCTTCATCGACGAATGCAAAGGCGGCAGCGTTGCCGAGGCCGACATGGCCACCCAGGAGAAGAAGGGCATGCCCACTTCCCTGTTCGTGCAGCACCCGCTGACCGGCGAAAAACTGCCGGTATGGGTCGCCAACTACGTGCTGATGCACTACGGTGACGGCGCCGTGATGGCCGTGCCCGCCCACGACGAGCGCGACTTCGAGTTCGCCCACAAGTACCGACTTCCGGTCAAGGCCGTAGTGCGCACCAGCGCTGGCGATGAAGTCGGCAGCGAGTGGCTGGACGCTTACGGCGAGCATGGCCAGCTGATCAACTCCGGCGAGTTCGACGGCCTGGACTTCGCCGGCGCCTTCGACGCCATGGAAGCCGCGCTGATCCGCAAGGAGCTCGGCAAGTCGCGCACCCAGTTCCGCCTGCGCGACTGGGGCATCAGCCGCCAGCGCTACTGGGGCTGCCCGATCCCGATCATCCACTGCCCGTCCTGCGGCGACGTGCCGGTGCCGGAAGACCAGTTGCCGGTCACCCTGCCGGAAAACGTGGTACCGGACGGCGCTGGCTCGCCACTGGCGCGCATGCCCGAATTCTATGAGTGCACCTGCCCGAAATGCGGCACTGCAGCCAAGCGCGAAACCGACACCATGGACACCTTCGTCGAATCGTCCTGGTACTTCGCCCGCTACGCCTCGCCCAATTACGAAGGCGGCATGGTCGACCCGAAAGCAGCCAACCACTGGCTGCCGGTAGACCAGTACATCGGTGGTATCGAGCACGCCATCCTGCACCTGCTGTATGCGCGCTTCTTCCACAAACTGATGCGCGACGAGGGCCTGGTCACTTCGAACGAGCCGTTCAAGAACCTGCTCACCCAGGGCATGGTGGTTGCCGAAACCTACTACCGCGTGGCCAGCAACGGCGGCAAGGACTGGTTCAACCCGGCCGACGTCGAAATCGAGCGCGACGCCAAAGCCAAGATCATCGGCGCGCGCCTGAAGACCGACGGCCTGCCGGTCGAAATCGGCGGCACCGAGAAGATGTCGAAGTCGAAGAACAACGGCGTCGACCCGCAGTCGATGATCGACCAGTACGGCGCCGACACCTGCCGCCTGTTCATGATGTTCGCCTCGCCGCCTGACGCCAGCCTTGAGTGGTCCGACTCCGGCGTCGAAGGCGCCAGCCGCTTCCTGCGCCGTGTCTGGCGCCTGGCCCAGGCCCACGTGGCCCAGGGCCTGCCAGGCCAGCTGGACAGCGCTGCGCTGAGCGATGAGCAGAAAGTCATCCGCCGTGCTATCCACGCCGCGATCAAACAAGCCAGCACCGACGTGGGCCAGTACCACAAGTTCAACACCGCCATCGCCCAGGTGATGACCGTGATGAACGTGCTGGAAAAGGCCCCGCAAGCCACCGCCCAGGACCGCGCCCTGCTGCAGGAAGGCCTGGAAGCCGTGACCCTGCTGCTGGCCCCGATCACCCCGCACATCTCCCACGAACTGTGGCAGCAACTGGGCCACGACCAGGCGGTGATCGATGCCGGCTGGCCGAGCGTTGACGAAAGCGCACTGGTGCAGGACACCGTGACCCTGGTGGTCCAGGTCAACGGCAAGCTGCGTGGCCAGGTGGAAATGCCTGCCGCCGCCAGCCGCGAGGAAATCGAGGCCGCCGCCCGCAACAACGAAAACGTCCTGCGCTTCACCGACGGCCTGGCCATCCGCAAGGTCATCGTGGTACCGGGCAAACTGGTCAACATCGTCGCCAATTGATGGCAACGCCCGCCCACGCGTGTGGGCGGGCGTACATGGCCCACGAGGGAGCTACATAACATGATCAAACGCAATCTGCTGGTAATGGGCCTTGCCGTGCTGCTCAGCGCCTGCGGTTTCCAGATGCGCGGCACCGGCAGCAACGAGATGTCCATCCACGAGATGAACCTCACCGCCCGCAACGCCTATGGCGATCTCGTCACCCAGCTGCGCCGCACCATGAAGAACAGCGGTGTCAAAGTGCACAGCGGCGCGCCCTACACCTTGGTGCTGGCCAACGAGCAGGACGAGCAGCGCGCGGCCAGCTATGCCCGCGCATCGCGTTCGGCGGAGTACGAGCTGAGCACCACTGTGGACTACGTGATCAAGGGTCACAACGACAGCGTGCTGCTGCAGGACAAGCTGGAGGCACGTCGCTACTACGTGCGTGACGGTAACAACGTGACTGCCGGCAGCCAGGAAAGCGAGCAGATTCGCAAGGAAATGCGCCGCGACCTGGTGCAGTCGATGATGATCCGCCTGCAGCAGATCACCCCGGCGCAGCTGGAAGACCTGCAAGCCAAAGCCGACGAACGTGCCAAGGCCGAAGCCCGCGCCCAGCAGGAAGCGCAGCGCATCCAGGACGAAACACCCCAGCAGTCCCCGCTGGAAGTCCCGGGCCAGTGAGCCTGAACGGGGCACCTCAGGTGCCCCGACTGCCCTTATGAAACTCGCCCCCGCCCAACTCAACAAGCACCTGCAAGGCCAGCTGGCACCGGTCTATATCGTCAGTGGCGACGACCCGCTGCTGTGCCAGGAAGCCGCCGACGCCATTCGCGCAGCAGCACGCCAGCAAGGTTTCGACGAACGCCAGGTGTTCAGCGCCGATGCCAACTTTGACTGGGGCAACCTGCTGCTGGCCGGTGCCAGCCTGTCGCTGTTCGCCCAGCGCCGCCTGCTGGAGCTGCGCCTGCCCTCCGGCAAACCCGGCGACAAGGGTGCCGCAGCGCTGATGGAGTACTGCGCCAACCCGGCAGAAGACACCCTGCTGCTGATCAGCCTGCCCAAGCTCGACGGCAGCGCGCAAAAGACCAAATGGGGCAAGGCGCTCATCGAAGGGCCGCAGTGCCAGTTCATCCAGATCTGGCCGGTGGATGCCCAGCAGTTGCCGCAGTGGATCAACCAGCGCCTGTCCCAGGCCGGGCTGTCCGCCCAGCGCGACGCGGTCGACCTGATCGCTGCCCGGGTGGAGGGCAACCTGCTGGCCGCCGCCCAGGAAATCGAAAAGCTCAAGCTGCTCGCCGACGGCAACCAGATCACCGTAGAAACGGTACAGGCCGCAGTGGCCGACAGCGCCCGCTTCGACGTGTTCGGGCTGGTCGATGCCATCCTCAACGGCGAGGCCGGGCATGCCTTGCGCATGCTTGAAGGCCTGCGTGGTGAGGGTGTCGAACCCCCGGTGATTCTCTGGGCCCTGGCCCGCGAGCTGCGCCTGCTGGCGGGGCTCGCGCAGCAGTTCAGCCAGGGTGTGCCGCTGGACAAGGCATTCAGCCAGGCCCGCCCACCGGTGTGGGACAAGCGCCGCCCGTTGGTCAGCAAAGCCCTGCAACGCCTTTCGGCGCAGCGCTGGGCCATGCTGCTGCAGGATGCCCAGCGTATCGACGCACAGATCAAGGGCCAGGCTGAAGGCTCGCCCTGGACCAGCCTGGCGCGGCTGTCGCTATTGATGGCCGGGCAGCGGCTGGCCTTGCCCGCAGAATGACCCTGACCCTGTAGGAGCCGGCTTGCCGGCGATGAGGCCGCATCAGGAGATCGACAGCACCGGCTGCGCCGGTGATCGCCGGCAAGCCGGTTCCTACAGGTCGTGCGCACCCGCCATAAATACAATCAATTGGCCCCTGTGAGCTCTCAGGCCTAAAGTGCCGCCCGAAACCTACCCCACCTGGGAACCTGCCATGAGCAAAAAAGCAAAGCCGAACGGCCCCAACAAGGCCAAATCCATCGTCGCCCAACCCTTGTTCCGCTGCCGCCAGCAACGGGCCGGAAAAGGCAAAGGCAGCTACCGCCGCGAAGCCTTCCAATCGAGAGATTGGGAGGCTTCCTGCTTTATGGCAGCATGAAAGGCATGAAAAGCGCAGGCATGGTATGGTCGCCACCTGACCTGCAATTCTGGATCTGTGCATGCCCTCTCGTCTCACTCTGCGCTGGCAACCTCGCCAGCTGATCGCGGCCACCAGCTTCATCCTCCTCGTCGCCTGCGCGGAAAAACCCACCGCCGCCGACGCCCTGCCGCTGGCCCCTGCCCAGCCCGCCCCTGTGGTTACCCTGCCCGGCAGCACAGCCGACGTCAGCACCGAAATTCAACCCCTGCAAACCTTCGCCCAATGGCAGGCAGGCTTCCGTCAGCAAGCCCTGCAAGCCGGTATCGACGCCAACCTGTTCGACCGCGCCTTCCTCGGCGTCACCCCGGACATGGACGTGATCAAGGCGGACCGCAGCCAACCCGAATTCGCCCGCCCGGTCTGGGAATACCTGGACGGCGCGCTGTCGCCGCTGCGGGTGCGCAACGGCAAGAAACTGCTCGAGCAAAACGCCGAACTGCTGACCCGCATCGAGCAACGCTACGGCGTTGATCGCCAGGTGCTGGTGGCGGTATGGGGCATGGAGAGCAACTTCGGCCAGTTTCAGGGCAACAAGTCGGTGATCCGCTCGCTGGCTACCCTGGCCTACGAAGGCCGTCGCCCGCAGTTCGCCCAGGACCAGCTGATTGCCGCCCTGCAGATTTTGCAAAACGGCGATATCCAGCCCGACGCCATGCGCGGCTCCTGGGCCGGAGCCATGGGCCAGACCCAGTTCATCCCCACCACCTACCTCACCCACGCGGTGGACTTCGACGGCGACGGCCGCCGCGATATCTGGGGCAGCACCCCGGACGCCTTGGCCTCCACTGCCCACTACCTGCAAAGCTCGGGCTACAAGCGTGGCCAACCCTGGGGCTTCGAGGTGCAGGTGCCGGCAGGCTTCGACTGGTGGCTGGCCGACGGCAGCCAGCGCAAGAGCGTCAGCGAATGGCTGCAACTGGGCGTGAAACTGCCCACCGGCACGCAACTGCCGGCCAACAGCAGCCAGTTGTCCGCTGCCCTGCTGCTACCGGCCGGTGCCCGCGGCCCGGCGTTCCTGGTACTGGACAACTTCCGCGCCATCCTCAAGTACAACAATTCGTCGTCCTATGCCCTGGCAGTCAACCTGCTGGGTGACCGCTTCTCCAACTGGGGCTTCATTGCCGGCAGCTGGCCGAAGGACGACTTGCCGCTCAGCCGCAGCGAGCGTATCGAGTTGCAGACCCTGCTCAATGCCAACGGGCATGAGGCGGGCAACCCGGACGGCATTATCGGCGCCAACACCCGCAAGGCCATCCGCAATGCGCAGCAGGCGCAGGGCTGGCCGGCCGATGGCTACCCGACGCACAAGCTGCTCGACAGCCTACGGCGCTGAAAACGTATCGTCGGCAAGGCCGCTCCACGACCTGTAGGAGCCGGCTTGCCGGCGATGGGGCCACGGCAGGTAAACCATGGCACCGGCTGCGCCGGTGATCGCAGGCAAGCCTGCTCCTACAGGCCTTCAGGCCTTGAACAAGTCCTGCTGCAGCACCAGCTCCTGCCGATCGGCATTCAACGTCACCTGCGCCCCTAGCGGCAGGCACACATTAGGGTCGCAATGCCCGCTGCGCCAGCCAGCCAGCACCGGCACCCCGAGCGGGGCGAAGATGTCCTGCAACAGCGGCGTCATGGCAGCCACCGTCACCCCGGCAAAATCCCCCGCCAACACCCCCTTGAGCCCTTCCAGCTTGCCCGCAAGGCGCAATTGCGTGAGCAGGCGGTCGATGCGATACAGCGGCTCGTTGACGTCCTCGATGAACAGGATGCAGCCCTGGGTATCGATCTCGGCCAAGCTGCCCTGGGTCGCCCCCAGCATGGACAGGTTGCCCCCCATCAGCCGGCCACTGGCTACGCCTGGCAGCACGCTGGTCAGTGGATAGGCCGCCGGGTGGCCGATGCGCGCGCCCGCCCCGAGCTGCCCGCCCAACTGCTCCAACAGCGAGCTGACGGTCGGCTCCAGCTTGGCACCGAGCAGGTCGGCGTTGAGCATGCCACCGTGGAAGGTCACCAGCCCGGCATGCCGGTTGATGGCCGTGTGCAGGGCGGTGATGTCGCTGTACCCCACCAACGGCTTGGGGTTACGGCGGATCAGGTCGAAATCCAGCCCATCGAGCAGGCGCATGCTGCCGTAGCCACCGCGCATGCACAGGATGGCGTCGATCGAGGGGTCGGCGAAGGCGTCGTGCAGGTCCTGCAGGCGCTGCTGGTCACTGCCGGCCAGGTAGCCCTGGGCCTGGTTCACCCCTGGGTAGAGGCGGCACTGGTAGCCGCGCCGCTCGAACCACCCCTGCGCCTTGCCGGCATCCAGCCGGGCCGGGCCTGCCGGGGCGACGATGGCAAAGCAGGCACCAGCCTGCACGGCCGTGGGCAATGGCGACCCGAAAGTCTCCACACAATTCATCGCATTACTCCTTGTAGCTTGTAGCTTGTAGCTTGCCGCTTGCCGCTTGCAACTTGCCGCTCGAAAACAAAAATGCCGATGCCGCCTCTCAGCGCGCATCGGCATGTTCATCTCAAGCCCCTGTCAGAGCTTGATCTTGGCTTCGTGCGCCTGCTGGTCGGCGTGGTACGACGAACGCACCAGCGGGCCCGAGGCGACGTTCTTGAAGCCCATCTTGTAGCCTTCCTCGGCGAACCAGGCGAAGGTGTCCGGGTGCACGAAGCGCTGCACCGGCAGGTGGCTGCGCGACGGCTGCAGGTACTGGCCGAGGGTGAGCATGTCGATATCGTGCTCGCGCATGCGGTGCATGACCTCGATCACCTCTTCATCGGTTTCGCCCAGGCCCAGCATCAGGCCGGACTTGGTCGGTACGTGCGGGACCATCTGCTTGAACTTCTGCAGCAGGTCCAGCGACCAGTCGTAGTCCGAACCCGGGCGCGCGGCCTTGTACAGGCGCGGTACGGTTTCAAGGTTGTGGTTGAACACGTCCGGCGGGGTTTGCGCGGTGATTTCCAGGGCCACGTCCATACGGCCGCGGTAGTCCGGCACCAGGGTTTCCAGCTGCACGCCCGGCGACAGCGCGCGGATTTCGCGGATACAGTCGGCAAAGTGCTGGGCGCCACCGTCACGCAGGTCGTCACGGTCCACCGAGGTGATCACCACGTACTTCAGGCGCAGGTCGGCGATGGCCACGGCGAGGTTTTTCGGCTCGTCCAGGTCCAGCGGCTTCGGCCGGCCGTGGCCGACGTCGCAGAACGGGCAGCGACGGGTGCAGATGTCGCCCATGATCATGAAGGTGGCAGTACCACCCGAGAAGCACTCGCCCAGGTTCGGGCAGGAGGCTTCTTCGCACACGCTGTGCAGCTTGTGCTTGCGCAGCAGTTGCTTGATGCGGTCGACTTCCGGCGAAACCGGAATGCGCACGCGGATCCAGTCGGGTTTTTTCGGCAGCTCTTCGGTGGGGATGATCTTCACCGGGATGCGCGCGACCTTTTCGGCGCCGCGCAGCTTCACGCCGGCTTCCACTTTTTTCGGGGCCGGACGCGGGGTGACGTCTTGCGTCGGGATCAGGTTCGGCACGGCTTCTTGCACAGTTGTCATATTCAGTCGATTCCGCCCGTGAGGGTCGTCTGCTCAGCATAGTCGAGGTGCTTGACCAGCTGTCCGCGCAGCCTTGTCCTGACCTCGTCGAGTTCGATCGGGCCTGCCAGGTCACGCAGCTGGGTCATTGCCAGCCCCGCATACCCGCAGGGGTTGATTCGGCGGAATGGCGCAAGGTCCATGTCCACGTTCAGGGCAAGGCCGTGGAACGAACGGCCGTTGCGGATTCGAAGGCCAAGTGACGCGATCTTCGCGCCATCGACATAGACACCCGGCGCATCGGCCTTGGCTGCAGCCTGCACGCTGTAACTGGCCAGCAGGTCGATCAGCGTACGCTCGATGCGGCTGACCAGTTCGCGCACGCCAAAGCCCAGGCGGCGCACGTCCAGCAGCAGGTAGGCGACCAGTTGGCCGGGGCCGTGGTAGGTGACCTGGCCGCCGCGATCGGTCTGCACCACCGGGATGTCGCCGGGCACCAGCAGGTGCTCGGCCTTGCCGGCCTGGCCCTGGGTGAACACCGCCGGGTGTTCCACCAGCCAGACTTCGTCTTGCGTATCCGGGCCGCGTTGCTCGGTAAAGCGGCGCATGGCCTCCAGCACCGGTTCATAGGGCTGCAGGCCAAGTTCGCGAATACCGAGGCAAGCGCTCATCACAGCACCATTTTCACGATGCCGGTGGCACGCAGGGCGCTGTTGATGTCGTGCAACTGGTCTTCACCGGTGGCAACGATGTGCAGTTGCACGGTGGTGTACTTGCCTTCCTTGCTCTGGCGCTCGGCCAGCGTCGACAGGTCGACCTTGGCGTGCTTGCTGAGGATCTCGATCACGGTGTCACGGAAACCGACAACGGTATCGCCGATCACCTTGATCGGGTAGTCCTCGCAGGGGAATTCGATCTTGTGCGACTTGACGTCTTCTTCGCTCATGGCGGTAACGGCCTCGTAAGCCGTGGCAGCAGCAATGCCCCCGCCTGGTTCACGGGGGCATGCAGGTCACGTATCAGTTGAACAAACCATAGAAGAACAGGCGGATGCTGTCCCACATACGGCGGAAGATACCACCTTCCTCGACGCCGTCGAGGGCGATCAGGTCGGCGCTGTGGACCACTTTCTCGTCCAGTTTGACTTCCACTTTACCGATCACGTCACCTTTGGCGATGGGTGCGGTCAGTTGCGGGTTCATGGTCATCGAAGCCACCAGACGTTTAAGCTGGCCTTTAGGCAAGGTCATGGTCAGGTCGTTGGCCAGGCCCGCTTTAACCTGCGAGGTGGCGCCCTTCCATACCGGCGCCTGGGTCAGCTCGGTGCCCTTCTGGTAGAAGGTCTGGGTTTCGAAGAAGCGGAAGCCGTAGGTCAGCAGTTTTTGCGTTTCGGCAGCACGGGCCTGTTCGCTGTTGGTGCCGAAGACCACCGCCACCAGGCGCTGGCCGTCACGCACGGCCGAGGCCACCATGCAGTAGCCGGCTTCTTCAGTGTGGCCGGTTTTCAGGCCGTCGACGGTCTTGTCACGCCACAGCAGCAGGTTGCGGTTAGGCTGCTTGATGTTGTTCCAGAAGAACTCTTTCTGCGAATAGATCGCATAGTGAGCCGGGTCTTCGTTGATGATCGCGCGCGCCAGCAGGGCCATGTCGTGGGCCGAGGAGTAGTGCTCCGGGTTCGGCAGGCCGGTCGGGTTCATGAAGTGGCTGTTGCTCATGCCCAGGTCAGCGGCGGTCTTGTTCATCATGTCGGCGAAGGCGTCTTCGCTGCCGGCGATGTGCTCGGACAGGGCGACCGATGCGTCGTTGCCGGACTGGATGATGATGCCGTGCAGCAGGTCGCTGACGGTAACCTGGCTGCCGACCTTGATGAACATGCGCGAACCACCGGTACGCCAGGCGTTTTCGCTGACGGTCACCGGGTCGTTTTCGCCGATCTGGCCACGACGGATGTCCAGGGTGGCGATGTAGGCAGTCATCAGCTTGGTCAGGCTGGCTGGCGGCAGGCGCTCGTCACCGTTGTTCTCGACCAGCACGTTGCCGCTGGACGCGTCCATCAGTACATAGGACTTGGCGGCCAGTTGTGGTGGTGCCGGCATCATCTGCTCTGCTGCGAAGGCAGCAGGCGTGATCATCAGCAGAACGGGCAGGCAAAGTCGTTTGGCAAGGTTGGTGATGTTCATCCGTCTCTCGTAAATCGCTAATGGTCTGATGTTCCGTGGGCCACATCGTGTGCCCGACGCCCCGTCAGTCTGGTTATACGGCCAATGGCCTGGCCCAAATAAGGTGCGGCGTAATGCCGCTATGGGCAAAAGCGGGCATTGTACATGGCAAAGCCCGGCAATTCATGAACAAACCGACAGGTCGGCGTGCTCTGCTTCACGGGTAAGGCGGCTTCCACAGTGATCGAAATACCCTGCAGGAGCGGGCTTGCCCGCGATGAATGCAATGCGGTCAGTCAGTGACAACCTTGGCCTGCCCCAGGTTCGCCAGGCGAATGCTGTCCTGGGCCTGCTGGATCTCGCCCTGGCTGTTGATCGGCCCAAGGCGCACGCGGTGCAGGGTCTGCTGGTTACGCACGATGGAGCTGATGAACACCGGGGCACTGACCATGGTGCTGAGCTTGGAGCGCAGCAGTTCGGCGGCATCCGGGTTGGCGAAGGCGCCCACCTGCAGGAAGCTGCCGCCGGCGCTGGCCGGCACGTTGTTGCCCGACACCTGCACCGGTACCACCGGCGCTGCGTGCTGCTGGGCCGGCGGGGTCCATTGCTCGACCCGACCAGTGCTGGCGGCAACCGGCTGGGCCTGGGCCACCTGCGGCTCCTTGAGCATCAGCGGCTGCTGCTGGCCACGGTCGGCCCACCACTGCTGCGGGTCGATGCCCTCGACGCGTACATGGGCGGTACCGATCTCGGCGTAACCGAGCTTTTTCGCCGCGGCGTACGACAGGTCGATGATGCGGTCGGAATAGAACGGGCCACGGTCGTTGACCCGCAGGATCACGCTGCGCCCGTTGGCAAGGTTGGTCACCCGCACGTAGGCCGGCAGCGGCAGGGTCTTGTGCGCCGCGCTCATGCCGTACAGGTCGTAGAGCTCGCCGTTGGCGGTGTTCTGGCCGTGGAACTTGGTGCCGTACCACGACGCGGTGCCCTCGGCGCGGTAGTTGCGCGAGTCCTGCATCGGGTAGTAGGTCTTGCCCAGCACCGTGTACGGGTTGGCCTTGTAGTTGCCGGTGTGCACGGTCGGGGTGGCGTCGGGGATCTTGTTGACGTCGACATCCCACCAGGGCGCGCCATCCTTGTGGGCGCGATTGATGTCCAGGCCCGGCTGCGAACGCACCACATTGCCGCCGCTTTGCGACGTTGGCCGGCTGGACGAGCAACTGGCCAGCACCAGGCCGACGGCCACGCAGGTCAGCAGTTTGAAGCTATTGGCTGTGAAGAACTCGCGCATTTATTTGACGCCCCGTGCCTGAACCAGCTGTTCCGATAGCTGATGCACCGCCATGGCATACATCACGCTGCGATTGTAGCGAGTGATCGCGTAGAAGTTCTTCAGGCCCATCCAGTACTCGGGGCCGCTTTCGCCTTCCAGGCGGAAGGCGGTGACCGGCAGATCATCGCGCAGCGCATCATGACCCGACCAGCCCAGCGCCCGCAACTGCGCGACGGTCTTGACCGGCTCGATGCCCGTGGTCAGGCCCTCGTCGGCGCGCTCGCCACGCACCATGGCGCGGCTGACCACCGGCTCCCCGGCTACCCAGCCGTGGCGCTTGAAATAGCTGGCGACGCTGCCGATGGCATCGTCCGGGTTGTTCCAGATATTGATGTGGCCGTCGCCGTCGAAGTCCACCGCGTAATTACGGAAGCTGCTCGGCATGAACTGCGGCAGGCCCATGGCGCCGGCGTAGGAGCCCTTGAGCGTCAGCGGGTCGAGCTGTTCTTCACGGGCCAGCAAAAGGAACTCGCGCAGCTCCTTGCGGAAGAACTCGGCCCGCGGCGGGTAGTCGAAGCCCAGGGTCGACAGGGCATCGATCACCCGGTAGTTGCCGGTGTTGCGCCCAAAGAACGTCTCGACGCCGATGATCGCGACGATGTACTGCGCCGGCACGCCGTATTCCTGCTCGGCGCGGGCCAGAACGGCCTCGTGCTGGCGCCAGAAGTCCACGCCGCGGGCGATGCGCGCGTCGGTGATGAACATCGGGCGGTATTCTTTCCAAGGCTTGACCCGTTCGGCCGGCCGCGAAATGGCGTCGAGGATCGCCTGCTTGCGCTGTACCTCGCGGAACACGCCCATCAGCTGCTCACCGGCAAAGCCGTAGTCGCGGGTCATCTCGCCGACGAACTCAGCCACCTGGGGCGAGCCGTCGTAATCACCGGCCGTGGCCTGCTGGACAGCGCCGAACAGGCTTACCGCGCCGAGCCACGGCGCACAACGGGCAGCCCAGTTACGCACTGCTTGCATGAAATTCTTCACCTTTTTCAAACCTGTGCGATCCATTTGCGGTGCGTGTGGATCGACATCAAAACGCCAAACGCTGACAGCAGCGTCACCAACGAAGTTCCGCCATAGCTGATGAAGGGCAGCGGCACGCCCACCACGGGCAGAAGGCCGCTGACCATCCCGATATTGACGAACACATATACAAAGAAGGTCATGGTCAGGCTGCCCGCCAGCAGCTTGCCGAACAGGGTCTGTGCCTGGGCGGTGATCATCAGGCCGCGGCCGATCAGCAGCAGGTAGATGATCAACAGCAGGCAGATGCCCACCAGGCCGAACTCCTCACCCAGCACGGCGATGATGAAGTCGGTGTGGCTTTCGGGCAAAAAGTCCAGGTGCGACTGGGTGCCCAGCAGCCAGCCCTTGCCGAACACCCCGCCCGAGCCGATCGCCGCCTTGGACTGGATGATGTTCCAGCCGGTACCCAGCGGGTCGCTTTCCGGGTCGAGGAAGGTCAGTACCCGCTGCTTTTGATAGTCGTGCATGACGAAGAACCACATCGCCACCGCCACCGGCACCGCCGCGGCGATCACGCTGATGATCCAACGCCAGCGCAGGCCGCCCATGAACAGCACGAAAGCGCCCGAAGCGAGAATCAGCAGCGCGGTGCCAAGGTCTGGCTGGCGCACGATGAGGATGAACGGCACGCCGATCAGTACCAGGCTGATGGCCACGTGCTTGAGGTGCGGCGGCAAGGTGCGCTTGGACAGGTACCAGGCGATGGTCGCCGGCATAATGATCTTCATGAACTCCGAGGGCTGGAAGCGAATCACCCCGGGGATGTTGATCCAGCGCGTGGCGCCCATGGCGTTATGGCCCATCACGTCCACCACCACCAGCAGCAGCACCCCGGCCAGGTACGCCAGCGGCACCCAGCGGGCCATGAAGCGCGGCTCCAGCTGGGCGATGATGAACATCGACACCAGGCCGATGCCGAACGAGCTGGCCTGCTTCATCAACAGGTCCCAGTTCTTGCCACTGGCCGAATACAGCACGAACAGACTGCCGGCGGCGAGGGTCAGCAGGATGAGCAGCAAGGGGCCGTCGACATGGATGCGCTGCAGGAAGCTGGCGCGCCTGCGCATCACGTCCTCGCTGGAGAGCATGCGATCGAAATTGTTCTTCACGGGGCCGTTTCCTGAGCGACTGTGGCGGTGCCGGGCTCTGCCTTGAGCAGGCCGTTCTCGTCGAGCAGCCAGGCATCCATGACCTGACGCATCACGGGGGCAGCGACACGGCCACCCGCCTCGCCGTTTTCGATCATCACCGAGATCACGATCCTGGGGGCCTCGGCAGGCGCAAAGCCGACGAACAGGGCATGGTCGCGGTGACGTTCCTGGACCTTGTTGCGGTCGTACTTCTCGCCCTGCTTGATGGCCACCACCTGGGCGGTACCGCTCTTGCCGGCAATGCGGTACTGCGCACCGGCGGCGGCGGCCCGCGCGGTGCCGCGGGCGTTGTGCATCACCTGCTCCATGCCATGGGTGACCTTGTTCCAGTCGGACGGGTCACGCAGCACGATGTCATCGATGGGGTTTTCGTCCACCGGGGGCTGGCCCTCGATGGTCTTGGCCAGGTGCGGGCGCATCCACTTGCCTTTGCTGGCGATCAACGCGGTGGCCTGGGCCATTTGCAACGGGGTGGCCTGCATGTAGCCCTGGCCGATGCCGAGGATCAGCGTTTCGCCCGGGAACCAGGCCTGGCGGCGGGTGGCACGCTTCCATTCGCGGGTCGGCATCAGGCCTGCGGACTCCTCGAACATGTCCAGCGCCACTTTTTGCCCCAGGCCGAAGCGGTTCATGTAGCTCGACAGCCGGTCGATGCCCATCTTGTGCGCCAAGTCGTAGAAGTAGGTGTCGTTGGACCGCATGATCGCCAGGTCCAGGTCGACCCAGCCGTCACCGCTGCGGTTCCAGTTACGGTACTTGTGGTCGTAGTTGGGCAGCTGATAGTAGCCGGGGTCGAACACCCGGCTGCTGGCATTGACCACGCCGCTGTCCAGGCCGGCAATGGCCACCGCCGGCTTGATGGTCGAGCCGGGCGGGTAGAGGCCGCGCAGCACGCGGTTGAACAGCGGGCGGTCGATCGAGTCGCGCAGCTCGGCATAGGCCTTGAAACCGATGCCGGTGACGAACAGGTTAGGGTCGAAGCTTGGTTGGCTGACCATCGCCAGCACCTCGCCGGTGCGCGGGTCCAGCGCCACGATGGCGCCACGCCGCCCGCCCAGGGCCTGCTCGGCAGCCTCCTGCAGCTTGATGTCGAGGCTCAGCACAATGTCTTTGCCGGGCTTGGGGTCGGTGCGCTTGAGCACCCGCAGCACCCGCCCGCGGGCGTTGGTCTCGACCTCTTCGTAGCCCACCTGGCCGTGCAGGTCGTCCTCGTAGAAGCGCTCGATGCCGGTCTTGCCGATATGGTGGGTGCCGCTGTAGTTCACCGGGTCCAGTGTCTTCAGCTCTTTTTCGTTGATCCGCCCCACATAGCCCACCGAGTGGGCGAAGTGCGCACCCTGCGGGTAGTGGCGCACCAACTGCGCAGCCACCTCGACGCCCGGCAGGCGGAACTGGTTCACGGCGATGCGGGCGATCTGTTCTTCGTTGAGCTCGAACAGGATCGGCACCGGCTCGAACGGCCGGCGCCCCTGCTTCATGCGTTTTTCGAACAGCGCGCGGTCGTCGGGGGTCAGTTCCAGCACCTCGACGATCACGTCCAGCACTTCCTGCCACTTGCCGGGGTTGCCGGCCCGCTCGCGGGTCATCACCAGGCTGAAGCTGGGCCGGTTGTCGGCGACGATCACCCCGTTGCGGTCGAAGATCAGCCCGCGGGTCGGCGGAATCGGCTGCACATGCACCCGGTTGTTCTCCGACAGCGTCGAGTGATAGTCGTACTGGATGACCTGGAGGAAATACAGCCGCGCAATCAGCACACAGATCAGCAGCATGATCGCCACCGCGCCCACGACGACGCGGTTACGCACCAGGCGGGCGTCTTTCTCGTGGTCCTTGAGGGGGATCTGCTGCGGCATCGGCGGGCTTACAGGTTCATTTGTGGTAGGGGTGCCCGGACAACACGGTCCAGGCGCGGTAGATCTGCTCGCCGATCAGTATCCGTACCAACGGGTGCGGCAAGGTCAGCGGCGACAGCGACCAACGCTGTTCGCTGCGCGCACAGACCTCCGGCGCCAGCCCTTCCGGGCCGCCCACCATCAGGTTGACCGTACGCGCGTCCAGGCGCCAACGGTCCAGCTCGCCCGCCAGTTGCTCGGTGCTCCAGGGCTTGCCATGGACCTCGAGGGTGACGATGCGTTCCCCGGGCTGCACCTTGCTCAGCATCGCCTCGCCCTCCTGACGGATCAGGCGGGCGACATCGGCATTCTTGCCACGGGTGTTCAGCGGGATTTCCACCAGCTCCAGCGCAAGCTCAGGGGGCAGGCGCTTGGCATACTCATGCCAGCCTTCCTCGACCCACTTGGGCATGCGCGAGCCGACTGCGATCAGGCGCAGGCGCACGACGCTTCCTTATTCCCGGTCTTTGAGCTTGTCGGTGAAGTAGTCGCTGGCGTTTTCCGGGCTGTGGTGCTTGGCATCAGCGGCACGGCTCTGCTCGGCACCCAGCCACAGGCGCTCCAGGTCGTAGAACTGGCGGGCCGCGGCGGTCATCATGTGCACGATGACGTCGTTCAGGTCCAGCAGCACCCAGTCGCTGTCGCCCTTGCCTTCTTCGCCCAGGGGCTGCGCGCCCTTGGCCTTGACGACTTCGCGGACCTTTTCCAGCATCGCGTTGATCTGGCGGTTGGAGGTACCGGTGGCAATGATCATGTAGTCGGTCAGGCTGTGCTTGTCGCGCACGTCGATGACCTGGATGTCCTGGGCCTTGACGTCTTCCAGCGCGGCCTTGGCCAGCTCGACCAGTTCTTCGCCATTGATTTTCTGCTTGGTCATATAAAACTCGTTCAACTCATTGATTGAGGCGCGAACAGCGCCGTCAGTTGGACGCACGGTACAGGCCGTGCGCCTCGATGTAGGCCAGTACTGCGTCCGGCACCAGATACCGAACCGACTTGCCACTGGCCAGCAGCTGTCGGATCTGCGTGGCGGACACCGCAAGCGGGGTCTGCCAGACGAACGAAATGTGCCCCGCCGGGCCGGACATGGCGGTGGGATCGCTCTGTGAACGGGCTGCCAGCAAATTGCGCAGCTCGTCAGGGGGTTCTACGTCGGCATCCGGGCGTTGCAGCACCAGGATGTGACAGTGTTGCAGCAATTCTTCCCAGCGGTGCCAGCTGGGCAAACCGCAAAAGGCATCCCAGCCCAGCACCAGGTACAGCTGGTCGTGGGGGTTCAGCTCGAAGCGCACCGACTCCAGCGTGTCGATGGTGTACGACGGCTTGTCTCGGGCCAGCTCGCGGGCATCGACGCTCAGGCAAGCCACCCCCTCGACCGCACTGCGCACCATGGCCAGCCGATCCTCGGGCGCCACCTGCGGGGTGTCGCGGTGTGGCGGGCGGGCGTTGGGCAGCAGGCGCAGTTCGTCCAGGCGCATGAACTCGGCCACTTCCAGCGCGCTGCGCAGGTGGCCGATATGCACCGGGTCGAAGGTTCCGCCAAGAATGCCGATGCGCCGGACTGCCGCAGCCTTGCTCAACTCAGCAGGACTCCTGGCCGCGCAGCTGGCCGTCGCCGATCACCACGTACTTCTCGCAGGTCAGGCCTTCGAGGCCCACCGGGCCGCGGGCGTGCAGCTTGTCGGTGGAGATGCCGATCTCTGCGCCCAGGCCATACTCGAAGCCGTCGGCGAAGCAGGTCGGGGTGTTGAGCATGACCGACGCCGAGTCGACCTCGGCCATGAAGCGCCGGGCCTGGCCCTGGTGCTCGGTGATGATCGAGTCGGTGTGGTGCGAGCCGTAGTGGTTGATGTGCTCGATGGCCTGGTCCAGGCCGTCGACCACGCGAACCGACAGGATGGCGTCGAGGTATTCGGTGTGCCAGTCGTCTTCGCTGGCAGGCTTGGCGTCGATGATCGCCCGGGTGCGCTCGCAGCCGCGCAGCTCGACGCCCTTCTCGACGAAGCGGCGGGCCATTTCCGGCAGGAAGCCCTCGGCCACGTGCGCATCCACCAGCAGGGTTTCCATGGCGCCACAAATGCCGTAGCGGTAGGTCTTGGCGTTGAATGCCACGCGCCAGGCCTTGTCGAGGTCGGCGTGCTGGTCGACGAACACGTGGCAGATGCCGTCCAGGTGCTTGATCACCGGCACCCGCGCGTCGCGGCTGATGCGCTCGATCAGGCCCCGGCCGCCACGGGGGACGATCACGTCGACGAACTCGGGCATGCTGATCAGCGCACCGACCGCTTCACGGTCGGTGGTCTCGACCACCTGCACCACCGCCGGCGGCAGGCCGGCCTCGGCCAGGCCACGCTGGATGCAGGTGGCAATGGCGCGGTTGGAGTGGATGGCTTCGGAGCCGCCACGCAGGATGGTGGCGTTGCCCGACTTCAGGCACAGGCTGGCAGCATCGATGGTCACGTTCGGGCGCGACTCGTAGATGATGCCGATAACGCCCAGTGGCACACGCATCTTGCCAACCTGGATGCCCGACGGGCGGTAGCTCATGTCGCGGATGGCGCCGACTGGGTCCGGCAAGCTGGCCACCTGGCGCAGGCCGGTGATCATGCCGTCGATACGCGCCGGGGTGAGTGCCAGACGGTCGAGCAGCGCCGGCTCCAGGCCGTTCTTGCGGCCGTTGGCCAGGTCCTGTTCGTTGGCTGCGGTGAGCGCGTCGCGGGCGGCGTCCAGCGCGTCGGCAGCAGCCTGCAGGGCGCGGTTCTTCTGCGCGGTGCTGGCACGCCCGATCACGCGCGAGGCCTCGCGGGCGGCGCGACCCAGGCGGGTCATGTAGTCAAGAACGGACTCGGTCATGGGCTCGGTGTCTTGGCAAAGGGGAAATCGGCTGATTATAACTGGCGCGCCCCGGTACGCCCAGCGGCGGGTGGCGGATGGTAGAAAATGGCTGGAAGTAATGCGTAGGAAAGATGTAACTACCCGTATCGGAAATATCCTGGACATCCACGCGACTGGGGCTTCTTGGGGGAGCAACTGTCTGGTATTGCCTGTACTGACCTCATCGCCGGCAAGCCAGCTCCTACAGGGGGCGTATAGCCTTCAAGCCTGCACTGTACCTGTAGGAGCCGGCTTGCCGGCGATGAGGCCGGGACGGGCGGTGCAAGGCAGTGGAGAATGTCAGATCACCGGGCCAACCCACACCCGATTCAGCCTCGATTAAGCCATTCATTGCTATCATCTGCCCCTTTCCGCCACGAAGCCCCCGCATGCCAGCCCCCTGCCCCGCCCGCGCCCTGCCCGACAGCTTCTTCGACCGCGATGCGCAGACCCTCGCCCGCGACCTGCTGGGCAAGGTGATCCGCCACCGCCACGGCAACCTGTGGCTGGCGGCCCGCATCATCGAAACCGAGGCCTACTACCTCACCGACAAGGGCAGCCACGCCTCGCTCGGCTACACCGAAAAACGCAAGGCGCTGTTCCTCGACGGCGGGCATATCTACATGTACTACGCCCGCGGCGGCGACTCGCTGAACTTCAGCGCCCAGGGCCCGGGCAACGCGGTGCTGATCAAGTCGGCCTACCCCTTCACCGACGCCTTGAGCGACGAAAACAGCCTGGCGCAGATGCAGCTGAACAACCCCGACGCCAGCGGCACACTGCGCCCGCCCGAGCGTCTGTGCAACGGCCAGACCCTGCTGTGCCGGGCAATGGGCCTGAAGGTGCCGCACTGGGACGCGCAACGCTTCGACCCCGAGCGCCTGTACGTCGAGGACTGCGCCATTCAAGTGCCACGGGTGATCCAGGCGGCGCGGCTGGGCATTCCCCATGGCCGCGACGAGCACCTGCCGTACCGCTTCGTCGATGCCGACTATGCGCGCTTCTGCACCCGCAACCCATTGCGCCGCGGGCAGGTCGAAGGCCGCGACTTCTTCATTCTGGAACAAGGAAACTGACCCATGGGCCAATGGCTCGACAGCCTGACCGCCTGGCTAGGCGCCAACCCCCAGTGGCTGGGCCTGGCGATCTTCCTGGTCGCCTGCGTGGAATGCCTGGCCATCGCCGGCATCATCGTGCCCGGCACCGTACTGCTGTTCGCCGTGGCCGTGCTGGCCGGCAGCGGCGCCTTCAGCCTGGGCGAAACCCTGCTGCTGGGGTTTCTCGGCGGCCTGTTGGGTGACGCTATCTCCTACACCATCGGCAAGTATTTCCACCAGAACATCCGCCGCCTGCCATTGCTGCGCAGCCACCCCGAGTGGATCGGCAGCGCCGAGGCGTACTTCCAGCGCTACGGCATCGCCAGCCTGCTGGTAGGGCGTTTCATCGGCCCGCTGCGGCCGATGCTGCCGATGGTTGCCGGCATGTTCGACATGCCCCTGCCGCGCTTCATCGCGGTCAGCCTGGTGGCCGGCGCCGGCTGGTCGGTGGCCTACCTGCTGCCCGGCTGGGCCACCGGCGCGGCCATGCGCCTGCCGCTGCCCGAAGGCTTCTGGCCACAGGCCGGCGCGGTAGTCGGCACCCTCGCGGTACTGATCGGCCTGAGCCTGAGCTACAGCATTCGCGACCAGCGCAATGGCACCCGGCTGATCGCCGCCCTGAGCGGCCTGGCGGTGGCTGCCTTGTTCATCGGCTGGCCGTATCTGAACGCGTTCGACCAAGGCGTGATGGCCCTGGTACAGGAGCACCGCAGCCAGGCCCTGGACGGCATACTGGTGATGGTCACCCGCCTGGGCGACTTCCGTACCCAGTTCTTCCTCGGCGGCCTGCTCACCGGCCTGCTGTTGCTGGCCCGGCAGTGGCGCCACGCGGTGTTCGCAGGCGCCGCGCTGATGGGTACGGCGATCGCCAACGGCACCCTGAAGTGGCTGTTTGCCCGCGCCCGGCCAGAGGTACTGAGCGATCCGCTGACCAGCTACAGCATGCCCAGCGGCCATAGCTCGGCGTCGTTCGCGTTCTTTCTGGTGCTGGCGGTGCTGGCCGGGCGCAGCCAGCCGCCGCGCATGCGCCTGACCTGGGTGATGCTGGGTTGCATCCCGGCACTGGCCATCGCCTTGTCGCGGGTGTACCTGGGGGCGCACTGGCCGACCGACATCCTGGCCGGGGCACTGCTGGCCTGCTGCGTGTGCGCGCTGAGCCTGACCCTTGTGCAACACCGCCAGCCGCTGACGGCGCTGTCGCAACGGGTGTGGTGGCTGGTGCTGCCGGCGTGCATGGCGCTGCTGGCGTTCTTCATGCTGCATGCGTTGCCGCAGGCGTTGTTGCGCTACCAGTATTGAGTGGCTGCCCTCAGGTATCACCAACCCCTGTAGGAGCGGCCTTGCCGGGGCGCCGGACCGGTCGGAAAGGGCTGCGTAGCAGCCCCGGCAATTTTGCATGAGGTCGAGATCCCGGGGCCGCTTCGCGCCCCATTCGCGACACAAGGCCGCTCCTACAGGGGCCGAATCAACCTTCGGCTCAGGCAAACAGCTCGCCCTGAATCCGCTCCAGCAAAGTCTGGATGGCCTCCAGCCGCACCTGCGGCGAGTCCATCGCCAGCAGGTCGAGCTTGTCCTCTTCCATGAACGGCAACAGGTAGGCCAGCTGGTTGGCCAGCGACTGCCGGCCATCCACATCGCGCGGCATGTCCAGCGCCTCGACCATCGGGTGCTCACCCAGCGCCAACAGCAGCGCCAGCAGGTCGTCGTCCTGTTCTACCAGCGGGCTGTCGGCGGTTTCCGGTAACCACTGCACCTCGCCCACCAGCAACTGATCCTTGCGCACCTCGGTCTGCGCCACGCGAAAACGCCGCACACCCTCGACGCGAATACCCAGCAAGCCGTTGTCCTGCTGCACGAAATCGCGGATCAGCGCCTCGCAACCGACCGAGGCCACCGCCGGCGGCGCCTTGCCCACCTGCTCGCCCTCGAGAATGCATACCACACCAAAACCTTCGCCCTGCTTCATGCAGCGGCCAATCATGTCCAGGTAGCGCGCCTCGAAAATCTGCAAATCGAGCAGACAACCGGGAAACAGCACAGTATTCAGGGGAAACAGCGGTAGCGTCATGTGCAGTCCTCAGGCCACCAGGCTGACCGCCAGCGGCAGGAACACCGCCGTGGCCACGCCCATCAAGCTCATTGCCAGCGCGGCGAAAGCGCCGCATTCGTCACTTTCCTGCAAGGCCACCGAGGTGCCCACCGCGTGGGCACTTACCCCAAGCGCCATGCCCCGGGCCTCGGGGCTGAACACCCCCAGGCGGTTGAGCAGCGCCGGGCCGAAGATCGCCCCGATGACCCCGGTGATCAACACGAACACCGCCGCCAGGGCCGCCACGCCGCCAATCTGCTCGGCCACCAGCATGGCAATCGGCGAGGTGACCGATTTCGGCGCCATGGTCATCAGAATCATGTGTTCGGCACCGAACCACCAGGCCAGCCCTACACCGGCCACGGTGGCGAACAGGCCTCCGACTACCAGCGTAGTAAAGGTCGGCCAGAACAGCTGGCGAATGCGCCGCAGGTTCAGGTACAGCGGCACCGCCAGGGCCACCGTGGCCGGGCCCAGCAGGATGTTCATGATTTCGGTGCTCTTGCGGTACTCGGCATAGTCGATGCCACATACCAGCAGCACGCCGATCACCAGCAGCATCGATACCAGCACCGGCTGCAGGAAGATCCAGCGGGTTTTCTCATAAGCCGCCAGCACCAACTGGTAGGCCGCCAGGGTGATGCCGATGCCAAACAGCGGGTGGTGGATGAGCGCCTCGAGGGCGCCGTGCCAGTCGAGGTTCATGGCTGCTCCTCACGCTTGCCCTGGCGCTGGATGAGCTTTTGCATCAGCACGCCGACCAGCACCAGGGTGGCCAGGCAGGAAAGCACCAAGGCCCCGACGATGGCCCAGAAGTCCGCGGCAATGTCCTTGGCATACACCATCACCCCCACCGCCGGCGGCACCAGCAGCAAAGGCAGGTAGCGCAGCAGGCTGCCGGCCGCCTCGTTGAGCGGCTTGCCCACCTCGCCGCGGAGCATCAGGTAGGCCAACAACAACAGCAGGCCGATGATCGGCCCGGGCAGGATGTGCAGGAACAGGTGATTTATCGCCGTCCCCAGCAGCTGGAACAGCACCAGCCAGGTCAAACCACGCAACAGCATACGGACCTCCTGAAAGCAGGCGGCCATTATAAGCACGCTAAGCAAGTGCCTATAAGGCGATATTCGCCGAAAAGCGGTCAACTTGACTGAAACGGTCCGCCGTGCTGATCTTGCACCTTCGTACCAAGTGACAACCTGGAGAGTCGCGATGCCCTATGTACCGGTTACAGAGCTTGCGCAATACGTTGGCAAGGAGTTGGGACGTTCCGACTGGCTGAAGATCGACCAAGACCGCATCAACCTGTTCGCCGAAGCCACCGGCGATTTTCAGTTCATCCATGTCGACCCGGTGAAAGCAGCCAAGACCCCGTTCGGCACCACCATCGCCCATGGTTTTCTCACCTTGTCGCTGCTGCCCAAGCTGATGGAGGACATCATCGTGCTGCCCGAGGGGCTGAAGATGGTGGTCAACTACGGGCTGGACAGCGTGCGCTTCATCCAGCCGGTAAAGGTCGACAGCAAGGTGCGCCTGAAGCTTGAGCTGGCCGAGGTGACCGAGAAGAAGCCCGGGCAATGGCTGCTCAAGGCCACGGCCACGCTTGAGATCGAAGGCGAGGAAAAACCGGCCTATATCGCCGAACCCCTGTCGCTCTGCTTCGTCTGACCGGGCCTCATCGCCGGCAAGCCGGCTCCTGCGGGGGCTGGCTTGCCGACAATACTGCAGCGCAATTCACCAGCTCCATCATTGTGCGGCATACTCGGCGCATCGTTTCGCCCGGACCCCGCCATGCGCCCACTGCTCCCCCTGACCCTAGCACTGCTGCTCGCCGCTTGTGGCGAGGGCGAACCCTTGTCGCCGCCCGACGCGCGCCTGCCCGATGGCGGCCGCTACCGGGGCCAGGTGGTCAATGGCCTGCTGCAGGGTGAAGGGCGCATCGACTACCCCAACGGCAGTTGGTACGCCGGCGCGTTCAAGGATGGCCAGTGGCACGGCCAGGGTGAATGGCACGGCAGCAACGGCGAGGTCTACCGCGGCCAGTTCAACCAAGGCCTGTTCGAGGGCCTGGGCGACCTGAGTACCCCGGGCAGCCACTACGCCGGCACCTTCAAGCACGGCCGGCGCGACGGCGAAGGCACCCTCAAGCAGCACGACCAGACCTACCGCGGCCAGTTCAAGGACGACCAGTACGATGGCGCCGGCCTGCTGGAAATGGCCGACGGCAGCCGCTACCAGGGCCTGTTCGCCAAGGGCAAGCCCAACGGTGCCGGTGTGCGCAGCGACGCCGCCGGCAACCAGTTCGGCGGCCATTTCATCGACGGCCACCTGCAGGGCGCCGGCACCTACGACAGCGCCGATGGCGAGCAGTACATCGGTGAATTCAAGGATAACCGCCTCGAGGGCCGCGGCCGCTACGAAAACGTCGACGGCGATGTATGGATCGGCGACTTCAAGGACGGCTCGCTGAGCGGCGAAGGCGAGCTGCTGGGCAGCGACGGCAGCCACTACAAGGGCGGCTTTCGCGACTGGCGCTTCAACGGCAAGGGCACCCTGCAACTGGCCGACGGCAGCGAGTACAGCGGCAGCTTCGCCGACGACGCCTACCAGGGCAGCGGCCGCCTGACCCTGGCCAATGGCCGGGTCGAAAGCGGTTACTGGGTCAATGGCGTGCGAGTGCGCAACGACCAGGGCAAGGCCCTGCCCGACCCGCTGGACCTTGCCCTGCTCAAGCAGGGCAAGCTGCTCGACAATGCCCTGGCCAAGGTGCCGCGCTCGATACCACCGGTGCAGTTGTACAGCCTGGTGGTGGCCGGTGACGGCCAGCAGAGCGTGTTCATGCGCGAAGCCGACTACGTCAGCAACATGCTCAAGGTACGCTTTGGCGCCCACGGCCAGGTCACCCTGGTCAACCACCGCGACCACATGGCTACCCGCCCCATGGCCACCCGCGAGAACCTGACCCGCGCCGCCCAGGTGATCGCCGAGCGCAGCGGCCCTGAAGACCTGGTGTTCATCTACCTGACCAGCCACGGCAGCCAGGACCACCAGCTGGTGCTCGACCAGCCGCGCCTGCAACTGGCCGACCTGTCCGCCGACGAGTTGGCCAGCGCCCTGGCCCCGCTCAAGGAGCGCGACAAGGTCATCGTCATCTCGGCCTGTTATTCCGGTGGTTATATCGCCCCGCTGAAGGATGACCGCACCCTGATCATGACCGCCGCGCGCCCCGACCGGGTGTCGTTCGGCTGCTCCGAAGAAGCCGACTTCACTTATTTCGGCGACGCCCTGTTCGCCCAGGCGCTGAACCAGACCGATGACCTCAAGCAGGCGTTTGAACTGGCGCGCGACAGCGTTGCCGAAAGGGAACGCAGGGAAGGTTTCGAGGCTTCCGAGCCGCAAATCTGGGCGCCGACGCCGGTGCTTGCACACTGGCAGCGGCTGCGCCAGCAACAGGCCGAAACAGCCTTGCGCAATGACGCGCAACCCGCAGCGGGGGCCAGGCAAAAACCCCAGGCGCCCACTAAGCTGTGATGTAACAAGGGAGAGACATCATGTATTTGACGCCTCAGCATGTCCTGCTTGCCGGTGCCACGGGTCTGACGGGTGAACACCTGCTCGACCGCTTGCTCAACGAACCCACCATCAGCCGCGTACTGGCGCCGACCCGTCGGCCGCTGGCCGAGCACCCGCACCTGGAAAACCCGGTGGGCGACCCGGCCGTGTTTCTCCCGCAACTGGCTGGCCGGGTGGATATCGCCTTCTGCTGCCTGGGCACCACGCTCAAGCAGGCGGGCTCGGAATCGGCGTTCCGCGCTGTCGACCTGGACATGGTGGTGGCTTTCAGCAAGCGCGCCCGCGAGATGGGCGCACGGCACTTGCTGGTGGTCAGCGCCCTGGGCGCCGACCCCAAATCGTCGATCTTCTACAACCGGGTCAAGGGCGAGATGGAGCAGGCGCTGAAGGATCAGGACTGGCCGCAACTGACCATCGTGCGGCCGTCGCTGTTGCTGGGCGAGCGCATGGAGCCGCGTTTGAGTGAACAGCTGGCGTCACCGTTCGCCAAGCTGATCCCCGGCAAGTACCGCGGCATCGAGGCCTGCACCCTGGCCCGGGCGCTGTGGCGCCTGGCGCTGGAGGAGGAAGACGGGGTGCGGGTGGTCGAGTCGGATGAGTTGCGCCGGCTGGGCAAGAAGTAACCCTTCCCTACAGCACGATCCCTGTAGGAGCGGCCTTGTGCCGCGAAAGGGCTGCGTAGCAGCCCCGGCAGTCTTGCATGATGCATAGATCTCGGGGCTGCTGCGCAGCCCTTTCGCGGCACAAGGCCGCTCCTACAGGGTACTGAGCAAGCGGCTTATCTCGCCTACAACCCACCGGTCGCGTTAAACCCCACCCCCGCCGCCGTCAGCAGCGACAACGGCAAAAGCAGCGTATCCAGCAACGCACTCCCCGGCAGATCCAGCCGCGGATACGCCGGCGCCTCGGCGCCAAAGCGATCCAGCGGGCAGCACCCACCGTTCATCACGTACAAATCCAGGCGCGTACCGGCATACACCACCGGTGCCCCGGGCTTGTTCGCATCCAGCGTGCGCACCGTGGCGCAGCCACCCAGCGCACCCAGCACCAGCAGCCCCACCAGCAGCCGTTTCAATCGTCGACCCCGTAGTGATGCTCGCCCCAGCGCGGCAGCATGTCCTGCGGGATGTTCAGCAGGTTGAGAATGCGCGCCACCACGAAGTCAACCAGGTCATCGATGGTCTGCGGCTGGTGATAGAACCCCGGCGCCGCCGGCAGTATCACCGCGCCCATCTGCGAAAGCTTGAGCATGTTCTCCAGGTGAATGGTCGACAGCGGCGCCTCGCGCGGCACCAGAATCAGCTGGCGACGCTCTTTAAGGGTGACGTCGGCGGCACGTTCGATCAGGTTGTTGCAGGCACCGGTGGCAATGGCCGACAGCGTGCCGGTGGAGCACGGCACCACCACCATCGCCGCCGGCGCGCCGGAGCCCGAGGCTACCGGCGACATCCAGTCTTCCTTACCGTACACGCGGATCTGCCCGTCGGCAGCGCCGGTGTATTCGGTCAGAAACGCCTGCATCGCCTGGGGCTTGGCCGGCAGCACCACATCGGTCTCGGTGGCCATCACCAGTTGCGCGGCCTTGGAGATGAGAAAATGCACCTCGCGGTCCTCGCGCACCAGGCAGTCCAGCAGACGCAGGCCATACTGCGCACCAGAGGCGCCAGTCATGGCCAGGGTGATGCGTTCCGGGCCGCTCACTTGAGCGCCTCGGCCAGCTTGCCGTGCAGGCCGCCGAAACCGCCGTTGCTCATGATCACCACATGGGTGCCCGGGCGCGCCTGGCCCTTGATGCGCTCGATGATCGCCTCGAGGCTGTCGGCAACCACGCTCGGCACCTTGCACTCGGCCGCCGTGCCGGCCAGGTCCCAACCCAGGTTGGGCGGTGCGTACCAGATTACCTGGTCGGCGTCGTTGACGCTTTCTGGCAGGCCGTCACGGTGCGCGCCGAGCTTCATGGAGTTGGAGCGCGGTTCGATGACGGCAATCACCGGCGCCTCGCCGACGCGCTTGCGCAGGCCGTCGAGGGTGGTGGCAATGGCGGTCGGGTGGTGGGCGAAGTCGTCATAGATGGTCACGCCCTGTACTTCGGCGACCTTCTCCATGCGCCGTTTGACGCTCTTGAACGCGCTCAGGCCATCGATCGCCATGGCCGGCACCACGCCGACGTGGCGCGCGGCGGCCAGGGTGGCCAGGGCGTTGGCAACGTTGTGCTGGCCGGTCAGGGCCCAGTCCACCACGCCTTGGGCAACATCTTCGAACAGTACCTCGAAGCGCGAACCGTCGGGGCTGAGCAGGCGCGCCTGCCACTGGCCACCAGTGCCGGTGGTTTGCACCGGGGTCCAGCAGCCCATGCCGATGACCCGCTCCAGCGCAGGTTCGGTGGTTGGGTGGATAACCAGGCCTTCGCTGGGGATGGTGCGCACCAGGTGGTGGAACTGCCGCTCGATGGACGCAAGGTCGGGGAAGATGTCGGCGTGGTCGAACTCAAGGTTGTTGAGGATCGCGGTGCGCGGGTGGTAGTGGACGAACTTGGAGCGCTTGTCGAAGAAGGCGCTGTCGTATTCGTCGGCCTCGACCACGAAGAACGGCGTATCGCCCAGGCGGGCGGATACCGAGAAGTTCTGCGGCACGCCGCCGATCAAGAAGCCCGGGCTCATGCCGGCGTGCTCCAGCACCCAGGCCAGCATGCTGCTGGTGGTGGTCTTGCCGTGGGTACCGGCCACTGCCAGCACCCAACGGCCCTGCAGCACATGGTCGGCCAGCCACTGCGGGCCGGACACATAAGGCAGGCCCTTGTTCAGCACGTACTCCACCGCAGGGTTGCCCCGCGACATGGCGTTGCCGATCACCACCAGGTCCGGGGCCGGCTCCAGTTGTGCCGGGTCATAGCCCTGGGTCAGCTCGATGCCCTGGGCTTCGAGCTGGGTGCTCATGGGGGGATAAACGTTGGCGTCGGAGCCCGTGACGCGGTGGCCAAGTTCCTTGGCCAACACCGCCAGCGAGCCCATGAAAGTGCCGCAGATACCGAGAATGTGAATGTGCATGGTCGACCTCGCAAAACTTCGAGGCAGGGTAGCCCAGGGCGAGGGAAATCGCACCCGCTGTTTCGCTTAGCCGGCCCTGGCGATGCCGTGTTTGCGCAGTTTCCGATACAGGGTGTTGCGGCTGATGCCCAGGTGCTCGGCGACCTGGGTCAGGTGCCAGCGTTTTGCTTCCAACACAGCGAGCAGAACGTCACGCTCGGCATGTAGGAGCGGCCTTGTGTCGCGAAAGGGCTGCGCAGCAGCCCCGGCGATTTCCGCAGTGTCGTCATGATCCTGGGGGCGCTGCGCACCCCTTTCGCGGCACAAGGCCGCTCCTACAGGGATTGGGGCGCTGCGGATGACTGCGGGCAGCTCCTCGAAACCTATCTGGCCTTCATCACACAACGCCACCAAGGTGCGCAGCACATTGCGCATCTGCCGCACGTTGCCTGGCCAGGCGAAGTCCAGCAACGCCTGGCGGGCACTCGGGTCAAGGGCCACTGGCTGCCCCTGCGCCTCCTGGCGTAGCAGGAAGTCCAGCAACGGCCCCTTGTCGCTGCGCTCGCGCACCGCCGGCAGCGCCACTTCAAGGCCATTGAGCCGGTAATAAAGGTCTTCGCGAAAGCTGCCCTGCGCCACCCGCTCCAACAAGTCGCGGTGGGTGGCACTGACGATGCGCACGTCCACCGCCTGGGGTTCGCCGCCGATGGGCACCACCTGGCGCTCTTCCAGCACCCGCAGCAGGCGGGTCTGCAGCGCCAGCGGCATGTCGCCGATCTCATCCAGCAGCAAGGTACCGCCGTCGGCCTGCACAAGCTTGCCGCGCATGCCCTCCTTGCGCGCGCCGGTAAAACTGCCGCCGCGGTAACCAAACAGCTCACTCTCGATCAGACTCTCGGGGATCGACGCGCAGTTGATCGCCACGAACGGCTTGTGCCGGCGGGCGCTGGCCTGGTGCACGGCCTGGGCAAAGGCCTCCTTGCCGCAACCGGTCTCGCCGCGCAGCAGCAACGGCACATCACGCTCGAACACCCGTACCGCGCGGCGAAATTCCTGCTGCAAGGCCGGGTCGAGCAGGCAGATGCCGAGCTCGACCTCGCGCTGTGGTTGCGCCAGGGCCACCGACCATACCGGCGTGTGCGCCCGGCCGCGCAGGCTGGCGAACACTTGGCGCCCATCGCGGGTATGCAGCGGCCAGGCCGCGCTGCCTTGTGGCGTGGCGCGGCTGAACAATTCGTCATGCTTACAGGCGAAGAACATCTCCACCGGCTTGCCCAACACCCCGCCGCGGATGGTCCCCAGCAGGTTCAGCGCGCCCTGGTTGGCGGCGCAGATGCGCCCGTCGCCATCGAAGGCCAGCAACCCCTCGCTGAACAGCCCGACCGACTCGGCCTGCAGGTGAAAACGCAGCAGCCACTGCTGCTCGAAGTGGCGCAGGAAGTAGCAGCTTTCGATCATTTTCGCCGACAGATTGACCAGCGCCATGGTGTGGAACTGGCTCTGGCGCGACACGTCCGGGCGCGCCGACGACACGTCGAGCACCGCCAGCAGCTCGCCATGCGGGTCGAACACCGGGCTGGCCGAGCAGGTCAGGCCGGTGTGGCGCCCGCGAAAGTGCTCGTCCTGGTGAATGGTCAGGGCCTGGCGCTCCACCAGGCAGGTGCCGATGCCGTTGGTACCCTCGCGGGCTTCGCTCCAGTCGGCGCCCAGCCACAGGCCGGCGCGCTCGAAGATGCGCCGCTCGCTGGAGGCGGTGACGCAGTTGAGGATCACCCCGCGGGCATCGGTGAGCAGCACCGCATGCCCGGCACCGGACAACTGCTGGTGCAGGCTGTTCATCTCGTGGTCGGCAATTTGCAGCACCTGGCGCAGGCTTTCGCGGCTCTCCAGCAGGCGACCGTGCTCCAGCACAACCGGGGCCTGGGCGCGGGCCGGGTCGAGGTGGTAGTCCTCCAGGCAGCGCAGCCAGGACCGGGCAATCGATGGGTCGCTGCCCGGCCCGCTGGCCTGGCCGTGGGCAACGGTCAGCACTTGCTGGGCATGGCGGCTGAACGGGTTGCTCTGCATTTTTGTTGTTCTCCGCAGATGACACGTGCCGCCAGCATCCTCCAGGCGCCAATGCTTTGCAATGGCGCACTGACCACCGAGTCACCGGTTGCGCCAGAAGCGGTACAAAGTGTCACCCAGGCTGTGCCGCCTGCGGTACAGCACTGGGCCAAAGCCCCAGATGAAATGACCCAAGTCATTGATTGGCAAGGCCCTCCAGGCGCTGGCCCGACCTTTGCTCTACGCTTTGAAACTCCGCAACAATCACAACGACCAGGAGACACATCATGCGTTATGCACATCCCGGCACCGAAGGCGCGAAGGTCAACTTCAAGAGCCGCTACGGCAACTACATCGGTGGTGAGTTCGTGGCGCCGGTGAAGGGGCAGTATTTCGAGAACACCTCCCCGGTCAACGGCAAGCTGATCGCCGAGTTCCCCCGCTCCACCGCCGAAGACATCGACAAGGCCCTGGATGCCGCCCATGCCGCCGCCGACGCCTGGGGCCGCACCTCGGTGCAGGAGCGCTCCAACGTGCTGCTGCGCATCGCCGACCGCATCGAGCAGAACCTTGAACTGCTGGCCATCACCGAAACCTGGGACAACGGCAAGCCGATCCGCGAAACCCTCAACGCCGACATTCCGCTGGCGGTGGACCATTTCCGCTACTTCGCCGGCTGCATTCGCGCCCAGGAAGGCGGCGCCGCAGAAATCAACGAAACCACCGTGGCCTACCACATTCACGAGCCGCTGGGCGTGGTCGGGCAGATCATTCCGTGGAACTTCCCGCTGCTGATGGCCGCCTGGAAGCTCGCCCCGGCCCTGGCTGCCGGCAACTGCGTGGTGCTCAAGCCGGCCGAGCAAACTCCGCTGGGCATTACCGTACTGCTGGAGCTGATCGGCGACCTGCTGCCCAAGGGCGTGCTCAACGTGGTCCAGGGCTATGGCCGCGAGGCCGGTGAAGCGCTGGCCACCAGCAAGCGCATCGCCAAGATCGCCTTCACCGGCTCCACCCCGGTGGGCTCGCACATCATGAAGTGCGCCGCCGAGAACATCATCCCGTCCACCGTCGAACTGGGCGGCAAGTCGCCGAATGTGTACTTCGAAGACATCATGCAGGCCGAGCCCAGCTTCATCGACAAGGCCGCCGAAGGCATGGTGCTGGCGTTCTTCAACCAGGGCGAGGTGTGCACCTGCCCGTCGCGGGCACTGGTGCAGGAGTCGATCTACCCGCAGTTCATGGAAGTGGTGATGAAGAAGGTGCTGCAGATCAAGCGCGGCGACCCGCTGGACACCGACACCATGGTCGGCGCCCAGGCCTCGCAGCAGCAGTTCGAGAAGATCCAGTCGTACCTGAAGATTGCCCAGGAAGAAGGCGCCGAGCTGCTGACCGGCGGCAAGGTGGAGCAGCTCGAAGGCTCGCTGGCCACGGGTTACTACATCCAGCCGACCCTGCTCAAGGGCAACAACAAGATGCGCGTGTTCCAGGAAGAAATCTTCGGCCCGGTGGTCAGCGTCACCACGTTCAAAGACGAAGCCGAAGCGCTGGCGATTGCCAACGACACCGAGTTCGGCCTGGGCGCCGGGGTGTGGACCCGCGACATCAACCGCGCCTACCGCATGGGCCGCGGCATCAAGGCCGGCCGCGTGTGGACCAACTGCTACCACCTGTACCCGGCCCATGCCGCGTTCGGTGGCTACAAGAAGTCCGGCGTTGGCCGTGAAACCCACAAGATGATGCTCGACCACTACCAGCAGACCAAGAACCTGCTGGTGAGCTACGACATCAACCCGCTGGGCTTCTTCTAAACCGCTATCGCCGGCAAGCCGGCTCCTACATGAGCCTTGCGCACTACCTGTAGGAGCCGGCTTGCCGGCGATGAGGCCGCCACAGCCACACATAAACCACAGCGGTTCACGTGCCCCAACCGCTCTGGCTCGCTTCCTGCAAAACAATCACCACGGCCCGGTCTTCCTCCGGCCACCAAGAAAAAAAACAGGTGAATCCATGCCAAGCGATCATTCCGCCGGCGCGCCGGCAAGCTCCTCCGTCGATTTTGAAAAGGTCGGTTCCGACTACTTCCAGCAACGTGAACTGAAAAAAGGCGCCGCAGGCTGGGTGCTGCTGGTGGGCCTGGGGGTGGCCTACGTGATCTCCGGCGACTACGCCGGCTGGAACTTCGGCCTGGCCCAGGGCGGCTGGGGCGGCATGTTCCTCGCCACCCTGCTGATGGCCACCATGTACCTGTGCATGTGCTTCTCGCTGGCCGAGCTGTCTTCGATGATCCCTACCGCCGGCGGCGGCTACGGCTTCGCGCGCAGCGCCTTCGGGCCCTGGGGCGGGTTTCTGACCGGTACCGCGATCCTGATCGAATACGCCATCGCCCCGGCGGCCATCGCCGTGTTCATCGGCGCCTACTGCCAGTCGCTGTTCGGCATCGGCGGCTGGATGATTTACCTGGCGTTCTACATCGTGTTCATCGGCATCCACATCTTCGGAGTGGGTGAGGCACTGAAGCTGATGTTCATCATCACCGCCGTCGCCGCCATCGCCCTGGCGGTGTTCCTGATCGGCATGGTGCCCCATTTCGACGCAGCCAACCTGTTCGACATCGCCAAGACCGACGCCGTTGGTGCAAGCAGCTTCCTGCCGTTCGGCTACGTGGGTGTGTGGGCGGCAATCCCCTACGCCATCTGGTTCTTCCTGGCGGTTGAAGGCGTGCCGCTGGCCGCCGAAGAAACCAAGAACCCCAAGCGCGACCTGCCCCGCGGCCTGATCGGCGCGATGCTGGTGTTGCTGGCCTTCGCCCTGCTGATTCTGGTGGTCGGCCCCGGTGGCGCCGGCGCCGAAGCGCTGAAGGCCTCGGGCAACCCGCTGGTCGAGGCGCTGTCCAAAGCCTACGGCGGCTCCACCTGGATGGGCGGCTTCGTCAACCTGGTGGGCCTGGCCGGCCTGATCGCCAGCTTCTTCTCGATCATCTACGCCTACTCGCGGCAGATCTTCGCCCTGTCGCGCGCCGGCTACCTGCCGCGCAAGCTCTCCGAAACCAACAAGAGCAAGGCTCCGGTGCTGGCCCTGGTGATCCCCGGCATCATCGGTTTTGCCCTGTCGCTGACCGGCCAGGGCGACCTGCTGATTCTGGTGGCGGTATTCGGCGCTACGCTGTCCTATGTGCTGATGATGGCCGCGCACATCACCCTGCGCATCCGCCGGCCGAAGATGGAGCGCCCGTACCGCACCCCGGGCGGCGTGTTCACCTCGGGCGTGGCCCTGGTGCTGGCCTGCATCGCCGTGGTGGCGGGCTTTTTGGTAGACCCGCGGGTAGTGATTGGCGCGGCGCTGATCTACGGCGTGCTGATTGCCTACTTCGCCTTCTACAGCCGTCATCACCTGGTGGCCGGCACCCCGGAAGAGGAATTCGCCGCGATCCAGAAGGCCGAAGAGGCCCTGCACTGATCGCAGACTTGCGCCGCAGGCCAGCCCTGCGGCGCCCTGGAGATTCTGTATGGCAGTTTTCGTACACACCGTGGGCAACCAGCTTTACCGCTTCGACAGCCTCAAAGAGGTAATGGCCAAGGCCAGCCCGGCGCGCTCCGGCGACTACCTGGCCGGCGTTGCCGCCAGCAACGATGGCGAGCGGGTGGCAGCGCAGATGGCCCTGGCCGATATCCCGCTCAAGCATTTTCTGAACGAAGCGCTGATCCCCTATGAGCAAGACGAAGTCACCCGGCTGATCGTCGACACCCATGACCAGGCAGCCTTCGCCCCGGTCAGCCACCTGACCGTCGGCGGCCTGCGCGACTGGCTACTCAGCGAGCAGGCCGACGAGCACAGCCTGCGCGCCCTGGCTCCCGGCCTGACCCCGGAAATGGCCGCAGCGGTATCGAAGATCATGCGCGTACAGGACCTGGTGCTGGTGGCGCAGAAGATCCGCGTGGTCACGGCGTTTCGCGGCACCATGGGCCTGCGCGGGCGGCTGTCGACCCGGCTGCAACCCAACCACCCCACCGACGAGCCGGCCGGCATCGCCGCCAGCATTCTCGACGGCCTGCTGTACGGCAACGGCGACGCGATGATCGGCATCAACCCGGCCACCGACAGCATTTCGTCGATCTGCGCCCTGCTGGAGATGCTCGATGCCATCATCCAGCGCTACGACATCCCCACCCAGGCCTGCGTGCTCACCCACGTCACCACCTCGATCGAGGCGATCAACCGCGGCGTGCCGCTGGACCTGGTGTTCCAGTCCATCGCCGGCACCGAAGCGGCCAATGCAGGCTTTGGCATCAACCTCAACGTGCTGCAGGAGGGCTACGAGGCAGGCCTTTCGCTCAAGCGCGGCAGCGTCGGGCAAAACCTGATGTATTTCGAGACCGGCCAGGGCAGCGCGCTGTCGGCCAACGCCCACCACGGCGTCGACCAGCAAACCTGCGAAACCCGCGCCTACGCCGTGGCCCGGCACTTCAAGCCGTTTCTGGTCAACACCGTGGTCGGCTTCATCGGCCCGGAGTACCTGTACAACGGCAAGCAGATCATCCGCGCAGGCCTTGAAGACCACTTCTGCGGCAAGCTGCTGGGCGTGCCCATGGGCTGCGACATCTGCTACACCAACCACGCCGAAGCCGACCAGGACGACATGGACACCCTGCTGACCCTGCTGGGGGTGGCCGGGATCAACTTCATCATGGGCATCCCCGGCTCCGACGACATCATGCTCAACTACCAGACCACCTCGTTCCACGACGCGCTGTACGCCCGCCAGACCCTGGGCCTGCGCCCGGGGCCGGAATTCGAGGCCTGGCTTGCGCGCACCGGCATCTTCACCCAGGCCGACGGGCGCATCCGTTTCGGCGACAACCTGCCGCCGGCCTTCCGCCAGGCCCTGGCACAGCTGGCATAGGGATGACCATGGACCGACACACACCGAGCACCGACAATCCCTGGCTGGCCTTGCGCAACCTGACCCCTGCGCGCATCGCCCTGGGCCGCACCGGCATCAGCCTGCCCACCGGCGCGCAGCTGGACTTCCAGTACGCCCACGCCCAGGCCCGCGATGCCGTGCACCTGCCGTTCGACCACCAAGGCTTGCGCCAGCAATTGCACGAGCGTGGCCGCGACAGCCTGCTGCTGCACAGCGCCGCCAGCGACCGCCACCAGTACCTGCAACGCCCCGACCTGGGCCGGCGCCTGCATGACGATTCGGCGCAGCTACTGCGCGAGCATGTGCAGGCCAACCCCGGCGGCGTCGATTTGGCCATCGTCGTCGCCGACGGCCTGTCGGCGCTGGCCGTGCACCGCCACACCTTGCCGTTTCTGGCGCGTTTCGAGGAACAGGCCGCCGCCGACGGCTGGACCAGCGCCCCGGTGGTGCTGGTGGAACAAGGCCGGGTGGCGGTGGCCGACGAAGTGGGCGAGCTGCTGGGCGCACGCATGACCGTGATGCTGATCGGCGAACGCCCCGGGCTCAGCTCGCCCGACAGCCTGGGGCTGTACTTCACCTACGCACCCAAGGTCGGCCTGACCGACGCCTACCGCAACTGCATCTCCAACGTGCGCCTGGAGGGCCTGAGCTACGGCATGGCCGCCCATCGCCTGCTGTACCTGATGCGCGAAGCCTGCAGGCGCCAGCTGTCGGGGGTGAATCTGAAGGACGAAGCCGAGGTCCATAGCCTTGAAAACGACGGATCTGTCAGCAAGAACGGCAACTTCCTGCTCGGCGAAGGGTAAGAAAGCTGTAACCGAGGGTGGATTGCGCTTGTAGCCAGCTTTAGGCAGCATGCGGATTGAACGCTGCTGGCAATCCGCCGTATCCCCTCAATGGACTCAGAGGCCCGCCCATGCGCATCATCAAGGCAACCCTGGAACACCTCGACCTGCTCACTCCACTGTTCGTGAAGTACCGCGAGTTCTACGGCGAACTGCCTTACCCGGACACCTCGCGCACCTTTCTGGAAAAACGCCTCAAGCGCGGCGAGTCGGTGATCTACCTGGCCATGCCAGTGGACGACGACAGCAAGCTGCTGGGCTTCTGCCAGCTTTACCCGAGCTTTTCGTCGCTGTCGCTCAAGCGCGTGTGGATTCTCAACGACATCTACGTGGCCGAAGATTCGCGGCGCATGCTGGTGGCCGACCACCTGATGCGCGAAGCCAAGAAGATGGCCCGCGAAACCAACGCTGTGCGTATGCGCGTGTCCACCAGCAGCGGTAACGAGGTGGCGCGCAAGACTTACGAGTCGATCGGTTTTCGCAAGGACACCGAGTTCGAGAACTATGTGTTGCCGATCAGCCTGGAATAGCTGACGCAGCGCCCGCTCCCACAGGGGCGCTTTCGACCGAAGCAGCCTGGTAACCCCCCGCTACAAACTCCCCGGGCACTTTCCCCGCTTCGCCGTATAATCCCCCTCCTGTCATGTGTGAAAAGTTACCTCTTTGCAGGTGAACCTGCCCACGCCCAAGACGCCGTCCGTCATCGCGCGCCCGTAGAAGCGGGTCAAGAACACAGGTGCTGTACATGGATTTCAACCCGCTGGACCTCATCCTGCATCTCGATGCCTACCTCGATCTGCTGGTCACCAACTACGGCCCCTGGATCTACGCCATCCTGTTCACCGTGATCTTCTGCGAAACCGGCCTGGTGGTGATGCCGTTCCTGCCCGGTGATTCGCTGCTGTTCATTGCCGGCGCCGTAGCGGCCGGCGGTGGCATGGACCCGGTACTGCTGGCAGGCCTGCTGATGGCTGCGGCCATTCTGGGCGACAGCACCAACTACGTGATCGGGCGTACTGCCGGCGAGCGGCTGTTCAGCAACCCCAAGTCGAAGATCTTCCGCCAGGACTACCTGCAACGCACCCACGAGTTCTATGCCCGCCATGGTGGCAAAACCGTCACCCTGGCGCGCTTCCTGCCGATTTTGCGCACCTTCGCACCGTTCGTCGCCGGCATCGCCCACATGCACTACCCGCGCTTTCTCACCTTCAGCGTGGTCGGCTCGCTGCTGTGGGTCGGCGGCCTGGTAACCCTCGGTTACTTCTTCGGCAACGTGCCGTTCATCAAGCAGCACCTGTCGTTGATGGTGGTGGCCATCATCGTGCTGTCGCTGGTGCCGATGATCCTCGGCCTGCTGCGGGGCCGTCTGGGCCGCGCAGCCAAGGCCCACTAAGCCAACCATGTGGTCGTTCAGCGCCTGGCGCCGCCGGCGCACCCTGGCCCGCTACCCGGTTGACGAGCAACTGTGGCAGGCCGTGCGTCAGCAGCTACCGCTGCTGGACGGCATCAGTGACGACGAAGACCGCTGGCTGCGCGAAGCCTGCGTGCTGTTCCTGCACCACAAGCACCTGACCACCCTGCCCGGAGTTACCCTGGACGACGGCCAGCGCCTGCTGCTGGCGGCCCAGGCGCAACTGCCACTGCTGCACCTGGGCGAGCTGAACTGGTATCAGGGCTTCCACGAAATCATCCTCTACCCCGACGACTTCAAGAGCCCGCAGCGCCACCGCGACGCCAGCGGCGTGGAGCACGTATGGGACGCCGAACACAGCGGCGAGGCCTGGCAACAGGGCCCGGTGATCATGGCCTGGGACGGGGTGCTGGCCGGCGGCGGCTGGGACGCCTACAACCTGGTGATCCACGAACTGGCGCACAAGCTCGACATGCTCAACGGCGACGCCAACGGCCTGCCGCCGCTGCACGCCGGCATGCGCATGCAGGACTGGGCCGAGGCCATGCAGCAGGCCTATGACGACCTGAACCGCCAGCTCGACGCCGACCCCGAGCTTGAAACCGCCATCGACCCCTACGCTGCGGAAAACCCGGCGGAGTTCTTTGCCGTTACCAGCGAATACTTCTTCAGTGCCCCCGACCTGCTGCACGAGGCTTATCCAAAGGTCTACCAGCAACTGGTGCTGTTCTACCGCCAGGACCCGCTGGCCCGTCTGGCACGCCTGCAGCGCGAGCACCCCGACTACCGCCAGCAGCACGCCTGAGCGCCCCGCACATCAGGCCGGGCGTGGCATGCACAGGTGGAATGTGCCTATAATCGCCGCCACTTTTTTGATCAAACACGGGGGCACTGCCCAATGAGCTACAGCAAGATCCCGGCTGGCAAAGACCTGCCGAACGACATCTACGTCGCTATCGAGATCCCGGCCAACCACGCGCCGATCAAGTACGAGATCGACAAGGACAGCGACACCCTGTTCGTTGACCGTTTCATGGCGACCCCGATGTTCTACCCGGCCAACTACGGCTTCATCCCCAACACCCTGGCCGACGACGGTGACCCGCTGGACGTACTGGTAGTGACCCCGTACCCGGTAGCCCCAGGCTCGGTGATCCGCGCCCGCCCGGTCGGCGTGCTGAACATGACCGACGACGGTGGCGGCGACGCCAAGGTCATCGCCGTACCGCACGACAAGCTGAGCCAGCTGTACGTTGACGTGAAGGAATACACCGACCTGCCAGCGCTGCTGATCCAGCAGATCGAGCACTTCTTCGCCAACTACAAGGACCTGGAGAAGGGCAAGTGGGTCAAGATCGAAGGCTGGGAAGGCGCCGACGCCGCCCGCGCCGCGATCACCAAGTCGGTTGCTGCCTACAAGGGCTGAGCCTGACCACGAAAAGCCCCGCTTCGGCGGGGCTTTTTTCTGCCCCAAAGAAAACTCCTACAGCACCTTAAGAAACGGCCTACAAATAGAGACTTTTCCCACAGTTCGCCTCTACATCGGGTTCATTTCCCTACAGATTACGGGGCGATAGACTCACCGGCATGAATACATCCGGTGATCGCTTCAAAGCGCTCCTGCAGGAGTGCAACCTGACCCCTTCCGATTTTGCCGCCCAGCGCAAGATCACGCCCCAGCACGTCAACAACTGGTTCAAGCGTGGCGTGCCCCAGGCCCGGCTCGACGAATTCGCCGACCTGTTCTGCGTGCACCGGCGCTGGCTGCGTACCGGCGAAGGCCCCAAGCACCCCGACCCGCTGATTCCGGCGCGCCCCCCGGCACCCCGCCAACTGCCGCCACCTGCGCCCCTGCTCGACCTGGCGCCGGCCGGGGTACCCATCCCGCTGCACCAGGTCAGCCAGGGCAAGCTTGTGCCGGTTCCCGGGCTGCACCAGGCGATACCTGCGCAGGCGCTGGACAGCCTGGGCGTGGCCGCCGGGCACAGTATCTGCATCGGCATGCCGGCCGACAACATGGCGCCGCTGCTGCCCCAGGGCACGCTGCTGGCCATCGACCGTAACTTCACCCAGGTGATCAAGGGCGAGTATTACGCCCTGCTGCACAACGGTCGCCTGCGGGTGCACCAGCTCAGCCACGGCCACAACGGCACCCTGTGCCTGCACAGCCACGACCGCCTCAACTACCCGATGGAGCGTTACACCGCCCAGCGCCGCAAGGCGCAGCGGCTGGAAATTATCGGCTGGGTATTCTGGTGGTCGTGTCTGCGGCCCGTGCGCCCGGCTTGAAACACCTGGCACCACTTTTTGCTGGGCATCCCCGGCAAGCCCTAGTATGCTACGCCGCACATCACGCCCTCTGATGGTGCAAGCCGCATTCCAGAGGGCCTGGCGACGCCTCACACAGCCGTCCGCCATCTTTTTCAGGCCATGTTGCCAACCGTTTAAGGCGATTGCGGCTTATCAAAAATGAGCCAAGATCGTCCCCGAAAGCCGGCCACAAGCCGGCTTTTTAATGCCTGTTGTTTGCCTTTATCGGTTGCTTGGCGCCTGTTATTGCGAAGCATCGCGTGATGGCGGCCAGGTGTTCGCCGTGAGCTTTGCAGCGCCTATCAGATCGAGCGCCGCGCGGGCGGCGCTCGATCTGATAGGCGCTGCAAAGCTCACGGCGAACACCTGCCAGCCCTGACGCAAGCTACTTCAAAGCACCATCCCCCGCGACGAAATGCCAGCCCTTGGCCATTGCCCCCCGCCACCCTCAAGTGGGATTATTCGCATTTGCAATGCATTCCCATTCAAGGCCTCTCCTCCGTGCCCTTCAAGCTCCTCCTCGCCGAAGACGACCCCAGCCTGCGTCAGGACCTCTTGCAGCACTTCCAGCGCCGCGGTTTCAGCGTAAGTGCCTGCGAGAACGGCACCCAGGCCCTGGCCGCCCTGCCCCAGGGCCAATTCGACCTGATCCTGCTGGACATCATGCTGCCGGGCATCGACGGCCTGACCCTGCTCGACGAGCTGCGCCGCCACCAGGCGGTGCCAGTGATGCTGATGTCGGCCCTGGGCGCCGAACAGGACCGCATCAGCGGCTTCACCCGTGGCGCCGACGACTACCTGCCCAAGCCGTTCAGCCTGGCCGAACTGGATGCCCGGGTCGACGCGCTGCTGCGCCGGGTAGCGCTGGACCGGCGCCCCAACCCGCCACAGGCCAGCAGCACACTGAACTTCAATGAGGCCAACCAGGACGTCGTCCACCAGGGCCGCAGCGCCGGGCTGACCGGCTCGGAGTTCCGCTTGCTGGCCACCCTGCAGGCGCACCCGGGCGAGGCGCTGAGCAAACCGTTCCTCTACCAGAGCGTGCTGCACCGGGCCTATACCCGCTTGGACCGCGGGCTGGATGTGCATGTGTGCAACCTGCGCCGCAAGCTCGCCGCCATCGGCGCCGGGCACCTGCAAATCCAGGCGGTGCGCGGCCAGGGCTACATCCTGGTCGACAGCGGTAACACCTGATGCGCCGCCACCCATTGCTGTGGAAACTGGCGCTGCTGCAGGTGTGCTTCTGCCTGCTGCTGACCTGGATCATCTGGACCTGGGGCCTGTCGGTGGAGCGCAGCACGTACTTCCTCGCCCCCACCGAACGGCTCTACCTGGCACGCTTCGCCGGCCAAGCCGAACAGGCCTGGCGCAGCGGTGGCGCCACTGCTGTGGAAAACTTCCGCCACCAGCTGGAACGCGAAGAAGACACCTGGGTGGCCGTGGTCGGCCCACGCCTGGAAAGCCTCGGCACCACCCCCTTGAGCGCCGACGAAGCCAGCCGCCTGACCTTCATGCGCAAGCTCGACTGGCCGATGAGCCGGCGCCTGCAGGACGAGCTGCCCTACGTCAGCATCGCGTTCCCCGAGCGCCCGCAAGACGGCCGCCTGGTGATCCAGTTGCCCGAACACCTGCTGCCCACCGGCCTCACACCCTGGACCCACGTGGTCACCCACGGCGTGGCCCCAGCGCTGCTGGCGCTGCTGCTGGGCCTGGCGTTGTACCGCCACCTGGTCGCCCCGCTCAATCGCCTGCGCGACCGCGCCGATGCCTTGCGCGCCGACGACCTCGAAAGCCCCGGCCTGGCCCTGCAAACCCGCCACGACGAACTGGGTGAGCTGGCCCAGGCCTTCGAGCACATGGCCGTGCGCCTGCGCCGCAGCCTCGAGCAGCAGCGCCTGCTGCTGCGCACCCTGTCCCACGAGCTGCGCACGCCGCTGGCACGCCTGCGCATCGCCCACGACAGCCAGCTGCCGCCAGAACAGTTGCGCCAGCGCCTGGAACGCGAGGTGGACGACATGCAAAAGCTGCTGGAGGACACCCTGGACCTTGCCTGGATGGACACCGAGCGCCCGCAACTGCCCACCGAACCTGTGCAGGTGCTGTCGGTATGGGAGGCGCTGGTGCAGGACTGCTGCTTCGAAAGTGGCTGGGGCGTCGAGCGCCTGCCCTGCAGCCTGGGCATCGACTGTGTGGTGCAGGCGCACCTGGACAGTCTGGCCCAGGCCCTGGAGAACCTGCTGCGCAACGCCATCCGCCATTCGCCGCCCAGCAGCCAGGTGATTCTGGACGGCTGGCGCGAAGGCGAACACTGGCACCTGTGCCTGCGCGACCAGGGGCCCGGTGTACCGGAAGATGAACTGGAGCAGATCTTCCAGCCCTACCGGCGCCTGCCAAACAGCGGCGCGGGTTTTGGCCTGGGCCTGGCCATCGCCCGGCGCGGCGTCGAGCTGCAAGGCGGCAGGCTGTGGGCGAGCAACGCCAACCCCGGGCTGGTGCAGCACCTGCTGCTGCCGGCAGGCGAGAAGTGTTTAGAAAGTTAATGCGCTTTACTCTCAAATAAGAGTAATTACCATCTGTGATCTCTCGAATTCAGCCCGCCATGCCGGAGATCCCACATGTCGCCCCGCCCGCTCCCCCTCGCCCCCTTCCTGCTGCTGTCCAGCTGCCTGCTGGCCAGCGCCGTGCAGGCCGCCAACCAGCCCGAACCGATCGAACTGGAAAGCCAGAACGTGGTGGCCACCGCACTGGAAGAAACCAAGCAGGCGCCGGGCGTATCGGTGATCACCGCCGAAGACATCAAGAAGCGCCCGCCAGCCAACGACCTGTCGCAGATCATCCGCACCATGCCGGGGGTCAACCTCACCGGCAACTCCACCAGCGGCCAGCGCGGCAACAACCGGCAGATCGACATCCGCGGCATGGGCCCGGAAAACACCCTGATCCTGGTCGACGGCAAGCCGGTGGCCAGCCGCAATGCGGTGCGCTACGGCTGGCGCGGCGAGCGCGACAGCCGTGGCGACACCAACTGGGTGCCGGCCGACCAGGTCGAGCGCATCGAGGTGATCCGCGGCCCGGCCGCCGCGCGTTACGGCTCTGGGGCCATGGGCGGGGTGATCAACATCATCACCAAGCAGGCCGGCAGCCAGACCCACGGCAACATGACGGTATACCAGAACTTCCCGCAGCACGCTGACGAAGGCGCCACCAAGCGCGTGAGCTTCGGCCTCAACGGCCCGCTCACCGACAGCCTCAGCTACCGCGTGTATGGCAACGTCGCCAAGACCGACGCGGACGATGCCGACATCAACCAGGGCCATGAATCGGCGCGTACCGGCAACCAGGTCGGCACCCTGCCGGCCGGCCGCGAGGGCGTGCGCAACAAGGACCTCAACGGCCTGCTCAGCTGGCACCTGACCCCGCAGCAGACCCTCGACTTCGAGGCAGGTTTCAGCCGCCAGGGCAACATCTACAGCGGCGACACGCAAAACACCAACTCCAACAGCACCGTGAAAAACATGCTGGGCCGCGAAACCAACATCATGTACCGCGAGAACTACGCCATCACCCACCGTGGCGACTGGGACTTCGGCAGCTCGATGGCCTACCTGCAGTACGCCAAGACCCGCAACAGCCGCATCAACGAAGGCCTGGCCGGGGGCACCGAGGGCATTTTCAGCAACAGCGACTTCTACACCTCGACCCTGCGCGACCTCACCGCCCACGGCGAACTCAACCTGCCGCTGCACGCCTGGCGCGACCAGACCCTGACCCTGGGCAGCGAATGGAGCCAGCAGAAACTCGACGACCCCAGCGCCAACACCCAGACCACCAGCGAGGGTGGCAGTGTTGCCGGCCTGACCAGCACTAACCGCAGCACCACCTCCCAGGCGCAGATCTTCTCGCTGTTCGCCGAGGACAACATCGAGCTGCTGCCCGGCACCATGCTCACCCCGGCGCTGCGCTTCGACCACCACAGCATTGTCGGCGACAACTGGAGCCCGTCGCTCAACCTGTCCCACGCGCTGACCGACAGCCTCACCCTCAAGGCCGGTATCGCTCGGGCCTACAAGGCGCCGAACCTGTATCAGCTGAACCCCGACTACCTGCTCTACAGCCGCGGCCAGGGCTGCTATGGGCAGAGCACCAGCTGCTACCTGCAAGGCAACGAAAACCTCAAGGCCGAGACCAGCGTCAACAAGGAGCTGGGCATCGAATTCCAGCGTGACGGCTGGGTGGCCGGGCTTACGTACTTCCGTAACGACTACAAGAACAAGATCGACTCGGGCCTCGGCAAAATCGGCAACGCCACCGGTGGTACCGGCAGCTATGCCAACGCTGCGATCTACCAGTGGGAGAACATCCCCAAGGCGCTGGTCGAGGGCCTGGAAGGCACCCTGACCATCCCGCTGAACGAGCAGCTCAAGTGGAGCAACAACCTCACCTACATGCTGCAGTCGAAAAACAAGGAAACCGGCGACACCCTGTCGGTGACCCCGGCCTACACCCTCAACTCGATGCTCGACTGGCAAGCCACCGACGATCTGTCGCTGCAACTGAGCGTGGCCTGGTACGGCAAGCAAAAACCGAAAAAGTACGACTACCACGGCGACCGTGTGACCGGCTCGGCCACCGACCAACTGGCGCCCTACGCCCTGGTCGGTGCCAGCGGCACCTACGCGATCAGCAAGAACCTGAGTGTCACCGCCGGGGTCGACAACCTGCTCGACAAACGCCTGTACCGGGCCGGCAACGCGCAGGGCGTGAACAACATCGAAGGTGCTGGCGCGGCCACCTACAACGAACCGGGCCGCACCTTCTACACCAGCCTCACCGCCTCGTTCTGAGGCCCCGCCGCCGCGCCGCGAACCACGGCGCGGCGGCGCTGTAACGAACGACACGTCGAGAACCCCTGATGAACAAGATCGCCCTCGGCCTGGCCTTGGCGCTGGCGTTGGCCGCCAGCGCCAAGGCCCAGCCGCAGCCTGAACAGCAGATGGACACGACGCTGCTGCAACGCCAGGACCTGCCCTACCACTTCAGCCACATCGACCTGGACTCGGCCGATGGCCAGCGCCATTACCGCCTGTGGGTCGGCAAACCCGAGCGCCCGGCGCCAGCCGCTGGTTACCCGGTGCTGTGGATGCTCGATGGCAACGCCGCCATCGGCGCCTTGCAGGCCCAACAATTGCGCCAGCTCGCCGCCGGCCAGGCACCGCTGCTGGTGGCCATCGGTTACCAGAGCGAGCAACGCATCGAACGCAGCGCCCGGACCTTCGACTTCACGCCGACGGTGCCCGGCCTGGCCGAGCAGCGCGACCCCTTGACCGGCCAGCCGAGCGGCGGCATCGACCGCTTCCTCGACCTGCTGGAACAGCGCATGCGCCCGCAGGTCGCCGCCATGGCCCCGATCGACCCTGCCCGCCAGACCCTCTGGGGCCACTCGTATGGCGCTCTGGCAGTGCTGCATACCCTGTTCACCCGCCCGGCCATGTTCAGCGACTATGCCGTCGCCAGCCCCTCGCTGTGGTGGCACGACGGCGCCATCGCGCGCGAACTGCCTGGCCTTGCCCAACGCCTGGGCAGCAGCCAGCCGCGCCTGCTGCTGATGCGCGGTGACGACGAGCCGTCCAACCCGCGTGCCGCCCCGAACCCGGACAGTGACCGGCCGATGCGCGAGCTGGCAGCCAGGCTGGCCAAGGTCGAAGGCCTGCAGGTGCGCTACCAGCATTTCCCCGGGCTGAGCCATGGCCCGATGCTGCCGGCCTCGCTGGCCCAGGTACTGGCCGGGCTATCCCGATGAACGGCCCGGGGGCCCCAGCGCTTCAGGGATTCAGGGATTCAGGGATTCAGGGATTCAGGTACTTGAGCACGTACAGGGACAGCTCGCGAAAGGCGTCGGCAGGCACCAACTCGCTCAGCTTCTGCGCCCTGCCCAGGGTGCTGCAACAGGCCTTGAGCATCTTGCTGCGCACCTGCGCATCGAGCATGCCGGTGTGTACCAACTGGAAATACTGCGGATAGGTGCTGGAGGCTTCATCCTGCGCCCTGCGGCGGATCTGGAACGACGGCTCGGCTTGCGGCGCCTCAAGCAAAGGCTCGCCGAAGTGATCCGCCTGCGGCACCAGCTGCCCCTCGGGCGAGCTGACGCTGTGACACAGCACCCGGCTTTCACGGTCGGTATCCATGCCGCGCCGGTACAGGCAGATTCGCGAGCCGGCCGCCTGCAGGCAGGCCACTTCGAAGGCGTCGATGATCTTCTGGGCATTGGCCTGCGACTGCTCGATCTTGCTCAGCGAAACGAAACGCTCCAGCGCGTCCTCGGCCACGCTCTTCACCGCGCGCTCAAGGGTCGTCCAGTGGCCGAACTCCTTCTGGCAGGCGATCAGGTGCAGCTCCAGTTGGTAACCCGCCTGCTGCGCCATGCCAGGCACACTGGCAAAGGCCAGCGCGTCCAGCGCGGTTTCCATGATGATGTCGTAACGGTTGCCCAGCGCGTAGGCGAAGATTTTGTTGCCCAACTGCCAGATGAACTGCTCGGTATGGGCGTAGACATGCCGGCCGCCCAGCGCCTTCATTGCCTCGTACTGCGGGTGCAGCTTGCGAAAGGCCGGGTCATACAGCTTGACGTAGTCGTCATAGCGCAGGCTCGGCAACAGCGAATGCTCCAGCAGGTAGGTCTTGCCGGAACCTTCGGCGCCGGCCACCACCAGCATGCGCGGCCCGGGCTGCTCATCCGGCCCGGTGTGGCGTTTACGCTCGAACAGGCTGGCTTCAAGCGCCTCGAAGGCGTTGGTCACATCCTGTTCGGTGAAGGTGTATAGCTCGCTCATGCAGGTGATCCTGTCGATTGCCCGGAATCGGGCGGGACAACAGGCTAGGCCGAGCATGGGCGAGCCAGGCGGTAGTTATTGCAACGGTGCCTGGGCGCGGCGCAGCACCGTCTCGCGCAACAGGGCATCGAGCAAGGCGCTGTCGCCACGGGCCGGCGCTGGCGCCTGCACACCCTCGGCCCGTGCCAACTGCGCCTCGATGAAGCCATGCAGTACCGGGTCGCGTGGCCCTTCGACCGCCTCGCCACTGCGGCGCTTCACCGCTAGCAACGCCTCGATCGCCGCCAGCAACGGCGGCTCGTCCACGGTGGCCGCCAGCAACTCGCCGAACGCCGTCGGCGGCATGCCCAGGCCCTGGTCGATCCAGCGCACCGCCAGCAGCGGGCGGATCACGTACAGGTACTTCTTCAGCCGCACGGTATCGCCCAATAGGTAGCCGCGCAGGTTCTTGCGCGCCATCGACAGGTAGTGATGGCGCACCGCCCGTGGCGAATAGAACGCCTGCCCCAGTTCACGCAGGCTGGCCAGCGCCTGCGGGTCGGCACGGTAAACCAGCGGCGAACCCAGCCACTCGAGCAGGCTGGGGTTGGCCCCGCGCATCAGCCGCAGGGCCTTGCGCAGCTCCCAGCCGCTGATGTCCAGCTCATCGGTCAGCGGCCGCTCGATCACATCGCGCGGCTCATCCACCCGCAAATACCACTCGGTACGCGGCACATAGACGAAGCGCACATCAAAGTCGCTGTCCGGCGAGGCGAAGCCCCAGGCCCGGCTGCCGGACTCGCAGGCATACAGCACCGTCACCTCATGCTCGGCCTCGATACGCTGCAGTTCATCGAGTACCCACGCACGCATGGCGGCGGGTAATGGGTGGGGGTCTTGCAGTTGCATCGTCATCGCTCCTTGCTTTCATCCTTTCACGCACACCACCTGGCGCAGGGTGTGCACCACTTCCACCAGCTCGCGCTGGGCCTGCATCACCGCGTCGATATCCTTGTAGGCCATGGGGATCTCGTCGATCACCGCGCTGTCCTTGCGGCATTCCACATGGGCCGTGGCGCGCTGCTGGTCCTCGACGCTGAACCGGCTCTTGGCCTGGGTTCGGCTCATCACCCGGCCAGCGCCGTGGCTGCACGAGCAGAACGATTCCTCGTTACCCAGGCCGCGCACGATGAAGCTCTTGGCCCCCATGGAGCCGGGGATGATGCCCAGCTCGCCCTTCTGCGCCGACACCGCGCCCTTGCGCGTCACCAGCACTTCGCGGCCGAAGTGCTGCTCCTTCTGCACGTAGTTGTGGTGGCAGTTGACTGCCTCAAGCCGCGCCTCGAATGGCCGGCCCAGCACCTTGCGGGTCGCTTCCACCACCGCCAGCATCATCAGTTCGCGGTTTTGCCGGGCGAAATCCTGGGCCCACTCCACCGCCTCGACATAGTCGGCAAAGTGCCGGCTGCCTTCCTCGAAATACGCCAGGTCCTTGTCTGGCAGGTTGGCGATGTGCTGGCGCATGTCGGCCTGGGCCAGCTGAATGAACAGGTTGCCGATGGCATTGCCCACCCCGCGCGAGCCGCTGTGCAGCATGAACCAGACCCGGTCGGCCTCGTCCAGGCACACCTCGATGAAGTGGTTGCCCCCGCCCAGGGTGCCCAGGTGCTGGCGGTTGTTGGTCTTCTCCAGTTGCGGGTACTTGTCGGTGATTGCCTTGAAGCGCCCGGCCAGGGCGCTCCAGGCCTGGTCGGCCTGGTTCGGCACATCGCCCCAGGCACCCTGGTCGCGGCGGCCGAAGGTCTTGCCATGGGGCACGGCCTTTTCGATCGCACTGCGCAGGCCATGCAGGTGGTCGGGCAGGTCGCGGGCATGCAGCGAGGTGCGCGCGGCGATCATGCCGCAGCCGATGTCCACGCCTACAGCCGCCGGGATGATCGCGCCCACGGTGGGGATCACGCTGCCGATGGTCGAGCCCTTGCCCAGGTGCACATCGGGCATGACCGCCAGGTGCTTGAAGATGAATGGCATTTGGGCGGTGTTGCTGAGCTGGCGACGGGCGCCGTCATCGACTGGCACGCCGTCGGTCCACAGTTTGATCGGCTTGCCGCCGGCGACTTCGAGAATGTTCATTACGCTGTTCCTTGTTTGTTCTGTTCCAGCCCACACCCCGGGCTTGCGCTGTAGCGCCAAAGGGCGGGGACGTGGGAGCGGGCTTGCCCCGCGATACCGGCATCGCCGGTGCCATCAATCGCGGGGCAAGCCCGCTCCCACGAAATCGATGTATATCCTTTGGAGCAGGGCTCGCCGGGGCGGCTCAACCGGTCTTCAGACTGACCAACCCGTTCAACACCTGGTCCAGCCCGCCGACCACCGAGATCCGGTCGATGCGCTCGGCCACCCGCTCCAGGGTTTCCAGCTCCTTGAGCCGCAGCGCGGTGGGGTTGCCTTCCATCACCTTGGCGGTGTTCAGCAGCGAGCGGGTCGCCTGGGTTTCCTCGCGGCGGCGGATGACGTTGGCCTGGGCCGATTTCTCGGCTTCCACCACCTGCGCCAGCAGGGTCTTCATCTCGCCCGGCAGGATGATGTCACGCACCCCCAGGCTGCCCACCTCCAGGCCGCTGTCCTGCAATTGCGTACGCAGGTGCCCGGTGACGCTGTCGTCGATCAGTTGCTTGTCTTCCAGCAACTCGTCCAGGGTGCGGGTACCCACTGCTGCCCGCAGGCCGAACTGCAGCTCGCGGTACAGGTGTTCCACCGGTTTGCTCATGCGCGCATGGGCCCCCAGTACATCCAGGTAGCGCCAGTTGGCCACCAGGCTCAGGCGCAGGCTGACCTTGTCGCGGGTGAGGATCTCCTGCCCGCTCACCTCCAGCGCCTGCAGGCGGGTGTCGACCATCTCCACCTCGACCTGGCTGCCACACCGCCAGTAACCATGCTGCCCGGGTTCGAGCAAACCGACCACCACGCCGTCGATCTTCAGCACGCCCACATGAAAGGCCGGCACCAGCGCCAGCAGCACATGCTCCATGCCGGCCACACCCGGGCGGTTAAGCCGGGCCACCTGCCCGGCGTCCAGGCGCAGGCCCTGTTTCAGGTCGACGCGCTGCAACTCCTGGCGGGCCTGGGCCTTCCAGTACTGGCGGCGGGTGTCCGGCGGCAGGATCTCGGCCAGCTTGCCGTCCTCGAAGCGCAGGCCGACTTCATCGGCGGCCAAGTCCATGGCGACGAAATGCTCACCCATGCCCTGGGCGTGAAACTCCTCGGCATCCAGCTCGGACACCGGTCGGCGGGTATCGACAGTCTGCACCTCGACCTTGGCGCCGCAGCGCCAGAAGCCGTGCTGGCCCACCGGCAGCAACGCGCTGACCACGCCGTCGATGCGCAACACGCCGGCGTTGAAGGTAGGCACGCTGACCAGCAGCACGTTGCCCATGCCCTCGATGCCCGGCTGTTGCAGGCGCGCCAGCAGCGCGGCATCCAGGCGCCGGCCCTGGGCCAGATCGACCCGCTCCACGCGCAGCGCCTGTGGCCCTTTCCATTGCAGGCGGCGGCTGTCTGCGGCCAGCAGCTCCTTGAGCTTGCCATCCTCATGCAGCAGGCCGGCTTCATGCTCGGCCATGTCCAGGGTGTCGAAATGCTGCTCGACCAGCGCCGGCTCATACTGGCGCAGGTAGCGCTCCAGCGGCTCGTCGCGCAGCGGGGAATGCTGTGGGCAGGCCACCAGCGTCAGCCGGCCCTGCCAGTCGAAGCGCTTGTGTTGCCCAGGCTTGAGGATGCCGGCGAATTCGCCGTCCTTGAGCAGCAGGCCGTGTTCGTTCTTTTTCACCACAAAGCGTTTCAACAGTTTCATCGTGTTCATCCTTTCTCGTTGTCCTTGAGTGCCGGTGTTCGCCAAACCACCGAGCGCCGTGGGCGAAGCCTGGCGGAGTCAGCGGCCGGGGGCGTTGCCCCTGCGGCCAGCTTCGTTGCGCCAGGCCCGGCCGGCGGGCCGGGTGGGCCAGCGGTGGGTTCAGGCATCCATTCGCTGCAGCGGGCCTGCCTGGCCCTGTTCGCGTTGCCTGCACCCCACCGGCGGGTATTGCCTATGGGTGTAACTACCTTGGAGGGTATGGATCGGCTTGAGGCCGAAGCAGGGTCCGCACGCCCCTTTTCACCAGAGCGCACGGCGGCGACCGTTCGTTGCGGTGGCGGCATGCACGACACCGACACTTGCGTGGGTTCGTGCACCGGCGGGGTTTCGATAACCCCTGTCCCGAGGGCCAGCCTGGCGATGCGGTCGAAAGGGATATAGCGAGCGGCGTGCCAAGTTTTCAGAACGAGGCGAAATAATTAGTCAAGCTATTGATTTATAACGATTATTTTATTTTCAACGGTTTGATCAGAAGAGGCATAACGAAAACAGACCCCGAAAATTCATATATCATCCGCTAGCATTTTATATTTCTGGATAATCACGGATGAGCAAACCCACCGTCGCCATCGGTTTTCTCGGCACCACACTCGACCGCAAAGGCAAGGGCGCGAACCGCTGGAACCACTGGCGCCCCAGCGTCGCGCTATGCCAGCAGCCCGACCTGCCCATCGACCGCCTGGAGCTGCTGCACGGCACCACCGCGCGCGATATCGGCCTTGCCGAGCGCATCCGCGACGATATCCGCAGCCTTTCGCCACGCACTGAAGTACGCCTGCACAGCCTGCCCCTAACCAACCCCTGGGACTTCGAAGAGGTCTACGGCGCCCTGCACGACTTCGCCAGCGGCTACCCCTTCGACACCGAGGCCGAGGACTACCTGGTACACATCACCACCGGCACCCACGTGGCGCAGATCTGCTGGTTCCTGCTGACCGAGGCGCGCTACCTGCCGGCGCGGCTGGTGCAAACTGCCCCCCGCCGCGAGCCGGAAGGCGACCCGGCCGGCCAGGCCACGCTGATCGACCTCGACCTGTCGCGCTACGACCCGATCGCCTCGCGCTTTCGCCGCGAGCAGGCCGAGGCCCAGTCGCTGCTCAAGGCCGGCATCGCCACCCGTAATGCCGACTTCAACCGCACCATCGAGCAGATCGAGCGGGTGGCCCTGCGCTCCAAGGCACCGATGCTGCTGGTGGGGCCCACCGGCGCCGGCAAGTCGTTCCTCGCCCGCCGCGTGCACGAACTCAAGCGCGGCCGCCATCAGTTGACCGGGCGCTTCATCGAGGTGAACTGCGCCACCCTGCGCGGCGACGGCGCCATGTCGGCGCTGTTCGGCCATGCCAAAGGCGCCTTCACCGGTGCGCAGAACGCCCGCGACGGCCTGCTGCGGGCCGCCGACGGCGGCATGCTGTTCCTCGACGAGATCGGCGAGCTGGGCGCCGATGAGCAGGCCATGCTGCTCAAGGCCATCGAAGAGAAGCGCTTTTTCCCGCTGGGCGCCGACCGCGAGGTGCAAAGCGACTTCCAGCTGATTGCCGGCACCCACCGCGACCTGCGCGCCAAGGTGGCCGAGGGTAGCTTCCGCGAAGACCTGTTCGCCCGCATCAACCTGTGGACCTTCGCCCTGCCGGGCCTGGCGCAGCGGCGCGAAGACATCGAGCCGAACCTGGACTTCGAGTTGCAGCGCCACGCCCGCGAGCAGAACCGCCAGGTGCGCTTCAACCTCGAGGCCAAGCGCCGCTACCTGGCCTTCGCCCACGCCAGCGAGGCGCGCTGGGCCGGCAACTTCCGCGAGCTGTCTGCCTCGGTCACGCGCATGGCCACCCTGGCCGACAGCGGGCGTATCGACGAAGCGCTGGTGGAAGAAGAAATCGGCCGACTGCGCCATGCCTGGGGGCTGGAGTCAGTGGCCGAGCCGCTGCTGGCCGAACGTGAACTGGACCTGTTCGACCAGTTGCAATTGCAGGCGGTGCTGCAGGTGTGCCGGGGTGCGGCCAGCCTGTCCGAGGCCGGGCGCCAGCTGTTCGCGGTGTCGCGCCAGGAAAAGGAAAAGCCCAACGACGCCGACCGCCTGCGCAAGTACCTGGCGCGCTTCGACCTGGACTGGAAGCGCATCAAGGGCTGATCAGCACGCCGCAAGCTGGCCAATTGACATTGCCCGCCATTAGAATCCGCTCCCGCTTCGGCCAACGATGGCCGGACATCACCGAAAAAGGACTCTCGGACATGTCGCTCATGACCGCTGCGCCCCTGCGCACCCTCGGCCTGCTGGCCGCCCTCTTCGCCCCGCTGGCGCCGGCGGATGAAACCGACACCGGCAAAGACGCCGACAAGGCCCGCGCCGAAGCCATCAGCGAAGGCCGCTGGCAAGGCCTGGGCAGCATGGCCGACCTGTACCTCAACGGCGCCAGTCCGGCCGAATTCCTCGAAGCCGGCGACGAGGAAAAGAGCAAACACCACAACTACGCCGGCGCCGCGGCCTTCTACCTCACCGCTGCCCGCCTCGACCCGAACAATGCCTTCGCCTCCTACCAGGCTGCCGCCGCCCTGTCGGCCCTGGACAGCCCCGAGTTCGCCGTGGACTACCTGGACCAGGCCCGCGAACGCGGCTTCTGGCAGGTGCTGATCATGAAGGAGGACTACGAGCTGGTGCAGATGCGCAAGTACCCGCAGTACCGCAAACTGCTCGAGGCCGCCGAGAAGAACTACGCCAAGCACGCCAAGGACGCAGGCCTTGCCGCGTTCAGCATCCCCAAGGGCAAGGCCCCGGCCGGCGGCTGGCCGGTGCTGGTGTGGCTGTCGGGCTATGGCACCGAAGGCAGCAGCGGTACCGACATGCGCGCCGAGCTGGTGGGTGACAAGGCGGTGCTGGTGGCACTGAACGGCACCCTCAAGCGCAATGACCACAGCTTCATGTGGGAACCGCGCTCGGTGGAGCCGACCGCCAAGGCCATCGACGCCGCCCTGAAAAAATTGGCCAGCAACACCCCCATCGACCGCAGCAGAGTCGCCCTGATGGGTTTTTCCCAGGGGGCACAGCATGCCGCCCACCTGCTGGCCAGCTACCCGCAGCAATACAGCGGCGCCCTGATCGTGTCCCCCGGCGGCTTCGACATGCCGTTCACCGAGCACCAGGCCAGGGGCAAGCGCGTGGTGGTGCTGCACGGCGCCCAGGAAGGCAAGGGCAACCTGGCAATGGCCAGCGCCACCGAGCAGGCTTTCGCCGAGGGCAACCAGGTGCAGAGCCACGAACATGCCGAGGGCCACACCTTCCAGGATGACTGGGAAAGCGCCTACCCGGGCTATGTACGTTTCGCCCTGGGAATCTGAGGCTGCGACTTAGGTCGCACACGCCAGGCTTGCCCCGTTGATGGCATTCCGGGGTATGCTTGCGCGGTCTTCAGGGCGGGGTGAAAGTCCCCACCGGCGGTAAATCGAAAGATGAGCCCGCGAGCGCCCCGGCCATGCCGGGGGTCAGCAGATCTGGTGCGACTCCAGAGCCGACGGTCATAGTCCGGATGAAAGAAGGCGTTTGGCAGGGGCCGCCCGGGCGCCCCTGCGCGCGCATTGTGTTCGCCCCGAGACGTTCATCGATCATTCACGAGGAGCGTTTCATGCCTACCCCGTTCAACTCGCAATACCCCAACGTCACTGCCGCCATCGCCGCCTTCCAGGCCGGGCGCCCGGTGCTGCTGCTCGACGACGACGACCGCGAGGACGAAGCCGACATCGTCGCCGCCGCCGAAAACCTCTCGCTTGAAACCATGGCCATGATGATCCGCGACTGCAGCGGCATCGTCTGCCTGTGCCTGGACGAAGCCACGGTCGACGCCCTGCAACTGGCGCCGATGGTGCAGAACAACCAGGCCCGCCATGGCACCGGCTTCACCGTCACCATCGAAGCCGCCGAAGGCGTGAGTACCGGCGTATCGGCCCGTGACCGCATCACCACCATCGAGGCGGCGCTGCGCTCCACCGCCGAGCAGCGCCACATCGTCAGCCCCGGGCATGTATTCCCGCTGCGCGCCCGCGACGGCGGCGTGCTGGCCCGCCGCGGCCACACCGAAGGCTCGGTGGACCTGGCGCGCCTGGCCGGCCTGCGCCCGGCGGCGGTGCTGTGCGAGCTGATGAACCCCGACGGCAGCATGGCCCGGGGTGAAGAGGTGGCGGTGTATGCCCGGCAGTACAACCTGCCTGTGCTGACCATCGAGGAACTGGCGCGCTATCGCCAGGCGCAGGAGGCGCTGCAGGCAGAGCCGGCCTGAGCCTCTCAGGGGCCGCTGCGCGGCCCCTATTACAGGCTGCCGCCAGCATGCACGGTGATCATGTCGCAGTTGATCTTGTGGGGACTGGCGAAGCCTGCGGTAAGCTTTGCAAGCTGATACCCAATATTTCAATCCAAAAAACGTTTCAGAACCTTCCTACGTATCTATCAGAAATGGCCGCGTTGTAGCGGAAATCCCCCCAGGGATACCGTCTTCGCTCGCCCTCTCAGGCGCAGAGCACAGCCGCTCGGCGCGCTGATCAGGAGCCCGTCCGCGGCCTGGCCGTGGCCCTTTCCGATGCTTCGATACCAAGGAACGGCATGATCCCTATCGCTCGGCTTGGCGACCTGCACGCCTGCCCCATCCCCGGCCACGGCACCTCGCCCATCGTCTCGGCCGCACCCAACACATTGGTCAACTCGCTGGGTATCGCCCGCGTCGGCGATGTCTGTGGCTGCGGCGCGGTCATCACCGCAGGCTTCCCCAGCATCACGGTCGAATACCGGCCAATGGCCTACCTGGGCGCCCCGACCAGCCACGGCGGCAGCATTATCAGCGGCAGCCCGGACGTCTTTGGTGGCATGCAGTTCGCGGGTGGTGCAACCCAGGTGATCATCGACTTCGCCAAGCTCGGCGCGATTCGCCCGGACGGTTCGGTGGATGACGCGCGCCTGGCCGAACTGCTGGCCGACCCGGACCTGCAGCACCGCGCCTTGCTGGCCAGGGCTCTGGTCAGTCCGGGCGGCAGCGCCTCGGCGGCGCCATTGACGCCTGAGTTGATCGCCGTCGCTGGCAGCCAGCACGACGAGGGCTCGGGCAACAAGATGATGTTCATCGCCCAGGCCGTGCGTGAGCTGGCCGAATTCAGGCGCAGCAAGCCTGACACTGCGCGGACGCTGATCGTGTTCACACCGTCTTACAACGAAAAGATGCTCTATGCAGCGGGCGAATCTGCCGACGCTTACGGTGCTGAACTGGTGAAAGTCAGTACCTTTCAGGAGCTGGTCGATTACCTGAACCGGGGCAAGGATCGGACCGAGTCCCCCATCGAGCATCTGTCGCTGTTCAGCCACGGCGTCCCGCATCGGATCGCCTTCGGTTACCAGTTAACCAGCGACTACAACATGGCGCTCAATGTGTTGAACTACGAACAGATCTCGCCCCAGGCGTTCGCACGTTCGGCGCAGGTCGACAGCTACGCGTGTCGGACCGGGATGGGCAATCGTTCGGAGTTTCCGATCGAGGATGGTATCCAGTTCTATCCACAGACCAACCAGAGCCTGGCGCAGTTGCTGGCCGATCATTTACGCGTCAAGGTGCGTGCCTACATTCGTCGGTCGGACTACAAGAACACCTGGGGGTCGTTCGAGGAGCGTCAATTCGGTAAGTTGTGTGGGCTAAGCGATAACGCAGCACCCGGAGAAGCATGGTGCAAAAAATGGAAGCGCCTGGCAGCGGAACGTGACTTGAATGATGCCAGCCACGATTATACGTACCAGACGATGGGGGCCATCCATTCTGTGATGTCGGGCGACACACCGATTGGCGTACCTGGGGGGCACTTTGAGTTTTTACCGAAATAAAGGCTTCTGGATTTTCCTGATAGTCGCATCTCCCCTGATACTGCTTGCAGTCAACCATGGAGTAAAGCTCATGACGAGCGTGTATAAAAAAGACCGTGGCAACGGTGTAGTTATCTACGCCGATGAATATGTGAAGAGTGGTCAGTGGGTTTACGACTGCAAATATTCACGTTTGATCAGCCGGCGGCCGCTGCCCGCTCCAATTGCAGATTTGGAACAGGCCAATCAGCTTACGATCGGCGACATTTATCTGGATGCTTCAGAACAAGAACTGGCGAAAGCTGCAATCAGGGCTGCGACTGCAAAGCAGGACTGGTACAAGCATCTGCGCTACTTGTACTCAGTACTTGGCGAGAGCAGTACGGTGAGCGCTCATCTATTTGACTTGCTGACAGAGCATGAAGGACGCACGTGGGCTTTGAGGGTGGTACAGCAGGTCCTGTATGGCGGTGAATACAGTTTCATGGTCGATGCCGAGCCGTACAATCCTGATACTTACGTGGACTACGCAAAAGCCCTCCAAGCCGCTGCCAGAAGTTGCCCCGTTCCCCAGTAAAATACCCATCCAGCGACCAAGAGCTGGTCGATTACCTGAACCGGGGCAAGGATCGGACCGAGTCCCCCATCGAGCATCTGTCGCTGTTCAGCCACGGCGTGCCGCATCGGATCGCCTTCGGTTACCAGTTAACCAGCGACCACAACATGGCGCTCAATGTGTTGAACTACGAACAGATCTCGCCCCAGGCGTTCGCACGTTCGGCGCAGGTCGACAGCTACGCGTGTCGGACCGGGATGGGCAATCGTTCGGAGTTTCCGATCGAGGATGGCATCCAGTTCTATCCACAGACCAACCAGAGCCTGGCGCAGTTGCTGGCCGATCATTTACGCGTCAAGGTGCGTGCGTACATTCGTCGGTCGGACTACAAGAACACTTGGGGGTCGTTTAAAGAGCGCCAGTTGGGCAAGTTTTGTGGACTGAGTGATAACGCAGCCCCAGGACAGGCGTGGTGCAAGAAATGGAAATTGCTGGAAAAAGAACGTGCTAAAAGTCATAAAAATTTTAACTTTACGTATCAAGCCATGGGCGCTATCCACCCCGTGACCTCCGGCGAAACACCTATAGGCGTACCACAAGGGCATCATGCGTTTCTACCCGAATAGCCGACACCTGCTTTGCATCGCAATCACTTTTCTCGTGCTGTTATATGGCATCCAACATGGAGTTCAAGTCATGACAAACGTTTATAAACAAGACTTGGGAAACGGAGTAGTCATTTACGCTGATGACCACGTTAAAACCGGAAAATGGGTATATGACTGCAGCAATGGTCTTCTGATCAGTCGACAACCGTTGGCGGTTCCAATCCCTGAAATCCAGAAAGTCGGCATGCTGACGATTGACGACATGTATGACCTTCGCAGAGAAGACATTGAGCCGGCGAAAACGGCAATCCGATTCGTTACGGCTGATCCCGAGTGGTACAAGGATTTGCGCTACCATTCCTCAGGGCTCAGTGAGGACAGTGAACTGCGCATCCACGAATTCGACCTGATAACACATCACGCAAACAAAACTTGGGCGCTCAGGGTGATGCAATACATTGAATATGATGGAACATCCAGTTTCAGCATCCGTGCTCTCTATTACGACCCGCACACCTACATGAATTACGCGAAAAGTCTGGAGGCAGCCCTGAAAAGCTGCCCCACACCCCAGTGAAGCAATGCACCGCGAGCAGGCACCTCAACGCAACCCCAACGGCCCCTTCAGGTACTCATACAACCCCGCCGCACTCTTGCGGTAACCATCGGCAGTCAGGTGCACCAGGTCCGGCCGCGCCAGCCCGCTGGCCTGCCAGCCGGCGATCGCGCATGGCCCGCCCATGAACCCCTGCCAGTCCCAGAACAGCGCCTTGTGCTTTTGCGCCACCTGCCTCTGGATGCGAATAACCGAAGCCAGCGGTTGCGGCTGGCGCGCGGCGCAGGTGCGCGCCTTGCGCTGCTTGATCGAGTCCGGCGGGCCCACCAGCAGGATTGCCGTGCGCGGCAGGTCCTGGCGCAGGCGCGTCAGGGTGGCGTCCAGCTGCGACTGGTACAGCGCCAGGTCGAGCTTGTCGTCGAACGCCTCGTTGGTGCCGTAGGCGAGGATCACCAGGTCCGGCTTGACCGCCTTGAGGCTGTCCTGCCAACCGGGCTGCCACTTGTCCACCACTTCCAGGCGCGCGCCATTGATGCCCAGGGTCGAGTAGGTCACCCCGGCGTTTTTCTGCCCCTGAATGTACCAGCCCCCCAAGGCGATGCCACGGCCACCTTCGACGCTCAACTGCACCGGCAGGCCGACATTGGCGAACGCCGGGCTGAAGCGCCACTGGCCGTTGCTGATGGCCAGCGGGCGGCGCTGGCCGCCGTTGGCCAGCAGCGCAGCGTTGCTGGTGGACTGATACAACGCCGAGATCTTGTAGCGCTGGCGGTCTTCGTCACGCGCCTGCAACACCACGCTTGAGCGGTTGGCCTGGGGCAACGACAGGTAGCCGCCCAAGGGGAACTGGCTGCTTTGCTGGTTGCGCGCCGACACCAGCTCCCACTGGCGCTTCTCGCTCTTGATGATCACCCGGTCGTTGCGGATGCCCGGCACCGGCGAGGCCGGCACCAGGCCGATGCCGCCGTCACCGTAGCGGGCCTGCAGCAGGCGGCGCAGCTCGCCGCTGAACAGGTCGGCAGCGGTGTGCGAGTCGCCCAGCTGGACGATCGCCACCGGCGCGCGGTTGGCATTGCGCAGCTTGCCGGCGAGCACGGCCAGGTTGCCGTCCTGTTTGGCGGCGGGCGCGGGCGCCTTGCGCGCCGCAGGCTGGGCGGCGGCGCTGGTGGCGCCGGTGCTGCACCCGGCGGCGCTGATCAGCAGGGCCAGGCCCAGCAGGTGATGCCATTGGCGCATCTCAATGTCCTGTAACGGTCAGGCCCGGGAAGCTGATCAGCGACATGACCTGTTCGGCGATCAGCTTCTGGCCCGTGATGGTGAAATGAATGCCGTCGTCGACCCGCACCTTGACCCGTTTGCCCTCAGGCGTCTGCATCGTGTACGAGAAGGCGTCGTCGGCATAGCCGAGGATCGGGTTGGCCGACACATAGTGCTGGCCATACAGCACGGTCTGCTCCTGGTACAAGCCGCTCAGGTAGTTCATGGCCGCAGACAGCCGCGTCTTCTCCATGTTCGGCGGGCCGACCCACAGCACTTGCACGTTATGTGCCCGGGCCTGGTCGAGGATCGAGTCGATGCGCGCGCGGTAGGCCAGCTCCCAGTCCGGCGACTTGAAGCGCAGGAACGGCTTGCCTTTGCCCTGGGGCATGTCCCAGGGGTCGTTGGGGCCAAGGAACACCACCATCAGGCGGATGTTCGGTTCGTGCTGCAAGGTGTCAGCGACGGTTTTCGGCCAGTTGAAGAAGCCCGGGTAAGCGAGGCCGGTGCTCTGTTTGCTCAGGTTGACGGTGCGGATCTGGTAGCGCTTGCGCAGGCTGTTGGCCAGGTGCGGAGCCACCCCCTGCATCAGCGAATCGCCCACCAGGAACACTTCGTCGCCCGTGGCCAGCGCGGCCACCGTGCCCGGCTGCAGCACCGCAGGCTGCACCGGCTGGGTCACGACCGCAGGCTGCACGGGCTCGGCATGTACAGGTGCTGGCGGCGGCACATGAACGGGTACGTGCACAGGCTCTACGGCATGTACCGGCTCGACCACCGCGGCCACCGGCAACGGCCTGGCCAGCGCGGCCGGGGTTTCCAGGTTGACCGTGACCACCGGCGCAGGCTCGGGCAGCACTTGCGGTGCCGGTGCGCTGGCCAGCAGCGGCGCCTGGCGCAGGCGCTCGACAAAACTGTCACGGCCCTCTTCCAGGGCCAGGGTCAGCTGCGCGCCATAGCGCCAGGCCGGCAGTTGCCCGAGCAACGGGATCTCGCAGCCCTGGTGGTATTTCTGCTGGCAGTAGAGCTTGATCGAGTCCTGGTTCAGCCAGAACAGCAGCGCAGTGGTCACCACAATGGCGTACAGCGCACGCAGCGCCCCCAACTGCACCTGGAACAGCTGTTTGCTATCAGAAGCTTGCATAGATGAACCCCGGCACACCCGATTGCGAAGCGAAGATCACCAGCGACACGCCGATCCCCAGCGGGATCGGGTACAACTGCCACGGCAATCGCTGGCTGGCGGCAAAGCCCTGACGCAGCAGCACCAGCCACTGCGGGTAGCTGGCCACGAACAGCACGCAGGCCAGCAGCATCAGGCCGGTGGCGCTGTTCAGGCCGGCCAGGCTCAACTCGGCGATGTCACCGAGCATTTCCAGGGCGCCATCGAGGGTGGAGCTGCGGAAGAAAATCCAGGCAAAGGCCACGTAGTGGAAGGTCATCAAGCGCGCCAGCAGGCCGGCCCCGGGCATGCGCGCAAAGCCTGGCAGCAGCTGCGCGAACAGCTTGGAGACGGCCAGGCCCACGCCATGCAGCGCGCCCCAGATGATGAAGTTCAGGCTCGCCCCGTGCCACAGGCCGGACACCAGCATCGCCAGCAGCATGTTCAGGTTGCCGCGCCATACGCCCTGGCGATTGCCGCCTAGCGGGATGTACACGTAATCACGGATGAACCGCGACAGGCTGATATGCCAACGCCCCCAGAATTCCTTGAGGTTGTGTGCGGCATAGGGCGCGTTGAAGTTCTCCGGCAGGCGAAAGCCCAGCAACAGGGCGATGCCGGTGACCAGGTTGGTGTAGCCGCTGAAGTTGAAATAGATCAGGAAGCTGTAGCCGTACACGCTCAGCAGCACCTGCTCGGGGGTGTAACCGCCCGGGGTGTCGAACACCGGGTCAACCCACTCGCTGCCCAGCCAGGCACTGAGGAAGAACAGCTTGACCACTGCCAGGGCGATCAGCCCCATGGCCCGCTGCGGCTCCAGCACCTGGCGCAGGCCCTCGGGGCGGATCTGCGCCAGCATGTGCAGCGCGCGGTTCACCGGGCCCGCCACCAGGCTTGGGAAGAACGCCAGGTACAGCGCCAGGTCCAGCGGGCCGACCGGTTTCAGTTCGCCGCGGTTGATCGACACCAGGTAGCTGACCGAGTGGAAGGCATAGAACGACAGGCCGATGGGCACCAGCACTTCCAGCAGCGGCAACGAAACGTTTAGCCCGGCCGCCGCCAGGGCGTTCTGCGCCCCTTCGACGAAGAACACCTGGTACTTGAACAGGTAGAAGCAGCCCAGCACCAGCGTCAGCAGCAACCCACTGATGAACCAGCGCCCCGGGTAGCGCCCGGCCAGCAGCCCGAGCAGGTACACCAGCGCGCTGTAGCCCAGCAGGATGCACAGCGATTGCAGGCTGAAGCTGGCCACCAGGGCATAGCTGGCCGCCAGCAACAGCAGGTTCTGTAGCCGCACACTCCAGCACAGGCTCCAGTAAAGAATGAAGAACAGCGTGAAACAGAGGCCGAATTCGATCGAAAGGAAGCTCACAACGTAGTCCGTTACGTGACATCGAGGAGGGGGGTGAAGCCTGCCGGCACGGGGGCCGCAGGCGCAAGCGCGCGGATTATGGCAGAGGGCCCACCCCCTCACAATCGCAACACAGCAACATTTGCAAGCCAGCACTCACGCCTCAAATGCAACAAAATAAGACGAAAGCCGCGCTGATTTGCTCCCCCTGCCCCGCTCTGCTAGTGTCGCGCCGTTCTGAACGCCACCGAGACAGTCGCCATGGCCCGCAAAAAAACCTCCATCGATTTCGAACAATCCCTCGCCGACCTGCAAACCCTGGTCGAGCGCCTGGAGAACGGCGAACTGTCGCTGGAAGACTCGCTGGCCGCCTTCGAGCAAGGCATCGCCCTGACCCGCGATTGCCAGGGCGCCCTGGCCCAGGCCGAGCAGAAGGTGCAAATTTTGCTGGAGCGTGACGGCGAACTGGCTGCCCAGCCATTCGACGCGGAGCCCGAGGCATGATCAGCGCGTACCAGGCCAGCTGCCAGGCGCGGGTCGACGCCGCCCTCGAACCGCTGTTCCAGGCGCCGTCCAAAGAGCTCGAACGCCTTTACGCCGCCATGCGCTACAGCGTGATGAACGGCGGCAAGCGGGTGCGCCCGCTGCTCGCCTACGCCGCCTGCGAAGCCCTGGGCGCGCCGGCCGAGCAGGCCAACGGCGCCGCCTGCGCGGTGGAGCTGATCCACGCCTACTCGCTGGTGCACGACGACCTGCCGGCCATGGACGACGACGACCTGCGCCGCGGCCAGCCGACCACCCACAAGGCCTTTGACGAAGCCTGCGCCATTCTGGCCGGCGACGGCCTGCAGAGCCTGGCCTTCAGCGCCCTGCTCGACCCGCGCCTGAGCCCGCAGCCGGACGCCCTGCGCCTGGCCATGGTCCAGGCCCTGGCCAAGGCCGCAGGCCCGGCTGGCATGGTCGGCGGCCAGGCCATCGACCTGGGCTCGGTGGGCCTCAAGCTCGACCAGAAGGCCCTCGAATTCATGCACCGGCACAAGACCGGCGCGCTGATCGAGGCCAGCGTGCGCCTGGGCGCACTGGCCAGCGGCCGCGCCGATCAGGCCCAGCTGGACGCCCTGCAGACTTATGCACAGGCCATCGGCCTGGCGTTCCAGGTGCAGGACGACATTCTCGATGTAGAAAGCGATACCGCCACCCTGGGCAAGCGCCAGGGCGCCGACATTGCCCGCGACAAACCGACCTACCCGGCGCTGCTCGGGCTGGATGCGGCCAAGGCCTATGCAATCGAGCTGCGCGACCAGGCGCTGGCGGCGTTGCAGGGCTTTGGCGAGCACGCTGAACCGCTGCGGGCACTGGCCCGGTATATCGTCGAACGCCGCCACTAAGCCCTGCCTGGGTAGCGTGGGAGCGGGCTTGCCCCGCGATGCGATGTCAGGGCCACCGACGCCATCGCGGGGCAAGCCCGCTCCCACGGATAACGTCTCGCACACCCGCCTGAATGGGCAGCTTTTCCCACAATGGGGTAAACTGCCGCGTCTTCAAACCTATAACGACTCGCCTGATGCCCACGACGTTTCAAGAGATCCCCCGCGAACGCCCGGTCACGCCGTTGCTGGACCGCGCCGATACGCCAGCCGGCCTGCGCCGCCTGGCTGAAGCCGACCTGGAGACCCTGGCTGACGAGCTGCGCCAGGAGCTGCTCTATACCGTTGGTCAGACCGGTGGGCATTTTGGTGCAGGCCTGGGCGTCATCGAGCTGACGATTGCCCTGCACTATGTATTCGACACCCCGGATGACCGGCTGGTGTGGGACGTTGGCCACCAGGCCTACCCGCACAAGATCCTCACCGGGCGCCGCGAGCGCATGCTCAGCCTGCGCCAGAAGGACGGCATCGCTGCCTTCCCACGGCGCAGCGAGAGCGAGTACGACACCTTCGGCGTCGGCCATTCCAGCACCTCGATCAGCGCAGCGTTAGGCATGGCCATTGCCGCCCGCCTGCAGAACGAGGCGCGCAAGTCGATCGCCGTGATCGGCGACGGCGCGCTGACCGCCGGCATGGCCTTCGAAGCGCTGAACCATGCGCAAGAAGTGAATGCCGACATGCTGGTCATTCTGAATGACAACGACATGTCGATCTCACGCAACGTCGGCGGGCTGTCCAACTACCTGGCCAAGATTCTCTCCAGCCGCACCTACGCGAGCATGCGCGAAGGCAGCAAGAAAGTGCTGTCGCGCCTGCCCGGCGCCTGGGAAATCGCCCGGCGCACCGAAGAGTACGCCAAGGGCATGCTGGTGCCCGGCACCCTGTTCGAAGAGCTCGGCTGGAACTACATCGGCCCGATCGACGGCCACGACCTGCCGACGCTGATCGCCACCCTGCGCAACATGCGTGACCTCAAGGGCCCGCAGTTCCTGCACGTGGTCACCAAGAAGGGCAAGGGCTTCGCCCCGGCCGAGGTCGACCCGATCGGCTACCACGCCATCACCAAGCTGGAGCCGGCCGACAAGCCGGTGGCACCGAAAAAAGCCAGCGGGCCGAAGTACGCCTCGGTGTTCGGCCAGTGGCTGTGCGACATGGCTGCCGCCGACAACCGCCTGGTGGGCATCACCCCGGCGATGAAGGAAGGCTCGGACCTGATCGAATTCAGCGAACGCTACCCCGAGCGTTACTTCGACGTCGCCATCGCCGAGCAGCACGCGGTGACTCTGGCCGCAGGCATGGCCTGCGAAGGCGCCAAGCCGGTGGTGGCGATCTACTCCACCTTCCTGCAGCGCGCCTATGACCAGCTGATCCACGACGTGGCGGTGCAGGACCTGGACGTGTTGTTCGCCATCGACCGCGCAGGCCTGGTGGGCGAAGACGGCCCGACCCACGCCGGTGCCTACGACCTGTCGTACCTACGCTGCATCCCCGGCATGCTGGTGATGACCCCGAGCGACGAAAACGAGCTGCGCAAGATGCTCAGCACCGGCCACCTCTACAAGGGCCCGGCGGCCGTGCGCTACCCGCGCGGCACCGGCCCCAACGCACCGATCAGCGGCGACCTCGAACCGCTGGAAATCGGCAAGGGCGTGGTACGCCGCCAGGGCAGCAAGGTCGCCCTGCTGGTGTTCGGCGTGCAACTGGCCGAAGCGCTGCAGGTGGCAGAGAAGCTCGACGCCACGGTGGTCGACATGCGCTTCGTCAAGCCGCTGGACGAAGCCCTGGTGCTGGAAATGGCCGCCCGCCATGAACTGCTGGTGACCGTCGAAGAGAACGCCATCATGGGCGGCGCCGGCGCTGCGGTGGGTGAGTTCCTCGCCCGCGAGGCGGTGACCAAGCCGCTGCTGCACCTGGGCCTGCCGGATATCTACGTCGAGCACGCCAAGCCTGCGCAGATGCTCGCCGAGTGCGGGTTGGATGCAGCAGGTATCGAGGCTGCGGTCCAGGCGCGTATCGTCAAGCTCGGCCTGTAAGGCCCTATCGCCGGCAAGCCGGCTCCTACACGGGACACCCTGTAGGAGCCGGCTTGCCGGCGATTGCTTTTGGAGCCCCAATGAAGCACTCAACCCTTGCCACCCTGCTCTGCCTCCCCGCCACCCTGCTGGCCGCCGAACGCGACGACGCCCTCAAGCTCCCCGACGTACTGATCAGCGCCAACCGCCAGGTGGAGTCGCGCACAGCCACCAGCGCCGCCAACAGCGTGTTCACCCGCAGCGATATCGACCGCCTGCAACCGGCCAGCCTCAGCGACCTGCTGACCCGAGTCCCCGGCGTACAGGTGGCGCCCACCGGCGGGCGTGGTAGCCTGCCCGGCATCTTCATCCGCGGCACCAAGGCCGCCCAGGCACTGGTGCTGGTAGACGGCGTGCGTATCGCCAACACCACCTCCGGCGACAGCGGCCTGCAGTTTATCGACATCGACCAGATCGAACGGGTGGAGGTGCTGCGCGGCTCGCGCTCGGCCATCTACGGCAGCGATGCCATCGGCGGGGTGATCCAGATCTTCACCCGTCGCGGCAACGGCCAGAACCTGCAGGCACGCCTGCGCCTGGCCGCCGGCAGCAACCAGACCTTCCAGCGCAGCCTGGGGCTCTCCGGGGGTCAGGGCGGCACCCGTTTCAACCTGGGCGCCAGCCTGGACGAGACCGCCGGCATCGATTCCACCGGCCCTTCGTATGCCAGCGACGGCGACCACGACGCCTACCGCAACCGTTCGCTGAACCTGAGCCTGAGCCATGTGTTCGACGAGCGCTTCGAAGCCGGCCTGAACCTGCTCGACAGCCGTGGGCGCAGCGAATACGACAACCCTTACGGGCGGCTCGACGCAACCACCTGGCGGAGTTATCCGCAAGCGCCCTATACCGACTTCAGCGTCAGCAGCCTGGGCACCTGGCTCGATGCCCAGCTCAACGACACCTGGCATTCCCGGCTGGAGCTGGGCCACAGCGAAAACCGCGACGACAAACGCGACAAGCTCAGCGCTGAGCGCTTCGTCTACAACACCTACCGCGACCAGCTGACCTGGCAGAACGAACTGGCCCTCGATGAACGCAACCAGCTGATGCTGGGAGGCGACTGGTACCAAGACCGCTACCACGGCAGCGCCAACTTCGCCGAAAACAGCCGCTGGAACCGCGCCGCATTCGCCCAGTACCGCTTCAGCGGCGAGGGTTTTGCCACCGAGCTGGGCCTGCGCCAGGACCACAACCAGCAGTACGGCAGCCAGACCACCTGGAACACTGGCATGAGCGTGCCGTTGACGCCTCGCGATGACCTGTTGCTGTCCTACAGCGAGGGCTTTCGCGCGCCGACCTTCAACGACCTTTACGATGTGCAATACGGCAACCCGGACTTGCGCCCGGAGTATTCAAAAAGCTACGAGCTGCAATGGCGCAGCCTGCTGGGTGACAACAGCCGGCTGGAGGCCTCGCTGTACCGCACCGAACTGCGCGATGCCATCAGCTACGACGCCAGCCGCAAGCGCCCGGGCAATATCGACGCCGCGCGCATCAACGGCCTGGAGCTGGCCCTGACCCAGACCTGGGCCGGCTGGACTTCACAGCTGGGCCTGGCGCTCATCGACCCGCGCGACCGCAACACCGGCCACACCCTCGCCCGCCGCGCCCGGCGCACCCTCAGCCTGGACCTCGACCGCAGCTTTGGGCAGTTCAACCTGGGGGCGAGCTGGCAGGCCGTCAGCAGCAGCTACAACGATGAGGCCAACGAGGCGCCACTGGGCGGCTACGGCACGTTCGGGCTGCGCGGCGGCTGGGCGATGAGCGACGAGCTGCGCCTGGACCTCAAGCTCGACAACCTGCTGGACAAAGGCTACAGCCGCACGCTGTACAGCTATGAGGGCAGCAACCATGGCTACCGCGAAGAGGGCCGCACCTGGCTGCTGAGCCTTACCTGGACGCCGGCACTGTAGCGTCGAGCAACGCACACAGCCGCGCGGTGGCTTCGATCATTTGCCCGCTGGGCCGTTCCAGGCCCTTGTCCGGCACCACCAGCAAGGCGTTGCCGGTCACTGCGCTGAGCTTCGGCCAGCGACGCCAGGCCGCGAGCTGCGCCGGGTCACCTGCCAGAATCACCTGCGGATCACGCAGCAGCACCGACTCCACGCTCACTTGCGGCGCCGGCAGGGCCTGGTCGTCGAACACGTTGCGCGCGCCGCACACGCGCAGGGCGTCACTGACCACCTGCTGCCCGCCGAGGGTGTACAGCGGTTTGTCCCACACCTGGTAGAACACCCGCAGCGGTGTCGCCCGCCGGTAGCGTGCGCGCAGTTCGCCAATGCGCTGGCGCAGGCCGGCGGTATAACGCAGGCCCTGCTCCTCGCGCCCCAGGCGTTGGGCAATGGCGTCAATCTGCTCGATCAGCTGGTCGAGGTTGCCGGGTTCGGCCGTGAAGGTGGCGATGCCCAAGCGCCGCAGTTGATCACGTTGGGCCGGCGCAATGCTGCCGGGCCAGAGCAGCAGCAGGTCGGGCTTGAGGCTAAGCAGGCGTTCCATGTCGAGCTGGCCGTGGCGCCCGACACTGGGCAGGCCCTGCAACTGCACCGGGCGCTCGCCACCGTCGAGCAGGCCCACCAGCAGGTCGCTGGCGTCCAGCTCAAGGACGATTTCAGTCATAGACGGTGCCAGGCTGACCACCCGGGGCGCGGCCTGGGCGGCGGCGCAACAAAGCAGCAGGAGGGCCAGCAGCGCCCGCATCAGCCGAGCTGGTGCGGAATGCGGTAGAGGTAAAGCAGCACCAAGGTGGACAGCGCCAGAAGGATCTGCGCAATCGCCTCAAGCCCCACCAGCACCGACAACGCTGCTACCCAGGCCGGCAGGCAGGCGAACAGCATGGCCATGCGCCTTACCCGTGCCAGGGTGATCCACGCGCCAGGCTCTTCGGCACAGCCCAACGCCTTGTCGGTGGCGATCAGCGCACGCTTGTAGGCACCGAAGCGCGGCAGGCTGAGGAACATGGTAGCGGCGCCGGCAATGAACAGCGGCATGGCCAGCACCGGGATCAGCGGCTCGCCGCCGCCGAAGGCCCAGGCCATCACCGGCAGCGGCACCAGGCCCACGGCCAGGTACTGCCACCAGGCCAGGGCCAGCCGGCGCTTCACCTCGCCCCGGGTCAAGCCTGCGGGACCTCGCCCTGGTGCTTGTTGCCCATCATGTGGCCGAGTTTGTCGGCCTTGGTGGCCAGGTACAGGCGGTTGTGCGGGTTGTGCCCGGTGTGCAGCGGCACACGCTCGGCGACCTTGATGTTCATGTCGGTCAGGGCCTTGACCTTGCGCGGGTTGTTGGTCATCAGGCGCAGCGCGCTGACGCCCAGGTGCTCGAGCATCGGCAGGCACATGGCGTAGTCGCGCTGGTCGGCGGCAAAGCCCAGGCGCTCGTTGGCCTCGACGGTGTCGGCGCCGCCGTCCTGCAGCTCGTAGGCGCGGATCTTGTTCAGAAGGCCAATGCCACGGCCTTCCTGGCGCAGGTACAGCAGCACGCCACGGCCTTCGCGGGCGATGGCCTGCAGCGCGGCTTCCAGTTGCGAGCCGCAGTCACAGCGCTGGCTGAACAGGGCATCGCCGGTCAGGCACTCGGAGTGCAGGCGCCCCAGCACCGGCTCACCGTCGCCGATGTCACCCAGGCTGAGCACCACGTGCTCGCGGCCAGTGGCTTCGTCGAGGAAGCCATGCATGGTGAAGATCGCAAAGGGAGTCGGGAGTTTGGAGGCGGCGACAAAGACGACGGGCACGTTGTGCTCCTGGTGATAGACATTTCAGATCGGCCGATTGTATCAGCAGCCCGGCACAGGTGCGCAGGCTGAATACCGTGGATCAAGATCGAAAAGTTCGATGCTTATGAAACCGCACTGCCTGCTTCACGGTGGTTCGCCCCCTGTAGGAGCCGGCTTGCCGGCGATGGGGCCAGGCCAGGGATAATGGTTGTCTGGGCCGGCCCTATCGCCGGCAAGCCGGCTCCTACAGGGGGGTTACCGATGCCCTTAATGGGGCTGGCTGTCGGCGGTGAAGGGGTACGGCTGCTTCCAGTGCTCGAAAATCGGCTTCAGCTCGCCGCTGCGCACCAGCACCTGCATGCGCTGGTCGAACACATCGCGCAGGGCCTTGCCGCGCTCGCTGCGGGAAAACGCCAGGTACAGCGGCAGCTCGGCGACGTGGGTCTTGCGAAAACGCTCGGGGTTGGGCGCCTGGCCGATCACGTAGTCGATCTCGGTGAGGGCGTCGATGTAGAAGTCCACCCGGTCGTGCTCGAGCATCGGCAGGATGCCTTCGCGGCGCTGCACTTCGCGGAAGTTGCGCACATTGGGCAGGTAGCTGGCGTAGTCGTAGCCACGCACCCAGGCCAGACGGTAACGGCCCAGGGTTTCAAGGGTCGGCACCGGCTCGCTGGCAAGGCCCAGGGCGTAGATGTGGTCGAGGTCGAAGTGCCAGCGCGGGTAAAGGTTGTCGTCGTTCTCTTCCTTGTACGAGCCAACCCAGGCGTCGGCCTCGTCACGCTTGACCAGCCCGACCGCGCGGCTGTACGGCGCGCTCTGCGTACGCACCTTGACCCCGGCCGGCTCGAACACCTTGCGCAATACATCCCAGGCCAGCCCGGTGCCGTCGGCGTTGGTGTAGTCGAGCCAGGCCTCGCTGACCAGGCGCACCTGGGTCGGTGCGGTCTGGGCCATGGCGCCCTGCCCCGCGACCATCAGCATCAATGCCAGCAACAGCGTCCTTGCACCCATCAGCGAACTCCCCGTCTCAGGCCACGGCCCACACCAGCACCTGCATGCCCAGCCAGGCGAACACGCCAGCCAGGATATCGTCGAGCATGATGCCAAAGCCACCATGCACATGGCGGTCGATCCAGCGGATCGGCCAGGGCTTGAGAATGTCGAAGAAGCGGAACATCAAGAAGCCCGCCAGCAACCACTGCCAGCCTTCCGGCACCAGCCACAGGGTGATCCACATGCCGACCATCTCGTCCCAGACGATGCCTTCATGGTCGTGCACGCGCAAGTCGTTGGCCACCTTGCCGCACAGCCACACGCCGAACACCATGGTCACGCCCAGCAGCAGCCAGTAACCCCAGTCGGGCAGCATCTGCCACAGCGGGATGAACGGCAGCGCCACCAGCGAGCCCCAGGTACCCGGCGCCTTGGGCAGGGTGCCGGAGCCGAAGCCGAAGGCGAGGAAGTGCCACGGGTTGCGCCAGACCGAAGGCGGAACGAACTCCGCAGGCACCTGGTTGGGGTGGTCGGTCACGGTGTCTCCCTGAAATGTTGATAGCCCCGCTGCTGCGGGGTGATGTCCTGGCCCTGCGCATCGAGCAGGGTCACGCCCTGGCCCTCGCACACACGGCCGATCACATGCACGGTCTCGGCCAGGCCAGACAGTGCGGCGGCTGGCGCGGTGAACGCCAGTACGTAGTCGTCGCCACCGGTGAGCGCTGCGTGCAGCGCCGCCTCGCGGCCGAGAAAGGCCTGCAGTGCGGCAGACACCGGCACCTGCGCCAGGTTCACCTGCAGCGCTACCCCTGAAGCCTTGGCGATATGCCCGCAATCGGCCAGCAGGCCGTCGGAGATATCCAGCGCCGCCGTGGCCCGGCCGCGCAGCTGCGCGCCCAGGCGCAGTTGCGGCAGCGGCGCCCAGTAGTGCTCCAGCAGTGGTGCAGCCAACTCGCCAGGGGCTTCACGCTCGCCCAGCACCAACGGCAAGGCGCCAGCGGCATTACCCAGCGGGCCACCCACACACAACAAATCGCCCGACCGCGCGCCGCTGCGGCGCAGGGCCTGGCCGGCCGGCACGCGGCCGAACACGGTGACGGTGATGCTCAAGGGGCCGCGGGTGGTGTCGCCGCCGATCAGGCTGATGGCGCAACGCCGGGCCATGCGGCCAAGGCCGTCGGCGAAACCTGCGAGCCAGTCGCGGCCGACATCGGGCAGGGTGAGGGCGAGGGTGAAACCAATGGCTGTGGCGCCCATGGCCGCCAGGTCGCTGACCGCCACGGCCAGCGCGCGCTGGCCGAGCAGCAGGGGGTCGCAGACTGCGGGGAAATGCACACCGGCCACGAGGGTGTCGGTGGAAATCGCCAGCTGCTCGCCAGCGGGCAGGTCCAGCAGGGCGCAGTCGTCGCCGATACCCAGGGCCACGCCTTCGCCGCCCTGCGCACAGGGCGCGGCGGCGAAGTAATGGCTGATCAGCTCGAACTCACCCATGGCTCGTCAGCACCGCAATCAGCGCTTGTTCGCCTTGACTTCCGCTTCGCGCAGGCGCGGCGCCAGCTTGTCCAGCACGCCGTTGACGAACTTGTGGCCGTCGGTGGCGCCGAACACTTTGGCCAGCTCCACACCTTCGTTGATGACCACGCGGTACGGTACGTCGACGCGCATCATGAACTCCCAGGTGGACAGGCGCAGCACGGCCAGTTCGACCGGGTCGAGCTCATCCAGCGGGGTGTCCAGGCAAGGCTTGAGGGCCTCGTCGATTTCGCCCTTTTTCGCCGGGACCCCGTGCAGGATCTCGCGGAAGTAGGCACCGTCGACATCGGTGAAATCGTTATCGACCCGGAACTGCGCCTCGACCTCGTTCAGCGAGTGCTGGGCCATGTGCCACTGGTAGAGCGCTTGGGTCGCGAGCTTGCGGGCTTCGCGACGCTTGGCGCTCTTGGACGGCTTGCCAGCATCCGCAGGTTTTGGATCGCGCGGGTTGAAACGATCGCTTTCGTCGCTAATCACTTGGCCTCCAACTGCGCCAGCAGGCTGACCATTTCCAGGGCGGACAGGGCTGCTTCACCGCCTTTGTTGCCAGCCTTGGTGCCGGAACGCTCGATGGCTTGCTCGATGGAGTCGACGGTCAGTACGCCGAAGGCCACCGGTACACCGAACTCCATGGACACCTGGGCCAGGCCCTTGGTGCATTCGCCCGCCACGTATTCGAAGTGCGGGGTACCGCCACGGATCACTGCGCCCAGGGCGATGATCGCGTCGTATTCACCCTTTTGCGCGACTTTCTGCGCTACCAGCGGGATTTCGAACGCGCCCGGGGCACGAATGATGGTGATCTCGCTTTCGCTGACACCGTGGCGAACCAGGGTGTCGACGGCGCCGCTGACCAGGCTTTCGACGACGAAGCTGTTGAAGCGGCCAACCACCAAAGCATAGCGACCTTTGGGGGCGATGAAGGTACCTTCGATGGTCTTCAGGGTCATTCCGATGTTCTCATCTTCAAGAGCGAGGCCGCGCTGTGGCGGCCTCGGGAGGGTTTGGACTCGAGCTTGAGGGCGACAAAGACGCTTCAAGTCACTCGGAGGGCACGTATTCTACAACTTCCAGATCGAATCCGGATATCGCATTGAACTTCATCGGCGAACTCATCAGGCGCATCTTGCGCACGCCGAGGTCGCGCAGGATCTGCGAACCGGCACCGACGGTGCTGTAGGTGGTCGGCGCCTTGGCCGGGGCATCGCCTGCACTTTCGCGAATGTGCGCCAGCAGCACGTCGCCGTCCAGCGGGTGGCCCAGCAGCAGCACCACGCCGCTGCCAGCTTCGGCTACCGCAGCCATGGCCGCGCGCAGGCTCCAGCGGCCCGGTTGCTTGACCAGCAGCAGGTCGCGCAGCGGGTCCATGTTGTGCACACGCACCAGGGTCGGCTCTTCGGCGCAGATCTTGCCGAGCGTGAGCGCCATGTGCACGTCGCCTTCGACCGCGTCACGGTAGGTGACCAGGTTGAACTCGCCCAGCTCGCTCTCCACCGGCTGCTCGGAGACGCGCTGCACGGTGCGCTCGTGGATCATGCGGTAGTGGATCAGGTCGGCGATGGTGCCGATCTTGAGGTTGTGCTGGGCGGCGAACACTTCCAGCTCGGCGCGGCGCGACATGGTGCCGTCGTCGTTCATCACCTCGCAGATCACGCCGCTGGGTTCGAAACCGGCCATGCGCGCCAGGTCGCAGGCAGCTTCGGTGTGGCCGGCGCGGGCCAGGGTACCGCCAGGCTGGGCCATCAGCGGGAAGATGTGGCCGGGGCTGACGATGTCTTCGGCCTTGGCGTCCTTGGCTGCGGCAGCCTGCACGGTGCGCGCTCGGTCGGCAGCGGAGATGCCGGTGGTGACGCCTTCGGCGGCTTCGATCGACACGGTGAACTTGGTGCCGAAGCCCGAGCCGTTGCGCGGCGCCATCAGCGGCAGCTTGAGCGTTTCGCAGCGCTCGCGGGTCATCGGCATGCAGATCAGGCCACGGGCGTGCTTGGCCATGAAGTTGATGTGCTCAGGCAGGCAGCATTCGGCTGCCATGATGATGTCGCCTTCGTTCTCGCGGTCTTCGTCATCCATGAGGATGACCATTTTGCCCTGGCGGATGTCTTCGACCAGTTCTTCGATGCTGTTGAGCGCCACGCGGCACCCCCTTCTCAATCAGGATTTCAAGAAGCCGTTGGCGGCCAGGAAGCTTTCGGTAATGCCACTGCCCTTGCTCGGCTCGGCGGCCTTGTCGCCCAGCAGCAAACGCTCCAGGTAACGGGCCAGCAGGTCGACCTCAAGGTTGACCCGACGCCCGGGGCGGTAGTCGGCCATGATGGTTTCGGACAGGGTGTACGGGACGATGGTCAGCTCGAACTCGGCGCCATCGACTTCGTTGACCGTCAGGCTGGTGCCGTCGACGGTGATCGAGCCCTTGTGGGCGATGTACTTGGCCAGCTCTTTCGGGGCGCGTACGCGGAACTGGATGGCGCGGGCGTTATCGGCGCGCGAGACGATCTCGCCGACGCCGTCGACGTGGCCGCTGACCAGGTGGCCGCCCAGGCGGGTGGTGGGGGTCAGAGCCTTTTCCAGGTTGACCCGGCTGCCGCTCTTGAGCTCGACCATGGCGGTGCGCTTGAGGGTTTCGACGCTGACGTCGGCCCAGAAGCCGTCGCCGGGCAACTCGACGGCGGTCAGGCACACGCCGTTGACCGCGATGCTGTCACCGAGCTTGACGTCGCCCAGGTCGAGCTTGCCGGTTTCGACGTACAGGCGTACGTCGCCGCCCTTGGGGGTCATGCTGCGGATGGTGCCGATGGATTCGATGATGCCGGTGAACATGCTGTTCTCCTCAAATACGGGCTGCGCGGTGCAAGCCGGGCATTATACGCCGGGGGCCGGCAGGGGGATGGCTGTGACTCGCCAGTCATCGCCGACTGCGCGCATTTCGGTAATTTTCAGCCGCGGCGCTTCGCTCATGTGCGCCAGCGGCCAGTCCAGCAACGGGCGGGCAGCGGAGCCTAGGAAGGTGCCGGCGACGAACAGCTGGAACTCGTCGACCAGGCCCAGGCGGGCGAAGGCGCCGACCAGGCCGGCGCCGGCCTCCAGCAGGATTTCGTTGGCGCCGCGCTCGGCCAGCACCGCCAGCAGCCTTGGCAGGTCGACCTGGCCGTTAGTGCCTGGCAGCACCAGCAACTCATGGCCGGCGACAGCGTAACGCGGGTCATCCCCTGCCGCCGTGACCACCAGCGCAGGGCCTGCCTGGAAGAACGGCGCCTGCAGCGGCAGGCGCAGGCGCCCGTCGACCAGCACACGCAGTGGCGGGCGGGACAAGACTAGGGCGGTGGTGTCGGCGTCCAGGCCAAGCTCGCTGCCGCGCACGGTCATGCGGGCGTTGTCCTGCAGCACGCTGGCGGCGCTGGTCAGCACCGCGCTGGAACGGGCGCGCAGGCGCTGCACCGCCGAGCGGGCGGCGGGGCCGGTGATCCACTGGCTTTCGCCGCTGGCCATGGCGGTACGGCCGTCCAGGCTCATGGCCAGCTTGGCGCGCACATAGGGCAGGCCGTGTTCCATGCGCTTGAAAAAGCCCGGGTTGAGCGCGCGGGCTTCGGCCTCGAGCACACCGCTGGCCACCTCGATGCCGGCCTGCTGCAGGCGGCGCAGGCCGTTGCCGGCCACTTGCGGGTTAGGGTCCTGCATGGCGGCCACCACCCGCGCCACCCCGGCCTTGACCAGCGCCTCGGCGCACGGCGGCGTGCGGCCGTGGTGGCTGCAAGGCTCGAGGGTGACGTAGGCGCAGGCGCCGCGGGCAAGCTCGCCGGCCTGGCGCAGGGCGTGGACCTCGGCATGGGGTTCGCCGGCGCGCACGTGCCAGCCTTCGCCGACCACCTCGCCGTCACGCACGATCACGCAGCCAACGCGCGGGTTGGGGTGGGTGGTGTAGAGGCCCTTGCGGGCCAGTTCCACGGCCCGGGCCATGTAGTGGGCGTCGAGAATGGCGGCTTGGCTGGGCATGCTTACTCTTTGGCTGGCTCACGGGCCAGGCGGTCGATTTCTTCGCGGAACTCGTCAAGGTCCTGGAAGCGCCGGTACACCGAAGCGAAGCGGATGTAGGCGACTTCATCGAGCTTGCGCAGCTCGGCCATGACCATTTCACCCACCACCAGCGACTTCACCTCGCGCTCGCCGGTGGCGCGCAGGCGGCTTTTGATATGCGCCAGCGCCGCCTCCAGCCGCTCGACGCTGACCGGGCGCTTTTCCAGCGCGCGCTGCATGCCGGCACGCAGTTTGTCTTCGTCGAAGGGCTGGCGGGTGCCATCCTGCTTGATCAGCCGGGGCAGGACCAGTTCGGCGGTTTCGAAGGTGGTGAAGCGCTCGCCGCAGGCGACGCACTCACGGCGGCGGCGCACCTGTTCGCCCTCGGCGACCAGACGCGAGTCGATGACCTTGGTGTCGTTGGCACCGCAAAACGGACAGTGCATGGTGGCAGGCAACAAAAAAAGGGAGGGCCATGGTAGCGCATTGCACTGGCAAGACAAGCCAAAGGGGTTAACATCCATGGGAAATCTGCCCGCGAAGGACTACCCCATGCAACCTCGAGCGCTCCTCGTGCTGTGCTGCGCCGCCCTGCTCGCCGCCTGCGGCAGCGACCGCCCCAAGCCCGAAGCAGCGCCCGCGCCCAAAGCTGCCCCGGTGGCGAAAAAGGCCGAACCGCTGGGCCCGCTGCCAGCCTACCAACGTGAACTCAGCGGCACCCTGCTGGAGGTGCCGGCCGGCGCCAGCGTAGAACTGGCACTGTTGGTGATCGACGAACGCGGCCGCCCGCAACAACTGCTGGCCAGCAGCACCCTGACCGGCACCGGCCAGGCCCTGCCCTACCAGCTGCGCTTCAACCCCGAGGCCTTCCCGGCCGGCGCCCGGGTGGAGCTGCGCGGTCGCGCCAGCCAGTCCGGCCAACTGATCATGCACCTGCCGGCGCAGCGTATTGCCCAGCCTCAAACCCAGGCCACCGGCCCGCTGCGCTTCGAAAAGGCCCCGTAAATGCCAGTGCAAGCCCTGCAACAGGCCCTGAGCGGCCTGATCGGCGAAGCGCGGCTGACCGTCAGCGAACTGCCGGAATGCGACCTCAAGCTGTGGCTGATCGATGAAAACAACATGGACCGCGCCTTCAGCAGCGAAGAGACCCGGCGCATCCTTGAAGAACCGCCCTACTGGAGCTTCTGCTGGGCCAGCGGCCTGGCCATGGCCCGCTACCTGGCGCAGCACCCCGAATGGGTGCGCGGCAAGCGCGTGCTGGACTTCGGCGCCGGCTCCGGCATTGCCGGTATCGCCGCGGCCCGGGCCGGTGCGCTGGAGGTGGTGGCCTGCGACCTCGACCCGCTGGCGCTGGATGCCTGCCGCGCCAATGCCGCGCTGAACGATGTGGTACTGAACTACAGCAGCGACTTTTTCGCCGAGGCCGACCGCTTCGACCTGGTTCTGGTAGCCGACGTGCTTTACGACCGCGCCAACCTGCCGCTGCTCGACCACTTCCTCAGCCGTGCCCGCCAGGCGCTGGTGGCCGACTCGCGGGTGCGCGACTTCAGCCACCCGCTGTACCGCCCGCTGGGGGTGCTCGACGCACTGACCCTGCCAGACCTGGCCGAGCCCCACGAATTCCGCCGGGTCAGCCTGTACCACGCCAGCCGCGAGCCTTTATAGTGGTGCCATTCACGGTTTTGCGAGAGTCGTAATGAGTCAGGAAACCCCGTTTATCTTCGACGCCACCGATGCCACCTTCCAGCAACTGGTGATCGAGAACTCCTTCCACAAGCCGGTGCTGGTGGACTTCTGGGCCGAGTGGTGCGCCCCGTGCAAGGCGCTGATGCCGCTGCTGGCGAAAATCGCCGAGGGCTACCAGGGCGAACTGCTGCTGGCCAAGATCAACTGCGACGTGGAGCAGCAGGTGGTGGCCCAGTTCGGCATCCGCAGCCTGCCGACCGTTGTGTTGTTCAAGGACGGCCAGCCGGTGGACGGCTTTGCCGGGGCGCAACCGGAATCGGCCATTCGCGCCATGCTCGAACCCCATGTACAAATGCCCGCCCCGCCCGCCGCCGCGCCGTTGGAGCAGGCCAAGGCGCTGTTTGCCGAGAGCCGTTTCAGCGAAGCCGAAGCGCTGTTGCAGGTGCTGCTGGGTGAAGACAACAGCAACGCCGAGGCGCTGATCCTGTACGCCCGCTGCCTGGCCGAGCGCGGCGAGCTGGGTGAAGCCCAGGTGGTGCTGGATGCGGTCAAGACCGACGAGCACAAAGCCGCCCTGGCCGGTGCCAAGGCCCAGCTGACCTTCCTGCGCCAGGCTGCCAGCCTGCCGGAAGCTGCCGAGCTTAAGAGCCGCCTGGCACAGAACCCGCAGGACGATGAAGCCAGCTACCAGCTGTGCATCCAGCAACTGGCGCGCCAGCAGTACGAAGCGGCGCTGGACGGGCTGCTCAAGCTGTTCCAGCGCAATCGCGCATACGAAAATGGCTTGCCGCAAAAAGCGCTGCTGCAGGTGTTCGAGTTGCTCGGCAACGAACACCCGCTGGTGGGGGTTTACCGCCGTCGCTTGTCTTCGGCGATGTTCTGAGCACGGCGCACAACTATCGACTCAGGTAATGCCGAGGCCCAGTACCGTTTGCGTGTCAAGCAGTGGCACCGGCAGTACCATGAATGCCCAGACTCCTGTATCACCATGGTAGTCATAGGCTCGCACGATGCAGTACGGCTCATCACCGTGGGGTTCGATGAGCCCGTTGCGGGCAACGAAGCAATTGACTCCATCTGCGTACATGTCATCGAGGGAAATGACGGCCTCGTTCCCTTCTTTATCCAGGTAGCACAGCCGAATCTTCCACTGGCCACCACTGATCAGGTCGGCACGCAGGTAACCGGTAGGTGCTCCGCCCAGCGCGACAATCGAGGCCGTGAACGTGGCACCTGCGAGCAAGGCGCTGACTGTGACGAACTCACACCTTGCTTCCAAGTTGATTGGCTCGGTGCCCTCACCCTGACTGGCAGCCGCCCTCATGGCTTTGGGTGTGACGCGGCAACGCCAGCCGTCAGGGGTGAAATGGTTGCGGGTGCCGTTGACCGACCATTGGGGCGGCTGATCGCCGGCTTGGGCTGGTAACAGCTCGAATTCGGCCACCTGCCCGGCGCTGACCACCTTCACCATGGGCTCGAGCGAAAGCCCCGGCACAGCAGTGACTGGTGCTTGCGGGCGGCTCGGCTGCTGCGCGAACTCTACTCGTATCTCCCCGGCAACATTCCTGATACTGGGATGGTAGGCCACCTTCTGAGGGAACAGCAGCGAGGGGCTGGCAGCAACGTCACCGGGCACCAAATCGGTATAGTGCATGGGGTCCAGCGCCATGCCCACGCCTGAATCCGGGCTCGACCACTTTGAATAGCTGGGCGGGAATACACCGACGTTCTTCCCGTGAATGAGCGGGTGCAGCATGAGGCTCTGTGCCTGCTCACCGACATAACGCAGCACAAACTCCATAGGTTTGAGCACCACGTCGCTCTCGGAGCGCAAGCCCCCAAGGTCGATGAACTTGTCGGCCGCTGGCAAGCCGGCGAAATACACCTGATAGGGCACCACATCCAGACCGTTGCCTTCCCCTGACAGACCGAACTGGGGGGAGTTGCCCCAGCCCAGGGAAACCCGGCCCTGACTGTCGTAGTGCCCGTAATTGGCGGCAAGGTCGATGTCCAGGTAAAGCTCGGCCTGTTGCCCTGGCACGATGCGCCGCACCTCGGCGATCGAGCGTAACGGCCGGCCAAACGCCTGCTGCAAGCTCAGTTGCACGCCATTGAGCAGCGGGCGCTTGATGCGCAAGCGCTGATCGCCAGCGGGGTTCACGAGCGCCTGCAGATGCAGCGGCCCCAAGGTACAGTTGGTAAAGCATGCATGCTGTGAAGAGGTTGCAACCTCGAACTGCAGGTGCGAGCTGGCAAAGCCCGTACCGCCAGGCGTGAGCCCATGCCGGGCCCATAATTGGTCGAGCCTCGCGCAATCGAATTCGATCAAAAATGGCCAACCGGCCAGAACGCCCGCAGTCACGCCGGCGTTATCGCTCTGATCCTTTGACGCTGCCATGGTATCGACTCTCGCTTAAGTGGGATGAGCCATGCTCCCCCCCCTCGCCCCAGCCCACAACTGGCAAAACTGCCAGGTCTTGCCGTGTCAGGCCGTCCCGATCCAGTGATAGACAGGCGCGTCCACCCCGCTTTGCACCTTGACCTGTGAGCTATGGCGCAACCGCACCAGCAACTGCTTGCCCGCCGCAGTACCCCCTGTCAGCCCCTCCAGCCGGTCCAGCAACTCAGGCCCGCTCATCTTCCCAGCCTCGCGCAACAGCGCACAGGCGGCCGCCCACTGCCCATCATCCTGGCGTGGCGCCGGGTTGGCGGTGGCCGCCGGCAGTGGGTCACCAGCCACCGGCAGCGTCACCTGGCGCCCCAACTGCGCCCATTCATGGGGCTCCAATTCAACGGTCAGGTCCACCGGCCAGTCACCAATTTGTCCACGAATTCTCATGATGTTTTCCTTGCGCGCAGGTCAATATCGCCATGCTACAGCAACATGAAACCTGCACCAGCCAGGGTGGCGGGGGAAATAAAAGTTGTTATAACATTACTAAATCCTTTCAATCCGCTTCTGGAGCCGTCCATGCGTCGTCTGCTGCTCGCCCTGCCCTTCGCCCTGCTGCCCCTGGCCGTGGCCCATGCCCACGACGACCATGACCATGACCATGACCATGACCATGATCACGCCCACGGCACCCTCGGCGCCCACGAGCACGGGGTGGCCAAGCTCAACGTAGTGCTTGACGGCAACACCCTGGAGCTGGAGCTGGACAGCCCGGCGATGAACATCGTCGGCTTCGAGCACGCCGCCAGCACTGACGCCGACAAGGCCAAGGTCGCCGCCGCGCGCCAGTTGCTCGAGCAACCGCAGAAACTGTTCGGCCTGGCTCAGGCTGCCGGCTGCAAGGATGACGCCCAGGAGCTGGAAAGCCCGCTGTTCGGCGACGCGGCCCACGCCGACGAAGATGCTGACGAGCACGAACATGAGCACGGCCACCAGCACGCCGATGTGAACGCGCACTACCAGTTCACCTGCTCCACCCCGGCCAAGCTCGCCCAGCTCGACCTCGGCCCGCTGTTCAAGACCTTCCCGCAAACGCAAAAGGTCAACGTGCAGTTGATCGGCCCGAATGGCCAGAAAGGCGTGGAAGCCACCCCCAACAAGGCCGTGGTCGCGTTCTGAATGAGCCAGGCGCTGATCGAGCTGCATGACCTGGTATTCGCCTGGCCCGGCCAGGCGCCGCTGCTGGATATCCCGAGCTTTCGCCTGGAGGCCGGCGAGGCGCTGTTCCTCAAGGGCCCCAGCGGCAGTGGCAAGACCACCCTGCTGGGCCTGCTGGGCGGGGTCAACCGCCCAGGCCAGGGGCGCATCCAGCTGCTCGGCCAGGACCTGGCCAGCTTGAGCCAGGGCGCCCGTGACCGTTTTCGGGTCGACCATACGGGCTACATCTTCCAGCAGTTCAACCTGCTGCCGTTTCTGTCGGTGCGCGAAAACGTCGAGCTGCCCTGCCGCTTCTCGAAGTCCCGTGCCGAACGCGCCAGCCAGCGCCATGGCAGCATCGACCAAGCCGCCGCGCACCTGCTGGCGCACCTGGGCCTGGACGCCCCCGACCTGCTGGCGCGGCGCGCCGGCAGCCTGTCGATCGGCCAGCAGCAACGGGTGGCCGCCGCCCGGGCGCTGATCGGCCAGCCGGAGCTGGTGATCGCCGACGAGCCCACCTCGGCGCTGGACGCCGACACCCGTGAAGCGTTCATCCGCCTGCTGTTCGACGAATGCCGCGCCGCCGGCTCCAGCCTGTTGTTCGTCAGCCACGACCAGAGCCTGGCGCCGCTGTTCGACCGCAACCTGTCCCTGGCCGAACTCAACCGCGCCGCCAAGCCCCGGGAGGCCTGATGTACCTGCTCCGCCTTGCCCTGGCAAGCCTTGCCAACCGCCGCTTCACCGCCCTGCTGACCGCCTTTGCCATCGCCCTGTCGGTGTGCCTGCTGCTGGCTGTCGAGCGGGTACGCACCGAAGCCCGCGCCAGCTTCGCCAGCACCATCAGCGGCACCGACCTGATCGTCGGCGCACGCTCGGGGTCGGTGAACCTGTTGCTGTACTCGGTGTTTCGCATCGGCAACGCCACCAACAACATCCGCTGGGACAGCTACCAGCACTACGCCCAGGACCCGCGGGTGAAGTGGGCCATCCCCATTTCGCTGGGTGACTCGCACCGCGGCTACCGGGTGATGGGCACCACCACCGATTACTTCGACCACTACCAGTACGGCCGCAAGCAGCACCTGGCACTGAGCCAGGGCCGCCCGTTCGAAAGCGACCCGTTCGAGGTGGTGCTGGGCGCCGAGGTGGCCGAGGCGCTGCACTACAAGCTGGGCGACAAGCTGGTGCTGGCCCACGGGGTGGCCGCCATCAGCCTGGTCAAGCATGACGACAAGCCGTTCACCGTGGTTGGCGTGCTCAAGCGCACCGGCACCCCGGTGGACCGCACCCTGCACATCAGCCTGGGCGGCATGGAGGCTATTCACATCGACTGGCACAACGGCGTGCCGGCCCGCGGCGCCGGGCGCATCAGCGCCGAGCAGGCGCGCACCATGGACTTGCAACCCACGGCCATCACTGCCTTCATGCTGGGCCTGAACAACAAGATCGCCACCTTCAGCCTGCAGCGCGAAATCAACGAGTACCGCAGCGAGCCATTGCTGGCAATCTTGCCCGGCGTTGCGCTGCAGGAGTTGTGGAGCCTGATGGGCACGGCCGAGCAGGCGCTGTTCGTGGTGTCGTTGTTCGTGGTACTGACCGGGTTGATCGGCATGCTCACGGCCATCCTCACCAGCCTCAACGAGCGCCGCCGCGAGATGGCCATCTTGCGCTCGGTGGGCGCAAGGCCCTGGCATATCGGCGGGCTGCTGGTGCTCGAGGCGCTGGCCCTGGCCGTGGCCGGCATCGCTGCCGGGCTGGGCTTGCTGTATGCAGGTATCGCCCTGGCCCAGGGCTATGTGCAGGCCAACTACGGGCTGTACCTGCCGCTGGCCTGGCCGAGCGCGCACGAATGGACCTTGCTGGCTATCATCCTCGGCGCAGCGCTGCTGATGGGCAGCGTACCGGCCTGGCGCGCCTATCGGCAGTCGCTGGCCGATGGCTTGTCGATTCATCTTTGAGAACGGTTAATGACCAAGCAAGCGCAGTTGTGGGAGCAGGCTTGCCCCGCGAACACCGGCAAGGCCGGTGCCATCCAGCCTGAACCTATCGCGGGGCAAGCCCGCTCCCACGGAGTTTGGCTGCTGCTGGCGGTACTGCTGCTGCCAGTCTTTAGCTGGGCTGGCGAACCGCGTGAGCTGGACTGGCCGGCGCTGATCCCAGAGGGCGCGCCGGTGATTCCGCCGCAACTGGTGCCGCTGCACGACCTGTCGCAGATCGGCAACGCGCTGGCTGCCGAGTCGGCCCCCGCTGCCCGCCAGCAGGCACCCGACGCACCGGTGGTGAAGACACTGAATGGCCAGCAAGTGAAGATCCCCGGCTACATCGTGCCGCTGGAGGTGAGCGAGGAAGGCCGTACCACGGAGTTTTTGCTGGTGCCCTACTACGGCGCGTGCATTCACGTGCCGCCGCCACCGTCGAACCAGATCGTGCACATTTTCAGCGAGATGGGCGTACGCGTGGAGGACCTGTACCAGCCCTACTGGATCGAGGGCACGATGCAGGTAAAAGCCAGCAGCAGCGAACTGGCCGATGCCGGTTACCAGATGGAAGCCGAGAAAATCTACGCTTACGAGCTGAAATGAGACCTGCGTCGGCTTTATGAAGCGGGTTCGTTGAGCTGGGTCAAACCCTGCGCTCGAACGGATTCATACCATTGGACTACTCGATTACTCACGTCCTTTGGGAGCTTCCATGAACAAGTCCTTGCTCGGCGCCTCGCTCGTTGCCCTGGCGCTCGCAGCGCCCGTTGCCCACGCCCACCAGGCGGGTGATTTCATCCTGCGCGCCGGCGCCATCACCACCGCGCCGAACGAAAACAGCGGCGACATCAAACTCGATGGCGTCAAGGCGTCGGGCACCAAGGCAACCCTGGACAGCGACACCCAACTGGGCCTGGCCTTCGCCTACATGCTCACCGACCACATCGGCCTGGAACTGCTGGCCGCCACCCCGTTCAAGCACACCGTCGGTGTGAAAGGCCTGGGCCCTGGCCTGGACGGCAAGCTGGCCGACATCAAGCAACTGCCACCGACCCTGTCGCTGCAGTACTACCCGATGGAGCCGAGCTCGAAGTTCCAGCCGTACGCAGGCGTGGGCATCAACTACACCCTGTTCTTCGATGAAGACCTGAGCAGCAACCGCAAGCAGCAAGGCTTCAGCAACATGAAGCTGCAGGACTCTGTCGGTATTGCCGGCCAGTTGGGCATGGACTACATGCTCACCGAGAACCTGCTGGTGAACGCCGCGGTCTGGTACGTCGACATCGACACCAAGGCCACCATCGACGGCCCAAGCGCCCTGGGCGTGGGCAAGACCAAGGTGGATGTGGATGTAGACCCATGGGTGTACATGGTCGGTATCGGCTACAAGTTCTAAGCCCGCCCGCCAGCAGCCTGCTCCCCATGCGCGGGAGCGGGCTTGCCCCGCGCTTGCTGCCAGCGCCAGCAACCCCAGGCGCCAGCACTGATTACAGCCCCCAGCACGCACACCGCACCCCACCCCCACAGCCCGTACACCCAGCTCGCGGCCACTGCGCCCAGCCCGCTACCCAGCGAATAACAGCACATATAGGCGCCGATCAGCCGGCTGGCCATTGCCGCACGCCCAGCCAGCAACAGGCTCTGGTTGGTGACATGCACCGCCTGCACCGCAAAATCCAGCAGCAGTACGCCGGCCACCAGCGCCAGCAGGATGCCCAGCACCACACCGCTGGTCAGCGTGCCCACCACCCCTGGTGGAGGCCGGGTTGCTGGCGCAGCAACCGGCCTCCGATGGCAGTGCCTACAAGGAGTACGTGCTGACGGAAAAGGGCCAGGCGCTGTTTCCGGTGGTGATCGGCTTGCGTCAGTGGGGGGAGCGGTTTCTGTTCAACGCAGGCGAGGCGCGTTCAGAGTTGGTGGATGAGCGCGGGCAGGCGCTTGCGGCTTTGCAAGTGCAGGCCAGTGATGGGCGGGTGCTGCAGGCGGGGGATTGCCAGCGGCGGGTGATTCGGCATTCGTGATGGCCCGAAACCTTGCACCGGCCTCATCGCCGGCAAGCCGACTCTCATAGAACAAACTACAAGCTATTGATTTAAAACAGTTTTTTGGAAGCGGCCTTGCCGGGGCGCCGTCCGGTCGAGATGGGGCGCGAAGCGGCCCCAAGATCTCGGCTTCATGCAAAATTGCCGGGGCTGCTGCGCAGCCCATCGCGACACAAGGCCGCTTCCCACAGGGCGCGGTGCATCTGCGAGACTAGTTCTCTGCGCGACCGCGCAGCCCCGAGGGCTGGGTGATCTCCTACAGGTACAGTGCAGGCCTGGGGCTCTGCAATCCCTGTAGGAGCCGGTTTGCCGGCGATGCGGCCGGTGCAGGCGTCACGACACCTCAGGCCTTGCCCAGCAACCGCGCCACGCCGTCCACGAACGGCGTCGGCTCGGGGAAATCGAAGCGCGCCAGCAGGCGGCTGTTGTCGGCCCGCGAGTGGCGGATGTCGCCCGAACGCGCCGGGCCGTGGCTGACCGGCGGCAGGCTGCCGACCACCTGTTCGATGGCCTTGAGCAACTGGTTCAGCGAGGTGGCCTGGTTCAGGCCGATGTTCACCGCGCCCTCTTCCACCTGCGGCATTTCGATGGCCTGCACCATCACCTGGACCAGGTCGCCCACATAGAGGAAGTCGCGGGTCTGCTCGCCATCGCCGAACAGCATGATCGGCTGGCCGTTGAGCGCGCGCTCGGCAAAGATGCTGATCACCCCGGAATACGGCGAGGACGGGTCCTGGCGCGGGCCGAAGATGTTGAAGAAGCGGAACACCACCGGCTCCAGGCCGTGCTGGCGGCGGTAGAAGTCCAGGTACTGTTCGCTGGCCAGCTTGTCCACCGCGTAGGGGGTCAGCGGCGCTTTCGGGGAGTCCTCAAAGACCGACTGGCCTTCGCCGTTGTTGCCGTACACCGCCGCGCTGGAGGCGAACAGCACCCGGCGCACACCGTTCAGGCGCATGGCCTCGCACAGGTTGAGGGTGCCGATGAAGTTGCTCTGGTGGGTTTTCACCGGGTCTTCGACCGAGGCCTGCACCGAGGCCACCGCGGCCAGGTGCACCACTGCCTGGCAGCCTTCGGTGGCGCGCGCCACCAGCGCTGCGTCGGCGACATCGCCTTCGATCAGTTGCAGCCTGGGGTGACCCAGCTGCAGGTTGCTGCGCTTGCCGGTGGACAGGTCGTCGAGAATACGTACCGCGTAGCCTTTTTCCAGCAACGCATCGCACAGGTGGGAGCCGATGAAGCCGGCGCCGCCGGTGATCAGGATGGGGGCATCAGCCATGTCGGTAGAAACGGTCCAGTAGGGGCGGCAAGCCGGCGCGCCAGGCGCGTGGCTTGATGCCGAAAGTGTGAAGGATTTTCTTGCAGGCCAGCACCGCGTGCTGCGGCTCTTCGCTGGCGTCCGGGCGCGCGGCGTGGGCCTGGGCGGTGGGTTGCTGCACAGCCAGCGGGCGCCACTGCGCAGCTTCGGTGAGGATCGCCTGGCCCAACGCCAGCGGCGTGGTCGCCTCGTTGCCGGCGTAGTGGTAGGTGCCCCACAGCGGCGCCTTGCAATCGAGCTGCTTGAGCACCGAGAGGATTACCCGCGCGGCGTCATCCACCGGGGTCGGGTTGCCGCGCCGGTCGTCAGCCAGCAGCAGTTCCTGGGGTTGCTCGGCGCGGGTGAGGAAACGCCCCAGCGAACCGTCACGGCTTTCGTCGAGCAGCCAGCCAAAGCGCAGCAGCACATGCTGCGGGCAGGTGGCGCGCACGCTTTGCTCGATACGCCACAGCGCCTGGCCGCGCAGGCCCAGCGGCACGGGTTCGTCCTTTTCGCTGTAGGCGGTGGCCCGCGAGCCGTCGAACACCCGGTAGCTGGAGGGCTGCACCAGGACGATCTCGTGGTGCTGGCACAGCTCGGCCAGCCGCTCCACCGCGCGCTCCTGCTGCGCCAGGCGCGGCTCGCTGACCGACTCGGCCTGGAACCAGTCGAAGTAGTAGGCCAGGTTGACCAGCGCATCCGGGCGCTGCTCGTCGAGCAGCAGGGTCAGGCTGGCCGCGTCCCAGCCGCCTTCCGGCGGGCGCGGCGCCAGGAAGGCGATATCTTCCTCGGCCCCGAGGCGAATCAGCGCTTGCCCGAGGGCATTGCCACCACCCAACAGCATCAGGCGCATACGCATAGAGTCAGAAGGTCCGGTCTGGTCGATTGGGGAAAGGGGCATTTTGCGGTTTGTGCGGGGGGAAGTGCAACCGCGGACGGTGTGGCGCCATTTGCGGCGCTTGCGTGCCTGGGTATGCTAGGTACTGCTAAGGGAGTGGCTTGAAAGCTGGCTCTGCCGAGCCGCCGTGTAAATAGAGTGAGAATGCCTACAAGCTCTGCAGGCTACTGTCTTGTATTGCCCACGCTGGCCTCATCGCCGGCAAGCCGGCTCCTACAGGTACAGCACACGACCCAGGCTTGGCGCAATTTTGTGGGAGCGGCTTTAGCCGCGAAGCAGGCGGCGCGGTTAAAGGTACCGGCTGCTGTGATCCGTTCTATGGGAGTGCAGATGGAGCTAACCCTGAATTCCGCGCAACGCGGGCTATGGCAGTACGACGAACCCGCGCCCGGCGCGGAGCGTTTCATCGAGGAAAGCTTTGGCGGCTACCGCCAGCAGGCCCGGCTACTGCTGCCAGGGCAGGAGCGCGCGGCGCCGGTGTTCGTGGTGGGTGGGGCACGTTCTGACTTCACCCGGCTCAACCCCTTGCTGTACCGCTTGCAGCAACAGGGCATCGGTTCGCTGACCGGCAACCTGTCGGGGCACAGCCAGGCCGCTGAGCCTGGGGCACCGGATGCCTCGCTGGCCAGCAACCTGGCTGAAGCGCTGCGTTTTCACCGCCACCTGGATGCGCGCAGCGATACCTTGGTCGGGCATAGCCTGGGCGGGGCCATCGCCTTGAAGCTGGCGGCGCAGCGCCCGAGCGTGCGCAAGCTGGTGCTGATCTGCCCGGCGGTGTACCCGGATGCTGCGCACAGTGCGCCGTTCGGGCCGGCGTTCACGGCGGCCATTCGCAAGCCCTTCGCCTTTCTGGATTGCGACAGCTATGCCTTTTTGCGCCAGTTCCAGGGGCGGGTGCTGCTGGTGATCGGCGAGTACGACGGGCTCAACTCCAAAGTGCATGGCCAGGGGCCGGGGACCTCGGCCGGGGTGCGGTGCATGGCGGGGGTGGACCGGTATAGCCCGATCCCTGAAGAAGTAACCCACAGCTTGCTGCGCTCTGTGCCGGCGGCGGATGTGGAGTGCCTGATGCTGACCGACTGCGACCACGGCATTGCCGCGCATCTGCGCGAGCGGCCGGCGGTGGCGGACCAGGTGGCGCAGGCGGTGGGGGCGTTCATTCTGGGGTGACGGGCATGGCACCGGCTGCGCCGGTGATCGCGGGCAAGCCCGCTCCTACAGGGATCGCACCAGCTTTTAGAAATTTTGCTCCCGCAGAAGTCGCGCGCGCTATTCGATCTCGAACAGGCCGTTGCTGACCATGCCGGCGCTCAGGCGGTCGCGGATGTCGTCGTCGATGCGCGGGTCGTCCGGGCGGTACAGGCGCACCTGGCGATAGGCGTTGATGCGGTTGATCTCCTCACCCAGGTACTCCCACACCACCCGAGTGCACGCCGGGTTGCGCCGGTCGCCGCTGGACACGCCGGTCTTGAGGCCGTTGAGGCGGCTGATGCGGCTCTTGAAGCTGGGGATGAGCACGGTCTGGCTCATCTCGTTGAGGGTCAGCGACTCGTAGTCGATCAGGAACATGCGGTCCTGCAACTGGAACGCCGCCCCCAGGTAGCGGCAGCGCACCTCGGCGTGCACGTCGTTGGCGCTGCTGCGTTCCTGGCGCTCCTGGCGCTCGAACAGGAAGCTGCCGCGCTCCTCGCGCAGGTGCACCAGCGACACCAGGATCGAGCCCGGCACCGACATGCAGTTGGAATATTCGAAGTAGTAGCCGCAGTAGCGCGACAGGTTGCCGGCTTCCTTGTGCAGCGGCTTGAACAGCTCGCTGATCGGATCGTCCGCTTGCCCTGGCTGTTCACTGGGGGTGCGGGCGCCGATCAGGCGGGCGAACTGTTCGGGCGGCAAACCCAGCTCGTAGTCCTCCACGCCGAAGAAGTCACCGATGCGTTTCATGTTGTAGGCCGTCGGACGGCTTTGCCCGCTCAGGTACTTGTTGAATTGCGCCCGGTTGATCGACAGCTGCCGGCAAACCTCGGAGATAGAGCGGTAGTGGCTGCAGGCCAATTTGAGGTTGGTAGCGAAGTGATCGCCCATGATGCCGGGGTCCAGGTGATGCGAGTGATGCCAGTGTAGCATCAAGTCGCACCAAAATGGAGCAACCCGCGAAATTGTAACTACAGGTGTCATCGCCAACCATGCGCGCTAACGAATAGCGGTGCGCCTGCCGTCCGCTGGTCATTCCATACGAAGAATAAGAATCGAGGTCATTTCCAATGCTCGAATTAATCAACGACTTCCTCTCGGGGAAGGTCCTCATCGTGCTGATCGTCGGACTCGGCAGCTACTTCACCCTCCGCTCGCGGTTCGTGCAGTTCCGCCACTTCGGCCACATGTTCGGTGTCTTCAAGGAATCCCTTCGCGGCCAGGCAGGCCAACTGAGCTCGTTCCAGGCCCTGATGCTGAGCCTGGCCGGGCGCGTCGGCGCCGGTAACATCGCAGGTGTCGGCATTGCCGTGACCCTGGGTGGCCCGGGCGCTGTGTTCTGGATGTGGGTCACCGCGCTGGTGGGCATGTCCAGCAGCTTCTTCGAGTGCACCCTGGCCCAGGTCTACAAGCGCGCCGATGGCGATGGCCTGTACCGCGGCGGCCCGGCGTACTACATCCTGCACGGCCTGAAGAACAAGAGCATGGCGATCGTGTTCTCGATCCTGCTGCTGGTCACCTACGGCTTCGCCTTCATCGGCCTGCAGTCGTACACCGTGACCCACTCGCTGCAGAACGCCTTTGCCTTCGACCCGCAACACACCGGCATCATCCTGGCCGTGCTGCTGGCGATCACCTTCATCGGTGGCATCAAGCGTATCGCGGCAGTATCGGACCTGCTGGTACCGATCAAGACCCTGGCCTACATCGGCGTCACCCTGTACGTGATCGGCACCCAGATCGAACACGTGCCAGCCATGCTGGAAACCATCTTCAAGAGCGCCTTCGGCCTTGACCCTGCGTTCGGCGGCCTGCTCGGCAGCGCCATCGTGATGGGCGTGAAGCGTGGCGTGTTCGCCAACGAAGCGGGCCTGGGCAGTGCACCGAACGTGGCCGCCGTGGCTGCCGTCAAGCACCCGGGTGCCCAGGGCGTGGTCCAGGCGTTCAGCGTGTTCCTCGACACCTTCGTGATCTGCACCTGCACCGCGCTGCTGATTCTGCTGTCGGGCTTCTACACCCCGGGCTTCGAAGGTGACGGCATCGTCCTGACCCAGAACTCGCTGGCCGCCGTGGTCGGTGACTGGGGCCGCCTGTTCGTCAGCGTCGCGCTGTCGCTGTTCGTGTTCACCTGCATCCTCTACAACTACTACCTGGGCGAGAACAGCCTGCAGTTCCTGAGCCGCAACCGTGCGGTGCTGATGGGCTTCCGTGGCCTGGTGCTGGCACTGGTGGTGTGGGGTTCGATGCAGGACCTGTCGACCGTATTCGCCTTCGCCGACATCACCATGACTTGCCTGGCGTTCGTCAACCTGGTGGCCCTGGCCCTGCTGTTCAAGGTCGGCCTGCGAGTAATGCGCGACTACGACGAGCAGCGCAAGGCCGGCATCAAGCAGCCGGTGTTCGACTCGAGCAAGTTCGCCGACCTGGACCTGGACCGCGCCGCCTGGCCGACCAACCCACAGGTTGAAACAGCCGCTGACAATAGCGCTGCCCAAGCGCAGACCCAGCGCTGATATTCTGCGCTGCCGCAGCCGCCCCGTTCGTGGGCGGCTGACTCTTTCTTCGTCTTCGGGCCCTATCGCCGGCAAGCCGGCGCCTGCAGGGTTACGTGTCGCCTCGGGCATACGCTGCGACAGGGCCTGACATCGCTTCGGAATGCTTCCATGCGTGCAGTCAAGAATCTCCTCGTCCTCTACACCGGTGGCACCATCGGCATGCTGGAAACCCCACAAGGCCTGGCGCCTGCCGGTGGTTTCGATGCGCGCATGCGTGAGCACCTGGCCCAGTGCAACGATGCACCGCAACTGCACTGGACGCTGCGCGAACTCAGCCCGCTGATCGACAGCGCCAACATGCAGCAGGCCAACTGGCTGGCGATGCGCGACGCCATCGTCGAGTCCGTGGAACGCGACGGCCATGACGGCGTGCTGGTGCTGCACGGCACCGACACCCTGGCCTACAGCGCTGCGGCGCTGTCGTTCCTGCTGCTGGGCCTGCCGGTGCCGGTAGTGCTGACCGGCTCCATGCTGCCGGCCGGTGCGCCGGACAGCGACGCCTGGGACAACCTGGTGGGTGCCCTGCGCCAGTTCGAACAGGGCCTGGCCGACGGCGTGCAGCTGTATTTCCATGGCCAGCTGCTGCATGGCTGCCGCGCTTCGAAGCTGCGTAGCGAGGCGTTCGATGCCTTTACCGCGCCAGCCCGCCACCGTGAAGGCGAGCGGGCCGCACAACTGCCCGCCGTGCTGAGCTACCGCCAGGTGCGCCAGCCGGTGAAACTGGCGGTGCTGCCGGTGTTCCCGGGGCTTGCAGCCGAGCACCTGAACGGGCTGTTGGCCAGCGGCATTCAGGGCTTGGTGCTGGAATGCTATGGCAGCGGCACCGGGCCGTCGGACGACCAGGCGCTGCTGGATGCACTGCACGGGGCGCGCCAGCGTGGCGTGGTAATCGTCGCCATCAGCCAGTGCGCGGAAGGTTCGGTGGTGTTCGACACCTATGCTGCCGGTAGCCGGCTGCGTGATACCGGGTTGGTCAGTGGTGGCGGCATGACCCGTGAGGCGGCGCTGGGCAAGTTGTTCGCGCTGCTGGGGGCGGGGTTGGATGCCGATGCTGCCGAGCAGTGGTTTGGCTTGGATGTGTGTGGGGAGCGGGCTTAGGTTGTGGCCTTTCGGGCCTCATCGCCGGCAAGCCGGCTCCTACAGGGTATGCGCAGGCCCGCGAGTGGGCCTTAAGAAAATGGCGGAAGGCAGCGGGAGTCGAACCTGCCCGGGAACGGCTGCCGTCCCCAACCGGGTTTGAAGCCCGGCCGCGCCACCGGGCGCGATTGCCTTCCTTGGAACTCAGGGCCTGGCCTGCTGCTGGGCCAGGGCGCTGTCGATACGGATATGACGCTGGTCACCGACCCTGCGGGTCAGGCCCAGGCGGTCGAAGTATTCGAGAATCTGCACACTACGCTTGCGGCCAATGCCCAGGCAGTCGCGAAACGCAGCCACCTGCACTATCGGCGAAACCGCCGCCTGCTGCAACAGCAGCCCTGCCATGCGGGTGATGGTCACCTCTGGGTAGAACAGGTCGCGCACCACCTGGTGCACCAGCCCCAACCGCGCCAGCTTGCGCAGCAGCAGGCGCACATCCGCCTCCCCCACGGCCTCGTCACTGGCCAGGGTGCGTACCCAAGGTGGGTCGAAGGCACCTGCCAACAACCGCGGTAACAGGCGCTCCCACAGCGCACGGTCAGCCTCGCTCAGTTGCACCTTGTGGTCTGGCAGGTGCAGCCAGGGGCCGCTGCTGCTGATCGCGCCCTCCCCCAACAACTCATCGAGCAAGCTGACGAACGCTGGGCGCTCCAGTGCCAGCGCACAGTAGCGGCGCAGGCGGTCGCGGTCCGGGCCAAGCTGGTCGGGCTCCTGTTCGTGGAACTGCGCCAACTTGCCCAGCACCTGCTGCCTGAGGGCTTGCCACTGCGCCCGGGCGAACAGCAGCGGGCCCTGGCGGGTGGCGACCACCTGCACATCGCCGGGTAGCTGCCAGGTGTCGCGCAGGCGGTTGAACTGGCGCTCCAGGCGCTGCGGGTCGAGCCCGCCAGGGGCGGTTTCCAGCAGGGCCGGCAGGGCCTGCTCGAGGCCGTCGGCGTCACGCAGTACCTGCAACTGGCGCAGGCGCGCCTCGGCACGCCGCTGGCGGCTGGGGGCGAACGGGTCGAGCACCCGGCCGCCGCCGAGGGTGCGCTGGGCACGCTGGTCGCGCAGCACCAGGCGGTCGCCGTGCACGGCCTGCAGCGGCGCGTTGAGCAGCAACTGAGCGAACATGCGTTGCCCGGCCTGCAACTGCTCGCCTTCGAGCAAGGCGACCCGGGCGGTGACATCCTGGGTACCGAGGTGCACGTGCACGGCGCTGAAGTGTTCGAAGGTGCGGGTTTCACCCGCCAGCAACGACAGCTCGATATCCACCCGCTGGCTCGGCGCATGCAGCCAGGCCGGCAGCAGCCAGTCGCCACGGTGCACCTGCTCCACAGCCAGGCGCTCGCCGCTGATGTTCAGCGCCACCCGCTGCCCGGCCTGGGCCACCAGTGCGGCCTGGTTCTGCGCATGCAGGCCGCGCACCCGCACGGGCTTGCCGGCCTTGCCCAACAGCAGCGTGTCACCGGCGCTGACCTGCCCGGCCAGGGCCGTGCCGGTGACTACGATGCCGGCGCCAGACACCGCGAAGGCCCTGTCCACTGCCAGGCGAAAACCGCCGCCGACATGGCGCTGGCCGACCTGTTTTTCAGCCGCCAGCAGCGCCTGGCGCAGGGCATCGACGCCCTCCCCGCTGACGCTCGACAGCGAATACTGCGCGGCCCCGGCATAGGGCCCGGGCGCCAGCAGCTCAGTAACCTGTGCTTGCACCTCGGCCAGCCGCGCGGGCTCCACACGGTCGCACTTGCTGATAACGACCAGCGCCTGGGGGATACCCAGCAGCTCGATGATCGCCAGGTGTTCGCGGGTTTGCGGCATCACCCCGTCATCGGCCGCCACCACCAGCAGCACCAGGTCGATGCCGTGGGCGCCGGCCAGCATGTTGTGGATAAACCGCTCGTGCCCGGGCACGTCGATGAAGCCGGTCAGCGGCGCACCTTCGGCCAGGGCCGCGTAGCGGTAGCCGAGGTCGATGGTCATGCCGCGGGCGCGCTCTTCCTGGCGGGTGTCGCCGGCCTGGCCGGTCAGGGCCTGCAGCAGCGCGGTCTTGCCATGGTCGATATGGCCGGCGGTGCCGACGATCACTGCATTGGCCCCAGTTGCAGCGCGGGCAGTTGCGCAAGCCACTGCGCCTCGTCGTCGAGCTGGCGCAGGTCGAGCCACAGGGCGTCGTCGTCGATGCGCCCGAGCACCGGTACCGGCAGGCTGCGCAGGGCGCGCTCCAGCACATGCAGGCTGCGCCCGCGCAGCTTTTTCGACACCTGCGGGCGCAGGCACAGGGCGGCGCTGGGCAGGCGCGCCACCGGCTGGCTGCCGCTGCCGATCATGCCCAGGGCCGGCTCGACGCTGACCGCCCACTGCTCGCCCAGGCGGGCCTTGAGCTCGGGGGCCAGGCGTTCGGCCTGGGCCTGGATCTCGGCCTGGCTGCGGGTGAGCAGGCGCAGGCTGGGCAGGCGCTCGGCCAGGCGGTCGGGGTTGCGGTACAGCGCCAACACCGCCTCCAGTGCGGCGAGGGTGATCTTGTCCACCCGCAGGGCGCGCTTGAGCGGGTTCTTCTTGATCTTGGCAATCAGCTCTTTGCGCCCGACGATGATCCCGGCCTGGGGGCCGCCGAGCAGCTTGTCGCCACTGAAGGTGACGATGTCGGCGCCGTCGGCCAGGGCCTGGCGTACCGTTGGCTCGGCCGGCAGGCCCCAGCGGGTGAGGTCGAGCAGGCTGCCGCTGCCGAGGTCTTCGAGCAGGGGTAGTTCGTGCTGGCGGGCAATGCGCGCCAGCTCTGCAGTGGGCACCTGGTGGGTGAAGCCCTGGATGCTGTAGTTGCTGCAATGCACGCGCATCAGCAGGCCGGTGCGCGGGTTGATGGCGGCCTCGTAGTCACGGGCATGGGTGCGGTTGGTGGTGCCGATCTCGTGCAGCTTCACCCCGGCGCGGGCCATGATGTCGGGGATGCGAAAAGCGCCGCCGATCTCGATCAGCTCGCCGCGGCTGATGATGCCCTCTTTGCGCGCGCCCAGGCTGTTGAGCGCCAGCAGCACGGCAGCGGCGTTGTTGTTGACCACGGTGACGGCTTCGGCGCCGGTCAGTTCGCGGATCAGCCCTTCGATAAGGTCGTCGCGGTCGCCGCGCTTGCCGGTGGCCAGGTCGAACTCCAGGTTAAGCGGGTAGCGGGCGGCGGTTTGCATGGCCTGCACGGCTTCCTCGGGCAGCAGGGCGCGGCCGAGGTTGGTGTGCAGCACGGTGCCGGTGAGGTTGAACACACGGCGCACCTGGCTGCGCTGTTGCATGGCCAGGCGTTCGCCGGCGCGGCCGAGCAGTACCTCACTGGCCAGCTCGGCAGGGCTCAGTTGGCCGTTGCGGGTGGGGTCGCGCAGGTCGTCGAGCAGTTGGCGCAGGGTGGCCAGGGTGGCGTCGCGGCCGTGCCGGTCGAGCAGCGGCTGGCAGGCGGGGTGGCGCAGCAGGGTGTCGATGGAGGGCAGGCGTGGCGTATCGCTGGGGAGGGTTGAAGACATTCGGTACTACCTATGACTGATCCGTTGTCTGGGCGGGCCCTATCGCCGGCAAGCCGGCTCCTACAGGGGGTGCGTTGCCGGCGAGGGGAGCGCGTTTTCTGTAGGAGCCGGCTTGCCGGCGATGCAGGCGACTCGGTATTGCAGTGTAGCCACCTCTAACCGGGCGCCAGCAGCAGGTTCGGCGCCAAGCGGTGCCAGCCCTCTTCGTCAAGGCGCATGTCCAGGGCCAGGCTGGCCAGGTCGTCGGCCAGGGGCTCGGCGGCGGCGTCGTTTTCCAGGTAGCTCTGCTTGAGGTAACCCTGGCACCCCGGGCAGCATTCGGCGCGTAGCGGCGCCTTGCCCGGTGCGTGGCGGTCGTCGTCGAGGCTGGTGTAGCGCAAATCCTTGCTCGACTCGCAGTACACGCACTTGACCCGCACCACATGCCATTCGCAAGCGCACAACGAACACGCCAGGTAACGCAGGCCGTTGTGCTTGCCGCGGTTGCGTACCACCCCGGCCATGGCCGGCGAGCCGCAGGCCGGGCACTGGGCCAGGCTGCCGGCGGGCCCCAGCTCAGGTTGCGGTAGCGCCAGCAGCCAACTGGACCACGCGGCCTGCAAAGCAGCGCCGAGGAACGGCACCAAGGCAGCCGGCACGGCGTCGTACTGACCGCCAAGCAAGGCGATACCCCAGCCTTTGCGCTGGGCGTCGTCACTGTTGCGCAAGGTGACCAGCGCATCGGCCAAGGGGCCTGCAGGTTCTGCCTGAAAGTGCTCGAGCAAGGCCGTCAGCCACACCAGCCACGGCCCTTCGCGCACCAGGCTGTCCGCCGCCAGCGGCGGCAGGCCATGACTTATACACAGGCGCTGGCGCTCTTCAGCCACCGGCAGGCCGCCGGGCGGGTTATCCACAAGCAGCTGCTGGACACGGCACAAGCGCGCCACCAGCCACAGGTAGTCGCCGAGGGCATTGCCTTCGGCCAGGTGCTGCAGGCGCGCGGCGCGCAGTTCGAACAGGTTGGCGGGGGGCAGGTGCAGGAACGGCGGCATCACCGCCGAGGCTTCGATCTGCCCGGGTTCGAGAATGGTGCTCAAACGGTCATCCTTCTTTTGAACCGTGGTTGTGGGGCGTCTTGTCGCCGGTCACGTCGCGGTACCAGAGTTCATGATGCTTGCGTGCCCAGGCGCGGCTGACCCAGCCATGCAGCATGGCGCCGATCGAGCCCTTGATCCAGATGCCGGCGTAGATGTGCACGATGATGCTCAGGATCAGCACGAACGCGGCCAGCGCATGCAGCAGGGCCGACAGGCGAATGACGTCGATGCCGAACCAGTGGCTGAAATACGCCCGCCAGATCACCAGGCCGCTGACCAGCAGCACCAGCATGCACGCCAGCAGGGTCCAGAACAGCAGCTTCTGCCCGGCGTTGTACTTGCCGATCGGCGGCACGCCCTCTTCCTTGTTCAGCATCACCCGGTCGATGCGCCGCAGCCACAGGCGGTCGTTGGCGGTGATGAAGTTGGCTCGCCAGAAGCGCAATACCAGGCCGAGGAAGAACACGAACATGCCCACGCCGATGAACGGGTGCAGGATGCGCGTCCATGGCCCGCCGCCGAACAGGTGGCTGAGCCAGAACAGCGCCGGGTGGAACAGCGCCAGCCCCGACAGCCCGGCCAGCACGAACAGGATGGCGACGACCCAGTGGTTGGTCCGCTCGTTGGCGTTGTAGCGCAGGATGGGTTTGTTGTCGTTCATGGCCGCTGCTCCCCTTGCCCGCCGGGCCTGGTCGGGTCATAGACATGGACCGCAGGATCCACCTGGTGCACCGTTGCGTCGGGCGGCATGGGGTGCTCGTCCTCTTCCACCCGCTGCGGGCCGACCCGCACGTAGTGGAAGAACCCGGCCAGCACCGCCGCGCCCATGGCCAGCAGCGCCAGCGGCTTGGTGAAGCCCTTCCACAGCCCCACCAGCGGGCTGATCACCGGTTGGTCCGGCAGGCCAGCATACAGCCGTGGCGTGTCGGCATGGTGCAGCACGTACATCACGTGGGTGCCGCCGACGCCGTCGGGGTCGTACAGCCCGGCGTTGTCATAGCCACGGGACTTCAAGTCGACGATGCGCTCGTCGGCGTGTACCTTCATCTCTTCCTTGGTGCCGAAGACGATGGCCCCGGTGGGGCAGGTTTTCACGCAGGCCGGCTCCAGGCCCACGCTCACGCGGTCGGAACACAGGGTGCACTTGTACGCCTTGTGGTCCTTCTGCGAGATGCGCGGAATGTTGAACGGGCAGCCGGTGATGCAGTAGCCGCAGCCGATGCAGTGGTCCTGGTTGAAGTCGACGATGCCGTTGGCGTGCTTGATGATCGCCCCGGGGCTGGGGCAGGCCTTCAGGCAGCCGGGCTCGGCGCAGTGCATGCAGCCGTCCTTGCGGATCAGCCACTCGAGGTTGCCGTCGTCGCGCTCGTGCTCGGTGAAGCGCATCAGGGTCCAGGTTTCGGCAGACAGGTCCTGGGGGTTGTCGTAGGTGCCGTGGTTGTGGCCGACCTCGTCACGCAGTTCGTTCCACTCCGAGCACGCCACCTGGCAGGCCTTGCAGCCGATGCACTTGGTGGTGTCGATCAGCTTGGCGACTTCCTGCTGCTGGCGTACCGAGGGCGCTACGGTGGTGGTGGCCGAGCGGGCGATGATGTCTTGGCTGGCCATCAGAGTTTCTCCACTTTGACGAGGAACGACTTGGACTCCGGCGTCTGGGTGTTGCCGTCACCGAGGAACGGCACCAGGGTGTTGGTCAGGTAGCCGTGCCGGGTGGTGCCGGTGAAGCCCCAGTGCAGCGGGATGCCGATCTGGTGGACGGTCTGGTTGTTGACCTTGAGCGGGCGAATCCGCTTGGTCACCACCGCCACCGCATCGATATGCCCGCGCTTGCTCGACACCCGCACCCGGTCGCCGGCCTTGATGCCCTTCTCGCTGGCCAGCACCTCGCCGATTTCGACGAACTGCTCGGGCTGGGCGATGGCGTTGAGGCGGCAGTGCTTGCTCCAGAAGTGGAAGTGCTCGGTCAGGCGGTAGGTGGTCGCCGCATAAGGGAACTCGTCATGGGTGCCGAGGGTGTCCCACACCGAATCGAAGATACGCCCGGCCGGGTTGCTGGTGGCCTTCTTGTTCTGCGGGTGCAGGGGGTTGATGCCGATCGGTGTTTCGAACGGCTCGTAGTGCTCGGGGAACGGGCCTTCGGCCATCTTGTCGATGGCGAAGAAGCGTGCCACGCCTTCGGGGTTCATGATGAACGGATTCATCCCCGCCTCAGGCGGCGAGTCGACCTTGAAGTCGGGCACGTCGGTTCCGGTCCAGGCCTTGCCGTTCCACCACACCAGGCGTTTTTTCTCCGGGTCCCAGGGTTTGCCCTGGGGGTCGCTGGAGGCGCGGTTGTAGAGGATGCGGCGGTTGGCCGGCCAGGCCCAGGCCCAGTTCTGCACCTGGTGCATGCCGTACGGGTCGCTGTTGTCGCGCCGGGCCATCTGGTTGCCCTGCTCGGTCCAACTGCCGGCGAAGATCCAGCACCCTGAGGCGGTGCTGCCGTCGTCCTTCATCTGGGCGAAGCCGGCCAGTTGCTGGCCGGCCTTGAGCGTGGCACCGGTGGCGTCGGTAAGGTCGGTGACTGCCCAGCCGTTCATCTCCTTGGCCAGCTCTTCGGGTGAAGGCTCTTCAGGGATTTTGTACGGCCAACTGATGTTGAACAGCGGGTCGGCGTAGGCGCCGCCTTCTGCCTTGTAGCGGTGGCGCAGGCGCAGGAACAGCTCGCTCATGATCTGCACGTCGGTGCGGGTTTCGCCCGGGCCGTCGGCACCCTTCCAGTGCCACTGCAGCCAGCGGCTGCTGTTGACCAGCGAGCCGTCTTCCTCGGCAAAGCAGGTGGTGGGCAGGCGGATGACTTCGGTCTGGATGTTGGCCGTGTCGACGTCGTTGAACGGGCCTGCATTGCGCCAGAACTCGGAGGTTTCGGTGGCCAGCGGGTCCATGATCACCAGCCACTTGAGCTTGGCCAGGGCCGCGGTCACGCGGTTCTTGTCCGGCAGCGCGGCAATCGGGTTGAAGCCCTGGCACATGTAGCCATTGACCTTGCCCTGGCCCATCATCTCGAACATGCGCAGCACGTCGTAGGCCGGCACGTCGAGCTTGGGCAGCCAGTCGTAACCCCAGTTGTTCTCGGCGGTGGCGTTGGCGCCGTACCAGGCCTTCATCAGGCTGACGTGGAACTTGCCGTAGTTCTGCCAGTACGACAGCTGCCCCGGGCGCAGCGGCTTGGAGGCGCGCTTGTCGATGTAGGCGGCGTAGTCCTGCTCAGCGTCGCCGGCCAGGGTCAGGTAGCCGGGCAACGAGTTGGACAGCAGGCCCAGGTCGGTCAGGCCCTGGATGTTGGAGTGACCGCGCAGGGCGTTGACCCCGCCACCGGGCATGCCGACGTTGCCCAGCAGCAGTTGCACCATGGCCGCGCTGCGGATGATCTGCGCGCCGATGGAGTGCTGGGTCCAGCCGAGGGCGTAGAGGATCGTCATGGTCTTGCCCGGTGCCGAGCAGGTGGCGATCTCCTCCCACACCTTCATCATCTGCTCCTGCGGCATGCCGCAGGTCATGCTGGCCAGCTCCGGGGTGTAGCGGCTGTAGTGCTGCTTCATCAGCTGGAATACGCAGCGCGGGTGCTGCAGGGTCGGGTCGACCTTGGCGTAGCCGTCCTCGCCCAGCTCGTAGCCCCAGCCGGACTTGTCGGCATACACGCGCTTGGCCTCGTCGTAGCCGCTGAACAGCCCGTCTTCGAAGCCATAGTTTTCTTTGACGATGAACGACACGTCGGTGTAGTTGCGCACGTACTCGTGCTGGATCTTGTCGGTGCTCAGCAGGTAGTTGATCAGCCCGCCCATGAAGGCGATGTCGGTGCCGGTGCGAATCGGTGCGTAGTAGTCGGCCACCGAGGCGGTACGGGTGAACCGCGGGTCGACCACGATCAGCCGCGCCTTGTTGTGCGCCTTGGCTTCGGTCACCCACTTGAAGCCGCACGGGTGCGCTTCAGCGGCGTTGCCGCCCATCACCAGGACCAGGTTTGCATTGGCGATGTCAGACCAGTGATTGGTCATCGCGCCACGGCCATACGTCGGGGCAAGACTTGCCACCGTCGGGCCGTGTCAGACACGCGCCTGGTTATCGAACCCCAGCATACCGGTTGCACGGATGACCTTGTGGGTTAGGTAGCCTGCTTCGCTCGATGCCGCGGAGGCGGCGAGAAAACCGGTGGTGAGCCAACGGTTGACGGTTTGGCCCTGGGCGTTCTTCTCGATGAAGTTGGCGTCGCGGTCCTTCTTCATCAGGTCCGCCACGCGGTCGAGGGCTTCGTCCCAGCTGACCCGGGTCCACTCGTTGCTGCCGGCCTTGCGCACTTCGGGGTACTTGAGGCGGTTGGGGCTGTGGATAAAGTCCAGCAAGCCTGCACCTTTCGGGCACAAGGTGCCGCGGTTGACCGGGTGGTCGGCGTCGCCTTCGATGTGGATGATGTTCTGTTTGACGTTTTTGCCCGCATCGCCCTGGCTGTACAGGATCAGGCCGCAGCCGACCGAGCAGTAGGGGCAGGTGTTGCGGGTTTCCTTGGTGTGCGCCAGCTTGAAGTGGCGCACCTGCTCGGCGAACGCCGGCGTGGGGGCCATGCCCAGCGCCGCAAGGCTCGAGCCTCCAAGGCCGACGGCGGCGACCTTGAAGAATTGCCGACGGTTGAGGTCCATCGTGCACTCCTGATCAGGTTACGGGCGCCTGGCACAGGGCCGGTGCCTCTATGGCTTCACGGTGGCGGTATGCGGATATCGCCAACTGTTAAGACTAGCCAAGAAACCGGGAAGTGCGATGACGTGGGTCAACAGTGGACGTGCTGAGGCCTGTAGGAGATCCCCCAGCCCTTTCGGGCTGCGCTGTCGCGCAGAGAACTAGTCCCGCAGGTGCACCGCGGCCCCTGTGGGAAGCGGCCTCGTGTCGCGATGGGCTGCGCAGCAGCCCCAAGATTCGCGAATCATGCAAGATTGCCGGGGCTGCTTTGCAGCCCATCGCGACGCAAGGCCGCTTCCCACAGGCATAGCGCCGGCCTTCAGATATTAAGCAAGACAGTTGCCAAAGGGGCGCATCAACCTCAAGCAAGCAGACATAAAAAAACCCAGGGCAAAGGCCCTGGGTTTTTGGCTTGGCGTACGCCGAGCGCTTCGATCAGAACGGAATGTCGTCGTCGAAGCTGTCGAAGTCAGCGGCTGGCTGCGGGGCCGGCTGTTGCGGCGCCGGGCGCTGCGGGGCCTGTTGCGGGCGCTGGGCCTGCTGGCGTGGCGGGGCCTGGTTGTACTGTTGCTGCTGGCCGCCACCGTAGTTGCCACCACCCTGGTTGTACTGGTCGCCGCCGCCTTGCTGGCCCTGCGGACGGCCACCGAGCAGCTGCATGGTGCCGTTGATGTCGACGATGATCTCGGTGGTGTAGCGCTTGATGCCGTCTTTTTCCCACTCGCGGGTCTGCAGCTTGCCTTCGATGTAGCACTGCGAACCTTTGCGCAGGTACTCGCCGGCAATTTCAGCGACCTTGCCGAACAGCGACACACGGTGCCATTCGGTACGCTCGACCTTCTGGCCCGACTGCTTGTCGGTCCACTGCTCGCTGGTGGCCAGGCTCAGGTTGGTCACGGCGTTACCGTTGGGCAGGTAGCGGACTTCGGGATCCTGACCGCAGGTACCGACCAGAATGACTTTGTTAACCCCACGGGCCATAACGTTCTCCTAGGCTTCGCACGCCGCTGAGGCTGGGTTTACCAGACGCTCGAGGGTCGCACGGTCCAAAATTTTCGTATCCAGTTTGATATAGATGGCGGCTTCTTCTGCCACCACAACAGCGTCGGTCACACCCGGCACGGCCAGCAGACGCTCGGTCAGGCCGGCTTCACGGACTGCTTCGGGCGTCAGCGGCATGCGCAGGCTGGTCACATACGGCGGCTCGTTCATGCGCAAGGCGACGACCAACCAGATGGCACACAGCACCGCGCAACCAAGGAACACCGTATCCAGCCCGCCGTGCTGGAACAACCAGCCTCCGAGGATGCCACCCAGCGCCGCACCGAGGAACTGGCTGGTGGAATACACCCCCATCGCCGTCCCCTTGCCACCGGCAGGCGACACCTTGCTCACCAACGAAGGCAGCGAAGCTTCCAACAGGTTGAATGCGGTGAAGAATACCACGGTGCCGATGACCAGTCCGCGCAAACCGTCAGCCCACTCCCAGAAGTATACCTCTGTCAGCAACAGCACACTGACCGCGCCGGCCAGCACGCGTTTCATCTTGCGCTTCTTCTCGCCGTAGATGATGAAGGGGACCATTGCAAAAAATGAAACCAGCAGCGCGGTCAGGTATACCCACCAGTGCTGTTCCTTTGGCAGCCCGCCACGCTCGACGAACGCCAGGGGCAGCGCCACGAAGCTGGCCATGAGGATGGCGTGCAGCACGAAAATGCTGATGTCCAGGCGCAGGAGGTCCGGATTGCGCAGGGTCGGGCCGAGGGCCTGACGCGCCACACCGGACTCGCGGTGCTGCAGCACCTGGTGGGCACTGGGCACCACGAAGGCGATCAGGGCGATACCGACCAGGGCAAGTCCTGCAGTAGCCAGGAACAATCCTGACAAACCAAAGGCACTTGTCAGCAATGGGCCGACCACCATGGCCACGGCGAAGGACAGGCCGATGCTCATACCGATCATGGCCATGGCCTTGGTGCGATGCTGCTCGCGGGTCAAGTCCGACAGCAGCGCCATCACCGCAGCAGAAATAGCCCCTGCGCCCTGCAGGATGCGCCCGGCAATCACGCCCCAGATCGAGTCGGCTTGCGCCGCCAATACGCTGCCCAGGGCAAAGATCACCAGGCCCAGGTAGATCACCGGGCGCCGGCCGATGCGGTCGGAAATCATCCCGAACGGGATCTGCAGCACCGCCTGGGTCAGGCCGTAGGCGCCGATGGCCAGGCCGATCAGCGCGGGGGTGGCGCCGGCCAGGTCCATGCCATAGGTGGCCAGCACCGGCAGGACCATGAACATGCCCAGCATACGAAAGGCAAAGACCAGGGCCAGGCCGCTGGCTGCGCGGGTTTCGCTGCCGCTCATGCGCTCGTTGTGGGTGTCGTGCATGGATGAACCTCGTGTGAACCGGCGGCGATTCTATCAGTCCGAGCCCATATCGGCATCTGCGCCGCTTTGCCGCGTACTGGCTACGCGCCGTATACTTCCTTGTTTATGCCCGCCGAGCGAGGCCGCAGTGGACAAGATCCTGATTCGTGGGGCCCGTACCCACAACCTGAAGAACATCGACCTGACCCTGCCCCGGGACAAGCTGATCGTGATCACCGGCCTGTCCGGTTCCGGCAAGTCGTCGCTGGCGTTCGACACGTTGTACGCCGAGGGCCAGCGCCGCTACGTCGAGTCGCTGTCGGCCTACGCCCGGCAGTTCCTGTCGATGATGGAAAAACCCGACGTCGACACCATCGAAGGCCTGTCGCCGGCGATCTCCATCGAGCAGAAGTCAACCTCGCACAACCCGCGTTCGACCGTGGGCACCATCACCGAGATCTACGACTACCTGCGCCTGCTGTATGCCCGGGTCGGCACCCCGCGCTGCCCGGACCACGACATCCCGCTGGAGGCGCAAACCGTCAGCCAGATGGTCGACCTGGTGCTGGAAAAGCCCGAGGGCAGCAAGCTGATGCTGCTGGCCCCGGTGATCCGCGAGCGCAAGGGCGAGCACCTGGCGCTGTTCGACGAGCTGCGCGCCCAGGGCTTCGTGCGGGCACGGGTCAACGGCAAGCTCTACGAGATGGACGAGCTGCCCAAGCTGGATAAACAGAAAAAGCACAGCATCGAGGTGGTGGTCGACCGCTTCAAGGTGCGCGCCGACCTGCAGCAGCGCCTGGCCGAGTCGTTCGAGACCGCGCTCAAATTGGCCGACGGCATCGCCCTGGTAGCACCGATGGATGATGAAGAAGGCGAGGAGATGATCTTCTCGGCGCGCTTCGCCTGCCCGATCTGCGGCCATGCCATCAGCGAGCTGGAGCCCAAGCTGTTCTCCTTCAACAACCCGGCCGGCGCCTGCCCGACCTGCGATGGCCTGGGGGTGAAGCAGTTCTTCGACACCAAGCGCCTGGTCAACGGCGAGCTGACTCTGGCCGAGGGGGCGATACGCGGCTGGGACCGGCGCAACGTGTATTACTTCCAGATGCTCGGTTCGCTGGCGGCGCACTATGGCTTCAGCCTGGAGGAGCCGTTCGGCGAGCTGCCTGCCGAGCACCAGAAGGTGATCCTGCACGGCAGCGGCAAGCAGAGCGTCGACTTCAAGTACCTCAACGACCGTGGCGATATCGTCAAGCGCTCGCACCCGTTCGAGGGCATCGTGCCGAACCTGGAGCGCCGCTACCGCGAGACCGAGTCGGCCACGGTGCGTGAAGAGCTGGCCAAGTTCCTCGGCACCCAGCCCTGCCCCGACTGCCGCGGCACGCGCCTGCGCCGTGAGGCGCGCCACGTGTGGGTGGGCGAGAAAACCCTGCCGGCAGTCACCAACCTGCCGATCGGCGAGGCCAGCGACTATTTCGGCGAGCTGACCCTGACCGGGCGGCGCGGCGAGATCGCGGCGAAGATCCTCAAGGAAATCTGCGAGCGCCTGCAGTTTCTGGTCAACGTGGGCCTGGACTACCTGACCCTGGACCGCAGCGCCGAAACCCTGTCCGGTGGCGAGGCCCAGCGCATCCGCCTGGCCAGCCAGATCGGCGCCGGCCTGGTGGGGGTGATGTACATCCTCGATGAGCCGTCCATCGGTCTTCATCAACGGGACAACGACCGCCTGCTGGCGACCCTCAACCACCTGCGCGACCTGGGTAACACGGTGATCGTGGTGGAGCATGACGAGGACGCCATCCGCCTGGCCGACTACGTGGTGGATATCGGCCCGGGCGCCGGTGTGCACGGCGGGCAGATCGTCGCCGAGGGCACCCCCGACGAAGTCATGGCCCACCCCGACTCGCTGACCGGCAAATACCTGTCGGGGCGCAAGAAGATCGTCGTGCCGGCCAAGCGCACCCCGCGCGATAAAAAGCTTTCGCTCAAGCTCAAGGGGGCCCGCGGCAACAACCTGCAGAATGTCGACCTGGAAGTGCCGATCGGCCTGCTGACCTGTGTGACCGGTGTGTCCGGTTCGGGCAAGTCGACGCTGATCAACAACACCCTGTTCCCGCTGGCGGCCACTGCGCTGAATGGCGCAAGCAGCCTGGAGCCGGCGCCGCACAGCAGCATCGACGGCCTGCAGCACCTGGACAAGGTGGTGGATATCGACCAGAGCCCGATCGGCCGTACCCCGCGTTCGAACCCGGCCACCTACACCGGCATCTTCACGCCGATCCGCGAGCTGTTCGCCGGCGTGCCGGAGTCGCGCTCACGCGGGTACGGCCCGGGGCGCTTCTCGTTCAACGTCAAGGGCGGGCGTTGCGAGGCGTGCCAGGGCGACGGCCTGATCAAGGTGGAGATGCACTTCCTGCCGGACATCTACGTGCCGTGTGACGTGTGCAAGAGCAAGCGCTACAACCGTGAAACCCTGGAGATCAAGTACAAGGGCAAGAACATCCACGAGGTGCTGGAAATGACCATCGAGGATGCCCGCGAGTTCTTCGACGCGGTGCCGGCGCTGGCGCGCAAGCTGCAGACGCTGATGGACGTGGGGCTGTCGTACATCAAGCTGGGGCAGTCGGCGACCACGCTGTCCGGCGGTGAGGCGCAGCGGGTAAAGCTGTCCCGCGAGCTGTCCAAGCGTGATACCGGCAAAACCTTGTACATCCTCGACGAGCCGACCACCGGCCTGCATTTTGCCGATATCCAGCAGTTGCTGGACGTGCTGCACCGCCTGCGCGACCACGGCAACACCGTAGTTGTAATCGAGCACAACCTGGATGTGATCAAGACCGCCGACTGGCTGGTGGACCTGGGGCCGGAGGGCGGCTCCAAGGGTGGGCAGATCATTGCCTGCGGCACGCCGGAGGACCTTGCCAAGAAGAAGCAGTCGTATACCGGGCACTACCTGAAACCGCTGCTGGAGCGGGACCGGGCCTGATGTGAAAAGCCCCTGGCATCGAAGGATGCCAGGGGCTTTTTTGTGCGCCTTTGATGGCCTCATCGCCGGAACAAATCGGCTCCTACAGGAGCCGATTTTCCGGCGATGGCGGTTACATCTGCGACTGCAGGTAGTTTTCCAGGCCGATAGCCTTGATCAGGCCCTGCTGCTTTTCCAGCCAGTAGGTGTGATCTTCTTCGGTGTCGGCCAACTGCGCACGCAGGATGTCGCGGCTGATGTAGTCCTTGTGCAGCTCGCACAGCTCGATACCCTTGCACAGCGCACCGCGCACCTTGTACTCGAGCTTGAGGTCGGCTTCGATCATTTCGGGTACGGTGCTGCCCACTTCGAGGTCGTCGGCACGCATGTCGGGGGTGCCTTCGAGCATCAGGATGCGGCGCATCAGGGCGTCAGCGTGCTGAGTCTCTTCTTCCATCTCGTGGTTGATACGTTCATAGAGCTTGGACAAGCCCCAGTCTTCGTACATGCGCGAGTGGATGAAGTACTGATCGCGTGCTGCCAGTTCGCCCTTCAGCAACGTGACGAGGTAGTTGATTACGTCCGGGTGACCTTGCATTGCCCTGCTTCTCCCTGTGAATGCTTCAATGCCTCATAGTTTGAACCAGCTTTTGCTAGCGGTCACGGAAAAATGCGCAATTACTAGCAAATAATCGGCTAAACAGTAGTGATATTCATTGAAAAACCGCCCAAACGAGGGCGGTTCTTGTTATCACTTCGACTTAGGCGAAATTGACGCCCAATGCCTTGGCGATGCCTTCGCCGTAGGCCGGGTCGGCCTTGAAGAAGTGCTGCAACTGGCGTTGCACCACGTCCTCGCTGACCCCAACCAGGGTGCCGGCGATGTTGCCGATCAACAGCGCTTTCTGTTCATCGTTCATCAGGCGGAACAAGGCACCTGCGTGGCTGTAGTAGTCGTTGTCTTCGCGGTGGTCGAAGCGGTCGGCTGCACCGCTCAGGGCCAGTGCCGGCTCGGCGTGGCGCGGCGACTGCTTGGGCGCATCGCTGTAGCTGTTCGGCTCGTAGTTCGGCGCGCTGCCGTAGCTGCCGCTGGCCATCGAACCGTCACGCTGGTAGCTGTGCACCGGGCTGCGCGGCGCATTCACCGGCAGGTGCTGGTGGTTGGTGCCGACGCGGTAGCGGTGGGCATCGGCGTAGGCGAATACCCGGCCTTGCAGCATGCGGTCTGGCGACAAACCGACACCCGGCACCATGTTGCTCGGGCCAAAGGTGGCCTGCTCGACTTCGGCAAAATAGTTGAGCGGGTTGCGGTTGAGCTCCAGCACACCCACCTCGATCAGCGGGTAGTCCTTCTGCGACCAGGTCTTGGTCACATCGAAAGGGTTCTCCTTGCGGTTGGCAGCTTCGCTTTCGCTCATCACCTGGATGCACACGGTCCAGCGCGGGTACTCACCACGCTCGATGGCCTCGAACAGGTCACGCTGGGCGTAGTCCGGGTCGCTGCCGGCCAGGCGCGCGGCCTCGGCCGGGGCCAGGTTCTTGATACCTTGCTGGGTCTTGAAGTGCCACTTGACCCAGGTGCGCTCACCTTCAGCGTTGATCAGGCTGTAGGTGTGGCTGCCAAAACCGTGCATGTGACGGTAGCCGTCCGGGATGCCGCGGTCGGAGAACAGGATGGTGACCTGGTGCAGCGCCTCGGGCGAATGGGACCAGAAGTCCCACATCATCTGGGCATTCTTCAGGTTGGTCTGCGGATGGCGCTTCTGGGTGTGGATGAAATCGGGGAACTTCAGCGGGTCGCGAATAAAGAACACCGGGGTGTTGTTGCCGACGATGTCCCAGTTGCCTTCCTCGGTGTAAAACTTCACCGCAAAGCCACGCGGGTCACGCTCGGTGTCTGCCGAACCACGCTCACCGCCAACGGTGGAGAAGCGCAGGAAGGTCTCGGTCTGCTTGCCGATGCTGTCGAACAGCCTGGCACTGGTGAATTTGCTGATGTCGCGGGTGACGGTGAAAGTGCCATAGGCGCCCGAGCCCTTGGCGTGCACGCGGCGCTCCGGGATGTTCTCGCGGTTGAAGTGGGCGAGCTTTTCGATCAGGTGGAAGTCATCGAGCAACAACGGGCCACGGGGGCCGGCGGAACGGGAGTTCTGGTTGTCGGCTACGGGTGCACCGCTGGCGGTGGTCAGAATCTTGCTCATTGGGCTCTCCTTATCGGTCTCTAATGGCCGGCTAAACGGCATGCAGAGAAGTATCGGCGAGCGCTGACACAAGAGCTAATTCATTGATCTTGTAGTCATGATAGAAATTTACAATTCATACAGGCACAAAAAACCGGGCGCTAGGCCCGGTTCTCTGTAGCAGACAGAACGTCTTACTCGGCAGCTTCTACAGCACCACCGACTGGACGATCAACCAGCTCGACGTACGCCATAGGCGCGTTGTCGCCAGCGCGGAAACCGCACTTCAGGATGCGCAGGTAGCCGCCCTGACGGGTGGCGTAGCGCTTGCCCAGATCGTTGAACAGTTTGCCAACAGCGGACTTCGAACGGGTACGGTCGAAGGCCAGACGGCGATTGGCAACGCTGTCTTCCTTGGCCAGGGTGATCAGCGGCTCGGCAACGCGGCGCAGTTCCTTGGCTTTCGGCAGGGTGGTTTTGATCAGCTCGTGCTCGATCAGCGACACAGCCATGTTCTGGAACATAGCTTTGCGGTGAGAGCTGGTACGGCTCAGGTGACGTCCACTTTTACGATGACGCATGATTCATTCCTTACCAAACAATTCGTTCGGTGATTACGACGATCAGGCAGTCGCCTTGTCGTCTTTCTTAAGGCTTGCAGGCGGCCAGTTGTCGAGGCGCATGCCCAGGGACAGACCACGGGAGGCCAGGACGTCCTTGATTTCAGTCAGGGACTTCTTGCCCAGGTTAGGAGTTTTCAACAGCTCTACTTCGGTACGCTGAATCAGGTCGCCGATGTAGTAGATGTTCTCCGCCTTGAGGCAGTTGGCCGAACGTACGGTCAGTTCCAGGTCGTCAACCGGGCGCAGCAGGATCGGATCGATCTCGTCTTCCTGCTCGACCACAACCGGCTCGCTGTCACCTTTGAGGTCGACGAACGCGGCCAGCTGCTGTTGCAGGATGGTCGCAGCGCGGCGGATAGCCTCTTCAGGGTCCAGGGTGCCGTTGGTTTCCAGATCGATGACCAGCTTGTCCAGGTTGGTACGCTGTTCAACACGGGCGTTTTCGACCACATAGGCGATACGACGCACCGGGCTGAACGAAGCGTCCAGCTGGAGACGGCCAATGCTGCGGCTTTCATCTTCGTCGGTTTGACGGGAGTCGGCCGGCTCGTAACCACGACCACGAGCTACGGTGAGCTTCATGTTCAGGGCGCCGTTGGACGCCAGGTTCGCGATTACGTGATCGGGGTTGACGATCTCGACATCGTGATCCAGCTGAATATCGGCAGCGGTAACCACCCCCGAACCCTTTTTCGACAAGGTCAGCGTAACTTCGTCACGACCGTGCAGTTTGATAGCCAGGCCTTTCAGGTTCAACAGGATTTCAATGACGTCTTCCTGTACACCTTCGATCGCGGAGTACTCATGGAGTACGCCATCGATCTCGGCCTCGACTACTGCACAGCCAGGCATGGAGGACAACAGGATGCGGCGCAGCGCGTTGCCCAGGGTATGGCCGAAACCACGCTCGAGAGGCTCGAGCGTGATCTTGGCGCGGGTTGGACTGACAACCTGCACATCGATGTGGCGGGGTGTCAGAAACTCATTTACCGAAATCTGCATGGATGCACCTATTTTCTAGCCCTTACTTGGAGTAGAGCTCGACAATCAGGTTTTCGTTGATGTCGGCGGACAGGTCGCTGCGAGCAGGAACGTTCTTGAAAACGCCCGACTTTTTAGCAGCATCCACGTCTACCCACTCAACGCGGCCACGCTGGGCGCACAGTTCAAGGGCTTGAACAATGCGCAGCTGGTTCGACGATTTCTCGCGAACGGCGACCACGTCACCCGGACGAACTTGGTAGGATGGAATGTTTACAGTCTTGCCGTTAACGCTGATCGCTTTGTGCGAAACCAGCTGACGGGACTCGGAACGGGTCGAACCGAAGCCCATACGGTAAACGACGTTGTCCAGACGGCTCTCGAGCATCTGCAGCAGGTTCTCACCGGTGGCGCCTTTCTTCGAGGCAGCCGCTTGGTAGTAACCGCGGAATTGACGCTCCAGTACACCGTAGATACGACGGACTTTTTGTTTCTCGCGCAGCTGGGTACCGTAGTCGGACTGACGGCCACGGCGCTGGCCGTGGATACCTGGGGCTGCTTCGATGTTGCACTTCGATTCCAGAGCGCGAACGCCGCTCTTCAGGAACAGGTCAGTGCCTTCACGGCGAGACAGTTTGCATTTTGGACCAATGTAACGTGCCATTTATCTGTCTCCTGATTACACGCGACGCTTCTTCGGCGGACGGCACCCGTTATGCGGGATTGGCGTCACGTCGGTGATGCTGGCGATCTTGTAGCCGCAGCTGTTCAGTGCACGAACGGCGGACTCACGACCTGGACCTGGACCCTTGACGTTAACGTCGAGGTTTTTCAGACCGTATTCCAGCGCAGCTTGACCAGCACGCTCAGCAGCGATCTGGGCTGCGAACGGGGTGGATTTGCGCGAACCACGGAAACCCGAACCACCGGAAGTAGCCCAGGACAATGCGTTGCCCTGACGGTCGGTGATGGTCACGATGGTGTTGTTAAAAGAAGCGTGGATGTGGGCGATGCCATCAACCACTGTCTTTTTGACTTTTTTACGAGGACGAGCAGCAGGTTTTGCCATGTCTATATTCCTGGGCGATTACTTGCGGATCGGCTTACGCGGGCCCTTACGGGTGCGTGCGTTGGTCTTGGTGCGCTGACCGCGAACCGGCAGACCTTTACGATGACGCAGGCCGCGGTAGCAACCCAGGTCCATCAAGCGTTTGATCTTCATGTTGATTTCGCGACGCAGGTCACCTTCGGTGGTGAACTTCGCGACTTCGCCACGCAGGGTTTCGATTTGCTCGTCGCTCAGATCCTTGATCTTTGCGGCTGGGTTTACACCAGCGTCTGCACAGATTTTCTGCGCAGTAGTGCGACCGACACCATAGATGTAGGTCAGCGAGATAACAGTATGCTTGTTATCTGGAATGTTGACGCCTGCAATACGGGCCATTCAGTGGGACTCCAATTGACAGCTACCTACGCCCCGGAAGCCAAGAAATAGGGCGCGAGATAATATCGCTGTAGAAACGAATAATCAACCCAGCAGCACACTAGCTGCTGGGTTTGAAGCGCGGATCACACTCAGCCTTGGCGCTGCTTGTGACGCGGTTCCGCGCTGCAGATCACGCGAACGATACCTTCGCGACGAATGATCTTGCAGTTGCGGCACAGCTTTTTCACCGATGCACGAACTTTCATTACCGACTCCTCGAACCTTAAGGGGCTAGATCAGCGCAGCAGACCGCTGCCGCCGTAGCCTTTCAGGTTGGCTTTCTTCATCAGGGATTCGTACTGGTGCGAAACGAGGTGCGATTGTACTTGGGACATGAAGTCCATCACAACCACTACCACAATCAGCAACGAGGTCCCGCCAAGGTAGAACGGCACGTTTGCAGCCACCACCAGGAACTGGGGCAGCAGGCACACGGCCATCATGTATAGAGCACCGAACATGGTCAAACGGGTCAGGACGCCATCAATGTAGCGTGCCGACTGCTCACCAGGACGGATACCCGGAATAAAGGCACCGGACTTCTTCAGGTTTTCCGCTACGTCTTTCGGGTTGAACATCAACGCTGTGTAGAAGAAGCAGAAGAAAATGATCCCTGCACTAAACAGCAGAATGTTCAACGGCTGACCAGGAGCGATCGACTGCGAGATGTCCTGCAGCCAGCCCATACCTTCGGACTGACCGAACCAGGCACCCAGCGAAGCCGGGAACAGCAAGATGCTGCTCGCGAAAATGGCCGGGATTACGCCCGCCATGTTCACTTTCAGCGGCAAGTGGCTGGTCTGCGCAGCGAAGACCTTGCGGCCCTGCTGACGCTTGGCGTAGTGAACGGCGATACGACGCTGACCACGCTCAATGAACACCACGAAACCGATAATCGCTACTGCCAGCAAACCGATTGCGACCAGGGCGAAAATATTGATATCGCCTGTGCGTGCAGACTCGAAAGACTGCCCGATTGCTCTCGGAAGACCGGCAACGATACCTGCGAAGATCAACATCGAGATACCGTTGCCCACACCGCGCTCGGTGATCTGCTCGCCCAGCCACATCATGAACATCGCGCCTGCCACGAAGGTGGAGACGGCGACGACATGGAAGCCGAGGCCTGCAGAAAACGCCACGCCCTGGTTGGCCAGGCCAATGGACATGCCAATGGCTTGGACCAGCGCCAGGATAACGGTGCCGTAGCGGGTGTACTGGCTGATCTTGCGACGGCCAGCTTCACCTTCCTTCTTCAACTGTTCCAGCTGTGGGCTGACAGCAGTCATGAGCTGCATGATGATCGATGCCGAGATGTACGGCATGATCCCCAGTGCAAAGATGCTCATGCGCTCCAGCGCACCACCGGAAAACATGTTGAACAAGCTAAGAATGGTCCCCTCATTCTGCCGGAACAGATCCGCGAGACGGTCCGGGTTAATGCCTGGTACCGGGATGTGCGCGCCAATCCGATAGACGATGATCGCCATGAACAGAAAGCGCAGACGAGCCCAGAGTTCCGACATCCCGCCCTTACCGAGCGAAGAGAGAGCACCTTGCTTAGCCATTTATTCCTCGAACTTGCCGCCAGCTGCTTCGATAGCCGCACGTGCACCTTTGGTGACGGCGATACCCTTGAGGGTGACTGCGCGAGTGACTTCGCCCGACAGCATGATTTTCACGCGCTGTACGTGCTGGCCGATCACGTTGGCGTCCTTGAGGGACTGAACGGTGATCAGATCGCCTTCCACCTTGGCCAGCTCGGACAGACGCACTTCGGCGCGATCCATGGCTTTCAGGGAAACGAAGCCGAACTTCGGCAGGCGACGGTGCAGCGGCTGTTGACCGCCTTCGAAGCCTGGAGCGATGGAGCCACCGGAACGGGAGGTCTGACCTTTGTGGCCGCGGCCACCGGTCTTACCCAGACCGCTACCGATACCACGGCCCGGACGGTGCTTCTCGCGACGGGAACCCGGCGCTGGACTCAGATCATTGAGTTTCATTGATTAACCCTCGACCTTCAGCATGTAGTAAGCCTTGTTGATCATCCCGCGGTTCTCGGGAGTATCCTGGACTTCTACAGTGTGACCGATGCGACGCAGACCCAGACCCTTCACGCACAGTTTGTGGTTAGGGATACGGCCCGAGACGCTCTTGATCAGCGTTACTTTTACAGTTGCCATGATCAGAAGATCTCCTCAACAGTCTTGCCGCGCTTGGCAGCAATGGACTCAGGGGATTGCATGGCTTTCAGACCCTTGAAAGTGGCGTGAACCACGTTCACCGGGTTGGTCGAACCGTAGCACTTGGCCAGGACGTTCTGAACACCAGCAACTTCCAGGACGGCACGCATTGCGCCGCCGGCGATGATACCGGTACCTTCCGAGGCAGGCTGCATGTATACCTTCGAGGCGCCGTGGGCGGCCTTGGTGGCGTACTGCAGGGTGGTGCCTTTCAGGTCAACCTGAATCATGTTGCGACGAGCAGCTTCCATGGCTTTCTGGATCGCGGCTGGTACTTCGCGCGATTTGCCACGGCCAAAGCCAACACGACCTTTGCCATCACCGACCACGGTCAGTGCGGTGAAGGTGAAGATACGGCCGCCTTTTACGGTTTTAGCTACGCGGTTAACTTGAACCAGCTTCTCGATGTAGCCTTCGTCGCGCTTTTGATCGTTATTTGCCATAACTTAGAACTCCAGCCCGCCTTCACGAGCAGCATCAGCCAGCGCCTTGACGCGGCCGTGGTACTTGAAGCCGGAACGGTCAAAGGCAACTTGAGATACACCGGCGGCTTTCGCGCGCTCAGCTACCAGCTTGCCAACCTTAGTGGCCGCGTCGATGTTGCCGGTGGCGCCATCACGCAGGTCTTTGTCCAAGGTCGAGGCGCTTGCCAGAACCTTGCTGCCGTCGGCCGAAATGACCTGGGCGTAGATGTGCTGCGAGGAGCGGAACACGCACAGACGCACGGCTTCGAGCTCGTGCATTTTCAGGCGTGCTTTGCGAGCGCGACGCAGTCGAGTAACTTTTTTGTCGGTCATTTGCTAGGCCCTACTTCTTCTTGGCTTCTTTACGACGGACTACTTCATCCGCGTAACGCACACCCTTGCCCTTGTAAGGCTCTGGCGGACGGAAACCGCGGACTTCAGCGGCCACCTGACCCACCAGCTGCTTGTCGATACCCTTGATCAGGATGTCGGTCTGGCTTGGGGTTTCAGCGGTGATGCCGGCTGGAAGTTCGTAATCCACTGGGTGCGAGAAGCCCAGAGCCAGGTTCAGGATGGTGCCCTTAGCCTGAGCCTTGTAACCAACACCGACCAGCTGGAGCTTGCGCTCGAAGCCTTGGCTTACGCCGTGGACCATGTTGTTCACCAGGGCGCGGGTGGTACCGGCCATGGCGCGAGCTTGCTGGTCACCGTTGCGAGCAACGAAACGCAGCTCACCAGACTCTTCGGTAACTTCAACAGACGAGTGAACGTTCAGTTCGAGAGTACCCTTGGCACCCTTCACCGAAAGCTGCTGGCCGGCGAATTTGACTTCGACGCCTGCTGGCAGCTTAACGGGGTTCTTAGCGACGCGAGACATGCCTATCTCCCCTTAGAACACTGTGCACAGAACTTCGCCGCCGACACCGGCAGCGCGCGCAGCGCGGTCAGTCATCACACCTTTGTTGGTGGAGACAATAGACACGCCCAGGCCGCCACGTACTTTTGGCAGCTCGGTCACGGCCTTGTACTGGCGCAGGCCAGGACGGCTCGAACGCTTCAGCTCTTCGATGACCGGACGGCCTTCGAAGTACTTCAGCTCGATCGACAGGGAAGGCTTGGCTTCACCGGTCACTTCGTAGCTGGCGATGTAACCTTCGTCTTTCAGTACTTTGGCAACCGCGACCTTCAGGGTGGAAGAAGGCATGCTTACGACATGCTTTTCAGCCATCTGGGCATTACGGATGCGAGTTAGCATGTCCGCTAACGGGTCCTGCATACTCATGGGCTAGATGCTCCTGATACAAGAATTATTAGCCTTGCGGCTATCACAACCACCTGGGCAGGCAGGGTAAAAAACCCGGGCTCAGGTGAGCCGGTCATTCTAGACACAAGGCAGAAACGAAACAAGCCCCATATAGGGGCTTGTTTCTTTGCGAGGTCACCGGCGGTCGGAAGATTGCTCCCCCGCCGCCGGCGGTCACGCCAGCTGTGTTACCAGCTAGCCTTGACCAGACCTGGCACGTCACCGCGCATTGCAGCTTCGCGCAACTTGTTACGGCCCAGGCCGAACTTACGGTATACACCGTGAGGACGACCGGTCAGGCGGCAACGGTTGCGCAGGCGCGAGGCGCTGGCGTCACGTGGTTGCTTCTGCAGGGCGACAACGGCAGCGAAACGCTCTTCAGGAGAGGCGTTCAGGTTGACGATGGTCGCTTTCAGCTCAGCACGCTTTTTGGCGAACTTGGCTACCGTGAGCTGACGCTTCAGCTCGCGGTTTTTCATGCTCTTCTTGGCCATTTTCCTACTCCAATCAGTTGCGGAACGGGAACTTGAAAGCACGCAGCAGAGCGCGGCCTTCGTCGTCCGAACGAGCAGTGGTGGTCAGGGTGATGTCCAAACCGCGCAGAGCATCGATCTTGTCGTAGTCGATTTCCGGGAAGATGATCTGCTCTTTCACGCCCATGCTGTAGTTGCCACGACCGTCGAAGGACTTGGCATTCAGGCCGCGGAAGTCGCGAACCCGTGGCAGGGAGATCGCCAGCAGGCGGTCCAGGAACTCGTACATTTTTTCGCGACGCAGGGTCACCTTGACACCGATCGGCCAGCCTTCGCGGACTTTGAAGCCTGCGATGGACTTGCGAGCGAAAGTCACGACCGGCTTTTGACCGGTGATCTTTTCCAGGTCGGCAACAGCGTGCTCGATGACTTTCTTGTCGCCGATCGCTTCGCCCAGACCCATGTTCAGGGTGATCTTGGTAACGCGCGGAACTTCCATCACGTTCGACAGCTTAAGTTCTTCCTTAAGCTTAGGAGCGATTTCGTTCCGGTAAATCTCTTTCAGTCGTGCCATGGTCTTCTACCTAGCAGTGTTCAAGCATCAACCGCTTTTTGGGTCGACTTGAAGACACGAATTTTTTTACCGTCTTCTACTTTGAAACCAACGCGGTCAGCCTTGTTGGTTTCGCCGTTGAAGATGGCAACGTTGGAAGCGTGCAGAGGCGCTTCTTTCTCGACGATACCGCCCTGAACGCCCGCCATCGGGTTAGGCTTGGTATGACGCTTGACCAGGTTCACGCCACCGATAACCAGACGGTCATCAGCCAGAACCTTCAGCACCTTACCGCGCTTACCCTTGTCTTTGCCGGCGATCACGATGATCTCGTCGTCACGACGAATCTTTTGCATGTCGGATCTCCTTAGAGCACTTCAGGGGCGAGCGAGACGATCTTCATGAACTTCTCAGTGCGAAGCTCACGGGTCACTGGCCCGAAGATGCGAGTACCGATCGGCTCTTGCTTGGTGTTCAGCAGAACAGCAGCGTTGCCGTCGAAACGAATGATGGAACCGTCAGCGCGACGTACACCGTGACGGGTACGGACGACAACAGCGGTCATCACCTGGCCTTTTTTGACCTTACCGCGCGGAATTGCTTCCTTGACGGTTACTTTGATGATGTCACCGATACCGGCGTAACGGCGGTGGGAACCGCCGAGCACCTTGATGCACATGACGCGACGAGCGCCGCTGTTATCGGCCACATCGAGCATGGATTGAGTCTGAATCATAAAATTTCTCCGACCCTTAGCCCTTAGACTTCAACAGCGCGTTCGAGGACTTCAACCAGTGCCCAGGACTTGGTCTTGGCCAGCGGACGGGTTTCGCGGATGGAAACCTTGTCGCCGATCTTGCACTGGTTGGATTCGTCGTGCGCGTGCAGCTTAGTCGAACGCTTAACGTATTTACCGTAGATCGGGTGCTTTACGCGACGCTCGATCAGAACGGTGATGGTCTTGTCCATTTTGTCGCTGACGACACGGCCAGTCAGCGTACGGACGGTTTTTTCAGCTTCAGCCATGATCACTTACCTGCCTGCTGGTTGAGCACAGTTTTCACGCGAGCGATGTCACGCTTAACTTGCGAGAGCAGGTGCGACTGCCCCAACTGGCCAGTTGCTTTCTGCATACGCAGATTGAACTGGTCGCGCAGCAAGCCGAGCAGTTGCTCATTCAGTTGCTGTGCCGATTTTTCACGAAGTTCATTCGCTTTCATCACATCACCGTCCGCTTAACAAAGGAGGTGGCGAGAGGCAGCTTTGCAGCAGCCAGGGCGAAAGCTTCGCGCGCCAGCTCTTCAGAAACACCCTCGATCTCGTACAGGACTTTGCCTGGCTGGATCTGGGCAACCCAGTATTCCACGGAACCTTTACCTTTACCCATACGAACCTCGAGAGGCTTCTTGGTAACCGGCTTGTCCGGGAAGACACGGATCCAGATCTTGCCGCCACGTTTTACGTGACGGGTCAGGGCACGACGTGCCGACTCGATCTGGCGGGCGGTGAGACGACCGCGAGCGACAGCTTTCAGAGCGAACTCGCCGAAGCTGACCTTGCTACCGCGCAGTGCCAGACCACGGTTGTGGCCGGTCATCTGCTTGCGGAATTTTGTACGCTTTGGTTGCAACATTTGGCGTACCCCTTACTTAGCAGCTTTTTTACGAGGCGCTGGTGCTTGAGGCTTCAGCTCTTCTTGGCGACCACCAATTACTTCGCCTTTGAAGATCCAAACCTTCACACCGATCACACCGTAGGTGGTGTGAGCTTCGTAGGTGTTGTAGTCGATATCGGCACGCAGGGTGTGCAGAGGCACACGACCTTCGCGATACCACTCGGTACGTGCGATCTCGGCACCGCCGAGACGACCGCTCACCTGGATCTTGATGCCTTTGGCACCAATACGCATGGCGTTCTGCACGGCGCGCTTCATGGCGCGACGGAACATAACGCGGCGCTCCAGCTGCTGGGCAACGCTCTGAGCAACCAGCATGGCGTCGAGTTCCGGCTTGCGGATCTCTTCGATGTTGATGTGCACAGGCACACCCATCTGCTTGGTCAGGTCCTGACGCAGTTTCTCAACATCTTCACCTTTCTTGCCGATAACGATACCGGGACGAGCAGTGTGGATGGTGATGCGTGCAGTTTGAGCCGGACGATGAATATCGATACGGCTTACGGACGCGCTTTTTAGTTTGTCTTGGAGGTACTCACGCGTTTTCAGATCCTTCAACAGGTAATCTGCGTAAGTAGCGCCGTCTGCATACCAGACGGAGGTGTGCTCCTTGACGATTCCCAGGCGAATGCCAGTGGGATGTACTTTCTGACCCATCTGATCGACTCCGTTACTTGTCCGCAACCTTGACAGTGATATGGCAAGACCGCTTGACGATGCGATCAGCACGGCCTTTGGCACGTGGCATGATGCGCTTCAGCGAACGCCCTTCGTTGACGAAGACGGTGGAGACCTTCAGGTCATCAACGTCAGCGCCTTCGTTGTGTTCGGCGTTGGCAACGGCCGACTCGAGGACTTTCTTCATGATTTCAGCGGCTTTTTTGCTGCTGAAGGCCAACAGGTTGAGCGCTTCGCCCACCTTCTTCCCGCGGATCTGGTCGGCGACCAAGCGGGCTTTCTGGGCGGAGATGCGAGCGCCCGACAACTTAGCGGCTACTTCCATTTCCTTACCCCTTAACGCTTGGCTTTCTTGTCAGCCACGTGCCCGCGGTAGGTGCGGGTACCGGCGAACTCGCCCAGTTTGTGGCCGACCATGTCTTCGTTCACGAGAACTGGGACGTGTTGGCGACCGTTGTGTACCGCGATGGTCAGACCGACCATTTGTGGCAGGATCATCGAACGGCGCGACCAGGTTTTAACTGGCTTGCGATCGTTCTTCTCCACCGCCACTTCGACCTTCTTCAACAGGTGAAGATCGATAAAAGGACCTTTTTTCAGAGAACGTGGCACTGTCGTATCCCTCTAGTTACTTGCGACGACGGACGATCATGTTGTCGGTACGCTTATTACCGCGGGTTTTAGCACCCTTGGTTGGGAAGCCCCATGGCGATACCGGATGACGACCACCGGAGGTACGACCTTCACCACCACCATGCGGGTGGTCAACCGGGTTCATGGCAACACCACGAACGGTTGGGCGAACGCCGCGCCAGCGTTTGGCACCTGCTTTACCCAGCGAACGCAGGCTGTGCTCGGAGTTCGAGACTTCGCCCAGGGTCGCACGGCACTCAGCCAGCACTTTACGCATTTCGCCAGAGCGAAGACGCAGAGTCACGTAGACGCCTTCACGCGCGATCAGCTGAGCGGAAGCACCAGCGGAACGAGCGATCTGAGCACCTTTACCCGGCTTCAGTTCGATGCCGTGAACGGTGCTACCTACTGGGATGTTGCGCAGCTGCAGGGAGTTACCGGCCTTGATTGGGGCCAGGGCACCTGCGATCAGCTGGTCGCCAGCACTCACGCCTTTAGGGGCGATGATGTAGCGACGCTCACCGTCTGCGTAGCACAGCAGGGCGATGTGAGCAGTACGGTTCGGGTCGTATTCGATACGCTCGACAGTGGCAGGGATGCCATCTTTGTCGTTGCGACGGAAGTCAACCAGACGGTAATGCTGCTTATGACCACCACCAACGTGACGAGTGGTGATGCGGCCATTGTTGTTACGACCACCAGACTTCGATTTTTTCTCGAGCAGCGGTGCGTGAGGAGCGCCTTTGTGCAGCTCCTTGTTGACCACCTTGACCACAAAACGGCGGCCAGGGGAAGTCGGTTTGCATTTAACGATTGCCATGATGCACCCCTTCCTTACTCAGCACTGCTGCTGAAATCGAGATCTTGGCCTGGCTGAAGGGAGACGATCGCCTTCTTCCAGTCATTACGCTTGCCCAGACCACGTGCGGTACGCTTGGTTTTACCCAGAACGTTAACAGTCGACACGTTTTCAACTTTTACGTTGAACAGGCCTTCGACAGCTTTCTTGATTTCCAGCTTGGTTGCATCGGTAGCAACCTTGAATACGAACTGGCCTTTTTTCTCAGCCAGAACGGTAGCCTTCTCGGAAACGTGCGGGCCAAGGAGGACTTTGAATACGCGTTCCTGGTTCATCCCAGCAGCTCCTCGAATTTCTTCACGGCCGAGACGGTGATCAACACCTTCTCGTATGCGATCAGACTGACCGGGTCGGAACCTTGAACGTCACGTACATCGACGTGCGGCAGGTTGCGAGCAGCCAGGTACAGGTTCTGATCAACAGCATCCGAAACGATGAGAACATCGCTCAGACCCATGCCGTTCAGCTTGTTCAGCAGGTCCTTGGTTTTCGGGGCTTCAACAGCGAAGTCCTGAACCACGACCAGACGGTCGCTACGCACCAGCTCGGCGAGGATGGAGCGCAGGGCAGCGCGGTACATCTTCTTGTTGAGCTTTTGCGAGTGATCCTGAGGACGAGCTGCGAAGGTTACACCACCGCCACGCCAGATCGGACCACGGGTAGTACCGGCACGAGCACGGCCAGTACCTTTCTGACGCCATGGGCGCTTACCGCCACCGGCCACGTCAGAACGGGTCTTCTGCTGCTTGGTACCCTGACGGCCGCCAGCCATGTAGGCCACGACTGCTTGGTGAACCAGCGTCTCGTTGAATTCGCCACCGAAAGTCAGTTCGGAAACTTCGATCGCCTGAGCGTCATTTACATTAAGTTGCATGTCAGTTTCCCCTTACCCGCGAGCCTTGACAGCTGGACGCACAACCACGTCGCCGCCAGTAGCGCCTGGAACGGCACCCTTGATCAGCAGCAGGTTGCGTTCAGCGTCTACGCGTACTACTTCCAGGGACTGCACAGTCACGCGCTCAGCGCCCATGTGACCGGACATTTTCTTGCCCTTGAATACACGACCAGGAGTCTGGCACTGGCCGATGGAGCCAGGGACACGGTGCGATACGGAGTTACCGTGGGTGTTATCTTGACCACGGAAGTTCCAACGCTTGATGGTACCGGCGAAGCCTTTACCTTTGGACTGACCGGTTACGTCTACCAGCTGGCCTGCAGTGAAGAGTTCAGCTTTGATCAGATCGCCAGCCTGGAAATCGCCTTCTTCAAGACGGAACTCCCAGACACCGCGACCAGCGGCAACGTTGGCCTTGGCAAAGTGGCCTGCCTGAGCGGCGGTCACGCGCGAAGCACGACGCTCGCCGACAGTGACTTGCACTGCACGGTAGCCATCAGTTTCTTCGGTTTTGAACTGGGTGACGCGATTCGGCTCGATCTCGATGACCGTGACCGGAATGGAGACACCTTCTTCGGTGAAAATACGGGTCATACCCGCTTTTCGACCGACTACACCAATAGTCATGTTGTAAACCTCATGAGTGTACGGGGCTTTCACCCGCTATGGCCGCCCATTTCAGAGCGTTACACGACCAGACCGAAGTCTTAGCCGAGGCTGATCTGCACTTCCACACCGGCCGCCAGATCGAGCTTCATCAGCGCGTCAACGGTTTTATCCGTTGGCTGGACGATGTCCAGAACACGCTTATGAGTGCGAATCTCGTACTGGTCACGCGCGTCTTTGTTGACGTGCGGGGAGACCAGAACGGTGAAACGCTCTTTGCGGGTAGGCAGTGGAATTGGACCACGCACTTGTGCACCAGTACGTTTCGCGGTTTCCACGATTTCCTGGGTGGATTGGTCGATCAGGCGATGGTCGAAAGCCTTCAACCTGATACGGATTTGCTGATTTTGCATTGGATTTCAGACTCCAGGCTGTTCCCAACGGACGCACTACGCCCGCTAAAAGGAGGCGTGATTCTATAGACGCCCCAATTTAGTGTCAACCCAATAAAAAAAACCCCCGCTGAGCGGGGGTTTTTTCAATCGGTCGAGTGATTACTCGATGATTTTGGCTACGACGCCGGCGCCGACGGTACGACCGCCTTCACGGATGGCGAAGCGCAGACCGTCTTCCATCGCGATGGTCTTGATCAGAGTGACAGTCATCTGGATGTTGTCACCTGGCATTACCATTTCAACGCCTTCCGGCAGTTCGCAGTTACCGGTCACGTCAGTGGTACGGAAGTAGAACTGAGGACGGTAGCCTTTGAAGAACGGAGTGTGACGGCCGCCTTCTTCCTTCGACAGGACGTAGACTTCTGCGGTGAACTTGGTGTGCGGCTTGACCGAACCTGGCTTGACCAGAACCTGGCCACGCTCAACGTCGTCACGCTTGGTACCACGCAGCAGGACGCCGCAGTTCTCGCCAGCACGACCTTCGTCCAGCAGCTTGCGGAACATCTCAACGCCGGTGCAGGTGGTGGTGGTGGTGTCACGCAGACCAACGATTTCCAGCGGATCTTGAACGCGGACGATACCACGCTCGATACGGCCGGTAACAACGGTACCACGACCCGAGATCGAGAATACGTCTTCGATCGGCATCAGGAACGGCTGGTCGATGGCACGAACTGGCTCAGGGATGTAGGCATCCAGAGTTTCTACCAGCTTCTTGACAGCGGTAGTGCCCATTTCGTTGTCGTCTTTGCCTTCCAGAGCCATACGAGCCGAACCGATGATGATCGGGGTGTCGTCGCCTGGGAAGTCGTAGGTGGACAGCAGGTCGCGAACTTCCATCTCGACCAGTTCCAGCAGCTCAGCGTCGTCTACCAGGTCAGCCTTGTTCAGGAAGACCACGATGTACGGAACGCCAACCTGACGGGACAGCAGGATGTGCTCACGGGTTTGTGGCATCGGACCATCGGCGGCCGAGCAAACCAGGATCGCGCCGTCCATCTGGGCAGCACCGGTGATCATGTTCTTCACGTAGTCAGCGTGACCTGGGCAGTCAACGTGAGCGTAGTGACGAATGTTCGAGTTGTACTCGACGTGAGCGGTGTTGATGGTGATACCGCGCGCTTTCTCTTCTGGAGCCGAGTCGATCTTGTCGAACTCAACAACGGCCGAACCGAAAACTTCGGAGCAGACGCGGGTCAGAGCTGCAGTCAGAGTGGTCTTACCGTGGTCAACGTGGCCGATGGTGCCGACGTTAACGTGGGGAAGGGAACGGTCAAATTTTTCTTTAGCCACGACAGTGAACTCCTAGCCTAAAGGGGCTGAATCAGCCTTGTTTTTTAATGAGAGCTTCGACGATGTTCGACGGAGCTTCAGCGTATTTCGAGAATTCCATGGAGTAGCTTGCGCGACCCTGAGACATGGAACGAACGTCGGTCGCGTAACCGAACATCTCTCCCAGCGGTACCTCAGCAGTGATTACCTTGCCGGACACCGAGTCTTCATTACCCTGGATCATCCCACGACGACGGCTCAGGTCACCCATCACGTCACCCAGGTAGTCTTCCGGGGTTACAACTTCGACCTTCATGATCGGCTCAAGCACCACGCCACCGCCCTTCTGGGCCAGTTGCTTGGTTGCCATCGAAGCAGCGATTTTGAACGCCATTTCGTTGGAGTCGACATCGTGGTACGAACCGTCGAATACCGTGGCCTTCAGGCCGATCAGAGGATAACCGGCGACAACGCCGTTCTTCATCTGCTCTTCGATACCCTTCTGGATCGGGGCGATGAATTCCTTAGGAATCACGCCACCAACGACTTCGTTGGAGAACACCAGACCTTCGGTGATGTTGCCCTTCTCGTCCTGCTCTGGCTCCGAGAAACGGATCCAGCAGTGACCGAACTGACCACGACCACCCGACTGACGAACGAACTTACCTTCGATTTCGACGTTGGACTTGGTGATCTTCTCGCGGTACGAAACCTGCGGCTTGCCGACGTTGCACTCGACGTTGAACTCGCGCTTCATGCGGTCAACGAGGATGTCCAGGTGCAGCTCACCCATACCGGAGATGATGGTCTGGCCGGTTTCTTCGTCGGTCTTGACGCGGAACGACGGGTCTTCCTGGGCCAGCTTGCCCAGTGCGATACCCATCTTCTCCTGGTCAGCCTTGGTTTTCGGCTCTACGGAGAGCGAAATTACCGGCTCAGGGAAGTCCATACGCTCGAGGATGATCGGCTTGTCGGCGTTGCACAGGGTGTCACCGGTGGTGACGTCCTTCATGCCGATCAGAGCAGCGATGTCGCCAGCGCGTACTTCTTTGATCTCTTCACGCTGGTTGGCGTGCATCTGAACCATACGACCAACGCGCTCTTTCTTACCCTTGACCGAGTTGATGACGGAGTCACCGGAGGTCAGGAAGCCCGAGTAAACGCGAACGAAGGTCAGAGTACCAACGAACGGGTCGGTGGCAATCTTGAACGCCAGGGCCGAGAACGGCTCGTTGTCGTCAGCAGGACGCTCGTCGTACTGCTCTGGAGTGACTTCGTCCTTCGGCACGTCGATCAGATCAGGGTGGATACCCTTGATCGCAGGGATCTCGGTTGGCGCAGGCAGGAAATCGATAACGGCGTCGAGAACCAGGGGAACGCCCTTGTTCTTGAACGAGGAACCGCAGACAGCAGGAACGATCTCGCTCGCCAGGGTACGGGCGCGCAGACCAGCCTTGATGTCTTCGATGGACAGGTCACCTTCTTCAAGGTACTTGTTCATCAGCTCTTCGTTGGCCTCGGCAGCAGCCTCGACCATGTTGCTGCGCCATTCGTTGGCCAGGTCCACCAGCTCAGCAGGAATCTCTTCCTCGCGGTAGGTAGTACCCTTGTCGTCGTCGTTCCAGTAGATGGCTTTCATCTTGATCAGGTCAACCTGACCCTGGAAGTCGTCTTCCGCACCGATAGCCAGCTGGACCGGAACCGGGGTGTGACCCAGACGATTCTTGATCTGACCGATAACGCGCAGGAAGTTGGCACCAGCACGGTCCATCTTGTTCACGTAGACAACACGTGGAACGCCGTACTTGTTGGCCTGACGCCATACGGTTTCGGACTGTGGCTCAACGCCGGAAGTACCGCAGAACACAACGACCGCGCCGTCGAGTACACGCAGCGAACGCTCTACTTCAATGGTGAAGTCAACGTGGCCGGGGGTATCGATGACGTTTACGCGGTAGTTGTCGTACTGACCACGGGAACCTTTCCAGAAGGTGGTAACGGCAGCGGAGGTAATGGTGATACCGCGCTCCTGCTCCTGCACCATCCAGTCGGTGGTCGCGGCGCCGTCGTGCACCTCGCCCATCTTGTGGCTCAGACCTGTGTAGAACAGGATCCGCTCGGTAGTGGTGGTCTTGCCCGCGTCAACGTGGGCGCAGATACCAATGTTACGGTAGCGGTTAATTGCTGTAGTACGAGCCATAAAGCCCTCGCAAAATGATTGATGCTTGAATTAGAAGCGGTAGTGCGAGAACGCTTTGTTGGCTTCAGCCATACGGTGAACGTCTTCACGCTTCTTGACTGCAGCACCTTTGCCTTCGGCAGCATCCAGCAGTTCGCCGGCCAGACGCAGGGCCATCGACTTCTCGCCGCGCTTGCGGGCGTAGTCTACGAGCCAGCGCATTGCCAGAGCGTTACGACGGGATGGACGAACTTCAACCGGAACCTGGTAAGTGGCACCGCCGACACGGCGGGACTTTACTTCGACCAGCGGAGCGATGGCGTCGAGAGCTTTCTCGAAGATTTCCAGGGGGTCGCTGTTCTTGCGTGCTTTGACGGTATCCAGGGCACCGTAAACGATGCGCTCGGCTACGGCCTTCTTGCCGCTTTCCATCACGTGGTTCATGAACTTGGCGAGGATCTGGGATCCGTACTTCGGATCGTCAAGGATCTCACGTTTTGCTGCTACACGACGTCTTGGCATGATAAGCCCTCAAACGGTCTTCAGGTTAGCCCGGGACGCGGGTCTTCGACCCCTGCCCGACCTTACTCTTATCGACTCAAAAAAATGGATGTCTGCAAACGACCGATTACTTCGGACGCTTGGTACCGTACTTCGAACGGCCCTGGTTACGGCCTTTGACGCCCGAAGTATCCAGAGAGCCGCGAACGGTGTGGTAACGAACACCTGGCAAGTCTTTTACACGGCCGCCACGGATCAGGACGACGCTGTGCTCTTGCAGGTTGTGGCCTTCACCGCCGATGTACGAGGAAACCTCGAAACCGTTGGTCAGACGCACACGGCAAACTTTACGCAGTGCCGAGTTAGGTTTTTTCGGCGTAGTGGTGTACACGCGGGTGCACACGCCACGACGTTGCGGGCAGTTCTGCAGCGCAGGAACGTCGGACTTTTCGACCGAACGCTTGCGCGGCTGACGTACCAGCTGGTTGATAGTTGCCATCTACTAGCTCCACTGATTGTCTTGCGACTCTATTGTCTTGCAAGAAAGCCAAAAATTGGCGAGACGGAGCCTCACCAAATTTAAGGGTACAAAAGTCTAAAGAGGATCTTGCACCCAGTCAAGACGAGGCCCCGGCCCTCCTCGCCCGATCATCGGCAACAATTCATGTCACCGATGCCCGTTCGAGGGTTGCCGGGGCCCTGCCCTGTACTTAGTTACCGCTGGAATTCAGCGCTTCGGTCAGTGCGGCTTCCACCTCACTGGCGCTTACACGCAGCGGTTTGTCGGCATCACGGCGACGCTTGCGCTCGCTGTGGTAGGCCAGACCGGTACCGGCCGGGATCAGACGACCCACGACCACGTTCTCTTTCAGGCCGCGCAGGTAGTCGCGCTTGCCGGTTACCGCCGCTTCGGTCAGTACGCGGGTGGTTTCCTGGAAGGAAGCCGCCGAGATGAACGATTCGGTGGACAGCGAGGCCTTGGTGATACCCAGCAGCACGCGGGTGAACTTGGAGATGAACTTGTCCTCGCCGGCGAGACGCTCGTTCTCTACCAGTACCTGGGTCAGTTCCATCTGGTCGCCCTTGATGAAGCTGGAATCGCCCGACTCGGAAATCTCAACTTTACGCAGCATCTGACGCAGGATGGTCTCGATGTGCTTGTCGTTGATCTTCACGCCCTGCAGACGGTAAACGTCCTGGATCTCGTTGACGATGTACTTCGCCAGCGCGCTCACACCCAGCAGACGCAGGATGTCGTGCGGATCGCTCGGGCCGTCGGAAATAACTTCGCCGCGGTTTACCTGTTCGCCTTCGAAGACGTTCAGGTGGCGCCACTTCGGAATCAGCTCTTCGTACGGATCGCTGCCATCGGTCGGAGTGATGACCAGACGACGCTTGCCCTTGGTTTCTTTACCGAAGGCAATGGTGCCGCTGACTTCAGCCAGAATCGAGGCTTCTTTCGGACGGCGCGCTTCGAACAGGTCGGCAACGCGTGGCAGACCACCGGTGATGTCACGGGTCTTCGACGTTTCTTGCGGGATACGCGCGATAACGTCACCGACGCCGATCTGGGCACCGTCAGCCACACCGACGAGGGCGTTGGCTGGCAGGAAGTACTGTGCCGGTACGTCGGTACCTGGCAGGTACAGATCCTTGCCTGCAGCATCGACCATCTTGATGGCCGGGCGGATTTCCTTGCCTGCGGCAGGGCGATCCTTGACGTCCATCACTTCAATGTTGGTCAGGCCGGTCAGTTCGTCGGTCTGGCGCTTGATGGTGATGTTTTCTTCCATGCCCACGAAGGTCACGGTACCTTTCAGTTCGGTAACGATCGGGTGGGTGTGCGGGTCCCACTTGGCGACGATGGCGCCAGCTTCGACCTTCTCACCTTCCTTGACCGAAATCACCGCACCGTAAGGCAGCTTGTAGCGCTCACGCTCACGGCCGAACTCGTCGGCAATGGCCAGCTCGCCGGAACGCGATACGGCAACCAGGTTGCCGTCGGCACGCTCGACCTGCTTCAGGTTGTGCAGACGCACCATACCGCCGTTCTTCACCTGGACGCTGTCGGCAGCCGAAGTACGGCTTGCAGCACCACCGATGTGGAACGTACGCATGGTCAGCTGGGTACCCGGCTCACCGATCGACTGTGCAGCGATAACGCCGACAGCTTCACCGATGTTGACCTGGTGACCGCGAGCCAGGTCACGACCGTAGCACTTGGCGCAGATGCCGAAGCGGGTTTCGCAACTGATCGGCGAACGCACGATCACTTCGTCGATGCTGTTCAGCTCGATGAACTCGACCCACTGCTCATCGACCAGGGTACCGGCCGGAACGATGACGTCCTCGGTGCCTGGCTTGAACACGTCACGGGCGATGACACGGCCCAGTACGCGCTCACCCAGCGGCTCGACAACGTCGCCGCCTTCGATGTGCGGAGTCATCAGCAGGCCCTGGTCGGTGCCGCAATCGATCTCGGTCACGACCAGGTCTTGCGCCACGTCTACCAGACGACGAGTCAGGTAACCGGAGTTCGCGGTCTTCAGTGCGGTATCCGCCAGACCCTTACGAGCACCGTGGGTCGAGATGAAGTACTGCAGTACGCTCAGACCTTCACGGAAGTTCGCGGTGATCGGCGTCTCGATGATCGAGCCGTCCGGCTTGGCCATCAGGCCACGCATACCGGCCAGCTGACGGATCTGGGCCGCGGAACCACGGGCACCGGAGTCGGCCATCATGTACATCGAGTTGAAGGACTCTTGGTCGACTTCGTTGCCTTCGCGGTCGATGACCTTCTCTTTCGAGAGGTTGGCCATCATCGCCTTGGACACTTCGTCGTTCGCCTTCGACCACAAGTCGATGACCTTGTTGTACTTCTCGCCCTGGGTTACCAGGCCGGAGGCGTACTGGCTCTCGATTTCCTTCACTTCATCGGTAGCGCTGTCGATGATGCGCGCCTTCTCATCCGGGATGACGAAGTCGTTCACACCAATGGACACGCCAGAGATGGTGGAGTAAGCGAAACCGGTGTACATCAACTGGTCAGCGAAGATAACGGTCTCTTTCAGACCAACCACGCGGTAGCACTGGTTGATCAGCTTGGAGATCGCCTTTTTCTTCATCGGCTGGTTCACCACGTCGTACGGCAGGCCTGCCGGTACAACCTGGAACAGCAGCGCACGGCCGACGGTGGTGTCGACGATGCGGGTGTTCTTGGTGACGCTGCCATCACGGTCGTTCACGGTCTCGTTGATACGGACCTTGATTTTCGCGTGCAGGGCAGCTTCGCCGGCGCGGAATACGCGGTCGACTTCCTGCAGGTCGGCGAATACGCGACCTTCGCCCTTGGCGTTGATGGCTTCACGGGTCATGTAGTACAGACCCAGTACAACGTCCTGCGACGGAACGATGATTGGCTCACCGTTGGCTGGCGACAGGATGTTGTTGGTCGACATCATCAGCGCGCGCGCTTCGAGCTGGGCTTCCAGGGTCAGCGGCACGTGAACGGCCATCTGGTCACCGTCGAAGTCGGCGTTGTACGCGGCGCAGACCAGCGGGTGCAGCTGGATAGCCTTACCTTCGATCAGAACCGGCTCAAAGGCCTGGATACCCAGACGGTGCAGGGTCGGCGCACGGTTGAGCAGTACGGGGTGTTCGCGGATCACCTCGGCGAGAACGTCCCAGACCTCTGGCAGTTCGCGCTCGACCATCTTCTTGGCGGCCTTGATGGTGGTCGCCAGACCACGCATTTCCAGCTTGCCGAAAATGAACGGCTTGAACAGCTCCAGCGCCATCTTCTTCGGCAGACCGCACTGGTGCAGGCGCAGGGTCGGGCCTACGGTAATTACCGAACGGCCGGAGTAGTCAACGCGCTTACCGAGCAAGTTCTGACGGAAGCGACCTTGCTTACCTTTGATCATGTCGGCCAGCGACTTCAGCGGACGCTTGTTCGAGCCGGTGATGGCGCGACCGCGACGGCCGTTGTCGAGAAGGGCGTCGACCGCTTCCTGCAGCATGCGCTTTTCGTTGCGCACGATGATGTCCGGCGCCGACAGATCGAGCAGGCGCTTCAGACGGTTGTTACGGTTGATCACCCGACGATACAGATCGTTCAGGTCGGAGGTCGCGAAGCGGCCGCCATCCAGCGGTACCAGCGGACGCAGGTCCGGCGGCAGCACTGGCAGGACGGTCAGGACCATCCACTCAGGCAGGTTGCCCGAGCCCTGGAAAGCTTCCATCAGCTTCAGGCGCTTGGACAGCTTCTTGATCTTGGTCTCGGAGTTCGTTTGCGGAATTTCTTCGCGCAGGCGGCCGATCTCGTGCTCCAGGTCGATAGCGTGCAGCAGCTCGCGGACAGCCTCGGCACCCATGCGGGCGTCGAAGTCATCACCGAACTCTTCCAGCGCTTCGAAGTACTGCTCGTCGTTCAGCAGCTGACCCTTCTCGAGGGTGGTCATGCCCGGGTCGATAACGACATAGCTCTCGAAGTAGAGCACGCGTTCGATATCACGCAGGGTCATGTCCATCAGCAGGCCGATACGGGACGGCAGCGACTTCAGGAACCAGATGTGGGCAACCGGCGAGGCCAGTTCGATGTGCGCCATGCGCTCACGACGAACCTTGGCCAGGGCAACTTCAACGCCGCACTTCTCGCAGATTACGCCGCGGTGCTTGAGGCGCTTGTACTTGCCGCACAGGCACTCGTAGTCCTTGACTGGGCCAAAGATCTTGGCGCAGAACAGGCCGTCACGCTCAGGCTTGAACGTACGGTAGTTGATGGTCTCGGGCTTTTTGACTTCACCGAACGACCACGAACGGATCATTTCAGGCGACGCCAGACCGATGCGGATGGCGTCGAACTCTTCGACTTGACCCTGGTTTTTCAGCAAATTCAGTAGGTCTTTCAAGGCCTTTCCTCCTGGCGGAGCAGGGAGCAGGCATTACCTGCCCACTCCCCTTCGCGTCACGTGTTATTCGGTTTCCAGATCGATATCGATACCGAGCGAACGGATCTCTTTGATCAACACGTTGAAGGACTCGGGCATGCCCGGCTCCATACGGTGATCGCCATCCACGATGTTCTTGTACATCTTGGTACGGCCGTTCACGTCGTCCGACTTCACTGTGAGCATTTCTTGCAGGGTGTATGCCGCGCCGTATGCTTCCAGCGCCCACACTTCCATCTCCCCGAAACGCTGACCACCGAACTGCGCCTTACCACCCAGCGGCTGCTGGGTAACCAGGCTGTAGGAACCAGTGGAACGCGCGTGCATCTTGTCGTCCACCAAGTGGTTCAGCTTGAGCATGTACATGTAACCAACGGTCACAGGACGCTCGAACTTGTTGCCGGTGCGGCCGTCGAACAGCTGCATCTGGCCGCTTTCTGGCAGGTCTGCCAGTTTCAGCATGGCCTTGATCTCACGCTCTTTGGCACCGTCGAAGACTGGAGTGGCCATAGGCACGCCTTTCTTCAGGTTGTGGGCCAAGGCGAGGATCTCTGCGTCGGTGAACTCTTCCAGGTTCTCCTGACGACCACCGATCTCGTTGTAGATCTCGGTGAGGAAGCCACGAATTTCAGCGGCTTTACGCTGCTCTTCGATCATGCGGTCGATCTTCTCGCCCAGACCTTTGGCCGCGAGGCCCAGGTGGGTTTCGAGGATCTGCCCGACGTTCATACGCGAAGGTACGCCCAGCGGGTTCAGTACGACGTCGACCGGAGTACCGTTGGCGTCGTGCGGCATGTCTTCGACCGGCATGATTACCGAGACGACACCCTTGTTACCGTGACGACCGGCCATCTTGTCACCCGGCTGGATGCGACGGCGGATGGCCAGGTAGACCTTGACGATCTTCAGTACGCCCGGTGCCAGGTCATCGCCCTGCTGCAGCTTGCGCTTCTTGTCTTCGAACTTGTCGTCCAGCAGGCGACGGCGATCGACGATGTACTGCTGAGCCTTTTCCAGCTGCTCGTTCAGTGCATCTTCGGCCATGCGCAGTTTGAACCACTGGCCGTGCTCCAGGCCGTTCAGGACGTCGTCGCTGATCACGGTGCCTTTCTTCAGGCCCGCACCACCGTCAACCACCTGGCCGTTCAGAGCCGAACGCAGACGCTCGAAGGTTGCACCTTCGACGATGCGGAACTCTTCGTTGAGGTCCTTGCGGATCTCGTCGAGCTGCATCTTCTCGATGGCCAGGGCGCGGCTGTCGCGCTCGACGCCATCACGGGTGAAGACCTGTACGTCGATGACGGTGCCCTTGGTACCGGTCGGTACGCGCAGGGAGGTGTCTTTGACGTCGCTGGCCTTCTCGCCGAAGATCGCGCGCAGCAGTTTTTCTTCCGGAGTCAGCTGGGTCTCGCCTTTCGGGGTGACCTTGCCGACCAGGATGTCGCCGGCGCCGACTTCGGCACCTACGTAGACGATACCGGCTTCGTCCAGCTTGTTCAGCGCAGCTTCACCCACGTTCGGGATGTCTGCGGTGATTTCTTCTGGGCCAAGCTTGGTGTCACGGGCCACACAGGTCAGTTCCTGGATGTGGATCGTGGTGAAGCGGTCTTCCTGAACCACACGCTCGGACAGGCAGATGGAGTCTTCGAAGTTGAAGCCGTTCCACGCCATGAACGCGATGCGCATGTTCTGACCCAGTGCCAGCTCACCCATGTCGGTGGACGGACCATCGGCCATGATGTCGCTGCGCTGAACCTTGTCACCCTTGCTCACCAGCGGACGCTGGTTGATGCAGGTGTTCTGGTTCGAACGGGTGTACTTGGTCAGGTTGTAGATATCCACACCTGCTTCACCGGTCTCGACTTCGTCGTCATTGACGCGAACGACGATACGGCTGGCGTCGACCGAGTCGATCACACCACCGCGGCGAGCAACCACGCAGACACCGGAGTCACGGGCGACGTTGCGCTCCATGCCGGTACCTACCAGCGGCTTGTCGGCGCGCAGGGTCGGTACAGCCTGACGCTGCATGTTCGAACCCATCAACGCACGGTTGGCGTCGTCGTGCTCGAGGAACGGAATCAACGAGGCAGCGACGGAAACAACCTGCTTCGGCGAAACGTCCATCAGGGTGACGTCTTCCGGCGCCTTGACGGTGAATTCGTTCAGGTGACGAACGGCTACCAGCTCGTCGATCAGCTGCTTCTTCTCGTTCATCGCGGCCGAGGCCTGGGCGATGACGTGATCAGCTTCTTCGATGGCCGACAGGAACACGATGTCGTCGCTGACCACACCCTCTTTCACCACGCGGTACGGGCTTTCGAGGAAGCCGTACTGGTTGGTGCGGGCATAAGCTGCCAGGGAGTTGATCAGACCGATGTTCGGGCCTTCCGGCGTTTCGATCGGGCACACACGGCCGTAGTGGGTCGGGTGTACGTCACGGACTTCGAAGCCTGCGCGCTCACGGGTCAGACCGCCAGGGCCGAGTGCAGAAACACGGCGCTTGTGGGTGATCTCGGAGAGCGGGTTGTTCTGGTCCATGAACTGCGAGAGCTGGCTGGAACCGAAGAACTCTTTCACCGCCGCCGCAACCGGCTTGGCGTTGATCAGGTCCTGCGGCATCAGGCCTTCGCTTTCGGCCATCGACAGACGCTCTTTGACCGCACGCTCTACACGTACCAGGCCAACGCGGAACTGGTTCTCGGCCATTTCACCGACGCAACGAACGCGACGGTTACCCAGGTGGTCGATGTCGTCGACGATGCCTTTGCCGTTACGGATGTCGACCAGGGTCTTGAGGACCTCGACGATATCTTCCTTGCTCAGCACGCCCGAACCTTCGATCTCGGTACGACCGATACGACGGTTGAACTTCATGCGGCCAACGGCGGACAGGTCGTAACGCTCGGCGCTGAAGAACAGGTTGTTGAACAGGGTCTCGGCGGCGTCCTTGGTTGGCGGCTCGCCTGGACGCATCATGCGGTAGATCTCGACCAGGGCTTCCAGCTGGTTGCTGGTGGTGTCGATCTTCAGAGTGTCCGAGATGAACGGACCGCAGTCGATGTCGTTGGTGTACAGGGTCTCGATGCGAACGACCTGAGCCTTGGCGATCTTGATCAGCAGATCGGTGGTCAGCTCGGTATTGCACTCGGCCAGGATCTCGCCGGTAGCCGGGTGCACGATGGCCTTGGCACTGGTGCGACCCAGTACGTACTCCATCGGCACGTCCAGCTCTTTCACGCCAGCTTTTTCCAGCTGGTTGATGTGGCGCGCGGTAATACGGCGGCCTTGCTCGACGATGACCTTGCCGCTGCCATCATGGATGTCCATGACCGCGACTTCACCACGCAGACGCTGCGGCACCAGCTCCAGGCTGAGTTTCTCGCCGGAGATGTGGAAGACGTTGGTGGTGTAGAAGGTGTTGAGCACTTCTTCAGTGCTGTAACCCAGGGCACGCAGCAGCACCGAGGCCGGCAGCTTGCGGCGACGGTCGATACGGACGAACACGCAGTCTTTCGGGTCGAACTCGAAGTCCAGCCACGAACCGCGGTAAGGGATGATGCGTGCGGAGTACAGCAGCTTGCCGGAGCTGTGGGTCTTGCCACGGTCGTGGTCGAAGAACACACCTGGCGAACGGTGCAACTGGGACACGATCACACGCTCGGTACCGTTGATAACGAAGGTACCGTTCTCAGTCATCAGGGGGATTTCACCCATGTAGACTTCTTGCTCTTTGATGTCCTTGATCGCTTTGTTCGACGATTCCTTGTCGAAGATGATCAGGCGCACCTTCACCCGCAGCGGGACCGCAAAGGTCACACCGCGCAGGACACATTCCTTCACATCGAAAGCCGGCTCGCCCAGGCGATAGCCGACGTACTCCAGGGCAGCATTGCCGGAGTAGCTGATGATCGGGAATACCGATTTGAAGGCCGCATGCAGGCCGACGTCGCGGAACTGGTCCTTGGATGCTCCCGCCTGCAGGAATTCGCGATACGAATCCAGCTGGATTGCCAGGAGGTAAGGCACGTCCATGACGTCCGGCAACTTGCTAAAGTCCTTGCGGATACGTTTTTTCTCAGTGTATGAGTAAGCCATCAGCATTCCCCAGCTTGGTCACCTGCTTATTTGGCATCTCCCGGCGGGAGCAGCCGAAAATCGTGCAAACCTCTTGGTTTGCGCCACCCTCTTGGGTGTCTTGCAGCTCGTTATCGGGGCCGACCTGATCGGCCACCAATAACGGAAAAAGGCCGGTGGCATAAGCCACCAGCCATCAGCCCTTCGCTCAACGCTCGGACTGGAGTCGCAAAGTCGAAATTACTTCAGCTCGACTTTAGCGCCTGCTTCTTCCAGCTTCTTCTTAGCGTCTTCAGCGGCTTCTTTCGAAACGCCTTCAGCTACAACCTGAGGAGCGCCATCGACTTTCTCTTTGGCTTCTTTCAGGCCCAGACCGGTCAGCTCGCGAACGGCTTTAATGACGTTCACTTTCTTGTCGCCGGCTTCAACCAGGACAACGTTGAACTCGGTCTGCTCTTCAACAACGGCAGCAGCAGCAGCTGGGCCGGCAGCGGCAACAGCAGCGGTAACGCCGAAGGTTTCTTCCATAGCTTTGATCAGCTCAACAATTTCCAGAACGGTTTTCTGGCCGATTGCTTCGATGATTTGCTCGTTAGTCAGGGACATGACTTAAATCCTGTATTGGGGTGACAGCCTACGCAGCCATCAAATTAAACATATGATTTTGAAAGAGTTTCGCGTGCCTTAGGCAGCGGTAGCTTCTTTCTGGTCGCGAATGGCTGCCAGAGTACGAGCCAGCTTGCTGGTGGCGCCTTGGATCACGCTCATCAGTTTTGCGATAGCTTCGTCGCGGGTCGGCAGGGTAGCCAACACGTCGATCTGGTTCGCTGCAATGAAATTGCCGTCAAACGCGGCTGCCTTGATCTCGAACTTGTCCTGACCCTTGGCGAACTCTTTGAACAGACGGGCAGCAGCGCCCGGGTGCTCGTTGGAGAAGGCGATCAGGGTCGGGCCTTTGAACACGTCGTTGAGGACCGAAAACTCGGTGCCTTCAACAGCGCGCTTGAGCAGGGTGTTACGTACGACACGCACGTATACGCCAGCTTCGCGGGCCTCTTTACGGAGTCCGGTCATTGCGCCTACAGTCACACCACGGGCATCAGCCACGACAGCGGACAGAGCGACTTTGGCAGCCTCGTTGACTTCAGCGACGATGGCCTTCTTGTCTTCGAGTTTAATTGCCACGGGTTTACTCCTGGTTTCTACCGTTTCATCCAGCCGAGGCCGGATGTCGTTTTGGTGTCTGATTCGCGAACGAATCGGGAGCACCATCTGCGTAGGCTTGTGGTTTAAGGCTTGCGCCGCCTACGGTCTTGGATAGCCCCCGCCAGGCAGGGACCCCAATTTAGTTGGCCGCGGCAACCAGGTTGCCGCGGCCGAGCATTACACGTTCAGCGAGCTCTGATCGATGACCAGACCTGGGCCCATGGTGGTGCTCAGGGTAACGCGCTTGACGTAGATACCTTTCGAGGAAGCTGGCTTGATACGCTTCAGATCGGCGATCAGGGCTTCAACGTTTTCCTTCAGCTTGCCGGCTTCGAAGCCGACCTTGCCAACGGAGGTATGGATGATACCGTTCTTGTCGGTACGGTAGCGAACCTGACCAGCCTTGGCGTTTTTGACAGCGCCGGCTACGTCTGGGGATACGGTACCTACTTTCGGGTTAGGCATCAGGCCACGCGGACCCAGAACCTGACCCAGCTGACCCACAACGCGCATGGCATCAGGCGATGCGATGACGACGTCATAGTTCAGGTCGCCGGCTTTCATTTCGGCAGCCAGATCGTCCATACCTACGCGGTCAGCGCCGGCAGCCAGTGCGGCTTCAGCAGCTGGACCCTGGGTGAAGACGGCAACACGTACGGTCTTGCCAGTGCCGTGCGGCAGCACAGTAGCGCTACGAACGACCTGGTCGGATTTACGTGGGTCAACACCGAGGTTTACGGCGATGTCGTAGGACTCGACGAACTTGGCAGCCGGCAGCGAAGCCAGCAGAGTTGCCGCTTCTTCGAAGTTGTAGGCCTTGCCTGCTTCGATTTTCTCGGCGATAGCCTTTTGGCGCTTGGTCAGCTTAGCCATTACACACCCTCCACGTTCAGGCCCATGCTGCGGGCAGAGCCAGCGATGGTGCGTACAGCAGCGTCCAGGTCAGCGGCGGTCAGATCAGCCTGTTTGGCTTTGGCGATCTCTTCCAGCTGAGCACGGTTCACGGTACCGACTTTGACGGTGTTCGGGCGAGCCGAACCACTGGTCAGGCCAGCAGCTTTCTTCAGCAGAACCGAGGCAGGGGTGCTCTTGGTCTCGAAGGTGAAGCTACGGTCGCTGTAGACAGTGATGATCACTGGAGTCGGCAGACCTGGCTCTTGACCCTGAGTACGGGCGTTGAAGGCCTTGCAGAACTCCATGATGTTCACACCATGTTGACCCAGTGCTGGACCAACGGGTGGGCTTGGGTTGGCCTGGCCGGCCTTTACTTGCAGCTTGATGTAAGCCTGAATCTTCTTAGCCATGAGCTACTCCAAAATCGGGTACGAACGCCTGATGGCTCCCCGGATGACTTGCGTTTTATCCCAGTGACGACAAAACCCCGCAGCACATAGGGCTGCGGGGTATGGGATGCTGCGTTCCGCTAGACCTTCTCGACCTGGCTGAACTCGAGCTCCACCGGGGTGGAGCGACCGAAAATGAGCACTGCAACCTGCAGCCGGCTCTTTTCGTAGTTAACTTCTTCGACGTTGCCATTGAAGTCAGCGAAGGGACCATCAATGACGCGAACCACTTCACCCGGCTCGAACAACGTCTTCGGCTTAGGCTTGTCACTGCCGTCAGCTACGCGACGCAGGATGGCCTCAGCTTCTTTATCAGTGATAGGCGCAGGTTTGTCTGCAGTACCACCAATGAAACCCATAACACGAGGGGTGTCCTTGACAAGGTGCCAAGTCCCTTCGTTCATTTCCATCTGAACCAGCACATAGCCCGGGAAGAACTTGCGCTCGCTCTTGCGCTTCTGGCCGTTACGCATTTCGACGACTTCCTCGGTTGGAACCAGGATTTCGCCGAATTCGTCTTCCATGCCAGCCAGCTTGACGCGCTCTACCAGGGAGCGCATGACATGCTTCTCGTAACCCGAGTAAGCATGCACTACATACCAACGCTTAGCCACGGGACACCTTTAGCCAACAATCAGGGAGACCAACCAGCCGAGCAGGGAGTCGAGACCCCACAGCACCAGCGCCATAACCAGGACGACAGCCACGACAATCAACGTGGTCTGAGTGGTTTCCTGGCGGGTTGGCCACACGACTTTACGGATCTCGGTACGAGCTTCCTTCGCCAGCGCAAAGAACGACTTACCCTTGGCGGTCTGCAGAGCAACAAAGCCCGCGACAGCAGCCAGAACAAGCAGGACGAGTACGCGATACAGGATTGGGGATGCGGAGTAATACTGATTACCCACGACACCAACAACTACCAGTGCGACAACAGCGAGCCACTTGAACAGATCAAAACGCGAATCTTGGGCTTCAGTTTTGGGAGTCATCGGGGAGGATCCTGTAAGAAGAAAGCCAATCACACCGAGGTGAATGGCAGGTCAGGAGGGAATCGAACCCCCAACCTACGGTTTTGGAGACCGTCGCTCTGCCAATTGAGCTACTGACCTTTAACGCTGTATCAGGCCGGCCATTATACCGGCCCGATCAAGTAAATCAACTACTTATTCAATAATTTTTGCTACGACGCCGGCGCCGACGGTACGACCGCCTTCACGGATGGCGAAGCGCAGACCGTCTTCCATCGCGATGGTCTTGATCAGGGTGACAGTCATCTGGATGTTGTCACCTGGCATTACCATTTCAACGCCTTCCGGCAGTTCGCAGTTACCGGTCACGTCAGTGGTACGGAAGTAGAACTGAGGACGGTAGCCTTTGAAGAACGGAGTGTGACGGCCGCCTTCTTCCTTCGACAGGACGTAGACTTCTGCGGTGAACTTGGTGTGCGGCTTGACCGAACCTGGCTTGACCAGAACCTGGCCACGCTCAACGTCGTCACGCTTGGTACCACGCAGCAGGACGCCGCAGTTCTCGCCAGCACGACCTTCGTCCAGCAGCTTGCGGAACATCTCAACGCCGGTGCAGGTGGTGGTGGTGGTGTCACGCAGACCAACGATTTCCAGCGGATCTTGAACGCGGACGATACCACGCTCGATACGGCCGGTAACAACGGTACCACGACCCGAGATCGAGAATACGTCTTCGATCGGCATCAGGAACGGCTGGTCGATGGCACGAACTGGCTCAGGGATGTAGGCATCCAGAGTTTCTACCAGCTTCTTGACAGCGGTAGTGCCCATTTCGTTGTCGTCTTTGCCTTCCAGAGCCATACGAGCCGAACCGATGATGATCGGGGTGTCGTCGCCTGGGAAGTCGTAGGTGGACAGCAGGTCGCGAACTTCCATCTCGACCAGTTCCAGCAGCTCAGCGTCGTCTACCAGGTCAGCCTTGTTCAGGAAGACCACGATGTACGGAACGCCAACCTGACGGGACAGCAGGATGTGCTCACGGGTTTGTGGCATCGGACCATCGGCGGCCGAGCAAACCAGGATCGCGCCGTCCATCTGGGCAGCACCGGTGATCATGTTCTTCACGTAGTCAGCGTGACCTGGGCAGTCAACGTGAGCGTAGTGACGAATGTTCGAGTTGTACTCGACGTGAGCGGTGTTGATGGTGATACCGCGCGCTTTCTCTTCTGGAGCCGAGTCGATCTTGTCGAACTCAACAACGGCCGAACCGAAAACTTCGGAGCAGACGCGGGTCAGAGCTGCAGTCAGAGTGGTCTTACCGTGGTCAACGTGGCCGATAGTGCCGACGTTAACGTGGGGAAGGGAACGATCAAACTTTTCCTTAGCCATCGATACAGTCCTCCGCAGAAGAAATAGTCATTGCGCTGATAAAACAAAGGCAGATATTTTCATATCTGCCTTGTTTATATGGAGCTCTTGAGCGGACTTGAACCGCTGACCTCACCCTTACCAAGGGTGTGCTCTACCAACTGAGCTACAAGAGCGAAACACTTTGTGCAAAAACAGCAAACTTGGAGCGGGTAGCGGGAATCGAACCCGCATCATCAGCTTGGAAGGCTGAGGTTCTACCACTAAACTATACCCGCGGAGCTTGCGGCTCTCGCTAAAACTGGTGGAGGGAGAAGGATTCGAACCTTCGAAGCTCTCGCAACGGATTTACAGTCCGTCCCCTTTGGCCGCTCGGGAATCCCTCCAGATGTGGCGGGCATTCTATTCGTCTGCCGCCTCAGTGTCAAGCGTTTTTTCAAATTTTTTCAATCAAATCTGAAACTTAGCTACTTTGACACCGCCTCCAGATCTACCACCTCAGTGGCGTTCCCTGTGAAGCGGGCGCCATTCTATCAAGCTATTCGCCAGTTGCAATACCTTGGCAGAAAATAATTTTATGTTTTAAGTCTTTGAAATCGTTGGAAAGACTGGCGAGCACTTCCTGGTCCAGCAAACGCTCGCTTTCCGGGGATATCTTCAGCCAAAGGCCATCCGCCCCCGGCAGCTGGCCTGCTACCGGCACGGCGCCAATGTCCAGGCTAACCAGGCGCTGACGCAAAGCCTCAAGCTGTTCGCGAGCGCTCAGCCCACCAACCACCAGGCACTCATCGCGCCGACGCGGTGGCGCCGACACACCGGTTTCCTTGAGCAGGCGAATCTCCTGTTGATTGCCCTTGTACAACGACAAGGGCGCGACATCCTTCACCTTCAACGGGGCTTCCTGTTGGTGCCAGACGTAATAGAAGACGTTGAGTACCAGCAACAGTAGAAACAACCAACGCATAACCACCTCAGTCCAGTGGACAAGCCATAGCCAGGCCGACGAATACCAGGTCAGGTACCACCCGCGCCTGCGGTGCCGCCTCGCGCACCAGCGGCGCATCCCCACCTGTCAGGAATACGGTGAAGTCGTCTCCCCACAACGCACGCGCCTGCTCAAGCTGGGTGCGGGCAAAACCTTGCAGCATCAATACGCACCCGCGCTCGACCGCCTCGACAGTGGAACGCCCAGGAGCAAGACTGCTCAGCGCACGCTCGGCAGAGGCATCGTCGTAACGTATGCGCCGGGTGTGGGTACGCAACTGGCTGCGCATCAAGGGCATGCCCGGACAGATGTAGCCGCCCAGGTGCTCACCGTCTGCAGAGATGAAATCTGCCTTGGCCGCCGTACCCAGGTCGATAACCAGACAAGCACGCTGCGCCAGATGAAAAGCCCCCAGCGCCGCCAGCCAACGATCCATGCCCAGCCGCTGGTAGTCTTCATAGCCGTTGCGCACACCGGCCATCTCCTGGGCCGGCTCGGCAACACGAGCCGTGACGGCGAAGGCTTGGCCGATCAACGCACAGATCGCTGCGGTCTCGTCTTCACTGCGCACGCTGACGACTCGACAGCCCGCAAGGCGCAATGACGCAAGAGCGCCGACCGCATCGACCAAAGCCTGATCAGAATCGACAATACCGCCACCTACTATGGTGGCATCGGCCGCGTGTATCACGCGCCACTTGATGAAGCTGTTACCGCAATCGAGCTCAAGAATCATCACGCAACCTCAAACTGAGCTCACCACCACTGAAGCTCTTCTCCACACCATCAACCTCAAGGCGCAGACCGCCCTGCCCGTCCACACCCAGCACTACACCGTCAATGCGGGTAGCGCCGGCAATGAGCGATACATCACGCCCCTGCCAAAGATTGGCTTGCTCCCACTCTTCCTGGAATGCGGCAAAGCCATAACGCCGATGACGCGCCAGTTCATGCTGCAACTGCTGGTTCAGGGACGCGACCAGGCGATTGCGATCAATGGCCACACCTGTCTCTTGGCGCATCGAGGTCCACTGCTGGTCGACCTGGTCATTGGCTTGCATGTTCACATTGATACCGATACCAAGCACGACATGGCAGACGTCTGCAGGGTCGCCGACCAGCTCGAGGAGAATGCCGGTGATTTTGCGCCCGCGAACCAGCACATCATTGGGCCACTTGAGCCCAACGTCCTTGACCCCAAAGCCCTGCAGCACACGCATAACCGCCAAGCCAACCACCAGGCTCAGACCCTCGAGCTGGCGCATACCGCCATCGACCCGCAGCACCAGGCTGTAGTACAGGTTTTCAGCGAACGGGCTTACCCACATGCGCCCGCGACGGCCACGCCCGGCGCTCTGACGCTCGGCCAGCACCAGAAATGGCGCTGCTTGCCCGGCACTGGCGAGGCGCAAGCCTTCGGCATTGGTTGAATCAATGGTTTCGTGAATGAAAACGGGCCACTGCTCACCCTCGGCAAACTCGGCTATGGCCTGAGCATCGAGCAGGGTGAGCGGTGCCGCCAGCTGGTAACCACGCCCACGGACTTTATGAATGGTGAGGTTCAGCTCGGCTTCCAGGTGCTGCAGCTGCTTCCAGACAGCACTGCGGCTTACCCCGATGGCTGCCCCCAAGGCTTCTCCGGAATGGAACCGGCCGTCCTTGAGGAGATTCAACAACTTCAGCATGCCAGTCTCGACTTGGAATAAGGCTGGCATGATAGCCACGGGCCGTTGGCTTGCATAGGAAAAGGGCCAATGGGGGACTGATGGCAGCGGATCGCTGCATTTTTGTGTAGGAGCCGGCTTGCCGGCGATGAGGGCCTGGCAGGTATGTGCGTTGCCCGGGCGGGCCTCGTCGCGGCGCTCTGGATTTTCCGCCGTACAAAGACAAAACCCCTACCTGCATGCGCAGATAGGGGTTTTGCGAAATGAATCTTGACGATGACCTACTCTCACATGGGGAAACCCCACACTACCATCGGCGATGCATCGTTTCACTGCTGAGTTCGGGATGGGATCAGGTGGTTCCAATGCTCTATGGTCGTCAAGAAATTCGGTAGCCAGTCCGTTCAGATGAACAGCCCAGCGAATTCGGATATGCGATATTTGTGATGTTACGAATCTTCGGGTCTTTCGTCTTCACCACCACAATTTGGCGTCTTACGCGCAAATTGCTTGGGTGTTATATGGTCAAGCCTCACGGGCAATTAGTATTGGTTAGCTCAACGCCTCACAGCGCTTACACACCCAACCTATCAACGTCGTAGTCTTCGACGGCCCTTTAGGGGATTCAAGATCCCAGTGAGATCTCATCTTGAGGCAAGTTTCCCGCTTAGATGCTTTCAGCGGTTATCTCTTCCGAACATAGCTACCCGGCAATGCCACTGGCGTGACAACCGGAACACCAGAGGTTCGTCCACTCCGGTCCTCTCGTACTAGGAGCAGCCCCTCTCAAATCTCAAACGTCCACGGCAGATAGGGACCGAACTGTCTCACGACGTTCTAAACCCAGCTCGCGTACCACTTTAAATGGCGAACAGCCATACCCTTGGGACCGGCTTCAGCCCCAGGATGTGATGAGCCGACATCGAGGTGCCAAACACCGCCGTCGATATGAACTCTTGGGCGGTATCAGCCTGTTATCCCCGGAGTACCTTTTATCCGT